>JAWACZ010000045.1:0-5193 GCA_038896555.1 Candidatus Caldarchaeum sp. | reverse complement strand
ATACAGGGCAAGTCCTTGAATGAGCTTAAGAACTTGAGTAAGCAGCATGTCTTCGACCTTCTGGGAATAGAGGTAGGGCCTGTCAGGATAAAATGCGCGCTTCTCCCGCTGAAAGCCGTCAAAACAGCCGTCTACACCTACCTCGGCATCAAAATGGATTCTAAGGAGTTTGAGGGCTAGCACAACCGCTGTCATTCCTCTGCCGCGTTTAAAACAGCCGGGATAAGGCTGTTCCATTAACCTTATTGGACGCAGACATCACCGTACCACGGGTTGAAGCTGATCAAAGACCCCGTCCACGGCTACATCACGCTGTCGGATCAGGAGCTCGGCCTCGTCGACACAAGGGCCGTCCAAAGGCTTAGACGCATAAGCCAGCTCCCTCTCGTCTACCTCGTCTACCCAGGAGCACGTCACAGCAGGTTCGACCACTCGATAGGCTGCATGTTTCTCGCAGGCGAGTTTGCACAACATCTTGGGTTAGACAGCTATGAAACAACCCTGCTCAAAACAGCCGCACTGTTACACGACATAGGACACACGCCTTTCTCCCATCTGTTCGAGCAGCTTCTCCTCGACAAGGGTGTCAGCCATGAGCAGATGAGCATGCGGATAATCGAGCATGACAAGGAGTTGGGCGAGGCTTTGGAAAGGCTTGGAATTGACCGGGGTGAGGTAGTCAAAGTTCTTCAGGGAAGGAGTAGGCTAAGCAGCTTGGTTTCAGGTCCGTTGGATGTAGACAGGCTTGACTTCCTAGTCAGAGACGCATACTTCACCGGAGCAACATACGGCGTCATAGACGTGAAAAGGATAATACGGTTAACCAGGTTGCTCGAAGACGGGCCTGCGGTGGATGTGCGGGGGGTAGGTGCTGTTGAAGAGCTGGCCATAGCCCGTTACCATTCCTTTATCAACATATACTTCCACCACGCCGTCAGAGCAGCCCAAATACTTCTTCTCCGCGGCGCAACAATGCTCAAGTCCGAGCTGAACTTCTCGGAGATGACGCCGCAACAGTACGTTGAACACGACGACTTCAGCACATGGTGTTTTATGAAAAACCATCCCGCCACGAGATGGGTTGTAGAACGTCTTGAGAGAAGGATTTTGCCGCGAAGGCTGTATGAGAAGCAGGTCTTCGGAGAGGTCAGAAAGATTACTACGTTGGCTGAGCAGCGGGAAGTCGAGGAAGAGGTTGCGGAAATGGCCGGCATCAACCCTTCCAGGGTTTACTTTGACTTCTCCCACGCCCCGCCCTTAACCAAGTACGGACCCGGTGAAGTTAGGCTTTATCCAAGCGATTTAGCGGAGTCGTGGATATTGAGAGAGCTTTCGAAGCCGTTGCATGTTTTCAGAATATATGTTGACAGGGATGTAGAGGAGGTGGAAAGGGTTCGTAGTGCTGCGGAGAAGGTCATCTCCTCAATTCTGGAATGAACTTAGCCAAGCCTCTAGCAATCCTTTCGCCTACTTCCTCCACTGTTCCGTCGCCGTCAACCCAGACAACCCTCCAGCCACGTCTCAAAACCAGCCTGTACATTCTGTCGACAGCCTTCAGAAACCTCAGCCTCTCGTAACGTTGGGCTGAAAATCTTCTAAGCCTTTTTAACGCTTTCTCAGGCTTTAGGCTGATGTAAACAACGACGTCAGGTTTTGCCGCATACCTGTTGATCCACTCAACCCATTTTCTCCTGTGTGTGGCCACAGCTTGGTACGCTAAAGAAGATATCACCGAACGGTCTGAGACCACAGTCACCCCATTCCTCAGAGCTGGTTGTATCACCTTCTCAGCATGCATCAGCCTGTCGGCGGCGAACAGCAAAGCCATCACTTCCTCGGAATACTTCCCAGCGCTTCTAAGCCCCTCTTTGACAAGCCTTCCCACCGCCATGTGTGTCGGCTCACCTGTCAAAACAGTTTTAACACCTCTGGACCTAAGCAGCTTAGCCAGACGGTTTGACTGAGTGGTTTTACCGACGCCGTCGATTCCCTCAACAGCTATGTAAATGCCCTTTCTCAAACCATGTTGAATTGGTTTAGCAAAATTTAAATGCCGTTTGAACAGATAAGCATCATGTCAGGAAAAACATTCAGCCGCGATGTTTCTGAAGGGCCTGAGAGAGCTCCTCACAGGGCTATGCTCAGGGCTGTAGGCTTGAAGGATGCTGACTTCAGCAAACCGTTTGTCGGCGTGGCCAGCACGGGAAACGAAGTCACTCCCTGCAACCTTCACCTCGACGGGTTGGCTAGGAGAGCTAAGGAGGGGGTTTGGGAAGCTGGCGCAGTAGGCATTCAGTTCACAACAATAGCGGTAAGCGATGGAATATCGATGAACACGGAGGGCATGAAAGGCTCGCTTGTAAGCAGGGAGGTGATAGCCGACTCCATCGAGCTCATGTGCTTCGCCCAAAGGTTCGACGGCCTTGTAGGCATAGCGGGGTGCGACAAAAGCCTGCCGGGCACAGTCATGGCCATGGCCCGTCTAAACATCCCCTCCGTCTTCCTCTACGGAGGCACAATCCTCCCAGGCAAGTATAAGGGACGTGACGTCACCATTCAAGACGTTTACGAAGCCGTTGGAGCCTACAGCTCAGGCCAGATCAGCTTGCAGGAGTTGGCAGAGCTGGAGCGAGTCGCCTGTCCCACGGAGGGCTCTTGCGCAGGACTGTATACTGCAAACACCATGGCCTCGGCCATAGAGGCGCTTGGAATGTCGCTGCCTGGAACAGCTTCAATCCCGGCTGTGGACGACAGAATCTACGACGCGGCCTACAGGTCTGGCAGACAGGTTATGAAGCTTTCAGAAAACGGCATAAAGCCCCGTGATATTATGACTTACGAGGCTTTTGAAAACGCTGTCACGACGGTGTGCGCTATGGGCGGTTCTACGAACGCGGTTCTCCACATACCAGCGATAGCTCATGAAGCTGGCGTTAAACTCGAGATAGATGTGTTTGATAGGATAAGCAGAAAAACCCCTCACATCGTTGACATGAGGCCTGGAGGAAGGTTTGTTATGGTTGACCTAGACCGGGTTGGTGGAGTGCCCGTCGTGTTAAAAAAGCTTCTGGAAGCAGGCCTTTTGCACGGAGACGTTTTAACAGTTACTGGGAAGACTTTAGCGGAAAACCTTAGAGAGTTCAAGTTAGGCGACGGCGGGGAGGTGGTCCGCCCAATCACGCAGCCTCTCCATCCAACAGGCGGCATAGCGATACTCAAGGGAAACCTAGCTCCGGAGGGAGCTGTCGTAAAATCCACGGCCTCAACAATTCAGAATTTCAAAGGCCCCGCCCGCGTCTTCAACTCGGAGGAGGAGGCTTACAGAGCATTGCTCAGGCGGGAGATTCATGAAGGCGATGTGATCGTCATAAGGTATGAGGGGCCGAAGGGCGGGCCAGGGATGAGGGAGATGCTCGCTGTCACCGCCATAGTTGTGGGCCAGGGGCTTAAGGAGAAGGTTGCGCTGATAACCGACGGCAGGTTTTCAGGAGCGACGCATGGCCTGATGGTGGGGCATGTGGCGCCGGAGGCGGCGGTAGGAGGCCCAATAGCAGCCCTCGAAGACGGAGACACCGTGGTCATCGACGTTTCAAACAGAAGGCTTGACGTCGAGCTTGACGAAACAGAAATCCAGAAAAGGCTCAAGGCTTGGACGCCCCCGCCGCCGAGGTATGTTTCAGGCGTGCTGGCCAAATATGCCAAGCTCGTTGGCTCTGCTGGCAAAGGGGCTGTATGCGGCTGAAAGAGTTTTAAGCACGCTATTCAAACGGTAGCTAGGTTTGACGGGGTGCTCGGGCTTTGCCTGCGGGGAGTCAAGACTGGGAAGCCAAGCGGCAGCAGGTCGTCCAAATACTAGAGACCATAATAAACGACACAGAGACACCCCGAAACATAAGACGCGTAGCGAAACAAGCTTCAGAAGAGCTTTTCAACGAAAAATACAATCCTGCTGTAAGGGCTGCAAACTCCATCGAGTTGATAGAGGAGATAATCAACGACCCTAACATGCCTTCGTTCACAAGGACGCAGCTCTGGATGGCGATAAGCATTCTCGAGACAATCCGTTCATCCCAGCCGTAACATTTTCTTAAACAGTAAAATACGTCAGACTAATGTCAAATTTGAGACTCGAGAGGTTGCCGTTCGATGGACAAATTGGTCCAATATTCGTTGCTCCTGCTGTTTGTGTCGGCTCTAGCCTACGTATTAGGGCTTAACACGAGCCAGGCAGTTTCGCTCGTAGTCCTCGGCGGCATGATTGGAGCAACTCTTATGTTCTGGAGGTTCAGGCTTGTGTTCGCTTTTTTTGCCCTAGCGATCATGCTGGGAACAAACCTGCTTGAGATAAACCTTCTGATAGAGTTCGCTCATCTAGACACAATACTGTTTCTAGCCTCTATGATGGTGGTGGTTGGATACTTAGAGGATGCCCGTTTTTTTGAAGTGCTGATCGACAAGCTTCTCGCGAGAGTAGGTAACAGGCCAAGAATCTTGGTTGCTTCGTTGATAGCGATGTCTGCCCTGTTAGCGGCTTTGGTTGATGAAGTAACCTCGATCTTGATAATGGGCGCGATAATACTAGATTTTACGTCAAGATACAACCTAAACCCGGTTAGGTTCATCATACTTGCAGTATTCGCCACTAACATAGGAAGCTCTGCAACAGTGGTCGGGAATCCGGTCGGCGTCATGATAGCTTTTCGAGCAGGACTGGGCTTCGCTGACTTTTTACGATGGGCAACACCGATCTCAACCGCCGCTCTTATTCTGTTTATACTGATTAGCGTGTACGTTTATAAAACAGACATAAAAATACTTGCAAACAACTTAGGCAAACAACCAGTAAACCCCACGTCCACCGCAAACGGAATCAACGGCGACAAATTCGACATTAGAGTACCCGCCGCAATATTCATCGCAACCATCACAGGACTTATTCTCCACACACCAATCGAACAGGTCTTAGGATTAGGGAAAAACGCGATGCTCCTAGGCGTGCCGTTCTTGTTCGCAGGAGCTGTTATGTTGCTTGAAAGGGAAAGGGCTCGTGAGCTTGTCGAGAGGAGAATCGATTGGTGGACTCTATTGTTTTTCATGATATTTTTTGCAACCGTCGGCACGCTCAACCATACCGGTGCTACCCAAGTCTTCGCAAACATAATTTTACAGATTGGAGGCAACAGTATAGAATAT
>JAWACZ010000044.1:0-6116 GCA_038896555.1 Candidatus Caldarchaeum sp. | reverse complement strand
TCTTTTGTTTCCATACTGCTATATTACTACCCAAAGTTTAATACAACCTTACATTTTCCACTCCTGGGCTTACGCATGGGGTTGAAGACCCTCCCCAGCCTATGAACCCACTCCCCAACACTCTCCCTAGAGGCATACCTCTCAGACACATCCCTAAGGCTAAGCCCAGCCAAGAACAACAGGGCAGCATAAGCCTTCTCAGAAGGATTATAGTTATGGAACCTGAAGAGGCTGGAGAAGCGCTCGACCAGGTAGTCGAAGACATGCATGGCCGAGCGGGGAACAGCCCAGGCCATAGACATTCCGAGAAAGGCTTAAGTAAAAGTTGACAGTGCCCCCAGCCGTTTCCGAAAACTTTAAAAACAATGCGTTTTCGCCCGAACCGTTAACCTGCGGGGTAGAGCTGGCGACGACGAGACATGGCTGGACAGCAGCCCCGACAGCCAAACCCCTCCCACAAAAAACATAAAGCTGTAAACATCTCACTCAACCCAAGCCACATGCCATACTATGTAAAATGTCTCGACGAGGATACGTGGCTGACCGAGTCGAGGCCCCTCGCCACATGGCGGGCTTTAGAGACACTAGCCAAGCAGCTGCTGTCCGCGAACAACCTCCTCAACCTGCCCGAAAAGAGAAAAATCTACACCAGAGAAGAGGCTGCGGCTTGGCTGGACTTCTTCTTCAAGGTAAGGGATTACAAGCCATCTCCACCGTCTGTGAACCTCTCCGCCTTCTACGTCGCGCCCGGTGTTTTAGATTTCGAGAGGCTGGCTATGGAAATCGGAGTCATGCCTGAGGAGGCGGCGGTCATGGTTAAGGCTCTCGACAAGCCTCTGATGATGGCTGCTGCTGAGGAAATGCTCCAAGCCGTAAGACACAGCTACCAGTTCAAGCATATGGTGGAGCTCGTCAAAGGAAGAGTTTGACAACAGTAGATTTCACTTGAAAACTTCCGTCAAGTCCATCAGCAGTATAATGCCGGTCTCGGAAGGGAAAGGCGCTCCCCTGCCCAACTGCTCTATAACATCCTCCACACGGCTGGTTAGCTCGTCGAAATCCTGCTCCTTCACAGGAACCAATATGACTGAAAACCTCGGCTCCTTGCTTATTTCTCTGAGGTCAGCCTCAGTTATCGGGAAAACTATCCAAGTAACTCTCCTAAGCCTGTGCATGGGAACAGCTATGACCCACAGGTCGTAGTCGTCGCCGGTTAAAGGCGTTAGAAGAATGAATGACGCGGACTCCTTGAAACCGCTCCACAGCCTGTTGAAATAGCTGGCGGGAACGCCTACGAGCAGGATGTTTCTTCCCGGCAGAGACTTGACTTCCTCAGGGTCTACTTCGACGAGAGCTGTTATCGTGCCGGGTAATACCCTGTTTTCATAGCCTGCATGGGTTTGAAAAACCTGCTGGTAGGCCTCCATTTTAGATAACGATTCCAACAGCTTTTCCTCATCTGGCTGCTTCAACGAATCATCTCCGGACTTCACCGCTTTTGCCCAGTCCGTACTCGCCGTGTATTGCTTTAACCGCTTCAACGCCGTCGGTCTCCTTCACCACGAAGCTTATGTTAAGCTCGGAGCTTCCCTGAGCAATCATCCTGACGTTTATTCCACGTGAGGCCACTGCGCCGAACACTCGGCTTGCAACCCCCGGCGTGCCTTTCATCCCCTCACCCACAACCGCCACCACAACCACGTCCTCCTCAGGCTCGACCGCGGCGACCATCTTCGTTCCGAGAAGAGCCTTCTCGATAGCCGTAACCGCTTTGTTGAGATGGTTTCGCCTGATTATCAGCGAGATGCTCGACTCGGATATGCTCTGAGATATCATCATCACGTTAACGCCAGCTCTGTAGAGTGTGTCGAGTATCTTCGCCGCGGTACCCGGCTCGCCAACCATGCTCGGCCCCCTGACCGTCAGCATAGCCGTGTTGTTCACCAAAAGAACAGCTTTAACAGGTTTCTCAGACCTTTCGGAAAAGTCTGTGATAAGAGTTCCCTCCGCGCCAGGGTTGAAAGTGTTCCTTATCTTAACGGGGATCTTAGCAGCCATAGCCGGCTCCAAAGCCCGGGGATGAAGACCCTTTGCGCCGAACAAAGCCATCTCGATCGCCTCGTTGTAGGAGATGGTTCTGAGAACAGCGCTGTCGGACACGATCTTCGGGTTAGCTGTCATAAGCCCGTCCACATCCGTCCAGAGCCAGACCTCGTCGGATGGAAGGCTGCTGGCCAGAATGGTGGCTGTGTAGTCTGAGCCTCCTCTACCCAAGGTGGTGGTCACGCCTTCCTCGTTTGTTGCAATAAACCCTGTAACTACAGGGATTATGCCCTCGTCCAACATCCTTCCAATACGCCTTTTCACGTTAAGCCTCGTCACCTCCGTCAAAGGCGTGGCTTCTCCGAAGTTCGAGTCCGTGACTATTCCAGCCTCACCCCCGTCCAAATACTGTGCCTTCAGCCCGAGCGAGTTGAGCGTTCCGGCCATCACGAGCGTTGAAAACTTTTCGCCGAAAGAGAGGACGTAGTCTGTGCTGCGGGGTGTTGCTTCACGCAGGTAGAGAATGCCGAGCGTAGCTCTTCTCAGCTCCCGCAGCCATTGCTTAAGGGTTTCCCCCGTCTCCTCCCGCACTCTGTCGTCTGCGACGGCGTCGAGAAGGTTGAGATGATGCTGCTCCAGCTGTGAAAGCTTTTTTTCAACCTCTTCCGAACGGCCTCGACGCGCCGTCTCAACCAGCGAAAGCAGCTCGTCTGTAGTGTCGCCGGAGGCTGAGCATACAACGACTATCTCGTTCTCCTCCGCATGTTTTTTCACAATCGAGGCCGCATGCTTGATTAGGTCGGCTGAAGCGAGCGAAGAGCCTCCGAACTTCATCACAATCCTCAAACTCTCTCACCCACCTCCGACCTCACCATTTTTATGGCGACAACGTCCCGTATTATCGCTGTGGCTGTTTCAACTCCGCCAGCTCCTTTGCCGGTTATAACATGGTTTCCTGAGAAAGCTGTCTTGAATCTTACAGCGTTCATAGCCATTTTAACGGCAAGCGGGTCTCTGGCTTCGAGCGTTTTAGGGCCTACCTCAAGCTTTCCGCCGCCGGCTACGGCCACGAGCCTCACAGCCTTCCCTTCAGAATTGGCTCTATTTACCTCTTCCACGGAGACTTTGTCTATCCCCTCAACCCTGACGTCGTGGACCGTTGCCCTCATTCCAAGCACTTCGTTGGCGAGTATGGTGATTTTGCATGCCGTGTCGATACCCTTTATGTCAAGCGTGGGGTCTGCTTCAGCATAGCCGAGCCTTTGCGCCTCTGCCAAGGCTTTGCCGAAATCCAACCCATCCTCCTCCATACGTGTGAGTATGTAGTTGGTTGTTCCGTTGAGAATTCCCTCGATGGCTTCGATTCTGTCGGCTCTGCTACACTCTCTCGCGAAGGCTAAGACGGGCATTCCTCCGCCGACAGTTCCGCTAAACTTCAGATAAACACCTCTATGCGCCGCCATCTCCTTCAAAGCCGGCATGTAGAGGGCGAGCGCCCCCTTGCTGACCGTCACCACATCCATCCTGTTCAGGAAAGCTTTTCTGATGATGCTGTAGCTCGGCTCTCCGTCGACGATGTTTGTAGGTGTTGCGTCGACAAGCAGGTCGGCCTCCGCTTCATCCAAAGCATCCAGCACGTTTTGAGAAGACCTCACGTCAGGCATGTGCCTTATTCCTTTCCCCTTTTTCGCCGACAAAAGCTCCTCCACGTTCATTCCCGACAAGCTGTAGACCGCTCCCGACCTGTCAGCCGCCAGCACTAAGTGGAGGCCGAGGCCATAGCGGGACAAAAGCTCGCCCCTGTTTCTCGAAACAAGCTCCAGAAAGCTCCGGCCTACAACCCCCAGCCCGACGAGAGCAACCCTCAAGCCATAAAGCCCGTCATACGGAGACTAAAATACCTCAGCGAAGTCGTAGTATTCGTGGGCTTTGGCCAGTTTCTCCGGCAGGCTTTGTTGGCGAAGCAGGTTAGGCTGGCCTCTGTCGCTGTTTCCATGTCTTTCGCAGCCCTGTACGTCCTCGCAGTCGGTATAGTTTTCCAGCTTCCCTACGAGCTTCCCCCCAGCTTTCACACACCTTCCGCCGACGTTGTGTTCGACGGACCGTTCATGCAGGTGCCTTGGCTGACAATCTACCTAGACAAACGATGGGTTCTGTCGATAAACCCCGAAGCCCTCATCTCGCTCTTTGGTTTGACGGCGTTGGTTGCTTTGAACGTCGCCGCCATCTCCTACGCACGCAGGCACATGTCGTGCAGGGTTGCTGGAAACATTCATCTGTCGTGGGCGGCCGCGGTTCCCGCCATGTTTTCGTTCTTCTCATGCTGCGGAAGCGGACTCGTCTTCGGCCTTCTGATGGCTTCTGGAGCTGGTTTGTCTCTTCTCACAGTCCTACAGGACTACGGTAGGTTTTTCACGTTTGTTTCAGCTTTGCTGCTGGCTACAAACCTCTACCTAGTCTACAGAAAAGCCGGTGCTGCGCTAAAGCTTTCTCAGCTGGTCCACCAGCAAAACCAAGCCGATGACGGCGATGACTAGGCCTGCAAGGCTGGCTAAAGCCAGTGTAAGCCCCATGAAAGGCCATGCCACAGCTGTCCATGGAACGCCACCTATCAGCGCGAGGCCGATGACAAGTAGTGCAAGCCCAGCTATCACAGGCCCGACCCTCGCCATGTCCACCGAGGGTGAAACATAAGATATCCCGCCTCTGCGCGGTATCAGCAAGACGGCAACAGTGTAGACAACAGTCATGGGAATGGGTGCGAGTATCAGGAGAATGACCCCCACAAGTCTGAGGATGTTGGGGTCGACGTTGAGATACTCTCCCAGCCCGCCGAAAACACCCGCCAAAACCCGGTTACGGTCAGACCTCTCCAAAACCTTAACGGTCATGCTCAGCCAAAGATACGCAGCCGGCAATAAAAACCATTAACATAATTGCTGAAAACCGTTTACCCTGTTGGTCAGCGGGACCTTGGGTTAGAGGTTTCCGTCGCAGCTGTCTGATAAAAGACAGTTGGCTTTAGTGAGTTCTTTAACCCTTCGGTAGTACCATTCCGCCTCTTCCTCGTCCACCAGATGTATTTCGAAGGGATGGTAGAGCGGCAGGCCCGCCTCTTCCTCTATCCTAAGCTTCACCCTCGCTCTTTCGAGGTTGCTAGCAGGAGTATGCTGGGAGACCACCAAGATGTCGACATCGCTTCCGCCGACAGCCTCGCCCTTCACCACGCTGCCGAAAACATAGACCTTCGCGTCAGGCAAAACATTGGAAACAGCTCTAGCAATCTCCCTGACGTACTTCCTCCACTGTCTAACCATACTGGCCCTCTGGAGGAGCTCGTCAAAGTACCATTCCAAACCAAAGCACCTCCTTAGCAGCGTTGACCAACATCCTTGCATCCTCCATCAAACGAATAATATCCGACCTCTTCCGCATGCCGCACGTTGTAATGGTGTTCTTTTCCGATTTAAGCCTATGAAACCATCCAAACGGATATTTTTCCGTCTGTTTTTGCGTATATTTTTAGAGGCTCTGTCTTCACGCCTCCCATTCCGGGCGAGCCTGCGGGCATTCCCGGCACGGCTATGCCGTCTAACGTTGGTTTTTCTGAAAAGAGCCTTGCGATTGCTTCGACTGGTACATGGCCTTCGACAAAGTAGGGGCCTGCTTGAGCTGTGTGGCAGCTGTAAAGCTCCTTTGGAACACCCAGCTTCTTTCTCATGTTCTCCAGACCTGTGGCGTCGACTGTAACGGTGCGGAAGACAGCACCCCTGCTCCTGAGATAGGCTTCGTAGTCTTTGCAGCAGGGGCATTGCTCGGTTCTGTAGATTGTTAGCTCTACGCCAGAACCTGTGGTGGATGTGTTTCCAGCCGTTGGCCAGGTCTGCAGCAGATATGTTATTGAGACGACCGCTATGGCCAGCAACACCAGCGAAACAATCTTCCTCATCATCTCACCATCCGTTACTGTGGCTTCCACGTCAGCGCAAGTATTCCGCCTACCAGCGCTAGGAGAGCACCTATGATGAAGCCTCCCATCCCGAAGATGCTGATTATCGAGAAGGCTAGTATGA
>JAWACZ010000043.1:0-6686 GCA_038896555.1 Candidatus Caldarchaeum sp. | reverse complement strand
CCAGCCCGCTTCGGCCTGCCTCGCCTAAAAATGGTCCTGGCTTTCCTGCTTCCGCGCATAGACCTTCTCTGCATGTGTTTGAGGATTATTTGACGAATACCAGGTGATAGAGTGTTCAGCAATTTGTTCAGCCGTTCAGAAAGCTCTAACGCTTCCGAAATCTTTACCGACAGACTCTTTCTAGCCATAAAAAACATATGACCCCACGTTATTTAAACATTCGCAGCAAATAGACTTAGCCCAGGTTGCAACATTGCGTCGTCTTCTCACAACAATGTCTGCGAATAATTCCTGAAAACGATTGCAAAGCTTGTCACAATAGCTGTGAAAGCCGTCAACGAGCTTGCTTCTCCAACAAACTCAAACATTTTTTGGTTCCGCAAGGCAGGTGGATGTTGTCACCCGTTTCACGACTTAGGATGGGCTTCATAGCAGTAGATTAGACAGTGGATGTCACAGGTTCATGGCATGTTTAGGTTCACCGTGATTGATGGGGTTCCACTTTCGGCCTGCTCCCTTAATTTATATTCAGGAATGCAAGTCATTACGCGATGACGAGCAACGCTGAGATCACATGGCGTTCCGAAATGCAGAGGATTGAGGCAAACAGAATACTGTTGATTTTATTTTTGTTTAGACGGCATGGATTGAACGGAGTCACGAACAGCTCGTTAGCGGAAACCACGATATACAGGACGGAGGGAGACTACATAGAGGTGAGAAGAGAGCTGACGAGTGCAGGCTATATTCAGTTCTCGACAGATACGGGCGAGGTTCAGCTAACGGAAAGATGGGTGCAAGCGGTTCTCAGGCTTCTTAGCATTGACGGAGAAAACCGTATCGACCTTTTCGTGAGAAGGCTTAGAGTGTTTACACTTTTTCCTATCATGCTTAGGGGACAAGACTTCCGAAACATCTTCGACTTCCTAATTCTAACATACAACAATGTATGCAGTGGTGACTTCGTTCGCGACCTTCTGAGAAGCATAGCTGAAGACCAAAGACTGAGGGCATGGCCTGCAGGCTCAGCGACATAAAGCCCTCGCCTAAGGCTTGCCGTCTCTTAAGATTTTACAAGATACATCCCGAGGTAATGGAGCTGTACCTTAGGCAGGGCAGGATCGTGGCTGTGATCCCGGTGGAGAAGCTGCTGAAGAGGGACGGTTTTTCGAAAAACATTCGAAGAACTGGGAGGTTGCCTGGAAAGTCATTAGAGAGAGACCTTACGTGTTTCTTATAGATGTTGGTGGAAGGCTTCTGAGCTGGGGCGGTATAGATTTCTCAAACTCGCCGCCGGGCTACTGCACGCTAATGCCAGAAGACCAGGATGTCTCAGCGAAGAGGTTAAGGGAGGGAATAAAGGAGCTGGGCGGAAAGGATATAGACGTCGTCATCGCCGACACGGAATGGAAGCTGGACAAATTCGGAACCGTTGACATAGCGGTAGGCTGTTCTGCTATCCAACCAGTTTCAAAAGGCTTCGGAGCAAGAGACCTGTACGGAAACCCAAAGTTCGGCGGGGTCGATGACCTGTCAGACTTAGTCTCAGCCGCTGCAAATCTACTCTTCGGCCAAGCTGATGAAGCCATCCCGATAGCTATTGTAAGAGGTTTGGACTATGAGAGGAGTAAGGTAAGGATAAGGAATGTTGTCTATCCAGCCAGCATGTTAGGGAAGGCGGTGAGGACGTTGGTTTGGGAGAGCTTGAAGTTTAAACTCCTGTCAAAGCTTTGGATGCTGACATAGCGCATGTTGTCGATTCTGATGGTGTTTCGAAAGGAAAGTTTCGTGGGCCACGGTTATGGAGCAAGCCAACAGTTGTGTTCAAGCAGACGTCGCTAAACCATGCTATAGGCCGGTCAAGCTGTTTTCTGTCTACCGTTTGACGATATAGTGTTTTAGCATGTACACCATTACGCTTGCCGTCAAAGAGCTTATGATGTTGCCAAGTGGTTGAAACTGGCCGTAAGCCACGCCCAGCAGCAGGTACCATGTTATCAAAGGCCCTAGGTATATTGTTTCACCGAACTGAGCTAGCAGAAGTATAAACGTCGAAAGGCCGGCGAGCAACAGTGAGGCTCTGAGAATCCTTCTCCTGACGTAGGGTATCCAAGGCCATAGGACTAGGATCGGGGAGAGGAGGACAACGGTTCCAAACCTGTTGTAAAACAGCGAGGTAATGGCGGCGGCCGATAGGATGGCTATGGGAGGGAATGGTGTCGGCTGTTTTTCAAGCCGTGTTAGGAGAGCTGCAACGGCTGGTGGCGTGATGAAAAGGATGTAGGTTAACGGATTTGGCGTGTATAGATAGGGATGCCTCGGCGGAGGCGGGTAGGTATCGTACCTCGGTATAAGACCAGCTGAAGGCGACAGAGCCACCAGCAGAAAAGACATAGCGAACGCTGCAAAATAAGCCCCCAGCTCTAGAAAACCATGCGTCAGTTCTCTCCTCTTCTCCAACAGCACAACCGCATGGATTAGGATGGGTGCTGTAAGAATGGCTGGAGCAGCATAGGTTATCCAAGCGTGTAGGAAGCTGTCTCCGACCGTTAGGTAGTCGGCGCTGTAGGGCGGGATGCTGTCGGCCTCGTCAAGGCTTTTGACAAGCGTGGCGATGTAGCGGCCGTAGATGTCGAACGAATTTATCCTCATGTTTTCCATCCTATCATCTGTGGTATGGTAGACTTGTCTGGCAAGCGTCGGCGAATCTCCCCTGCTGGAGACCTCGACCGCTGGAATCATCTTAGCAATTACCGGGCCTTGGTCTGTGAAAGATATGTCAACCGCGCGGTAGACGTATTCCTCAAACCCGCTCGGGTCTACAACATCTACATTGAGATGCTTGCCCACGTCTCTGCAGAGCTTTCTAAGCCAGAGGGGAGAGTAGCCGGTGAACTGTCCCATAGACTCTAGATATATTGAAACTAGGTTGTCTACGGTCAGGCCTTCGGCTACTACAACAGCTTTCAATAGCGGGCCTTCGTATCTCTCGACGAAGTGCTTGGTTCCCTGCATCCCCCACTCCTCCTAGTCAACAAACGCGAACACAACCCCGCGGTTGGTTGAGCTTTCTTTCATGGAGCGTGCTAGCTCGAGCAGAACCCCTTCATGTCCCGCTGTGTCGCTGGCTGCTTGAAAGCTCATCGGAACCATGTCATAGTTGGCTAAAACAGCTATGGCCTCGGGTTTGTCTCCTGCAAGGACTGCGTACACGTTTCTTCCTATTCTACGCTTCTCTATCGTTACCTCAAACTCTTGGACAAACACTTGGTAACCCATGCTGCTCAGCTCGCTCCGTATCCAGAGGAATGCCTGCAACGCTCCGTCGCTGCCGGTAGGCCTGTAGGGGAAAGATGTCGCCAGCTTGTACGCATACTCATAGGCTCTTGTGGCGTTAAACCTTATCTCGGAAGCGCTAACCCGTATTTCAGGGACCACGGGCTCCGCTGCTAAATGGAGTAGAAAGAAGGCAGCCAAGCAGGCAGCGTAAACAGCTAGGAGAAACCTACTGTTTAGCCGCGGTAACCCCAACCCCTTCAAGCCTACCAAGGAACGGGGTAGGGCTGATTACGGCTTCTAGCGGGTACACGCCTTTTTCATCCAATTCTCCCTTCTGAATTAAATACGCTCCCAACGCCGCCGGCGCCGCGGTAAGCTTTCTCATCCTGCCTACCGCGCAGTAGCTCACCCTTTCAACACCTTTCTCCACAACAACTTTAACCCCGCTGAGCTCCAGCCCACCCGCTCTGAACACGTCCTCAATCCTGTGGATGAACCTAGAGAGCCTCTCCAGCCTTTCCTTAGACGATGTCAAACCCATTTTGACGAACATTTTCCCCAAGCTGTTCTGCCATTGCGGCACCAAACACCCTCTCACAGCAACCCTCTCCAAAACCCTGAGGTGTCTCGGGATGGTTATAGGTTCGGGATGGCCTACGTAGTAGAGTTTAAGCCGCCCCACTTTAGGGAATTCAAAAAACATGGGCGAGGTCCCGGCCTTGACCATCTCTGTTCTACCGTTAAGATAGATGGGAACATCGCCGGTTATTGTGTGGAACAGATGCATTACGACAGCTAGGCCTTTGGAGTCTGCGGCTGAGCCGAACCAGCCGATGTCAACCGCGTCAACTTCACCGCCCAGTATTTCGCAACATTTCTTAGCTAAGATGTTTGAAAGCCCGGGAGTCCATCCAAGCCCTGTCACAAGCGTCACACCCTTGTCCAAAGCCTCTTGACATAAGCCGAGTATTTTCTCTGTTGCGTCATAGTCGTCGCATATGTCCACACCGTTCACGCCGGCTTTCACTAGCGCATCGGCAACCACGTAACCGAATCTGTAAAACGGTCCCACAGCGTTGACGACGACGTCGTATTTTTTCACAGCAGCTGTTCAACTCTTCCCTATACAGTACGTCAACCTTGACAACACCCACGTCTGCTGCGGGCTTCAGCGACTGAGCTACGTTCTGGGTCCTTTCTTTATTGACGTCCCCTATGTCGGCTTCAACACCGAGGCTGACGAGCTCTTCGACAACCCCGCTGCCCATATCCCCTGCACCGCCTAAAACAAGCACACGGCCTAAAGCCATCTCTCCGCTTAGGATCGGTCAATTTTTTACTTAAGGCTTTCTCGTTAGGTCTTTGGCTTAGGTTTTCCTCTTCAATTCATGCTGATGTCTAGGCTTTTCAGGTTCCATAACTTTAGCCCTGCCCAGAAGGCGTATAGAGCTATATTGTTTATCGCTTGATTAAGCCTCAGAGATATATGTGGATCGGTCTCATAGGCTTATGAGTGTCTTCAAGCCTGAGCGTGGACATAGCCGGCTTGTGACTGTGGATGAAACCGTTCAGAAGGCCTCATGACAAACAGTCTATCTATAGTCTGCAATAGACGTTGATACTGGAGGATAGCTGTATATGCTTCTAGGGATGAGGTTTATGATGAATGCATCGCCCTCTGAGGAGGGTTCTAAACTCATGTGACGGTAAGCCTGTGGTGGTCGATTATAGGGGTCCATGGTGGCTGTAGGAAGGTCTCCAAGCTGTTAAGCCTGGCCATCGAGCCTAAAGCAAGGACATGCAATAGCCGTAGACGAGACTAATGCGTTTAGGCATGGTCTGCGGTAGACGTAGTTTCTAAGGGGTTGCTGGCTCTTACTGCAGGAGCTGTCTAAACGCCTTAACATTCCTTAAGAAGGCTCTGTACTAACAAGCCGAGGAAAGTGGTCGATAAGGGTCTATGGTGTCCATGGGCCCTACAAAGGCCTGGCCTAGGGTATGAGCGTCAAAGGTTCGACGTGCGCAACAGCGTGAGAGGTTCTTAAGACACCTGAAGGAGAGGACGACCGTGTTCCACAACAAGCCTAGCGCCAGAAACCATGCCCAGTGAATAAGGAATATAAGCCAAGCCATAAGACCTAGAGGGGGCTAGCCATGCTTATCCGGACAAACTATAAGATTATTTATTTCGACGCGACAAAACGTGCCGATGAATAATTCCGGGAACGTGGACTGCATTATAGACAGCATCGTAGAGAAATTTTTCGATTACTGGCGAGGGATCCATAAAGAGTTGAAAGCATATCCCACCGCTAAGGAAGCATTCATGGAACTTTTTCGACTCAAGAGTGATGTAGTGGAAACTGTGAGGGAAATTGCGAATAACTATTTTCAGAGAGTTGAAATAGCTGACAGGTCTTGCTTCATAACCTCTGTAGTGCTGGTCGTTTACCCCGCCATGGATCAAGCCCTCGCCGCCTTTGTTACAGGGTCTCTACCCCTATGCTTCCACGCTTTGAGAGTTTCTTTAGAGGCGCTTACCTCGGGATTCTACCTTGATTTATCAGAAAAATCCGAGGCAAGAGCGATCGATAGATTGGAGGGTTTTCGGAAAAAATTCGATACAAAGGAGATTAGTAGCTTTAGTTACTTTCTGAAAAATTTGTTGCCGGTGGACGAGGAAACGTCAGAGGCGGTTCTTGATGTTTGGTCGCGAACTTCGAATGATTTTCTCCATTTTAAGGGATACGTAAAGAAGATTCGGAGATGGGAAAATGAAGTGAAGGACACGCCGCCTCCTAGTTTTTTAACAGGTGCTTTCGTCCCCTATTCCGAATCAGATGACGAAGACCTAAGGGAACTAATGGAAGTCGTGAAGAAAACCAAACAAATCTTGGGAACTCTTTTCAGTCGTTGGAAGGCAGGATACCAGAGCCAATGAAACGAATCCAAGTAAAAACCTAACCGACGCTTGAAGCGGTTAGCAATAGCCAGCGGGAGAGATTTCCACACGATTGAGATAAAAGCTTAGGAACGTGTCTAAGAGGTATGTGTTGACGCATGCCTGTAGGGAGAGTGTTAGGCGATGGGTCCATAGGCTGGGCATGGTCTTCAGCCCGATGCGTGAGCCCGGGAGGATTTGAGACGGTTGGGAAAAGGCTGGGCGAGATAACCGCGGTATACGCTTCTAGAGGTAGGTCTATGCTTTCCTCAGGATGGTCCTAGGAGCATGCGAAGGTAATAGTGGACATTGGTCCATGGTATCCATGGGCTCTGAACGTCTAGGCATAGAATGCTTCCAGGAAACGTTCGGGGTGAGGTTGTTCAGGAAGCTGAAGTAGAGGACAAGGAGGCTCTACAACAACACAAACACCAACAAGGTAAAGAGCATAGAAGAGTTTGTGTGG
>JAWACZ010000042.1:0-7976 GCA_038896555.1 Candidatus Caldarchaeum sp. | reverse complement strand
AGACGACAGAGGTGCTGCCGGGCTCCCGAGGCAGCTTTTCAAGCTTGTATCTCTCCTCAATCCGTGATATTATCTCGGCGCCGCTGACGACTCTGTCAGAGCTCCACATATGTCTTCCGTCGAACGGCATGTATTCGATGAACCTTATCACAAGGCCTGACGCACGGCTGAGCTCTACGAAGTCGAGGATTTCGTCGTCGTTACAGCCACATGTTACGACGCAGTTTATCTTGACTGGGTTAAGTCCTACTGCCTGAGCGGTTTTTACCCCCTCAAGAACCTTGTGGAAAACATCCTTCCTGCCAATTATTTCCTCAAACCTATCCGGCTTAAGGCTGTGGAGGCTTACGGTTACGCTGTCCAGCCCGGCCTGTTTTAGCGCCGCAGCTTTCTCGGCTAGGAAATACCCGTTAGTTGTCATTGAGATGCTTTCAACACCAGGGATGTCCCTTAGCATTTTGACACCTTTCTCTATATCTCGTCTCATCAATGGCTCCCCACCGCTCAGCCTTATCTTAGTCACCCCCATCGAAACAAGTATCCTGACAACCCGCGCCATCTCCTCATACGTCAAAATCTCCGAATGTGGTATCCAAACAGGATGCAATGGCATGCAGAAATCACATCTGAAGTTGCACCTGTCCGTGACCGAAAGCCTTAGCTTCCGCGCGACGCGGCCAAAGCCGTCAAGCAGCCGCAAGCCAAGTCAACTAGTAGCAAACGCGGTTAATAAGCATGAAACGTAAACAACAATGTTTGGAAATATCCTAAGCTTGCTCTCTTCCAAAACGGACGTATCGATTGCTCTACAATTTGGAATTTAGGCATGTGATTTTGGTTCTTGACAGCGTCCAAGAACGACGCTGCAACTTCAGCCTCTAACAATGGCTGCTGCAGCATAGGCGACACTTTACCATCACTGCTTTTTCCGTATACCACGAACAGCAGCAAAACGACACGTTGTAAACGACGCTTTACTAATCGGCTCTCGATCTGGCTCTTGCTAAGCTGTTAACTGGCCTGTTTTGAAGGTCTTCACGATGGTTTGTGCTGTTTCGACAGCAAACGCGTGAAGTTTCATGTCTTAGGACGTGTACATTGGTATGTTGTTTTGGACGGCCTGGGAGGAGTTCTGTGTTGCGTCTGTTGTTTTCACCAATCGGCGGGTCAGTTTAGATTAGAGTGTTGCATGACAGCGTTTTTTCAACAACCTTGCGGTTTTTCGCCGATCTGTTGGAAAGGCCTTCCGGAAACAACTTCTATCCCGAGCATGGTGGCTACATGATAGTCGATGTCGTTTTCGTGCAAAACACCTGTCACAATCCTGAAGCCTTTGTATAACAATTGTCTGTATATCTTCGCCCTAGTCTAATCCATTGTATATGCGGGACTCTTTACCCACGCTAACAACACCTATCGCCTCCCCTAAGCTTGCCCGTGTTCAGCATGTCGTAGATGGTCATAAGCGTCTGATGGTCGAAGACCCACTCTAGGCTTTTCGTCCAGCTCCGACCTTTGTATAAGATACCGTTGCTCTCTGTCCTTACGGTATTCTTTCCGGCTAAGCTTTCTCTCCGCCTTGTGTCACAGGCTCAAAACATCCCGACCATGTCTGGTTGAAGCCTACATGAAACCGTGAAACAACCTGCAATCCCAGGTACATCGTAGACGTTTTTCAGGAAAAATCTAGGGTGAACTCTAAGAGCACTTCATGACAGCTATGAACCCGCTCCTAAGAATCACACCCCCCTCTTATAAGACGCAGCCAAAAATTCTGGGAATTATAGGTTAGAAAACAGCGGTCTGGCTTTATCGTTCTGTCTAGATAGGCACTAGCTACTCCGTAACAAGTATGTTCCCGATGATTTGAGCTAGAGACACCATTTGCTTTTTCAAAGTTGGATCGTATCTGATCGAATATTTGAAGCAGACGGCTGCACCATCTTCCCTGACCTCAAACTCAACACCTATTCTCGCCATTGCGGCCTTGATAATAGATGCTTCTCTGCGTAGGATGTTCAGTTTCGTCAAAGGTCCAGCAGCTTCTTCGAAATGCACAGCCAATTCTTTCATATCTCGTTCGGAAAACTCCTTAAGACGCGGTAATTTAAGAGACAGCTCGTCCAGCTTATTCATAAGATTTCTGTGGAGATTAGTATAACGATCTAAGATGTCGGCTTCTCTTAACTCTTGCAAAGTAGGTATTGTGAACCTGATGTTCTCGGTATTCCCTACGTTATCGAGGAATGACTCCAGCATACTATAGGCGACATCATCAAGGTACTGACGAAATAGGGATGGTGCACCAGCTTTATGGTGGTCCAATATCTCTAATGCGAACTTAACAGGTATGTCTTTTAGAATCTCTGAGGATAGTCCACAGTTCTTGAGCCTAGCTTCCAAGGCTTTGTCAACAAACTCATCTATAAAGTCCCTGAATAACTGACCGTACATCTCGTAGGGAAGCTCATACATCTCCTCAGCCTCTTCTTCGTCCCCTTCAAGTGCGGAGATAAATTTACCAGTGTTTGGGTCGAAATAGGCTTCGTGGAGGCTTTCGGATGATCTTATAAAAGTTCGCAAGTCGTCAATCGTAATCTCTAGCTTCATTGTTCGTGCGTTACTATTGCGGCTTCCCACTTCTTTGGGCATTTGGAAAATAGATACTAGAGCTCTATTTATTAATTCTTGGATATAAAGTTAGCCGAGTGAAAAGGTGAAAACAAGAAGCATTTTCTAACTAAGCATATGCGTCTTAAAGCCGTCAATGCGCAAGGCACAAAATACGTAGCTTTTTATGCCTAGATATCGAAAAGATCCTGCTCCAACGTATGGTTGTCGTTAGCATGTAACGTTAATTGGATCCTATCTTTTACTCCGTTAGAAGAATTCATTGTTTGCGCATTCTGGGGTTATCTCCTCAGGTCGCCTGCTTTAGGGTCTATTACATGGCAAAGCTTCTCTAGGACCCACAATCTAGGATAACCTCTACAGGATCCTAAGCTCTACACCCGCAACATCATCGCCATATCTTATCCAGCGAAACCCAGCCTCAACCTTTACGACACGCTCTTCTGCCAGAACCAGCCTACGCTTATGTCTGAACTTAAGACTTACAGCATTTGCATCAGCAGCCCTCAATGGAGGGTCTCCCAAGACCCTGTATCGACTAAAACGTCTAACAGTCAGTCCGATAATCTCATGTCAACAAGCCAGCCTTCAACAGTGAAGAAATGTGGTCAGCTTCTAATAGCCGTTAAAAACATAAATTGAACGAGAGAATACACAAGCTCTACTCTACGACATCGCTTTTGGAACCACGTCTGTAACTTCTTACCTTACGCTTCTGAGAAGAACCTTTACAAAAATATTAACATCACCGTTTTCCCATCTTGCATGAAGAGCGGCAAGAAGAGGTGTACGCTCTGTCAAGTAAATTTAAGGCTCTCCCTGCATTCTCCGTTGATAATTGTTTAGATTATGATTGGGCCTGAACGGCTTATTAAACGTCTTAACAACCATATAGCTCCCGCACTTGTTGAACAGATCGAATTCTGACCATATTATCGCCTGTCAAACGAGTATCCCCTCATTCTTCAGGGTTTGGAGTAGGGTGTGAAAACATTCTTCAACCTGGCATTACTTCTTAACTTTATAAGCAGCATGCAGCAGGACGATTGGATGCTTCCAATTGTTGCTGTTAGAGTCAACGGCATAAATGTTGGTACCGCTAACGTCAATGACTTTTTCTCTAAGTATGGAAACTGTGACGGAAGCAATTACGTTGGGTTGGTTGCTGAGGCTTACCTTGTAAAACTGTTGAGGGAGCATGGATATAAGGTGTTATTAGTCGTAAGCCATAACATAGAGATCAGGAGAATCGAACGGGAAACATTTTCTTACGACTGCACAGGCGATTACGTAGAGGTTCTGGATAAGATGCCAGCTGTTCTCCGGTCCGTTGTTGACAAGTTTTGCGAAAAGGGGCTCGACATAACATTGCCCGGCAACATAGGTGTTCCAGTATACTTTAGGGATAGACTGCTCTTCCAGGCTGACATCAAAAGTATTCTGACAACGATGATTGCCAAGGCTAAGAATAGCGTTGTTTCAAGGATGATTATGTTCGACCCCCATATGGAACCGTTTACAACAGCTCTTGGAATAGACCTCTACTATCTAGTAGAATCTGCGGGTATACAGTTGTTGAAGACGCCCCCTGAACGGTTGCCCAAGCTTCTCGAACTCATGGAAAACGTCCTGCGGGAAAAGATGATATTTCTTGAAGAAGATCTCTGGGAAGGGTTCAAAATATCAAATGAGAAGGACCTTGTAAACATGTTGAAGTCAGCTTTTTACAATGTTTTCGATAAGGGACAGTGAGCGCGCAGCACTGCTCCTCTTCGCTTTTCATTAGACACAACGAAAAGCTTGTTAGGTCTATTGGCCTGAGCTGTTTTCAATAGTCTATGCGCATCTTCGACTATATGTCCAGTCTTTTCAGGCTTCATGACAGAACAGAGAGGAATAAAATAGGAATAGGGTTTAGAGAGCTTAAACACAGGACTAAGAGATTCTACAAGAACATAAACCCAAAGCCGGTCAAGAATATGGGAGAGATAACGACCTTGATAGCACTCATACACAACATCTTCTCAAAGACCAGGACAGAAGGTGGTGTATTACCTAGCTGACAGCCCCCTCCGGGATGTGTACTTTGGACAGGGTTTATTGAGGTTTTGTGCACGGTGGCAGTTAGGTGTTCATGTTCAATTTCCAGAGTTCTTCCCATCTTCTGTTCTGTTTCTTCATGGTAAAGCTCTTGACCAGCTTTACAACCCAGATTCCCAAGGGTCTCAACTTTAGTTTATATGATACCAGGCCGAGTTGTACAAGCTCTCTCACCTCGTCTTGGAATATGTTACCTAGGTTATTTCTCATGGCGATGTTCATCAAGGCTATTATGTGGGGGAAGGTTAGTGTTTCGATTTTCTTTCCTATCTCGTCCAGCCTAGTTTTGTATTGTTTGGTGTTTTTTAGTCTTCTGAGGGATGGGCTGTGTTGAGCCGCCATACTCCTGATGTTATTCACAACATGGTGCAGAACCTCTGAAGCTTTGATGAATGGTGTTTGTTGTCTAGCTACAGGACGTTGAGATGCCATCGCTTTTACTATAGCTCTAGCCGCCATACTCCCTAAATCCGTCAACACAGCACACCCATTCATATACTTGGTTAGCCCAAGCAGCTGAAGGGTCTTGTTTACAGAATCCTCATGCTCTTGAAATTCTCCTAAAATTTGCTGAGACAATTTCTCATCAGCCTTCACTATCCCCATTCCATAAAGTATCTTGGCTACGGCGGCTGGGTAGAGCGATGAAACAATCATGGCGAAAGGCCCTTTCAACGAGAGGGTTTGGGCTATCATGATTCCCGCCATGTTTTGAATCTGCCTCAAACGCTCCGCTACTTCAGCCCGTTGCTTATACACCACCTCCTCTAAATACCGGTCAACTCCCATCATGATATCTTGAATGCCGTGTATAAGTTCGGCAACCCAGTAATCTCCTTCAAACAAGGCCTCTAACATGTCTGTGTGTCGCTTTGAGACCTGCCAGCCTTTCGACTCCAGCAGCTCTGCTAAAAACCTGAGAAAAACCCGTGAATCAACCGGGTAACTCCAGACACGGAAATACAGCGAAAAGCTAGCCTTCATCCTGAACAGCTTCAAATCAGTTACCAGCGGCAGCTTATGTCTCACGTTTGTCTCGATGGCTACATGCTTAGGTATATGGGCAAGCTGTAGGCCGTCAACACTTGCTAGCTCGTCTGCGTCGATGTAGAAGCGTGCGACGCTACCTTCATAATCTATGCTACTGTATCTGTATTTCCGGCCGCCGACCTCTAGAGTCCTTTCCCTTTTGTCATACTTAACTGGTCCAACCACATCATACCGTATTGACATATGCGAGAATATAATGCAGGAGAGTAAGCCGAAAATGCAGACTCAACCAGCACAAACAAGGAAAAAGAGGTGTGTGAGGGGTTTAACCACGTTTCCTCCACAACATCCTCCCCGCCGTCCTACGCCGGAGACTCTCCCGCGGTTTGCGTCCGGCTGTACAACCGCCCCGTCGTCGTCAGCCCAGCCTCGAGGGGTCGACGGCTGGGGCGCCGGCTGGCTCCACAACCCTTCAAAGAGAAAGGTTCATTAACCACCCTACTCCAGTGTACCCCAAGCCGGGTGTCTTGGGGTACTCGGGGAGGGTGGCCTCCCCTTTCCCTCCAAGTTGCGGGCCCTGGGCCTCGGGGTCCCGGAGTAGGATGGGGTCTAGTCTCTCAATAGCTTCTTTGTAACGTCTCAGCTGTTCGCCAAGGAATGTTCGCAGCGTTTGGAAGCCTTCTATGACCAGCGCTGTTCGTAGAAGGTTTCGGACAGCCACATGGTCTCTGTCATCTCTGTAGCCGCATCTTCTGCACACCAGCCTGTCCCATCTTCCGTGTTCATGGCTTGTCAGGCTGTTGCATCTCGGGCATAGGCTGCTGGTGTAATGCGGCGGAACAGTCAGCAGTTTTCCGCTCTTCTCAGCATATGCTGCTATCCTCCGCATTATCTTTGCCACAGGCCATCGGCTTAACACATAGGCTTTGTCCGGGTTTCTAGACTTGAGCTTGGCTTTGAGCTGGGCTGGCGAAAGGTCTTCGACAACCACGGCGTCAACCACGCCGCCAAGCTTCTTGACCAATCCAACAGCCTCGTTCACCCATTGGTTTTCGATGTTCCTCGAATACTTCAGCCATGACGTAGCAGGCCTGCCGTGAAGCCTCATCGAACGTCTGTCAACACGTCTTATGAACAGAAGCTTACCAGTGTTCCTGCGAGCCCTCCTGTAGGCTTTGACGTGCACCAGCTGGCCGACCTCGAACAACGCAACAGTCACATCCTCAACATTGACGTCCACCGTCACAACCTGCACAACCCCGTTCAACACATATCTCCGCAGCAACCCGCCGTAGAGGCCGTCGCTGAACCCCTCAAAACGACGGCCCACACCATAAAACCCAGACCTCCCCACAGCCTCTCCCAAGCCCAGCCATTCAGGCTAGGCCTGGGGGCTGGCCTAGCCCGACAGCCGGGCTCAGGATGACTCCACCTGACAACGCCTCAGCGCGTAGGACTGGCTACGGTTATCTGCTCAGGCTCTAGCGCCTGACATGTTTGAGAGCGCGAACGCTCTCCACCTGTGGGAGCTCGAGCGCTCCCCAACCGCCCCAGCCACATAAGGGGCATTAAGACCCTCACAACCTCGATGTGGCTAGCAAGATTCCCGACCAGCTTAAATAAAAACCTTTTTCCCATGCCGCGGGGACTGTCAGGTTAAGACCATTTGCCTGATTCGTTGGCGCTGACAGTATTGCCCAGGCCCTATAAGGTCTTATAAAGGTCAGAGGTCAAAAACACGGGAGCCTATACCCAACGATAGTTAAAACGTAAACCCCATCACCTTAACTTGACAGTCCCATGCAGCGGGATAGCGTTAACATCTCCTTCCACCATGCTGGTTTTGTGTAGTATGTTGTGTGTTAGGGTTATGGCTGCAGCTATCTCCCCTACACTCAACAGTCTTTAACCTCTCTAACCAACCCTATAGCCAAAAGATTCATGAAAATATGAACCCACTCACCAACACTCGCCCCAGAAGCACCGGTTAAACAGCATAAACCTTCTCAAAAGGACTGTAGTTGTGGAACCTGAAAAGCCTGGACAAGGCATCCACTAGTCGAACACATGCATGACAACGCGAGAACGGCTCAAGCCATAGGCCTATCGAGAAAGACTTGACAGTGTCCGCACTGCAGGCACCCTCCCGACAAGCGTCAAATACCGTAGATCCCCCAGCCTACAGCATTTCCAAAAAGCAGAAACCCTCAAACACCCCCATATCCACACACCGAAAAACCAACAAAAAAAGAGTT
>JAWACZ010000041.1:0-9670 GCA_038896555.1 Candidatus Caldarchaeum sp. | reverse complement strand
AGTGTTTTATCTACTCTTGGCATATCTGTCGCCAGCTTCACGGTGGCGGGCGGTCTGTTGCTGCTTATTCTAGCATTCCGCATCCTCATCCACGGCGGAGAGGGGTGGCAGGCTAAAACATCCAGCTCAGGTGTCTTCCCGCTGGCTTTTCCCCTTCTGGCGGGGCCAGGGGCGATAACAACCGTCATTTTCTCGATAAACTCGCTTGGCATCCCCTACTCAATCATACCTGTCATGACTGTGATGGCAGTTACTTGGGTCATCCTCCGGTCGCTGGATAAACTCTTGACGGTTATAGGTGAGGATGGGGCGGACGCTGTGGCGAGAATAATGTCAGTCTTCATAGCAGCAATAGCCATTCAATACGTTGTGGCAGGGGTTGTGGAGTCAGCCACCTTGCTGAGATTTTACCAAAACGATGAACGCCTCACCCCAGCTTAAGTTCTTCGACTCTACCGTGAAGCCGTCAACCTCGAGAAGTTTCGTCAAATCTTTTTTGCCCAAGCCTTGTTTCCGCAGAAAAGTTTTCAGCCTACATGCGATAACTAGTTTACCGCCCTCCCTCAAAACACGTCTAGCCTCAGTCATGAAAGCCCGTTTGTTTAAGGCCTTCTCCAACGCATAAAACGAAACCACGGCATCCAAACTGGATGAAGGCAGGTCAACAAACCGCTCAATCACGCGTGTGTAAACCGGAAGCACTGTTACACCGCCATCCGACTTGGCCTTTCTCTCTAGTGCTTCATGGTTGGTGTCGGCGACGTAAACCTCGCGTAAACCAAGTTTTTCAGCTAATGAGGAAGCTTGCTCTGCTTGGCCTACGAAAAGTACACGGCCGACCAAACCTGTTTTTGCTAGAAGGTCGGTAACATTCATCCACTCAGCACCAGCTTGTAGTAAGGCCTCATCGGACCCTGCTGCCCGTCCACGTAAACGCCCTTATACTCAAGGTAATGTTCAACAGCTAGGACGGTGTTGTTTCTGCCCACGCCCGACTGCTTAAATCCGCCCCACGGCATCTCCACAGGCAGTGTGTAGTAGGTGTTTATCCAAACAGCTCCCGACTTGACTTTCTCGGCGACGCGCAAAGCCTTTCCTGTGTCGCTGCTCCAGACACCAGCCGCAAGGCCGTAGATTGTTGAGTTTGCCAGCTCCACAGCCTCGCTCTCATCCTTGAACTCTGTTACCGTCAACACAGGTCCGAAGATCTCTTCTTTGAACAACTTACTTTCGGGTGGTGTGTTGTCTACGACTGTGGGCTGCATGTAATTGCCCTTAGAATACGTGCCTTCCGTCAGCCTGCTGCCGCCGCAGACAATGTCCAACCCCTCCGAAGCAGCTGCGCCAACATACTCCAGAACCTTCTCGAGCTGGCCTTGGCTGACCAAGGGCCCCATATCGCTCGCCTCATCAAGCTGATAGCCTATACGTATCTTCCTAACCCTGTCGACCACCATCTTGACAAACTTTTCCTTAACGTCGGATTGGACGAGGAGACGTGAGCCCGCTGCGCATGATTCGCCGTTGTTGGCGTAGGCGCCGTAAACCACCGCGTTAGCAGCTCTCTCAAGGTCTGCGTCTGCAAAGACTATGTTGGGGTTTTTGCCGCCGAGTTCGAGCACGACACGTTTGAGAGAGCCTGCGGCGTTCTCCATAATCCACTTGCCCGTTGACGTTTCGCCTGTGAAGTTCACAACATCAACCTTACTGTTTTTGACTAGCTCACGGCCTACGGTCTCCCCGCTTCCAGTCACTATGTTGAACACGCCTTTGGGCGCGCCTGCTTTGTGGAGTATTTTTGCAAGCTCCAGGGCTGTGGCTGGCGTGTATGAAGCTGGCTTGGCTACGACCGTGCATCCCGCAGCCAAGGCTGGCGCAACCTGTCTGCAGAGTATGACGAGCGGAAAATTCCAAGGAGTGATGGCTGCGACAACACCTACAGGCTGTTTGACAATAGCTATCAGGTCGCCGGTTCTCAAAACCTGGCTTGTGCCGAGAAGCTTGTCAGCTATTCCTGCGTAAAACTCCAGAAGCTCAGCAGCCCTGGGAACGTCTCCAAGCCGGCTGGTTCTGATGGTCTTGCCTGTGAAAAGGCTCTCCATCACAGCCAGCCTTTCACAATCTTGACGAAGCATTTCAGCTGCCTTCAGCAACACGCGGGCTCTGAGACGGTAGTCCGAAACCCAGCCGTCCACATCTTTGTCGAAAGCCTCCCGTGCGGCATCAATGCCGGCGCCAACATCCTTAGAACCGTCCGCCACAACCCCTATCAAACGCGTGTTATCCCCAGGGTCAAACCGTTCGACATACTTCTGCAAAGAAGGCTCAACCTGTTCGCCGTTTATGAAAAGCTCAACCTTCAAAGGCGTTTCCATACACAATCTATGTGTGAAAAACGAAAGATAAAGATATTTCAATACCGTCAGCATAGGGTTTGCGCTGCCTGCGTCCATGGACCTGCGTTGGAAGACCTTATCCAGCATACTGACGGCTTGCTTAATGCTGGTATACTACACAAGCTCGCACGGATCTGACATGATTGAGGGAAACAACTGGACCTACCCAAATTACGACATTTTCGGAACAAACCACAACCCTCAAAACAGCGTCAACAAAGACAACGTAGGCCATTTAGCTGAACGTTGGCAGCTTGAAGTTCCTTGGAAACAAGACGACCTGGGATACGGAGTTATTGCACCACCGTTGATAGTGAATGGAACAATATACCTTGCGACTAACGCGCCATCCATAATCGCCGTCAACGCAGTAGACGGAAAAATAATATGGGAATATCGTCCAAGACTTCACAAACCGCATGCCAACATGACGCCTCACCTACACGGCATGAGTTATTTCAACGGCTTATTGCTCTTCACATCGCCAGACTGCTCCGTACGGTTTGTCAACGCCACAACAGGATTTGAAAAAACCTCAATAACAAACATATGCGACAACGTTCCCGGAAACGCTGGAATCTACGGCACCGGCGGACCAGCTGCAGCCGTAGACCCTGTAAGAGGCATCGTTGTCTGGGGGCCAAGCACTGCAGGAGGAACAGCGGCAGGCAGAGGGTTTGTCGCAGGCTATTCTTTAAACGGAACTCTTCTATGGCGTTGGTTTATAACTCCGCCTGCAGGCGGAGACCCTTCATGGGATTTCAAATACACTGTTGAACGTATCAACAAAACCTTTGAAGGCGTGGCTAAGGGTAACGTCGAGCCTTTCCAAGGCGATTGGGGTGACCTGGGCTTCAAAAACGGCAGGACTCGGGCTGGTGGTGGCCTGTCTTTCGGCCAGATGGCAGTCGACGTGAAGAAAGGAATAATCTATCTATCAACATCGAACCCGAAACCCGACTGGAACTCCACGTACAGACCTGGTCCAAACCTCTATACAAACTCCATAATAGCGTTGGACGTGAGCACTGGGGACATGCTCTGGTTTTTTCAAGCTGTGTCTCATGACATATACAACCATGAATGTGCATGGAACACAATCTTAGTGCAAACCTCCGCCGCCGACATGGTTTTCAAAGGATGTAAAAACGGGGAAATTTACGCGTTAAACGCCGCCGACGGAAGGTTGTTATGGCTGTTCACTCCTCCATCGCTCAAGAAAACCATCCAGCCGACGCTTGCGAAAAGATGGCATAACGACCCTTCAGACCAGAGCTTTCTACAATGCCCTGGAGCATTCGGCGGAATAGAGTCGGACATGGCATTGGGTTACGGTAAGGTTTTCGCCGCGGTCATGAATCTGTGCACACTCCATATCCCAACACCTGTTGAAGAACATTCACCAAACGTCAAAGGCTCCGTATACAACGTAGCTCCATATCCTATCAACACAACAATATATGCTCTTGACATGTTCGACGGCCGTATTGTGTGGAGCTATTTTATCAACTCGGCTTACAGAGGCTGGTTGACTGTCACTGGAGGAATGGTGATAGCCTCCACAATCAACGATGGCATGCTGTTCCTCGACGCGGAAAACGGTCGACTTTTACGTAGGATAGTGTTCAACGGCAGTTTAAGAACAGGGGCCGTAGTAGGCAGCGACATAGACGGTCGTTTCATGGTATTGCAGCTTGTCGAAACAGAGGGCGGAAACGACGCAGGCAGCCCCAGACAAAAACTCGTAGCCCTATCCATCCAGCAAAACAACCAGCTACACTGGCTTCCCCTAACATTGGTGATAGCGGCTGCAGCCTCTCTGATGCTGTTCTGGAATAGGATCAGGAAATTTTTCGTGAGACAAAAACGCCGACGATAACTACCAAAGCCGCGAGAGCAATTATGAAGGGAGAGACCTCGCTTAGGCTCCAGAATAGACCTTTAACCGGGTCGTGGGCTGGCTGTCCAGTCCTTCTTCCATGCAGAGCTGCCCACTGCGGAAACACTGTGGAACCAGGTCCTTCTGCGTCAAACCGCTTAAAATCCCATGACTCAAGCTTGATACGCCATCCGTTAGGTGTTTGTGTCAGTAGGTATGTTGCGAGGGCTTCGCCGCTGAATTCGCCTATTATAGCGTTATGGCCGCGTATGGTTATATGGGAATTTATCTTAGCCGTTCCATCCTGGGATACGCTGCCGCTAGTGTCAATCGCCTTCAGCTCAACCTCATCTGAGTTTGTCAGAACTGTTGTGAAAAATGCTCTGATTGCGTTAACCCCTCTATAACGTCCCGCCAAGCCGCCGCTCTCACCCGACCATACAACCTCCGCGTCTCCAGCATAGTTGTTGAGTATTAGGGCCACATCCCTACGGCCGAACGTCTCCAGATGCATTGAGATAAACTCGAAAGGTTCTGAGGTTTGCTTAATCGTGGTGTTTGCAGCAGGCGGTGTGGAAAACAATAACATTGCAGCTATCGTGGTAGATACCACAACGACAACGGCTAACGTCGCTAGGGTTTTTGGTCCGACGACTTGCGGGTAACTCCACAAAGCTATCTCAAGCCCATTTCTCTGAAGATTTCAACATATTCTCTTAGACGGCTGACCTCTTCGACACTCGGGAAATACGTCAATCCTGTTGTCAACGGCTTTGAAACCCAGTATCTTGTTTCAACACCCGGCCTGGCTGGAACCATCCCATCCAGTTTCTCACCCATCTCGTTCTGCCACTCACGTGAAAGGGCGAAGTCGAAGAAGAGTTCTGCGACGTTCGGGTGTTTGCCGTGCTTCAGGACTGCTATTGTCCGAGGCGAGGCGGTGTCAGGAAGGTCAAGCAGCTGCAGCGTCTCCACAGGCCCTCCTTCAGCAGCGTCCGCCAAGCTGGCTTTCCTCAAAGTTGCTGGAAAACCTATTTTCTGCTCGCCGCGTGCGATTGCATGACTCATGTGCAGCAAGCACTCATACGTTACTGGCGAAACCTTCGACCCAAGCCCACTGAGAAAATCCATCCACTTGCTTTCACCCATTACACGTTTGAGAGCTATCAGGTAGTATGCTCCCATCATGCCCTCGCTGAACGCCGTGACAGACTGTGTAGCCACCTGTCCAGACCATCTCTCGTCCAGAAGCTCGCTGGTTGTTAGAGGTACTTCATCGTCCTTCAGCTGCTGGGCATTGTATATCATTCCTATGGGCTCCACAGCCATGGCCGCCCAGCCACCATGCTCGCTGTAAAACTCCTGCGGGAAAGCCCTAAACTCCCTCGACTTGTATGGCATCGTCAACCCTTCGGCAGCCATCTGCAGCACCATGTAATGCGGTAGTATGACCACGTCGGCCGTAGGCAGGCCCGCGTTTACCTCGGCCTTTACCTTCTCATAGATGGGGAGTGGATGGCTGCTTAGAAAATGGACATGGACGTGCAGGTGCTTGTAATGTCTCCTAAAGGCTGTGACAAGGCTGAGGATAACACCGCGCAAAGAGGCGTAAACAACCAAATGCCCCTCTTTCTGCGCAGCCACCTCCCGGTCCATGTTTAACAAACATCCGGAGCATGTAAATAAACATAGAGCAGCTACAAAAACTATTTTTAAAACCATGATGAGAAAAACACTATTACAGTAACCATCATAGCCACATACAATATTCCATACAACCTAGCTATAAGAAACTGCGGGCCTGGAACTCAGAGGCATCAAAACAACTGTGGAAGCACAACAAGACTGGCTAAAGAAAATACCACAATATACGCAATCAACGTCAACAATGGAAGAATAGTATGGGAATACTTCATTCCAAACCTTCCGTTCAGAGGAGGCCTGAGCACCACAAACGGCTTGGTCTTAGTACCGCTTGTGGACGGCACTTTAAGAATACTTGACGCTGATAACGGCAAGGAACTGCGAACCATAATACTCGGAGGCTACATAGTACAACCGCCTTCCGTCGGTACGGACGTTGACGGAAAAATAAGACTCTTTCTTGCCGTAGGGGGAGCGCCTCAAGTATGGGGTCCGTACCTGCCCGGCTACATTGTATCGCTTGGCACACCCGACGTAATGGCTGAGCGCACAGTTCAACAAACAGTACTGCAAACGTTAAGAACCGAAGTTACACATCTGCAAACAGTTGTCCAAACCCAGGTTCAGACACAGGTACAAACCTTAGTCACCACAAAGGTTACGGAGGTTGTTGTAGAAGTTATTCCTACATGGGTTTACCTTCTTGCGGGTGTAGCAGTATTAACAGTAGCAGGCGCCGCCATCGTTGCCGTGAGGTCTAGAAAGAGGTAAACATACACACTTATGTACAGCGTTAGTTCAATGAATGTTAGCGGGTTGGACTTGTAAGGCTCTGTTAACTTAGGTGATACGGCTTTGGTCTAGTCTTCTCCTTGTGTGTTTTTGAGGGAGAGGACGGGGTTCCCCATCATCCTGTACGGGCTGTACCTAGTCTACTTGGGTCTTAGCTTTAGGGATGTCTCTAAGGCTTTGAAACCTTTCGTCGAAAGGAGCCACATATCTGTCTTGGAGATGAGTTCAGAGGCTTCCAGGGTTCAGAAAGCTTTTAAACGCTAGGTGCAGGGTCTCAGCCTTCCCAGTAGACGAGACGGCTATCATGGTTGAAGGCTTGCTGGCATGGGTGTGGGTTGCTTACGAGCCTTTCAGCAAAAGAACCCTTGGGTTCTGGCTTTCCTGGACTAGGAACGGCATACAGGCTGGGATGTTCCTTAGGACGCTTGTGGAGGCTTGCGGTAAGCATCCGGTCTGGGACAGATGGAGCACCATGGTACCGTGAGGTATGCGCTAGGCTTGGGCTAAGCCATCACAGGTACAGGTTTGGGGATTGGCTATGGAGAGGGCTGTACAGATGGTGAAGGACAGGACGGAAAACTTCGACCATTTTCCATGCAGAAGGAAGGAATACATGGCTAAACCTATTCCACCTGTCCAGCCAGAAACAATAAGCATAACCCACAGCATAAAAGGGGTGATAGAAATGGCTTAAGTTAACAGAGCCGAAACCTTCAACAGCAAAATATATATATTACCTAGGATGTATGCAAATGCATGAAAAAATCCACAATAATTTTAGCCAGCGCCCTGCTGTTCATCGCAATCCTTTTGACCCCATCGTCTTTCGCATACTATACTGGGCCAGCGCCTTATGGAGAAATGGGCTGGAACTACTATCCACAGAACCAGATAAATGAAGAAAACGTCCGCTTTCTAGAGCTGAAGTATATCTGGAGAATACCCGCCATTGCTGCAACGCCTACCTATACTGATAGATTAATCGGGTTCGTTTACGGGCTGGCTGCAGAGGGTAGTATGGCGCCGCCAGTTATAGTTAATGGTGTTGTCTATGTTTTGACGAACCACCTAAGTGTGTACGCCTTAGATGCACGCAACGGGCGGCAGTTGTGGGCTTATCATCACAAGTTCAACCTTACAGACGCCATCAGAAAATCCTTCATAGCTCCTGCAAGAACGCCTGGACACCTACATGGATTTAACGTGATTGACGGTCTCGTGTGGATTCCAGGATGGGCCTGCTCCATCTATGGAATAGATGCCTCGACGGGAACACTGAAAGTCTCGTTAGAGTATCTCTGCGGCTATATCGAAGGCAACGTACATCCCACCGCCGGTGTAGGAATGTACAAAATGGATCTGCCACATGCTTTCACCGTCGATCCAAAGAATAGGGTTATACTGGTACAGCTTGGCGGAGGCAGTGAGGGAACGCAAGGAGGGAGAGCTGTTCTCTTAGGGATAGATTATGATGCCGCTCTAATGGGTCAGTTAAAGATAAAGTGGAAAGTTTACCTAACGCCACCGCTGACAGGGGATAAGGACTGGGCGTTCAGACTCCGTGACAGAGGCTGGATTCAGGGCTTCAAGGCAACAGACCTTCCCTCCGAAATTTTTGAATGGGACTGGCAGAGACCAGACCTTGCAAGCAAATGGGGAGGCAGCCCAGTAGCTCCATCAACTGGTACGAGCAACGTATGGGGTCAGATAGCGTTGAATACTGAGGATGGGTTAGCTTACTTCGGAACGGCACAACCAGGTCCAGACTGGAATGCAACATACAGACCAGGCCCCAATCTTTACACGAACGCTATCATGGCCGTTGACGTCAGAACCGGAGAGGTCCGTTGGTGGCATCAAACATGGGCGCACGACGTCATAGACGTCGACTGCAACCTTAACACAATCTACGCCAAAGTCGATGGCAGGAAAATAGTTTTGAAGGCCTGCAAAAGCGGGTTGATAGTAGGGCTTGATGCTCTTACGGGCGAGGCTTTATGGTACATTGACCCGGCTATGCCCAATCCACGGCCTCTGAAAAACATAGGGCCCAACTGGGACGAGCTATGGGCTAAATATCAGCGGGGCGAGATGCCTCTTCCAATTGGAGACATTGCAAGATGTCCTTTCAGATGGTGCCATCCACACAATCCGTTTAACGCGACACACATGGAGGTGCCTCATCAATTCTGGCCAAACCAGGAGATTGCCACTAAGACGGGGGGTATACATGGTAGGTATTTCATGGAAGCAGAGAACGCCTTCGACGGCAGATACTTCTACGCAACAGTCATGAGCGGACCTATGGAAATAATCAAAATAGGGCCCGTTGAGGGAAGAGGACAGTCTGGGAGAGTACTAGTCAAGAACATCTATTTCTCACGTGAAATGCCAGTTAACACCACGATTTACAAAATCGACCCACTAACTGGTGAAATACTCTGGAAATACAAGAAAGACCTGTATCACAGGGGCGGCATCATTGTGAGCAATGGACTTTTGGTAGTTACATGGGGCGACGGCACCGTCGAATTCATCTCAACTGCAACCGGTAAGCTGGTACGAAAACTCATAGTTGGAACACCGCTCTTAATTCAACCTCAAATCGGGCTTGACGTCGACGGCAAAGCCAAGATATTCATAATATACGGAGGAGCAAACCATGGGATATTGGGAGAAGTCGGCTTCGGGTCTTCAGTAAGTTCAGGAGGACTTGTGGCGTTAGGTCTTCCGGACGTTGTTGCGGAGCGTACTGTGCAGCAGACTGTTTTTCAGACTGTGAGGACTGAGGTTACGAGGGTGCAGACGCTGGTTACTACGAGGGTTACGGAGGTTACGGTTGAAGTCATCCCCTCATGGGTTTACATACTGGCGGGAGTTGCGGTAATAGCCGTGGCCGGAGCCGCCGCAACAGCGGCAAGAGCGAGAAAAAGATAAAACAACCCTTCTTTTATTTTTT
>JAWACZ010000040.1:0-11294 GCA_038896555.1 Candidatus Caldarchaeum sp. | reverse complement strand
GACATATGCTGTTAAAGCCATCGCAAAACACTGGATAGAGGTTAGGATTGCAGCAACCAGACCCACGGCAGCCATGAAAAAAGAAGCCGCTAAAGCTGAGCGAGGGGAAACCGCCCCTGAGGGTATGGGCCTCGAAGGGTCGTTGACCCTGTCAACCTCTCTGTCGAAATAGTCGTTCAAAGCCATCGAGGCGGCTGTCAACCCGTAGGAGGTAAGCAACGCGTAGAAAAAATGTTCAATGGAAGCTGTCTGCTTCTGGGAGAAAACTATGCCAACAAGCACGGCGAAGAACATCAGCAGGCCGTTAGGCGGCCTCGTTAACCTAACGTACGCAAAAAACCTCACACCCCATCACAGCCTACTTGTTGACAAGCTCCACAAGCGAAGCGTTGTAGTAAACTACCTCGTTCCGTCTGTCCAAAACGGCCACGACCGCAATTTTGTTCATCGCCCTGCACGACTTTAAAAGATTTAGAAGAATCTCGACCTTAACGCTCTCCCCCTCATACAACGGGATTATAAGGTATTTTGCAGGCTTTTCAAGGTACTCTCCTCTCTCGAAGACTCGAAACCTTAGCTTCGGGCCGAACCCCTCCTTCACAACATATCGTCTTTTTCGAAGATCCATGTAGATGACGTAATCCCGCCAGATGTTGCCGTCACGCTGTATGAAGAAGCTCAACAGCTCGTTAAACCCAAGCTGTCTCCCATCTCTGTAGACTTTTGCTCTGCCGTTTTTAACCAGGTAGAGTGTCTCAACTGAGCTGAACCCCCAACGGCCATCCTGTCTCTGGTCGCCGTAACCACGATGCTGAAACCATGATAAATCGCCTTCGACAAACACAACAGAATCGTCTTCAAGGAGCTCAAAACGGCTTACCTCGACAACAGAGACAGATTCCTCGTCGTTCAAGCCACGTCTGAACACACATACGTAGTAATAAAGAATCTTTTTCTCCAGCCCATCCACACATGGCAAGGAGGGTTAACCAGTTTGGGAAATGGATAAAAGCATAAGAGAAAGCCATCTAATAGGGTAAATAGTTTGGACCGTCAGAAGATTGTGCTAGTTTTGACTACCGCCTCGCTGCTGGTACTGTTTAACCTATTTCAGACCATGCCCCCGTTTGGACACACGTCTTTTACTTTAGACCTCTCCTTCGGCGAGTCGCCCTTAAAACCATATCTTTTACGTGTGCGGGTTGAAAAAATAACCGTGGTTAACGGTGTTGAGATGCAGCCAAGGTTTATGCCACGATTGATTGTAAAAATGGATGAGAAGGTAGGTGTCACAAACTTTAATGGATACACCTATTTCTCGACAACACCTGGAAAACACATGGTAACAATCAGCTCACCCCAGTCGCTTCTTCCAACCTACAGCGTCGAGATAGAAATAGAAACTCCAGTTACAGAGTTGCGGGTACGTTACGTTGAATATAGGCTTAGAATCACAGCAGTCAACATATCCATAGACACGTCCACATCATCATCGTATGTTGTAGCATCCTATACATCGCCACCCAACTCAACGGTCTATGTTGGAAGCCCTTACCTCACCTACATAGACTTCAAACAGTACTACAAGGTGTTTACGGGCGAAGGGTTGACGGCCTACCTCAATCCGGCTGAAACCCCATACCAAGGTCCTTTCACATATATCGTAACTCCAGAGACCCCTGAAACACTTACGACGGCCGCTTCTGTTCCTGACATGATTCAGATCGTCTCTTTAGAGGAAAGCTATGTTCCAGTTTATAGGGTTGAGAACGAGCTGCTGAGGATGATGTGACCATGGATCCATACCTGTATGATGTTTCGTTCTGGCTTGCTGTGAACCTGTTTCTCACGGCAGCGGTCGTTGGACTTGTGTTAATAAGATATTCGATGACGCGTACGGCAAGCCGCGTCGAGCAAAAGGCGACAGGGCCAGACTTCAGAAACGAGATTACCCTTTTTCAGAAACTGATTGAGCAGGGAAACGCCTCCGACGCGGTGACACAAACATTCGTCCAATGCTTCAGAAAGATATGTAGTATTACAGGGGTTGACGGCAAAAACCTGACTGTGAAAGAGTTTTTGGAAAGCGGAAGGCTGCCCAAAAACGTCGAGGCGTTTGTTTCAGAAATGTACGCTGTTTATGAGCCTGTGAGATACGGCCTTGTTCCGCCAAGTTCTGAAGAGCTGGAGCGTTTCCGATCAAGCCTTGAAAAGCTGGCGGGAGAGATGGAGAGAAATGGTTGACTGGACTTTAGCTGCAGTGCTTGGCTTTGCCCTAGTCGGGCTGGCTGCCATCATCCTCATGCCCCGTGAAAGAAGCAAGAAGCCAGGTTCAAGTGAAGACCTCTACAAGGGTCTGGATGATTACGCTTTGTTGTATACTTTTCTCTCGCAGGGAAGATTCAGAGACATGCTGAGGATTTTGAAACGACTTCAGAAATCTAACCACTATTCAGGTGAAAAAGCTGTGTTGGAGAAGCTTGAAGCCTTGGTGAAAAAGCATGCGTGAGAGGACGGTTGCAGCTGCGGTTGCTGAGAACGTGAAACGTGAGGTGGGCAAGGTAATCGTAGGCATGGAGGAAGCTATCGAATCGCTTCTGATAGCCTTGTTCACCGGCGGCCACATAATAATGGAGGGAGTTCCGGGACTTGCGAAAACACTTCTCGCAAAGTCTTTCGCGCTTTCGCTGGGGCTAAAGTTCAAAAGGCTCCAGTTCACATCAGACATACTTCCCTCAGACATCATAGGAGGTCTTGTTTTCAACAGAAAGTCGGGGGAGCTTGAGTTCAGGCCTGGTCCAATTTTCGCCAACGTGGTTCTGATAGATGAGATTAACAGGGCGCCCCCGAGGAGCCAGTCTGCGCTGCTGGAAGCGATGCAGGAGAGGCAGGTCACCGTAGAAGGTGTTACATACAGGCTTCCCGAACCGTTCCTCGTCATAGCTACTCAGAACCCAATCGAACTTGAGGGAACTTTCCCTCTCCCCGAGGCTGAGGTGGACAGGTTCATGATGCGTGTCATAGTTCCATACCCCACGCCGGAAGAGGAAAGAAAAATACTGGAGATGAAAAATGTTCTCGGCGACGATATTCCCATACAGGCTGTGGTAGAGAAAGAGTCGATCAATGCGGTGGTTGAGGAGGTCCGAAACGTCACGGTTGCACCTGACCTGATAAAGTTCATCGTCGACATAGCGTCCATCAGCCGCGGCGACAATAGGCTTGTGATAGGAGCCAGCCCCAGGTCTGAAATAGCCCTGCTTTATGCTGCGAAAGCCTTGGCAGCCATCAGAGGGAGACGTTACGTCATCCCCGACGACATCAAGAAGGTATTCTTCAGGGTGTTAAACCACCGTCTACAGCCAAAGCCTGAGTACTCAAGCCTGTCGAGGACGTCCGACTACGGGTTTGTCACAAGCTTGGTAAACGAGTATCTAAGCGCTGTGGCGGTGCCAGTCTAATGCTGACTCATGAAGGCTTTAACCTAGTCATCACATCCTTCATCCTATTGCTCTTCACCACCACGGTGATAGTTTACCCGCCTCTTACTCTCTCGCTTTTTGCAGTCACGGCCTTCACGCTTTCCTACGTGCTGATGGCGGCGAAAAACCTCAAGACTTTAAAGCCGACAGACTTTGTCTTCAGCAGAAAAATCTTCCCAAACCAGCCTAGGCCAGGCGAAGTGTTGGAAGTACAAGTCTCCGTGACAAACAGGTCGTCCAAGGCTTTGCACCTCACAGTGGTTGACAGTTTTGAAGGTTTGCAGCTGGTCCAAGGCTCCTCTACTGTTGAGAGATTTCTCAAACCCAACGACGTGGCTATGTTAAAGTATTCACTTAGACCGCCGGGGAGAGGAGTTTACACTCTAGGCCCGCTGGTTGTTAAAGTCGCTGACGACTATGGAATCTGCTGCAAGTACATAACTTTAGAGAAAGAGGCCAAAGTCTTGGTAAGACCCGTGCCTTCTGAGAAGCATAAGCTCGTGGAAGGTGTTAGATGGGTTCACGCCGTATCTGTTTCAGGCACAGGATCGTCAGTTAAGTACGGTGCTGACGACGTGTTCAGGGAGATAACGAAACATGAAGAGGGACAGCCTCTTAAAAGCATAGATTGGCGTAGGACAGCGAGGGACGATGGTGAAATCTACATTAGAAAATACGACAGGCTCAACAGGCTGAAGGTCCTGTTCCTCCTAGACTGTACCGTCTCCAACATGGTTGGTAAACCGCCTGCTTTGGACACCGTCATCTCAGCCGTTGCCTCCACATCACGGGCCATGCTTGAGAAAGGCGATATAGTGACCGTGAAGGCGCTGGGGGCTTTGGAGCCCGGCTCCTACACCGCAACAGGTACAAGGGATTTTGAAGGGTTGGCAAACTTTTTGACAGTGCTCAAGCCTGGCGTTAATTTCGACTTTTTGAAGGAGGTGGAAAGGGCGAAGGGTTTTGACGCCGTGTTCCTGCTGGGGCGCTTGGCTTTCGTTAGCGGACAGCAGTTGAAGCATGCTGGTGAAGAGGTTAGGAGGTACGGGGGAGTTTTTTACGTCGTTATACCGGTTCTTGAAGCGGAGGGAGAGATGGAGCGTGTTCTAGCCGAGCTGGAGATGTCTAGGATAGAAACCATGAAGAGACATGCCGGGTTCGTAACAGCACTCAAACAGCATGAGATACCTCATTATCTCTCACATCTCCACAGAATGCTCAGGGCTGTGTCATGATGAGACGTGTTATAGCTTTGACAGCTCTAGCACCACCCATAGTGGTTTCCCTCCTCACAATATCGAAGGTAAACCTCAGCAACTACGTTGTTGTTGGAATAGTGTCGCTTCTTCTGATATCTTCTACGGATAAGTTCAAGTGGATGGGTATAGGGCTTGTTTACATACCTGCAATCTATACTGTAGGCCTGCTTCTGACCGGTGTAGCCGCACCTTTTTTAGGCCTTGCAGCAGGATACATACTAGCTGCTCCTTTAGTTCTGGCTGTGGCCGCTTACAGCAGTCGCACCGCTGCAGGCATGTTGTCGGGCTATTTCTCAGCTTACACAACCTCCCTGCTGATCTATGGTGTAGCAGGGACGGGGAACGCCAGCCCCGAGATGGTGTTCGTCACCCTCGTCAGAAATCTAGTGGGTTTTTTCTCACGCGACCAGCTGAACCTAATCCCGCCCGAAACACCTCCCTCTCCATTACTTACATCGATTACGGCTATGGCCACGCTAGCGCTTATGCTTGGAATGGCTGGTAGAAAGACCGTTGTTATAACGTCTGTTTTTTTGAAGTCGGCGGTAGCTTCAGTCATTGCTGTTGCCTTGGGAACAGCAACGGTTTACCTTTTTCCAGCGGTTATTCCGTTGATTCTTTTGGCGACAGGGGCGGGGTTAACTGTTTTAGCGGCTGTGGTTCTGCGTGACAGGGATGCTTAGCTTTCTGCTGGCGTTATCGCTTGTTTTTGCGAACGTTGCTTATGTGGAGCAGGCGCTCACACAATACTGGCTTGTCGGTTTTGGAGGGGAGCAGATGCTTCCGCTTCTTGACGGTGGCGTCCTCGCGGCAAGGGTTGGTGAAAGCCTTACCGTACGGCTGATGGGCCGTGACGGCTCCGTAACCCTCGCATCGCCGAGAGGCTTCGTGGATAGGTTGTTTATCCAAGACGGTACGCTGAAGGTTTTGAAGAAATTTACGTTGAACGATGTTGGCGAATGGATTCTTACAACCGACGATGGATTGAATTTAATCGTTGTTGTTGAAGCGCCGGTGTTTAATCCATCCGTAACTGTATCAGTTTTGATGGAGAACTCTGAGGTGGTTATGAGTGCGTCCGCGCCACCTCAAGGCTTTGCCCTCTTCCAAGCCCAGTCCGACGACATGGTTTTCACGCCAGGCGCAAACATCCGATTAACTTTGGAAAACTTGAACACTTCCCTGCTAAGGTTTGACCTGATTAGGAAGGCTGAGCGTATTAGGTACAGCGGAAAGCTCCAAGGAACCCCATACGGTCTAGAGCTCGACCAGCTGGTTTTGTCGCAGGTTGTCCAAGGGAGAGGACGCGGTGGGCTGATGAGCTTTTCAATCAACCTGCCTGGTGAAGGGGCTTCAGGGCCTTCAGGACTGCGGGTTCTGAGTTATGGACAACACGTTGTAAGGCTTGTGACGCTGGGCGACAGTAGGGTCGTCTACGAGCGCGAGATAACAATAGTTCCAAAAAATCTAGGCGGTTTTAAAGGCCTTGCTAAAACGGTGAGAGCGGGTTTCCGGGAAGCATTTGAAAAGAACTATACGTTGGTCGTGGGCGACGAGCTGGGGAACGTTTGGCTTTTGAAGCTTAAACCACCGCTCGCGGTTTTAAGGGTCTACGACAGCCATCGCAGCGTGTACGTGGACGATTACCAGCTGATTTTGGAAGGCTCGAGCTGGCATAAACTCGCTGGCGAGACGCTGCTGGCTTTCTACGACATTCTGACCGTTTCCGACTATTTGAACGGCTCTTCAGTAAACCCGTCGAGGACTGCAAACGTTAGGCTTGGTTTCAAAGGTGGGGTGGCAGAGGTCGCGCAGGTTGAAATCAAGCCAGGGCGGTACTTGGACATTTACGTAAACCTCTTTCGTTTTGTGCCAAGGCTTGTCTACCCTAACGGAACCATCCATCATGGTTCCAGAATAGTCGAAATCAATGGTTTTACTTTAAAGGACGACGGTGAAAAAACCTATCTACTCCCACCTCAAACATATGTCATAAACGCCGTCGACCCAGAAAGCTTTTCTCCAACGATTTTCACCTTGACGGCCGACACAACTTTGACCATTATCGTGGTCGACAACCCCGCAGCCCTAGCCTCCTTAAGAATCTCAGCTATACTTATGACTTCTTTGCTGGGCTATGCAGTGTATAAAGTATGGCTGGTGCGCAAGACCTTTTACCAAGCGCGCAGCAAGTAACTTGAACCCGTATGAGGACAACGGTTTCCGTGATTAAGGCGGATGTCGGCAGTGTGGCAGGCCATCACAGGCCGCATTCCAGGATGATTGAAGCAGCTTCGGCGAAGTTGAAGGAGGCTGAACAAACCGGCTTGATCAACAGCGGATACGTAAACCATTGCGGCGACGACATCATTCTCGTGATGAGCCATTTCAAGGGTGAGGACAACCCTGAAGTTCACGGGCTTGCATGGAGCATATTCAAAGATGTCGCTGAGATGGTGGCTAAGCCTTTAAAGCTCTACGCAGCTGGGCAGGACCTTCTATCCGACGCCTTCAGCGGCAACGTAAAAGGTCTCGGGCCGGGTGTGGCGGAGATAGAGTTTGAAGAGAGAAAGTCAGACCCCGTGATAGTTTTCGCAGCGGATAAGACGGAGCCTGGGGCTTGGAACCTGCCGCTGTACCGGATTTTCGCATCGCCCGACAACACAGCAGGGCTTGTGATAGACCCGACACTCCACGACGGCTTCAAGTTTGAAGTCCTAGACCTGATAGAATCATGGTCTGTTTTGCTAAAAACACCTGAGGAAATGTATGACCTGATTGCTTTGATAGGAACTGTAGGAAGGTATGCCATCTCGAAGGTTTACAGAGCGGCGGATGGAGAGCCGGCAGCAGCTGCAAGCACAACGCGTCTAAGCCTCATAGCCGGAAGATACGTTGGGAAAGACGACCCTGTGATGGTTGTGCGTGCTCAGGCAGGCTTTCCAGCGGTTGGCGAGATTCTAAGCGCGTTTGCACAGCCTACGATTGTTTCGGGGTGGATGAGAGGCTCCCATAGAGGGCCGCTCATGCCCGTCTCCTTCCGCAAGGGTCAGAACGTCGTCTCATACTTTGACGGCCCCCCGAGGGTTATTGCGATGGGCTGGCAGGTGTCTCACGGACGGCTGGTGGGTGTTGACGGGCTGGAGCCTTGTGACTTGTTTGAAGACCCGTTCTGGGATTTTGTCAGAGCGAAGGCGGCTGAGACAGCAATCATGCTGAGAAGCATGGGTGAGTTCGAGCCTGCAAGGCTTGGGCATGAGGAGATGGAGTACACGACTCTGCCTCAGATAATCGAGAAGCTCAGGACTAGGTTCAAGCCGCTGGAGGTCAAACCTCTAAAAAATAGCCTAAGCCCTACATCGAAAACGCAAGGGGATAGCGTTCAAGGACGTTAAAAGTCTTCCTTAGCCAGCGTCTTCCTGCCGTTTGCTTGACATCTCTTGACCGCTTTCGCAATCAGCTCCCTGACAACAGCGTCGAGTCCTTCCAACGCGTCGGCGCTAAGCCTTATCCCCTCGGGTAGGGCTTCCCTGACCCTAGACTCCACAACAAGCAATTCCTTACCCATTTCCGGTCGGGGTTAAGGGCTGAAAAAGGCTTTAAAGGCTTTTCTCTCCGCCGTAGGCTGACGTTATTAAGGTATTGCCCGCTTAATACGCCGGACATTATTTTTTCGGCAAGGCAGCTTCCTGAACGGGAATCACAGACCGCCTAGAAGCCTGTAATGCTCGACTCTAGGCTTCTCCGCCAGAAGGCCTGCTTCGTTGGGGTGGATGAAGGGCTCCCTCCAGTTTTCGCCCGTGAAACCCTTCAGGTCGTCGAGGTCCCGCCAAACCGTGACCACCACAGCCTTCGCCGGCTGAGAATCGTCAACACCGAAGAACGCGTTCAAACAGCCATCCTGCCTCCTCAACAACGGCAACGCGTCTTCCAAAGCGAACTTTTGAAAAGCTTTCTCAGCCCCGCTCTTTAAGGGACAGGTCCATACCCGTATAATCATGTCTCAGACGCTTTGCAGGATGTTGATAAGCTTTAGCCGCAGAGGTTTAATTCCGCCATGATGGTTTTCCTCCATGCAATATTATCAGGCCGTCAGGCTGGGTGAGGCGGCGGCTTTAAGGTCGCAGAACCTTCTGGCGAAATACACGGGAATCGCGTTGGCTGCAATGATTGTTAAAGAAACCCCTGATGGCTGGGCTCCTGTGGGTGAGGAAAACTTTTACGCAATAGTCAACAAGGATGAGAACCTCTGTCTGCTGGTTTTGTGCGATGGCGACGGATATGTAAAAGCCATGTCCAACACCATGCCTTGCAGGGTAGCGGAAAGCCTTGCCGCCAAGATGGAGAAAGACGGGATAGGCAGGTTCCTCGGTCGTCTAACACTTCCCCTCTAGCTGCAGAAATTTTATGAACCTCTCCGCATCATCAGCCATGTGAACGTTGTTGAACATGACGAATGCATTCTCGACGCTGAATTCGCTGACTTTCTCTGCAAGCCTTCGGAGGTCTTCGTCAGTGTATTTGTATGAGTAGTTGACCTCTTTTTTCCCTAGCCCATGCAGCCTTGTGTAGAGGGTTGACGACTCGGATGCAGGGCTTGACCTCAGCAAGTCGGTTACGTGGATGACGTTCGTCTTCATGCATATGTCTGAGACCACGTGTCTTAACTCTGCGATTTTTCCCCGCGGCTCCCAGCCCACCATTAACCCCGAAGAAACCGCATACCTGAAGAACTCGACGGCGTTTTTGAACGTCTGGTCGTCGGCGGGCATGGTGGGCGGGGTCTGCACAACAACAACCTTCGCTCCGACAGCCTTAGCCACTTCTGCGGACATGTCCCAAGCCTCAAAGTTCTCTTTCACAGGCCTCAGAAACCCGTATCTTTGTTGCTTCTCTTTGCCGACCTTCAGCCCAGCCTTACGCCAGGTGGGGCTTGAGACGGGATGGGAGACCGCCTGCCAAGCCTTCATGCAGAACACAAAGCCTTCAGGCGCCTCCTCCCTCCACCGCCTCGCCGTCTCTAACCGCGGAAGCCTGTAGAAAGTCTCCTGCAGTTCTATGGTTGGAAACCTGCTGAAATACGCTTTCTTACCGCCTTTGACAGCCCAGCCGCAGCAACCCACTAAAACCCTGGCCACAAAACTAAACAACCGGTCAAAACCTTAAATAGGTTAACATAGACCAACTCCAAAACATCATTTGAGGAAGGGAAAAATAAGGGCATAAAAATCTAAAACGAGGCGTTCCCAAAAGACCTGACAACCAGACAGCTTTGTTTTAATCCCAGACGAATGACGTAAAACACGTTCACGAATAGCTATACGAGCCTTCATTCCCACCTTAGCAGTTTCTCAACCATGTAAAGTCTTTCTTCATGCGGCAGGAGTGAGGACGCGATGAACAGCTCGAAAACATCCCTTTCAGAATACGCCCGAGAATCACGTGCACACTTAAGAGAATTGTCTACAAGCCTGTCGAACACCTGCGTCTCATCCTGTAGAAGAGCATCCCTAGAAACAGACCATCTGCCAAGCTCCTCCCCAAGCCTGCGACGATAATCCCTCATTATAGAGAATACCAGGAACCGGAGAAATATAAGAGGGTCGGAACTATGGTCTCAGAGGAGAAGCTAAGGAGCTCAGAAAGGACCTTAATACGGATTCTCCATGCATAAAAGACTACAACTAGAGTTAATCTTGCTGGAATGATAATTGTCGGCTTTGCAAGCTACATCAACAGAGAAATTTTAAACGTTCTTTCTGCATACGATATGTAAGAAGCCTGTTGAGAGAAACGCCCGCCTCATGTTTAAGTATATGTTTCATAGTTAGCTATGCGTGAGTGTTAGAGAGGAAAATCTTAACGTGATGCTGGCTGAGCTTCTGGCTGAGAAAGGTTTGAAAGCGTTGGGAGAGGTTGTGTTGAAGAAACCTGGTAGAAGGCTTGAGCCCGATGTCTATCTTCTTATAAACGGGGTAAGGATTGTGATAGAAGGTAAGAGGCCAGGGATGTGGGATGAGCTTGAACAAAAATGTAGAGAGAGGCTGGATAACAATGTCTGCGACATCTGCGTAATGGTTGAGTACCTCGACTGGACGGATTCAGGCCCGCCCATCACCTCGCTCAACCCTACACAAATGCAGATTAGACAGGCCCTGCTGAACGGGAAATTTAGAATGGGTGTCATGACATACGTGGAGAGGGTGGGGCTGGAGAGGTGGCTGGAGGAGAGGCCTAAAAAGGCCTTGGAGGTTTACGAGAACATCGGTTTCCATGAGCTTGTCACCTATATTATGGCCGCTTATGATAGGATGGTGCGTGAGGACGTTATAGCGCCTGTTGTAGAGCGCATGGATAGGGTTTTAAGGGATTTTGCGGCAAACATTGTCCGCACAATCGACGTGGCGAGGCTTATGGAAGTTTTGGAGCTGAGGGAGAAGGGGGGTGAAGAAGAGGAGTAGCAGGACTATGGATGTGGAGAAGCTGGCCGCGACGGCTGGACTGCTTCTCCTGGACGCCATGGTCTTCCATGAGGTGGCTGCGAGGATGGACT
>JAWACZ010000039.1:0-12752 GCA_038896555.1 Candidatus Caldarchaeum sp. | reverse complement strand
GTTAAACTTTTCCTGTTTATTTCATCTTACTATGAGGGCGTTGTCCACGCGTTGGTAGTTGTGTCCGTATCCGCAATATATGCTGCAGTAGACTGCGAACGTTCCCTGCTTGTCGGCTATAAACTTCACGGAGCCTATGGCTGCGGCAGCCTCATTCAAGGTTTGCTGGATGCTTTCACGTACCCTGTGTTCTACGCCGCATCTAAGGGAGCATGTGACTGCGACAACGTTGTAGCCTTCTATGACCATGCTGTGGTCGCCAAGACCCTGTAAATGGGCTTTAACCATCTCCTCCTCTATACGCGGATCACCCGGCTGAAGGTCTCCTATCCCTTTCCATAATGTTCTGTTCTGATACTCTATGACTTTTCCCTCCCTAGCTGAGAGTATCGGGTCTTTGATTATGACGTTGGCTGGGATGAGCATTATTTGGACTTCGTCACCGCGGTTGACAACCATGTAGGGTATCTCGTTGAAGTTTTCGTCGTAGAAAACGAACCCCCAGTAGTATGCTACTACGTAAAAGGTTTTGAGAGGTCTGAGTTTGAACGGGCTTTGGTCAAGCGTGAACGCAGCCGAGACACCTAACACTCCTGCAACTAAGATAAGCATTAACAACTGTTTGCTATTCATCATCCGAGTCCTTGTCAGCCGCCTCTCTCGAAGTTCTGTCTAGCCTGGTCTAGGAAGCATGGGCCCTGTGAGCTCTGACATCTTCCGGTGTAGGCGTCGCAGAAAGTTGCTGCAGGACATCCTGCGTCAATCGGTTCATTGAAGCAGAACTCCCACGGCTCAACAACTCCATTTGCGCTGCTTCTCGACAATAGTTCGCAGAGACGTGTACTCATGTCTGGTGTGCATCTGAACGGCGGCGCCGCTGCAAACCGCGGCTTTACAGAATCTAAGAGCATTTTATAGTCCGCGTCTGACAGCTTGTCCAAAATTTCATAAACCTCGTTAGGCGACTTTCCGTTCATCAACCCGTATATGGTTTCAAGGCTGCCTGCAGCTTTCTGTCCTCCGTTGCCTGACAGGGCTAGACCTAGCTGGAGCTGTAGTATGACTATGGCTAAGCCTACTGCAGCTATTGAAGCAAACAGAGCTAGGGAGGTGCGGGGGTTCAAACCTATCATTAGGCCTGTTAATTATGTATTTATAAGCATTTCCCATCATCCGTTTTTTGGAACAATAAGTTAAATATACGAAATTGTTGCCGCCTAATACATGGCTGAACAGGCCAAGGTTAAGTTAGGTTTCAACATATTTGCTTTCCACTGGTTTTTCCCCGAGATAGTTGCTGTGGAAGAGGGGTTTTTTGCAGATAATGGCTTGAAATGTGAGCTGGTTGCGTTGAAAGAGCACGGTACAACTGACAAGTCTGACCTCTACGTGAAGGCCATGAGAGAGGGACGAACTGATTTTTACCATTGTGGTGAATGGGTTGGCGTTGTCAGGGTTTTGAAAGGCACGGCTGGGAGGATAGCAGCACAGTCTAAGCCGGCTCCCAACACGCTCAACTCTTCATTCACAATATTTGTTAAAAGCGGCTCGGAGGTGAGCTCGCCGAGCGGTCTGAAAGGAAAGCCGATAGCTGTCGAGGCGGGAACCGGCTCGTTCTATGCGGCCAGAGCTGACTTAGAGATCTATCTAAGGCCTGAGGAGATAAATCTTGTGAGCGTACCGGAACCACATGAACGATTCAAGGCGTTAGCAAGGGGTGAGGTGAGCGCCGCAAGCCTCCTCGGCCCTTGGGCTAAGCTGGCTAGAAAGTTGGGGTTTAAACCCGTTCTTACGACAAGACGTGACAACCCGACATTATTGGTTGTAGCAGACCGTCTCAGCGACGATGTTGTCGCCAAGCTTGTCAGGTCGCTGAATAAAGCTATAGAAAAAATCAACTCCAATCCTTTACGCTATAACAAATTGTATCTGAAGTATGTGTATGAGGTGGCAGAAGAAGGTGATTTGGAAAAAACATGGTTGAATGATTTGGAATCAGAGCTTCTTGTCGATAGATGGAGTCTGTGGGAACAGTATCCATATGCTAGGTTTGTGAAGGTTTCCCACTGGATGCTGGAGAGAGGCCTCATATCGGAGAGCCCCAGCGAAAGCTCTATACGTGATAGTTTTTGGTCTTTTTATTAGAGCTTGAGATGTTTAGAATTGTTGTTGAGCTGTTTGTCTAATGTATTGGTGGTTGGAAAAGCCTAAAGCCAAGCCTGTGAGCTACTAACAACAAACAGAGAAGTATGGCAGTGTAGACGAGGCCTCCAGCTACTACCGTTAGCTTCTCACCTGTGTTCCACAATGCGAATAAGGTTGTTGACAGTACTGTGGATGTGTGTGTGACTAGTAAGACGGCTATCCCCAAGTCTGTGAATACTCTTATGAAGACATAGATAGCTGCTACTGATACAGCTCCCCGAAGTAAGGGAAGTGTTACTCGGGTTATTGTTCTTAAAACCCCGGCGCCGTATAAAATCGCCGAATCCTCTAGGTCCTTGCTTATTTGCAGCATTGGACCTGATAAGAATCTTATAGCCAACGGTATGTAGCGAAGGCTGTAAGCATACACGAGGGCCCACACCGTGCCGTAAAGCCCTATATCTACGTAGAGAACAGACCAGAACACTCCTACTGCCAGCACCATGGGCGGAATAGCCAGCGGGATTGACAGCAGCGTTGTGAACAACTGTCTACCCAGCATCGGCCTTTTTAGGCTGAAGTAGGTTGCTAGAAACCCTATTGCAACCGTTAAAATTGTTGACGATGTTGAAACTATTATGCTGTTTACCAATGCCGTGGCTGTTGTTGGATAGCTGAAAAACTCTTCATAATTTTCCAGCGTGATGTTTGTGAACAAACGGTCCGGGTTCCAGAATCTGTGGATGGATGCCGTTGCCAGAGTAAACAGTAAAGGTATGGGATGTATCAGGAGATATCCCAGAACAAACAGCGTGGCGAGGTATCTGTATCTTCCGAGTTTTAACTCTGTTGTTGTGGTTGACCGTCCTGAGAGCGTTGCATATCTGTCAGCTTTCTTTGAGATTTGGTTGAAGAGAAAAATCATTATGAGAGAAATTACTAACAACACTGCTGCGTATGCTGTTGCGGTGCCGTATCGTGGCGGTATCTCGCTAACCATTTGGGTGTAGATTGTTGTTGTTACGACGTATATTCCTGCGGGGATTCCGATTATAGCTGGTGTGTCAAACGCTTCTAAAGCAACTATGAAACAGTACAGGAAGGCGGACGCTATAGAGGGCATGGCAAGCGGTATCACTACATGTCTGTAAACCTGCAGCAACCCTGCCCCCGAAGCCCTGCCCATCTCCTCAAGCGAGCGGTCAAACAACGTGAAGGTTGGTGCTGTTATCATGAACGCGACTGGAAGAAGATTTATCCCCATCACCAGCGTCATGCCGGGTAGCGTGTAGAGATTTAGAAGCGGTTCATCGATTCCTGTTAAACGTGTGAACGTTACGTTAAGCAACCCTGTCCGCGGGCTGAGGAGGAAAGTCCAGCCCATGCTTTCAACTGATGAGGGCATGGCAAAAGTCAGTATAGGCATGTAGACAGCGACGTTTTTCAAAGGAGTATCTGTTCTAGTTACAAGGAATGCCAGCGTCGTGCCCAGCGACGTTGCTATGAAGGCGGAGCCCGCTGCGAAGATGAACGTGTTGAGCAGAACTCTTCCAAGGTATGGGTCGGTTACTATGTCCATGTAGTTTGTTAGGGTTAGCTGGCCCGGTCTTCCAGGGGCCGCGCTCCAAACACTGCCAAATAACAGAAATGCTGCGGGTTGAAGGATGAAGAATCCAGCTGCTAAAAAAATAGTGTAGGTTATGAGTTTCCGCGACGCCTGTGATGTTTTTGTCTGCATGTTTTAAACCGTATTTTACTGTGAGCCGAACCCCATCTCCTTGAACTTGTTGGCCCATTCACGGGCCTTCGCTACGGCTTCGTCATCGGGATAAATAGTAAGCTTTACGTTTGCTGGAATGATTTTATCAAGCGAAAACTTGGCGGGTGTGTTAGGTCTTGCGGGAAATCTTACTGGCGTGTTGCCTATTATCGTCTGCCCTTCTTGCGAGAGTATGAAGTCGGCGAAAAGCTTTGCGGAGTTGGGGTTTTTCGTCGTGTTTATTATGGCTATGTGGGAGAAGGCTACGAGTAGAGGAACTTCGGAAGGTAAGAAGTAGTCTATCGGTGCTCCTTGAAGTTTAAGCCTTACAACGTCGTGGAGGTTTGTTATTAGGCCTATGTGATACTCGCCGCTGGCTACTTTTTCGGCAACGGTGGATACAGAGATGTCAAGCACAGGTTTCACATTTTTGGCAAGCTTCTCCAAAAATTGACTCCAACGTGTTTCACCAATCACGTTCTTTAATGACACTAAATATTGTGTGCCTGTTGTTCCTAGAGTTATGTCGTGCATAATCGCCTTGCCGGACCACCGGGGGTCGGTGAGTTGGTCGAGCGTAGCTGGAGGCTGTTTAACTTTGTCGGTGTTGTAAGCGAAGGATATGGGTAGAAGAACGGCTGCAGTCCACTCGCCGTTTTTATCTTTGAATATATCCGGATAAGACGCAGACTCGTGCGAAACGTACGGTAGATAGCGTTTCTCTTGCGCCAACCTTATTCCCGTGGTATGGGATATCAAGACAACGTCTGCCGTGGGCTTGTTAGCGGAAAGTTCGCCAGTAATTCTGGTGTAAACCTCGGGAGGTCTCATATGCTCATACACTACCTGTATGAATGGGTACTTGGCCTGGAACGCGTCGATGGCGGACTTTATGTCAACGTAATCCACGCTACCATAAACAACTAGCTTGCCGCCTTCTCTCTTAGCAGCATCAATCTTCGCCTGCAGTTCTTCCCTTTGCTTAACCAGTTTCTCTGCCTCCTGGGGAGATTCTATCCCAGCAGCTTTAGCGTATAGCGCCACGAGTTTCTCAAGGGAGTTTAAACGGTTTCGTAGGTCGTCTATGGTTGGCTGAAGGTCCTTAACCGAACGCGCCACGTCTGTCTGAACGGTCTGAACCATAGCTGTTGCATAGCCAGCTACGATGAGTGACATGACAATCGCAGCTACAGCCGTCAATAGAGAGGCTCTGCCTGCTGCGGCGCCGGCCATGTGTTGTTGTAGATGAGAATTGTTTATATCTCTTGTGTCAAACTTTTTTTTACAATTGACCAAGCGAGACGCTGTCGTGAACCTGCTGGCCACCAAGCCGATGACGGTATCCGAGATAGCAACAACACTCCACGTTCCTCGACAGTTGGTCCACCATCATTTAAGACGGCTTTTGCGCGACGGTGTCGTTTTCGTTAAAGATGTGGTGAAGACAAACGGCCGCTATAGGTCTAGGGTTTACTCTCTGCGAGACGGCATAACGCTGGTTACGATTAAAGACCCTGGGACAATGCGGCACACGCTTTTATGGCTTGAGAACTATTACATCAAACACATCAAAAACCTACCTAAGGCTCCACAGCATATAGACAATTTGCGGAATGAGTTCATCTTGTTTATGTACCAAGTTATGAGGGTTTGTTCTGAGCTGGTTGGGCTGGACCAGCACGGTTTGCTGAGACTATATGGAGAAAGACTAGCAAAAGATGTGGTTGTGCCACTGGCCTTGGCTGGTGATGCTAACGACAACCATTCTGGCTCCGATTTATTTAAGAGAACGGTAACGTTGGTCGCTGAAATAACATCCTCCAGTCATTCAATTTTCAACGGAAAAACAACACAATCAATTATCCACTTCAAAGGCTTTTTAGGCTCAGACAGATACGACTCGCGCATAGATGAATTCATTCTCTCTGTTTTGCAGACCGCTGCGCAATCTCTTATGCGGGGAAAAGTGCTTGTCGAAAAGTTTCCCCAAAACAGGTCAACAAGCTATACGTATCTAGTAAGAAGGGCTGACGTCAAACAATTTTAAAGATTCTGTATTTTTCGTGGAATGATATATTCCATATAAATCGCGTCAAGCATCAGCCAGTGGACATCACAGTTGAAGCAGGCTGCCTCTACACATTTTTTAAGCATAGCCCTAGTGGTTATGTGTTTGGCGAGCAGGCTGAGCACCAGCTCTATATCCTCCTTTATGTACGAGAGCCTTTCTAAGAAGAACTCTAACCCATGTGGCTCAATCCACCTGTAATGCTGCCGGAGTGCTTCTATTCTTCTCGGCAGTTCGTTGACCGCAAGAAGCTCGGAAAGTGATGACGCTACTCCTTCAACCCAGCTGACTGTTTTTACGAAGTTTAGGTAGGCGTCTACGGCAAGCCTAACTCCAGGAAGTATTTTTGCGTTTTCCAGCATGTTTCTGCTTATGCCTGCGGCTTCAGCCAGCGTGGCCCATCCTTCGACGTCTCCTTTATAACCTCCAACCCCCTCCCGCTTCATCAGCCTCTGCAGCCACAACCTCCTAGCATCGTAGTCATTGCAGTTGGCGAGTATGATGGAGTCCTTCAAAGGGATCTGTTTCTGGTAATAGTACCGGTTGATTATCCAGCCTTTCACCTGTTCAGGGGTTAGTTTCCCGGCGTAGAAAAGCTTCATGAAAGGATGGTTTGAAAAATATCTCTTCTCCAACGCTTTCATTATCTGGTCGCGTAGTTTCACGGCATCCAACATCAGATAGCTCACTGTGGTTGAGGTCTTCTCAAAACGAGATTTAGCCATATCCCTGAAGCCGCGGCCAGCGACAGGAAAAACCCTTGGAGGGCTTGGGCAGCTATGTAGTATAGGTTCTCGGCTAGAGGTAAGGCTGTTAAGGTTCGCGTTCCCCAGAGTATGTCGGAGAACAAACTGGCTAGCAGCAGTCCGGCCACGCAGGAAACAATTAAAACAAACATCCTCGGCAGCCAGCTGCCAACCCATCTATCGGGTTTGAGAGACACGTAGCTTACAGCGAGAAGGGAAAGAGCTAAGGCTATTCTCAAAAGGTTTGAATATACATCGTTTCTAAGCAGGTCTACGCCCGGCATTACGGCAAACCACATCAGGATTGTGAGGCCTGCATAGGTCTCCATAGACACGTCGTCCATTTTTGTCCGCGGCGATGAGGTTGTGTGAATTTTATAGCCTAAGAGAAGCGCAGTCATGCTCAGCTGTGTTGAAATGATTATTGAGAAGGCAGATTGGTAGAGAGAAGGAAATGATTCATAGCCCAGCCTTCCTAAAAGCTTGCCAGCCGTCATAACAAAAATGAATGAAATTTCATGAACACGCTCCACTCTCAAGCCATACAGAACTCCATAAACCAGAATTATGAGGGTGAGCTGGAAAACGAAGTAATGCACCACGTAGTATGCGGCCAGCGGCCCGTAAACACCCCCAAACCTAGTCTGCACCCACATTCTCATATCCATCGCAAGGTTGTCAACAAGCAGGGAAACTAGAAAAGATCCGGTGAACAGGACTATTCCTCTGATGATTGTGTCCCTAGACGCCATGAACCCATACTCAGCCTTTTGATGTATAAAGTCTTTATCTGGAAACGTGTTGTATTTAAGAAATGTATATATATAACGTTAGGGCGGCAGGATTTGTATGCGTCTTATTTTGCTTGTCCCAACAGTTATTGTGATAATTGTCGGTGCTGTGGGACTTTATTTTGTTACGTTACAACGTCCTCAAGTAAGGACTATCACGGTAACAGCCACGGACTTCAAATATAGTGTGGATGGTGGCGAAGCTCAAATAACGTTGAATGCAGGTGAGGAGGTGAGGGTTATTTTCGAAAACAGAGGCAAGTACGACCATGAGTTTCTCCTAGTCAAAGACAAGGATCAGGTAATCAACGCTGTTAAGGAGAAGCTTGAGGCTGGAGCTTCTGACGCGGAGTTGGACAAGCTTAAAGCCGAAATGGCTTACATGGGCATACGGTTTGAGTCCGAGCCAGGCGGAACATCGATCTTCAGGCTAAGGCTGACGGAGCGGGGAACATATTACTTTCTATGCCTTGAGACAGAGCCTGAAGAAGAGCCCCACGCCGAACACGGCGAGATAGGAGTCATTGTAGTGCAATGATGACAGATGGTTAGTATAAGGCTTGACAACATAAGTAAATCATTCGGTCAAACCACGGTTCTCAAAGATGTTAGCCTAGAGATTAGAGACGGTGAGTTTTTCTGCGTTCTCGGCCCTTCGGGAGGCGGGAAAACCACGTTGCTGAGAATTATAGCGGGTCTCGAAAAACCCGACGCTGGCAGAGTTTACTTCGACGACGCTGACGTGACAAGCTTGATGGCCAAGGAAAGGAACGTCTCGATGATTTTTCAAAGCCTTGCCCTCTACCCCCATCTAACGGTCTATGAGAACATAGCGTTCCCCCTGAGAGTTAGAAAGCTATCCGAGCAATATGTCAAACAGGCTGTTAAAGACGTAGCCTCGATGATGCGTATAATGGCTCTTCTAAACAGGAATATTACTTCGTTAAGCGGCGGCGAGAGACAAAGAGTAGCTATAGCCCGTGCACTTGTCTACAAACCCAAAGTCTTTCTGATGGATGAGCCGCTGACAGGGCTTGAGCCATCGTTCAGACAGGAGCTGCGAACCGAGATAAAAGAGCTTCAGCGCTCCACAGGGATAACAACCGTTTACGTCACACACGACCAAGTGGAGGCCTTCGCCCTAGCCGATAGGGTTGCGCTTCTTCACGAAGGCCTAATACAGGATGTAGGCGACCCTCTACGAGTATATGAGAAACCAGCCAACCTATGGGTGTGTAGGTTCGTCGGCGACGCACCAGTCAACGTCTTTGAGGGTGTTCTCGAAGAGCTCGGAGAGCGAACGTTGATAAAAATCGACGAGCTTGGGCTAACCCTTAACATCCAACCAAGGAGAAAAACCCCCGAGAAAAAAGTATACGTGGCCATAAGGCCTGAGTCTTTCAAGATAGCTGATAACGCATCCGGACTCACAGCCAAAGTAGTGGGAAAAGAAGTTTTAGGCGACAGAGTTGTTTACATGGTTGACGTGAACGGGTGTAAGATAACCGTGAAAACAGTTGCTGCGCAAGCTTTTCAAACACGTGAAAAACTAAGCATAACGCCCGACGAGTCGAAGATACTTTTGTTCGACAAAGAAGGGCGCCCGCTATGAGATTGTCCAGCGTTCTTCTTTTCTCGCCCGCATTCGTCCTAGCAGCCATAATCATCGCCTATCCTCTAGCGATGTCCGTTTACATAAGCCTGCATGACATCAGCCCACAAGGCTGGACATTCACGGGAATCAAACACTACGTCCAGATGCTCACCAACCAATACTTCTACCAAGCCCTAGCAACCTCAGTAATCTACACCCTTTTATCAACGTTAACATCACTCTTTCTGGGGATCTTCATCGCTCTACTGATACAGGAACTCGGCAGAGGAAAAAGAGTCGTGGAAGCGTTGTTCACAATACCGTTAGCGGTCTCCCCCATACTCGCTGGAATAGTCTGGTCTCCGCCGGCTGTGTGGGATGACTTAAACTCTCTGCTCCATTACGGATTCAACCTGCCTCTCATAGACGTAACAGACCCGTTAGTCTACTTCCCCATAATGGTTGTTTCAGAAGCATGGCTTTGGTCGCCTCTTTTCATGCTCTCCTCGATAGTGATACTTGAGGGGTTGCCGAAGGACTGCCTGGAAGCCTCAGAGTTGATGGGTGCATTACGCCGTCACATGTTGACGATGGTCTATCTACCAGCCATACTACGTTCACGTGTCACGGCTATGCTAGTAGCACTTAAATCAGTTGACTTTTTCAGGTCTTTTGAAGTTCCGTTCGCATGGAGTTTCTGGGTCAGAGAATCGCAGCTCGGCGCGCCCACAGACACACTAAGCCTTATGCTCTTCAAACTACTCACGTCTGCACCTGCAGAATCAACAATACCAATCCCCTACATCTCAGCCGTGTCGACAGCCCTCATGACCGCAAGCCTAATCACATCCCTGCTTGTTTTCAGACAGGTCAGCCGGATGTGGTGGAGACGGGTAATCTAGGGATGAAGCTGCTCAAGATAGCTGTATACATGCTTTTGCTCGCTGCAGCCCTCTTCTACCTCTACCCGGTACTCGTAATAGTTTTAGAAGGTTTTGACACAGACATATCACCTTTGTTTGCGCCCGGCATAAGGCTTATCGGCGGAGTACCCTACTACTCTGGAGGAATAACCCCCTCGCTAGTTTACTACATGGATATGTTCACCGTCCAAGGCTTTCACAGGCTGATCATAAACAGTCTAGCAATAGGGCTTGGAAGCACTGTCTTGGCCGTTTTCCTCGGACTTCTTTCAGCATACGGCTTAACTTTCCACAGCAGGTCTTCTGGCAAAGGCTACGACCTCGTCATGTTGATGATGCGAAGCGTGCCGCCGTTTCTGCTGATAATACCTTTGCTGATAACGTTGAGCAGCTGGGGTCTTTGGGACACGCATCTAGGCATGATTATTGCATACCTAACCCTAAACGCTCCCATAGCCTATCTCATCATAAGGTCTATGATGAACGACATGCCGCGTGATGTTGTGGAGGCTGCGATGACCATGGGCTGCGGCGTTTTAACCATAATCTCGAGAGTGGTGTTGCCAATCCTGCTACCCGGCATAGCCGTGACAATGGTTTTCATGCTTGTTCTTACGTGGAATGAGTTTCTTTTCGCAAGCCTTCTGACGGGGCCTACAGCGAGAACGGTAAGCATAGGAGTTTGGGCCGGGGTTGGCGAGCAGATAGGAACTTTCAGAACCGTGGAGTTTGAGGTTCAAGCTGCCGCTGGAACCGTGGCTCTCATACCAGCGGTAATCATGCTGCTACTAATCAGAAGAAGAGTTGTGAAGCTGTTTACCTTCTCCGCTTCTTGACCGAGTCAGCATAACACGAACGACAAACCACGCAACCAGCAGCGATAAGCCAGTAATAGCCAACCCCATAGAGAACATCTGCCAAGGGCTGACATCCTGTCTGAAAAACTGTCTTGAAAGGTCGGCCAAAAGTATGAAGCCAGCATATCCCATGATGAGCAGTAGAAGACCTAGGATGAGAACAAGTCTTTGAAAAACGATAGACACATGCATCAGCCTAGCACAAGAACTTCGTTCACGTCACTGACATAAAGACCTGGAGAAGACCCGCCAGCTACTGTATATATTCTGTCATCGACCGCAGCGACTCCAAGTCCATGTCTTGGAGTCGGCAGCATCGCAACTTTTTCCCACCTGTCAGACGAGGGGTCATACGCCTCTACTTCTCCAAAAGTCTTGACCATACTCTCGCCGCCGAACACATATATCTTGTTCTTCACAACAGCCGCAGCTATCCCGCTCCTTGCAGTCGGCATAGGCTTTCTAACTGACCAAGAGTTTCGTTCAACGTCGTACATCTCAGTAATGTCGAGGTTGGTCATGCCTCCTCCAGAAACAACTCTTCCACCGATAACATACAACATTCTACCCACCACCCCTGAGGTAAGATGCTCACGCGCTACACGCATAGGCGCACGGGTTATCCACATGTTTGCGGAAAGGTCGTAGACTTCGTTGATGTTGAGGGGAAGGTTGTTTCTAGCCCCTCCGACAACGTATATCAGCTTGTCCACAGGTTGAGCGGTCAACGCAGCTCTAGCAGCCGGCAGTGGAGTCAACTCTTCCCAAACATCTCTGCGTATGTTGTATGCATACATGTTTCGCTGGGCTATCCACTCTTGGTCATAACCACCTATCACGTAAACAAAGCCTCCGGAGTACACCAGCCCGACATGGTGGCGTTCTGCGGGCATGGGTGAAAGCTCTCTCCAACGTCTCAAGCCCACGTCGTAGGAGAAGAAACGGGCTGATGCTTTTCCGTCAGCGGTCAAGCCGCCAGCTAGGTAGAGAGTCCGCTCAGCCGCAACCATCGCGACCTCAGTCAAGCGTATGGGAAGAGGTTCTTCAACAACCCACTGTGGCTGGAGGACGCTTGTCGCCGTCATCATAGTTGTGGTGGTTATTGTCTGCTGACGTGATGTTACTAGGGTTGTCGGGCTTGTGGTAGCCGTCTCGGTGTATGGGGTGGTCTGCGAAGTTGTCTGTTGTTTTGTAGTGGTTTTTTCAGTCTGTGTTCCTTCACGCGGCAGCAGCGACGAAGACACCAAATATAGTGCCCCCAGCCCCATAACCCCGACCATTATCCCTATGTATCTCCTCCTCTCCATAACCCCTCAATGAATGATTAACGGTAGGATATATTCTCGCAGATATTAAATACCTGAGTAGGGTGGAAATACCGTGTCAGAGGCATCAGACAAAGCAGAGATAGATTATAGACGTGTTTCACGTCTGTTTCTGAAGCTCGGCCTGTTTAACGCATCTGCAGCATGCGTGCTGACCGCGCCAGTCCTCATCCCCCGCCTGGCTTTCCCAATACTTCTCACCCAATGGGGGGCGGTTTACATGCTCATAGGATACATAAGCTTCTTAGTTTTCGGCGTCCTAGGCATGGTGGGCTGGGCAGCCACATACTACCTACTGGGAGAACTACGCAACAAAAAAACATACGATAAAGCATGGGCCTATCTACAGCTCTACACACACTTCGTATCATCCTATGGTGTTTCAGCAACCCTTTTTACAGGAGGATACATAGGAACGAGGCTCGTTTACGAGGGCCGGCCGGTGCAAGCCGTAGGCATAGCCATGGAGATGGTGGAGATACCTGCAGGGTTCTTCATAATATTGGCGATAGCAAGCACCTTGGTCGGGATAGCAAACACGCTG
>JAWACZ010000038.1:0-13994 GCA_038896555.1 Candidatus Caldarchaeum sp. | reverse complement strand
TTCGGTCTTCTCCACGGGACTCCAAAACATCTTCCCAGCGGATTTCCTGACGCGTACTCCTATGAAGCATGCCGCCATTTTTCTAAGCCTGCTCTCCATCTCAAACCCTTCAAAGATCCTGTCACCTTTCAACAACCTGTAAAAATTGTAAACACCAAAGGATATTGGAAGCGATGCTGACAAAAGCATGCCGTTGGTCAAAACCGTCAACGCGTTGAAGCCATGCAGCTGAGGAGGGACAGAAACGTAGGGCTGGACTAGACATATCGTTATGAGGGCTTTGGCGTCAGCCCCTCCGTAAAGACCGGCAAAATAGAGGCCGAACGCCACTACGGCAGTAACTCCAACTGCTAAGCCATAGCTGAAGAACGTTTCGAAGCCAGAGCCAAAGAAATTGATAAGGTTCAGGGTTGCGCCGACCGCCGATGGAATAACCCAAACCTTATCGTCAACCTCACGGGTTTTAACGTCAAGGTAAGAGGCGTAGAGAAGCGTTGCGGTATTTATCAGCGTGCTCCAAGGCTCCATCTTATTTATGGCCAGATGCCGAGATAGTTTATAGCTTCTACCACCCTGTCTACTGCAAGTATCATAGCCCCCTGTCTCATAGTGACTTCCTGTTTTCTCGACCTTTCCAGCACGTCTTTGAAGGCTTTAACCATCTTAGCCTCAAGCTTAGCGTTAACTTCCTCAAGCGTCCAGCTCTCCCTCTTCAGGTTCTGCACCCATTCAAGGTAGCTGACCGTAACCCCGCCCGCGTTGGCCAGTATGTCAGGGACTACCACAATCCCCCTTTCCTTCAAAACCCTGTCACCCTCGGCGGTGGTGGGGCCGTTTGCCCCCTCCACAACTGCGAAGACATCCAGCTTCTCAGCCACCTGCTTCGTTATCTGGTTCTCCAGCGCTGAAGGTATCAGTATGTCGCAGCTCGTCGTCAGCAGCTCCTCGTTGCTGACCTGCTTCGCCCCGTCAAACCCCACCACGGAGCCCGTCTTGTTCTTGTGTTCAAGCACCTTGTGCGGGTTCAAACCCCTCGTATCGTAGATACCTCCCTTCGAGTCGCTGACGGCGACGATTTTGGCGCCGTATTCGTCGTAGAGTATTCTGGCAGCATTGTAGCCGACGTTGCCAAAACCTTGAATTGCTACCATGGCATCCTTCAAGGGCTTGTTGAATGCTTTGGCCAGCTCCCTCGCCGATATGACAACACCTCTCGACGTAGCGTCTAAGCGGCCTAAGCTTCCGTAAAGGCTTAAAGGCTTTCCCGTAGCCACCTCAGGAGTCAGAACACCTTTCATCTGGCTGTAAGTATCAACCATCCAAGCCATCGTCTGAGCATCCGTGTAAACGTCAGGGCCTGGAATGTCCAGGTAAGGCCCTATTATCTCATATATCATCGACGTATATCGGCGTGTGATTCGCTCAAGCTCGTTTTTCGAAAGCTCTTTGGGGTTGCATGCCACGCCGCCTTTCGCACCCCCGTAAGGCAAGTCAACCACGGCACATTTCCATGTCATCAACATCGCCAAAGCAGTTACCTCGTCAACGTCAACCGTCGGATAGTATCGTATCCCTCCCTTGTAAGGTCCTCGCGCGTTAGAGTGCTGAACACGCACGCCGGAGAACACTTTCAACGAGCCGTCGTCCATCTTAACTGGAACAGATACGATGACAATCCTCTTAGGTTTCTTCAAAAATTCCCTGATTCCAGGGTCGAGGTTCAGACTGTCTGCAGCTTCTTCAAAAGCTTTTATCGCATTAGAGAGAAAAACAGCCCCGCTGCTCACAGTATTAGTTGTTCACCTCACAATAAATACGTTGATGAACAGAAGGCGAACTGCAGCTGAAGTCGTAGCTTGGCGGCCGCGGGAGTGTTTCGTGCTCCGAAGCCTCCCTGACTACTCTGTTTAGCCGGGTCCCGGTAATTTTTTCGGTTACGGCTTGAAATAATTAAAATTCATCCCAGGGTAAACCATAACTATGGAGATAAAGCCGGTGGGTGAGCGAAAATTTCTCCTTCTGAGCTGGTCGGACGTTGAGCAATACGTTGACAAGCTGGAAAGCCTGATAGCCGGTGACGGATATGCCGTAGACACTTTGGTCGGCGTCCTTAGGGGTGGGATGATAGTTGCAGACCTTCTGTCAGACCTTCTGGGCGTGAGGGAAATCTATGTTGTTGGCTGCAAGTCCTACACGGGGACGATGGGGGGCGAGCTTAAACTATATCATGACCTGCAGCTGGCGGACCTCAAAGGCAGAAACGTGCTGCTGGTAGACGATGTGGCTGACACGGGTGCGACATTAGACGCGGCTGTCAACAAGGTCCTCAAACCACGGACGCCCAGCAGACTCAAGACGGCAACGTTGTTGACAAAGCCCTGGAGCAGCGTAAAACCCGATTACACCGCCGACCACACAGATGCGTGGATCATCTTCCCATGGGAGAGAATGGAGACTGTGAAAGCTGTTGGAAAACTTTTCGTCGAAAAAATGGGCTTTGACCAAGCTTTGGCAGAGCTGGCGGCCATTTCAAGGCTGGCCGAGCATAAGATAGCTGAGTCCATAAAAAATTTCAACCCATAGCAATGCCCTAAACGTTCAGCATGCAACATCAAAAAAAGAGGTTGTTTGTGTTGTGGATGAATAATTCTTCATCATGGTGGGCTGCACGGGCAGAAACAGCAGGGACAGACCATCCACCTCACCTCCTCGCCACAAACAACACTCACAGCTATAATTATTGACTAGTCACAGCAAAGGCAGTTCTCGGGCTTTCTGCAGATACACAGGTGGTAAAGGCCTTCAGAGGTTCGGCAAATCCAGCAGGCTTGCCGCAGCCGTCTCAGTACCCGTGATAAAACCTCTTGATGAAGCCCGGTTGCGCGCCTAAGCTCGTTAAACCTGAACCTGTGCCGCGGGTAGCTCTGAAACAACCTGAGCACCTGCTCTTCACGCCCAGCAACAGGCATGTAGCAGTCACGCTTCATCCCTCCCACCTTCTATACCGCAGCATTTATTGACTACTTGTCTGAGCGCATCGCACGACGGACTTAATAAAAGGACGTAACCTCTAAAAGCAGGTCTGAAAGGATGGCTGGAAAGGTTTACGCCGAGGTGTACGGCTGCCCAGCAAACCAGGCCGACGGTGAGATTGCTTTAGGCCTGCTGAAGACCCGGGGATACGAGGTCGTGGACAGTCCCGAGAAGGCTGACTACGTCGTTTTGGTAACTTGCGCCGTTAAGAAACCTACAGCCGACAGGATGGTGCACAGGATTAGAAGGTTCTCAGGACTGGGCCGGAGGCTTGTCGTGGCAGGATGTATGGTTACTGGAGAGAGTGAAAGAGTTAGGAAGGCGGCGCCTCAAGCGATCCTGGTGCCGCCTCGAAGTATAACGGAGATATATGCAGCTGTTGAGAGAGAGGTTTTCAACGGCGGCGGGACCAAGCTTGGTTTGCCACGGGTTAGACGCAACCCCGTTGTCTCCATAATACCTGTTTCTGAGGGATGTAGGTGGAGCAGGTGCAGCTTTTGCATAGTTCCCAACACAAGGCTTGGGTTTGAAAGCTACTCTGTGAGAATGGTTGTAGAAGAGCTGCGCAACGGGTTGGAGGAGGGATGCAGAGAATTCTGGCTGACCAGTCAAGACATGGGGAGCTATGGTTTGGAGTCGGGGAGAAACCTTCTGCCAGAGCTCCTGGAAGCCGTCAACGATGTTGAAGGCGACTTTTACGTGAGGGTGGGCATGATGAACCCTATCTACCTCAAGCCAATCCTCGATAAGCTGGTAAAAGCTTTCAGCAGAGATAAGATCTTCAAGTTCCTCCACCTACCCGTGCAGTCGGGCTCAGACAAAGTTTTGAAGGAGATGAACAGAGGCCATTCCACGAAAGTTTTCCTTGAGATTGTTCGGAAATTTAGGGAGCGTATTCCAATGCTGACGCTCGCTACGGACATAATAGTGGGTTATCCCACTGAGACAGAGGATGATTTTGAGCAGACGTTAAAGCTGGTGGAGAACGTTAAACCTCACGTGGTTAACATTTCACGATTCTTTCCACGCCCCAACACCCCTGCAGAAGGGCTGAAGCCTTTACCCCATAACGTGGTCTCTCAAAGGGTATCGGTGTTGAAAGGATTGGTCGAGGAGCTGCAGCTAAGGCTCAACGAGGAATGGGTAGGCTGGTCGGGGAGAGCTTTGGTCGACGAGGTTGGCAAAAACGGCTTAATGGTTGCAAGAAACACTGCCTACAGACCCATAGTCCTGAACACTAGAGAAAACCTTCTGGGCAGGTTTGTCAACGTAGAGATAGTGGACGCTGAGAAGACGTATCTTAGAGGCCGGCTGACCGCTGTCTTCTAGCCGCCGGCCTGTGGCATAGGCCCCTCGACTACGGTGACCGTTCCAACCATCCATGGATGCGGGGTGCAGTGATATGGATAAATGCCCGCCCTCACAAACGTGAAAACCCATCTCTCCCCCGCTCCAAACAACCCGGAATCAAACAACCCTTGGTCTGAGGTAACGGTGTGGGCGACGTTCACCTTCTCGTCGTTAACCCATATCACCGTGCTGTTGAGGCCCGCCAGAACTTTCACCCTTGCGGGCGAATAGGTCTCGGTGGCGCTTGGGTCGAAGGAACCGGGCAGAATAATTACCGTTACGTTATATGGCGTCGGGCCCGCGGCCCCAACCACCTCTTTTTTGGCGAAAGGCCCTATCTCAAGCGACGCTGAAACAAGGACAAAAGAAACGAGTCCAATTCCGACGAGAGTTAACACGTATGCTTTGCCTCCCGACAGTTGGGGAAGGCCCCCCCTCAACAGACCTATTGGAAGCATGATCAGGCCTAAAGCCAGCACAAAACCCGAAAACTCAGCAAGAGGCCTCATCGTCTCCGAAATTCCAGAAAACGGAATAAACACACCGGCTATGCCCATGACTATGAACAGGACTGCGACAGCAAGCAGTGTGTCATCCATAGAAATAGCTTTGAAAAGCCTATTTTTAAGGTCATAGTCTGCAGGCCGGCTTCCCTGCAACCGAGTAACCCTCCGTCCCCCAACTCGCGTGTCTTCGATTACTACGTACTGCCTCTCGTTTTTCAGGTGATTATGTTTTTGATAGAGTTGCTCCGCCAGCTCAACTTTAAAATTAAAGACATGCGTTCAGGAATCGGAAAACATGTATTGTTTGTTTTAGAAACGTATAAATAAAAGTTGAAAGCGCTTGATGCGAAACATGGCATATTATAAAGACATAAGGGAGTTCATACAAGCGCTGGAGACAAATAATAGACTTATCCGAGTTGGGATGCGTGTCAACAAGGATACGGAGCTTATGCCTCTTGTGAGACTCCAGTTCAGGGGTCTTCCAGAAGAGGAGAGGAAGGGTTTTCTCTTCGAGAACGTTGTAGACTCGAAGGGGAAGAAGTATAGAGGGAGCTGCGCCACATCTCTCCTAGGCTCTACGCACAACTATGCGCTCGGCTTAAAGTGCAGCATGGATGAGATAAGGGATAAGTGGATGAGGGCTCTCGAGGAACCTATAGAGCCTAAGATAGTTTCATGGGGGCCCTGCAAGGAGGAGGTGCATAAAGGGAGCGACCTCGAGAGGGATGGTGGGCTGCTTGAGTTCCCGATCCCGCTCTCCACACCTGGCTTCGACCCAGCACCTTTCCTCACCGCACCCTGTTGGGTGACCAAAGACCCCGAGACCGGCATCAGGAACGTCGGGACTTACAGAGCTATGGTTAAGAGCCCGACAAAGACGAATATCCAGCTATTCGTAAGCCAACATGAGGGGATACATTGGAGTAAGAAAAAGAGTGCCGGAGCAGAGACTATGGAGGCCGCGATCTCGATCTCACCTGTCCCAGCTGTTCTCATGACGAGCGTAGCGAAGATCCCCTACGGCATGGATGAATACGCGGTTGCTGGAGGGCTGGCAGGCGAGCCCATTGAGCTGGTCAAGTGCGAGACTGTTGACCTAGAGGTTCCGGCAACTTCCGAGATAGTCATAGAGGGAGAAATAACGATCAAGTATCAGGAGCCGGAAGGGCCGTTCGGCGAGTATCTGGGATATATGGGAAAGAGAACGTATCACCCAGTCTTCCGCGTCAAATGCATAACCCACCGCAAGGACCCGGTATACTACGGCTTCATAAGCCAAATGCCGCCGAGCGAAAGCAGCGTCATAAGGGCGCAGTGCTATGAACCGATAGTTTACCAGTTCCTCAAGAAGCACTGTAACCTCCCCACAGTCCTCGACGTGGCCTTCCCCCAGATAGGGCAGGACAGGATCTGCGTAGTCAAGATAAAGAAGCTCAATCAGGCCCAGCCTTGGCAGGCGCTTAACGGCGTGGCAGCCTTCGACCCAGTCATAGGCAAGGTCGTTATCTGTGTGGATGATGACATCAACCCAAGAGACATCGAGGCTGTTCTCTGGGCCGTTTATACAAGGGCCATGCCCCACCTCGACATCAGGATAACCGCCAACAAGTACGCTTTACTCGACCCCTCAGCCGCCCCGCCAACAGCCCCCGACGAGGAGCAGAGATATCCTAGCCCCCGAGGAGTATCAGCCATCCTAATAGATGCTACAAGGAAGTGGCCATATCCCGCCATCTCTCTACCTAGAAAACAGTACATGGAGAGAGCGCTTGAGATCTGGGCTGAGCTTGGCCTACCGCCCCTAAAATTGAGGGAACCTTGGTATGGGTACGAGCTAGGGTACTGGCCAGAAGAGTGGGAGAGAGACGCGAGAAGCGCGGTCCGCAGCGATTACCTAGAGGTAGGTAAGAGGAGTGAGGAGCAAGCAAAAATAATTGGGTGATGATTATGGCCGTGGACTATACCGCTTCAGTTCTGGCGTAAAGCTTTCCGATAGTGGATAAGACCTCGTCCAACCCCATCACGTCGGCATACTTCATATCCACGTCAAATAGGTTCACCTTATGGGAGATCTGGGACCTGTCAGCTACGCACTCTTCCGGAACGATCACTCTATAATTGTATGAGAAGGCGTCAACGACGGTGGCCCTCACGCACCCAGAAGTCACCATGCCCGTGACGATGAGGGTGTCCACGTTAAGGTAGTTCAAGATGCTGACGAGCTGTGTGCCAAAGAAGGCGCTGGGCTTAGCCTTCTCGATGACTATGTCTCCCCTCTCAGGAGAGAGTTCATGGTATATCTTGTTAGCCTCCTCGAACATCTCTCTCGGCATGACCGAAGCCTTACACATCCACATACCCCTCAACGCATCTTCCTCTGGGTGGGCGAAGGTGACACCCCTCGTGTAGATCACAGGTATACCTGCCTCTCGGGCATGGTGTAAAAGTCTCTTGATCGCCTTGGCGCATGGTATACCAGTTTTGCTGAAGCCCGTCGGATAATCGTCGAGGACGAAGGCGTTAGTCATGTCCACTACGAGGACAGCAGGTCTCCTCCCAAAGCCAACCCGCCTAGGCGCAGACCCGTGGTACTTTTTGAAGATCATTGCATCCTCCTCGGGTATAACATCTGGGATGTACATGCTATTTTTAATGGACTCCAGACATATAAGTCATTCTATGCTTCTCAAGGTTTACGTTGGACGTGAAGACCCTCTAGAGAGACTCAGAGAGCTTATATAGTCTAAGTGGTATTTGTGCGCCGTGGATGAGATGATTACAGTGACCCGGTCATTCCAATTAAGGCATGGATTAGTACTCATCATTTCCATATTACTAGGATTCGTTGTCTCCTCTGTCGTCGCCTTCTACCAAGTGGTCCAAGTTATGGGAAGTAGTCCCTTACTGTTTGCCCAGCTCGTCGTGTCAGGCGTCATGATGGGCGGTATATATGGGCTGGCGGCTACTGGGCTCACGATCATTTTCGGCGTAATGAAGATCATAAACCTCAACCATGGAGAGATCATAACGCTGGGCGGGTTTGTCACCCTATGGCTGTCTCTCTACCTTGGGGTGGAGCCCCTACTTGTCATACCGCTCTCTTTCATAGTCCTAATGTTGTTGGGCATGGGTTTGCAGACTAGCCTTTTCAACAGCGTGATAAAGTATGGTCTTAACCCACCGGTCTTCATAGCTTTCGCCCTAGCGCTCGGTATGCAGAACCTAATGATAATCATGTGGACCGCTGATGTTAGGATAATTAGGACGAACTTATCGGCTATAGAGCTCTCCGTAGGGGAGGTTTCCCTTCAGTCGGCGAGGTTCATAGCATTTCTGTTAGCGATAGTTCTCACAATAGTCATGAAATTCATGCTGGATAGAACGATGACGGGGAAGGCCCTGCGTGCCATCTCCCAGAACAGTGAAGCAGCCCTGCTCATGGGGATAGATGTAAGCAGGGTAAACATCCTTGCTTACGGACTGGGATCCGGGCTCGCCGCTGTGGCGGGGGCACTGCTGGGTATGGTCTTCAGCGTAAGTCCACTAGATGGACCAGTGCTGACGAGTAAGACGATAGCGATAATCGTGTTAGGTGGGATGGGGAACATAGTGGGCGCTCTCGTAGCTGGGTTGATGCTAGGGCTCATAGAGTCCTACGTGGGGTACATAATGGGAAGCGGCTTTATCAACGCTGTAGCTCTTCTGATATTCCTAGTGGTACTCCTCGTAAGGCCGTCGGGGCTCTTTGGTGAGAGGTGATGCGGGTATTTCACAAGCTATCTCTACTAGCGGTGGTAGTTGCTCTGTTCTATGTTCTTCCGCTTTTCGTGAATAGTTCTTACATCCTCTACACGCTCTTCCTCATGTTTATCTTCGTGGGTTTATCGACTGGCTGGAACATTATCGGAGGCTTGGCTGGCCAGGTGAGCATTGGACACAGCCTTTTCTTCGGTATAGGCGCCTACTCGACGGCGGTCCTGTGGCTAGCTGGTTATCATCCCATACTCGGCACTGTCCTCGGAGCCATCCTCTCCACACTTCTCGCTCTCATCCTGACACCCACCTTCAGACTTAGAGGGATATACTTCGCCGTTGGAACACTCTTCATGAACGAGGTGGTGAAACAGATCTTCATCAACTGGAACGAGGTTGGGGACGGCGTTGGCCTCTATCTCCCAATTCCCACAGTATTCCTTCTCGAGCCCTTCTACTATGCCTCACTTACCTACTCACTCATGGTACTTGTGATAGCTTATCTCATCGGCAGGTCTAGGCTTGGCCTGACTTTAACGGCAATAAGGGAGGACGAAACTGCAGCCAGCGTGATCGGAGTCAAAATCCTCCGATATAAGGTGGTCGCGCTGATGATAAGCGCAGTTATCTTTGCCATTGGGGGAGGCGTCTATACTAGTTATCAAACGTACATCGAGCCGCATTCAATGTTCAGCCTAGAGTGGGGCATAAGCCCGCTGTTCATGACTATCCTTGGAGGAGTTGGCACCCTCATGGGGCCGGTTATCGGAGCGGTGGTATACACACTCATAGGGCAGAGTGTGGCTATCTTAGCAAACATACGCCTCCTCACGTTCGCGATAGTTATAATAATCGTTGTCCGCTTCATGCCCAAGGGTCTCACAGGCTACTGGAGACACCTGGTCCGTGTGGTGAAATCTCAGAAGGCGATGCCGAGGTAGGCCCTCTTCACTTCTGGGTTCCCTATTACCTCTCCCGCCAGCCCCTCGACGGTTATCCTCCCGTTCTCTAGTATGTAAGCCCTGTCTGATATCTGGAGCGAGCGGTACACATTCTGCTCCACCAAAAGGATCGTTATCTCCTCTTCATCGTTAATCTTCTTTATGGTGTCGAACATCAGCATGACTATTTTAGGGGCGAGGCCTAGAGAGGGCTCGTCTAGCAAGAGAAGCTTAGGCAGCCCCATCATCCCCCTCGCTATGGCGAGCATCTGCTGCTCCCCTCCGCTCAGTGTTCCAGCCAACTGTGCTCTCCTCTGCTTTAGGACGGGGAAGAGGGAGTAGACACGCTCAAGGGTATCGCTCATTTTCTCTCTAGCTTTCTTCGTATAGGCTCCGAGCTCAAGGTTCTCGAGGACCGTCATCCGCGGGAAGATCTGCCTCCCCTCAGGCACGTGAATGACCCCCAGCTGCACCCTCAGATGGGGGCTTACCCTAGTTATGTCCCGTCCATCCAACATGACTCGACCCGAGCTCGGGTTGACTATTCCCGAGATTACGCGGAGGGTTGTAGTCTTACCAGCTCCATTCGCTCCCAGTAGCGAGACCACCTCACCTCTCTGCACCTCCAGGCTAACATCCCTTAGGACCGTTACCTCCCCATAGCCCGCCACTATCTTTTCGACACTCAGCACTAATCCACACCCCTATCTCCCAGATAAGCCTGCACTACTCTATGGTCCCTCATGACCTCTGACGGTGAGCCCTCTGCGAGTTTCTCGCCGTAGTTAAGCACTATCACTCTATCGGAAACCGCAGCGACCACCCTCATGACATGCTCGACGAGGAAGATGCTAATCCCCATCTCCTTTCTAAGCCTGTTTATTAACTGGTTGGCGTACATGATCTCGCTTGGTATCAGCCCAGCCATCGGCTCGTCCAGAAGGAGGACGCGGGGGTTCGTGGCTAGGGCCCGGGCGATCTCCATTCTCTTTATGTCTACAAGCGTCATAGCCCCCGCAGGCTGATCGGCTTTATCACCTATCCCCACGACCTCTAAGATCTCCTCGCTCCTTTTCATCGCTTCCTTCAGGTTTGCTCCCTGCCCTCCATGAATAGCCGCTAGGGCGACGTTCTCCCTCACAGTCAGGTTGCGGAAAGGCCTCACTATCTGGAACGTTCTGGATATTCCGATCTTGCAGATATATTGGGGCGGCTTATGAGTTATATCAATCCCATCGAACATTATGCGACCCTTATCTGGTCTCATCAAGCCCGATATAATGTTGAAGAGTGTGGTTTTTCCGGAGCCGTTGGGCCCGATCAGGGCCACCACCTCCTCCTCTTGCAGCTCGAATTCAATGTCGCTAAGTGCTAATAGCCCGCCAAAGCGCTTCGTTACCCCCCTCCCTTCCAGCAACACTGTTAGAAAAATTTAGAAGATGGATTTATCTTTTAGTTCATTTCTGGTGTGTTGTATATTCTCGACCCCTTCCTCCTTTATGAGCTTTCGCAGGTTTAAAGCTATGTTGTCGAGAGGGCATGTTTTGACGCATTCCATGCAAAGCCCGCAGTAGGCGTTTCTGTTGAGGTTCTGCGGAAACTCATACCACGGACATCCATAACCGTTTTCACTACCCTTGAAACATTCTTTCCCAACATGTTTCAAACAGACCTCCCTGCTTTTGACCCTTAGCTCTAACGGCGCTAGCATAGAGTCCTATGAAGCCTGAGACGGGGCATACGTAGCGGCAGAAAACTCTACGCTCGAACAGGAGGTGTAGTATCGTTGGTAAAACTATAACAAGAACGATAAGCATTATGGCTGTTGCTAAAGGTCTTGTGGTGAGCACGCCGATGAAAGAGGAGACCGTCAAGAAGCTAAAGTTCTGAAGCCATATGTTGTCGAGGAATTTTGGCCATTTTTTACCCAAGCCAAGGTTTTTCTCCTTCTTCTGCGTCAACGTCCTGCGCTGAAGCCATTCGCCTATAGCTGGCATCGGACAGATCATACACCATATACGGCCTCCTAACGGAACAAGCAGTATCATCAAAGCAGCCCACCAAAGTATCCAGACTACGAGCACTGATATGTTCTTGTTCCCGACAGGCAGTCCATAGAGTCCCGCCGTCATCAGTATGAAGAAAATGGCGAGGTTGGGGGTTATGACGGCGAACTGGAACCATCTCTTGCGGACAAACCATTTGATCAAAGGTATTCTGAAGAGGTCGAACCGCCATTTGTACTGCTGCTGGCTCTCCATCTTCAACTACCTCCTGAAAACCGCTAGGTAAACTAAGCTGAGCATCCCCGTCAACACAGCCAGCATAGCCGCTCCCTGAAAGGTGTAGTTGGGGTTTACCTTAAGCACGCCTGTCATGAAGCGATGGAACGGTCCGCAGTTGACGGAGCATCTGAAAATGAAAGAGCCTGGTTTATCTGCTATAAACTTTAACACAACCTCGTTGGGCTTTCCCTCCTCGAGAATCAAGTCAGCCCTGATGTCATATCCTTCGACGTATATGCCGTGTGAAATGTCTATGGATTTAAGTCTGATTATCACTTCGTCTCCCTGCTCGACTTCTATTGCAGGCGGGTCGTAGGCCCAATGACGCGCCGTTATGATGAACTCTTTCGTAGAACCTGTGACCGCTTTTGCCGGCCCCGTTATGAAAGCCAAAGCCGAGGTGAGGAACACGAGCGCGCTGAAAACAACCAGCATTCCATCGACTTTTCTCTTTTTTCCACGGATCAAACCGCCCACTAAACGCTTGTGCATGGATATTACAGAAATAGTTTGTGTGCGACGTGATAGACAGCGTCTAACATGTTAGACGTAATGGCTTTCTGGCCCGCCGCTCTCTCACTGCTGAGAAGAGATATGGGTGTGGTTAAGGAGACCAAAGTGAGTCGTAGGAAGCTTATATCAGCTTTGGGTGCAGGTGTTGTTGTTGGAGCTGCTGCAGGATTCACTGCGGGAAGGTTCATCACACCGCCGGCACCGCCTGTCGCGGCAGCCGTTGAAAAAGTCATAACAGAGCGTAAACTGACCACAGCCCATGCAGTCGCAGCTCTCAAGACGTATGTGCCGGGAGGAAGTTATGACGAGTTTGTTATGTTTTCATCGGGTGGGCATTCAGGACAGGTTCTCGTCATAGGCGTTCCTTCGGTGAGGCTTTTGAAAGTGATAGCTGTTTACACCGTGGAGCCTTGGCAGGGATATGGTTACGGTGACGTGAAGACAATGCGGCTGCTTGAAAAAGGCAGTAACGGAGTGAGGTTGTTAACTATGGGAGACACACATCATCCAGAGTTTGACAGGAGAAACGCAGAGTATGTCGGCGAATGGCTGTTCATAGGAGATAAGCTGAATGCTAGAATGGCAGCCATAAGCCTCCGAGACTTCGAGACGAAAGACATCGTTAAGCTGCCTAACACACAAACACAGCACGGTGGAGCATGCACTACACCCAACACCGAATACGTAGCTTGTATGAGCCAGTTCCCAGCTCCATGGGAGCCAGGTAAAGGCTACAAACCAGGCGTGACATACGTTCCGTTGACTGAAAAGAACTTCGCCGACTACTTCAGAGGCTGTGCAAGCTTCATAGCCTTCGACAGGGCTAAAGGCCGGTTTGACCTGTCCAGAAGCTTCCAGATAGAGCTTCCACCATACATGTAAGACCTTGAGGTCGTGGGCTGGGGTCCTTCGGACGGGTTTGTCTTCGCAAACTCCATAAACACAGAGAGAGCCATCGGCGGTGTTTTAGAGGGACGGCCGCCGCTTGAAGTCGGAGCCTCGCAACGTGACTTCGACTACCTGCATGTTATCAACTGGAAGAAAGCTGAGGAGCTCGTTATAGCTGGTAAAGCTGTTGAGATGAACGGCGTTAAAGTCGTCACTCTCGAAACCGCAGTGAAAGAAGGTGTGCTATTCTTCGTCCCCGAACCCAAGAGTCCACACGGATGCGACATGTCGCCGAGTGGCAGATACGTCGTCATCGGCGGAAAGCTTTCGCCAGTTGTCACGATATACGACGTTGAGAAAATCAAAAGCGCCATAGCCGACAAAAGGTTTGAGGGAACAGACCCGTACGGCGTCCCCATAATACGCTTCGAGGATGCAAAAGCAGCGCAGATAGAGACGGCTCTAGGGCCTTTGCACAACGAGTTCGACGACAAAGGACACGGGTATGTAAGCACCTTCATAGGCAACGAGGTCAACAAGTATACGTTAGGGCCCCCAGACAAAATCTCCCCTTTAATCTCCCTCAAAAAATATTTATGAACCGAATCCTCCAAGCTTGTTGAGCCGGGGTAGCTCAGCTCGGTAGAGAGAAATACTGACGGTAGTATCTCCTATAACGGCGGGCTGTTAACCCGTCGGTCAGCGGTTCAAATCCGCTCCCC
>JAWACZ010000037.1:0-14187 GCA_038896555.1 Candidatus Caldarchaeum sp. | reverse complement strand
GCCGCAACCACTATCAACAGGCTGCTGAAAACAAGCATGTAGCGTGAAGCCCTGCCGCTGAAACGTCTTGTGAAGGCTTGGCTGTAAAGAAGAAAACCTGCGAAACCCAGCAGGTAGAAGGTTGCGGTAACCAGCAGCTCGGCGATCGTCTGAACACGCTGGTCGGGGTAGAAAACTCTGATGACGTTTCCGACAAAGGCAACCCCAATGTTGACGCCTGAAAACAAACCGTAAACCACTCCCGCCAAGATCAGAGATGTGGCGACGACAGCCGCCACCATAACCGCCTCCTGGAAAGAAGGGGTGGAGACAAGCTCTACAGCCCTGTCAACCAGCCTCCGAAACCTCTCAGACATCCGTCAACAGCATCCTGAGATGCTATTTTAAATTATTTCGGATAAGGAGAGGCTTCCAAAACTCTGTGAAGAAGAGAAGAATTTTGGAAGGTTTAGAAGGTTGGCTGCGGTGGTGGCCTAGCTCTCCTGCTCGCTATAACGGCTGCGACGGCGAGAGCAACTATAAAGAGTATCAACATCGGCAGCGTGTATGTTGTGAAGGGTTCTGCGAACACGGCTGTGGTGACTGTGATGAGTGTCAGGGTGGTTGAGGATGTCTGTGTAGCTGTAGTTGTGTAAGTCGACGTTGTCGCCGTCGAACTGGTTGAGGTGGTTGTTTGAGTTGTTGTAACAGTCTGCGACACGGTGGTGGGGATTGTGGTGACAGCGGTCTGAGTTACGACCAGTATGACCGAGCTTGTTTGAGTCAACGTCGTCGACGAAATGGCGTAAGCTGTAGTTGTAACAGTGGATGTAGAGGTTGACGTCACCGTCGTCCCAGTAGTAGATGTTACGGTAGACGTGGTGGTTGAAACCAGCACATCGGGGCAGAATCTTGAGTAGAAAGAGTTGACCGCAGCAGCCGCGTCTAACGTAGGCGTGTAGCTCACAACACCCGGTGAAGCAGAGACAGTAGACGGGGTGACCACGGCTTCGACGGGCGTCAGCGTGTTTACAGTCATGGCGACGGAGTTCACCTCTCCGTCGAAGACAACGTAGAAGAGAGGCCAGTTCTGATGACGGCCGGCCGAGTAAACACACGAGCCCGCCGACGCTATGGAGAACCCTACGTCAACTCCTACGGGGCCGCCGGTGACCAGGAATGAGTGGGAAAGAGAGCCTTCTGATTTGAAAGCCGCCAGCAGGACGTCATCCGTTCCTAGATAGGTTGTGTAGCCGGTTACGTAGACGAGGCCGTCGGCCACGGCGACTCCGTGTGAACGCTCGTTGCCGGAGGCGGTTCCAAAGGCTTTCAACCAGGCAACCGTGTAGGTTGAGTCAATTTTAGCCAGAAGAACTTCGTTAAACCTTTGAGGATAGTCTGTGTAACCTGTCAGGTAGATGCTATCCCCGGAAACAGTGAGGTCAAATGCTTCCTCGTTGCTCGAGCCTCCTATCTCCCTAGTCGCTGCATGAGCTCCAGCCGCGCTAAACACCGAGACAAACATGTTCAACGATGTTCCGTCGTTGGAAGAGCCGGCAACGTAGACGCGGCCTCCTGAAAAAACTACAGCGTTTGCAGCGTCATCGCCGCCGCGGACCTTGAAAAACTTCACCCATACTGGGTTGAGAGCTGAATCTATCCTCGCTAAATAGGCGCCAAACCCTGCCTGTCTTCCCACAACGTAAAGATAAGGCGGGGAGGATGGTTCAACCGCTATGTCCGTGACCTCCTCGTTTCCACCTAGGTCGAAAACTTTGAATGCCTGCAGGTTGCATGAAGTGTCAAACACGGCTATGAAGTGGTTGGATGGGTTGGGGCCAAAGCCGGTGGTTCCAAGAACATAGACCCGTCCTGCATGAACAGTTAAAGCCACCGCCTCGTCAGCAGACCCTCCGCCGACGTTTACGGCCACGCTACAACGATGGCTGTTGTCGCTGTTGAAGATGGTGAGAAAAGCGTTTGGAGGGTCTGCTCCGAAAGAATACGTCACACCCACTGTGTAAACAACGCCGTTCGAGTCAACGAAAATGTCGTTAGTCCAGTCGTTGTTAGCTCCTCCATACGAGCGGCGGAAGCTGACAAGCTCCGCATAAACGAAAGGGATAACAGAAGCCGAGAGCAGAATTACTGCAAGGAAGGCGCCCAAACGTCTGAACATGTTTCGCCAAATCAAAGAGGAAGTTTAAAAGAGTGATGTTTTCGAAGTGGTTGGAAGACGATGGCAGTATAACGCGCGTGTTTTTATGGTTTTATTGGATATAGGTTTTTAGCGTAGCTCTTCTGCCTACACTGTTAGAACATGGTTTGGCGGCAACCAGGCTTCTGATGAAGCTTCGGAGAGTTGACAGTCTTTTAAGCGGAAGGCTGGGGCTGGCTGAGCTCGGCGTTCTGATGTTCATCTGCTCCGTAGCTTTCACGTTGAGGATTCTGCCGCTGAGATGGGGTGTTGCGTTGTCGGAGTTCGACCCGTGGGTCCAGTATAAGGAGGCGATGTACGTGATTGAGAGGGGGTGGTCTGGGTTTGTCGAGTTCTTCAGCTGGCATGACACAGAGTCGTGGTATCCATGGGGTAGGGACATGGGGAGGACGGCGTTTCCAGGCATCCCGTTCGCCATGGCCTTCATCTACCTGACGCTCAGCTTGTTCGGATTCAAGCCCTACCCGATGGAGCTGGCCGCAGTCCTTCCCGTGGCCTACGGTGTCGTCACAGTAGTCGCAGCCTATTTTCTGGGCAGAAGGGTTGGAGGGCCCGCTTCAGGGCTTGCGGCAGCCCTTTTCATGGCGATAAGCACAGCCCACATAGGCAGGACGCATTTCGGCTGGTTTGACGACGAAAGCCTAAGCCTGCCGCTGATGCTGGCGGGCTACATCTTCTACCTGACGGCGATAAACGAGAGAAGAACGGTGAAAGGCACCGTCTTTTACGCGTTGCTGTCAGGCCTCTTCCTCGGCTTCATGGCAGCCAGCTGGGGAGCTCACAAATTCCCCCTCGCCTTCATACCCTTCTTCAGCGTAGTGCTCTCCATCCTCGGCAGATACAGAAGAAGCCTGCTGATAGCAACCGCCATATCCTTCGCCGTATACACCTCGATAGCGGTTTCAGTTCCCAAGCTCGGGCCAGGATACATCTTCGAGGTAACAATCTTCTCAGGGTTTATAGCGTTGTTCGTTCTGGCTGTCTTCGAGGCTGCTTCGAGGATAAAGGCTGTGGAGACAAGACGCCTCGTCATAGCCTCGGTGCTCCTCATATCCGCGGCCGGATTCTTTTCCTTCACAGCGTTAGGCGTTCTCGGCGTTCCCGGCTTAAAGTTTCTGTCCGTTTTACTGCCGGGTCTGAGGGGTGAGCTGCCGATAGTCCAGTCGGTTGCGGAAAACCAGGTGCCGACCTGGTCGCTGATGTTCTCAGACTTCGGCTTAAGCCTTCTCCTTCTCCCCTACGGAGTATACCTCCTCCTCAAGACAAGGTCGTCCGAAAACCTCTTCATAGTGTTTTTCCTTGTTTTATCGGTTTATTTTGCGTCGTCGATGGTGAGGCTTTCGCTGATGGCTTCGCCTGCTGTCGCCATAGTTGCAGGCCACGCTTACGCCACCTTGTTCAGCCGTGTGGGGGAGGCGTTGTCGCAGCGTGCCGCTTCGAGGAAACAGGGTGAGCTGGGTCATGTTGGACTTGCCGCGGTCACGCCGGTTGTTCTGCTGCTTCTAATCCTATACTCGCTAGTCCCGTCGGCGTTAGGAGGTTTACAGAGGGCTGCGACGATCTCGCCTGTTGACCAAGGCTACCAGCCTGCGACGATAATAACCTCAAGCTTTCCAGCGCGTCAGTCAATCCCAGACTGGCTGAAAGCGTTAACATGGATGAAGAACAACCTGCCGAAGGACGCTGTCGTAGCCTCATGGTGGGACTACGGCTACTGGATAACAGTCGTAGGCGAGAGGATAACGCTCATCGACAACGGCACGCTCAACTCAACGCAGATAGGTGACGTGGCGCATGCCTTCATGTCGGATGAGAAAACGGCTGTCGAGATATTCCGCCGCCACAACGTAACCCACGTGGTCATCTACGTCACGCATCAGTTCATCGTGCAGGGCGGCCAGGCTTACGGCAGGCTTCTCGGCTTCGGCGACGAAGGCAAATGGATATGGATGCTGCGGATAGCCAACCAAACAGGCCACCCCTACCGCGAATCCGAATACGTTGACGCAAACTTCCAGCCCACGCAGAAGTTCTGGTCAACGCTTCTCGGCCAGCTCATACCCTACAAGCCAACCCAGACAGTCTTCGGGCCAGGCCATCTATACAACCCCTCAACCCTCAACCACTTCAAGCTAGTCTACCAGTCAAGCCCGCCATACCAGTCGCTCGCATACGTGTACGTCTACGAGGTCATCTATCCCTAAAGCCGCGCTTTAGAAAGACGGTTTAGCCGATGTAGAAAGGTTCTTTCTGCGGCCTCTCCTCGCCTGTCAAAGTCTTCTCCATGAAGCCTAGGTTCTCTATCTCCCGCAACATCCTGTTCTGCCGTTCAATCTCGAGGTCCAGTTTCGTGAAATCTATCTCGAACCTTAGGTACCGGGAAACAACTTCCAAAAGCTTCTTGGCAGCCGCATGGTCGGGCATGTAGGAAGCTGTGTCTGAGAAAAGCATCGAAACCTTCCGCCTGTCCCGTGCAAAGAAAAACATCAGGAAGCCTGTGGTTCTGTCGACTGGAAGGTTTTCAAGCGAAGGGGCTTGCCTCGCTCCCGCGTCCAGAATCTTCTTCGATTGGTCGAGGTTTGTCGTGGAGACGAAGACGCTCCCTTCGCCGCTTATTCTACCGCTCGCCAAGACGATGTACTCGGATACGTTGTGTGTTTGGAGGAATTCATAGAGCTTTGAAGCAACCTCGTAGCTTCCCTCGTTCCCCTCGACGGGAAAAGCTCTTCCAGCCACAAGAAGCTTCACACCGTTAGCGTTCACTAGGTAGAGCTCGAGCTTAGGCCTCGACGCAATCCCATCCTCGTCGATTATGCTTATCTGCGGAAAATGCGGTGAAACAACCTCGCCGACCAACACGCTGTTGAACACTTCCCTGAGATAGTTGGCTGCAAGTATTCCAGCCGCTCCAGCCGTTGGAGAACCTTCGATGAAAACAGCCCCCTCGAGGTCATGGGTGTTGAACAGATGTATCCTTGTCTCCAGAGCCATCCTCCCGCTGATTAACCGTTGACCGCCTGTTAAAAAGCATGACGCCGCCACGGCTTTTCCGCGCTTTAAGCAGAAGGCCTGCGTAGCGTGTCTCCGGCGTGAAGTGGATGGGGTGGGGTGAAACCGTCTTCCCGCCACAGCGTGGGCAAGACTCTTTAAGGGTGTATGTTTTGCATGAGAGACACTTTCTTATACGGCCTGCCTTCAACAAGACCACAAACGCCAAACCAGGTTTTAAACACAAGCCTTAGGGACAAGGTTTAAAAAACTGCTCGTTCAGCATCGGTACGAGGCTGTCTTGCTCAAGCCTGTTGTGCTATGCGGCGGCGAGGGAAGCCGTCTACGTCCTTTAACCTACTATTTTCAAAAGGCTATGATACCCGTAGGCCGTGAGCAAAAGCCTTTGCTCGAATACATCCTACGCCACATCGGGTTTTACGGGTTTGGGGAAGCGGTTTTGCTGGTGGGATATAAGGGGGAGCAGGTTGTGAACTATTTCGGCGACGGCGAAAGGGTTGGCCTCAAGCTCAGCTACGTATGGGATGCTGAAAACGTTAAAGGAACGTGCGCGTCTCTCCTCAATGCCCTCTCCCAAAACGCCTTCAGCAAACATGACACGCTCCTAGTCTACTATGGCGACATACTCACCAACCTCAACCTCAGAGAGCTTGTCGCCAAACATGTTCAGGACAGGGCTGCTGCCACGCTGGCCCTCTCACCCCGCTACCAGCTGCCCGTAGGAGTTGCGGAGGTTGTGGACGGATGTGTCAAGGACCTGCGGGAAAAACCCTTCATACCGATAAACGTCTCCATCGGCGTACTCGTCCTCGAAGCAGCCCAGCTAACACATGCAGAGGGGCTGGTGGACATTATGTCAGACCTCATACCGCTGATCATTAGACGAGGGGAGAAAGTATCCGCATACGTTTCCGACTGCTTCTGGTATGACGTGGGCTCGACCGAGAGGTATGAGAAAATCTCCAACGAAGACGTGGACAAGTATCTGAACACTATAGCAAGATAGCATTTTATATCTTCTTGTCTTCAAAGGGTGTTGGATGGAGCACCTCAAATAACGGCAGAACATTCTGCAGTCATGGACCCTAGGGTAAAGGAGCTGACACATGGGAGGAACTTTGGCTTTCTTGCAACGGTCAACGCTGACGGCTCGCCTCAGGTAACACCCGTCTGGGTTGACGAGGAAGACAGATATGTATTGGTGAACACTGTGGAAGGCCGTGTGAAAGACAGAAACACACGCAGAGACCCGCGTGTTTCGATGGCCGTGCCCGACTGGCAAAACCCCTACAGATACGCTTACGTGACAGGACGTGTGGTCGAATGGGTCGTCGGTGAAAAAGCTGAGTTACACATCGACAAAATGGCCGTCAAATACACGGGTGAGAAGTAAGTGGAGAACTCCCGGCAGCAGAAGAGTAATCCTAAAAATCAAACCAGCGAAAGCAAGCATACATTGACGGCTGTTTCATGAACGCTTGCACCGAGGGCTGGCGAAAGCCGTTCGGCTAACACCGCCGGTATTCAGAAGCTATCACTTTAGCGCCTCAGGCCCTTTCTCCCCTGTCCTAATTCTGACGGCTTCCTCCACAGGCATTACGAATATCTTTCCGTCGCCAACGCTTCCGGTGTATGCTGATTTTCTCAGCTCCTCCACAACTTTCTCCAAGTCAGCGTCGTCGACAACAACCTCTACCATCAGCTTGGGTATTAGGTCTATTTTGAACTCGTTTCCCCTAATCCTCCACGATATGCCCTGCTGTCTTCCCCTGCCTCTCACTTCGTACACGGTCAGACCTGCGTAGCCTAAACGCTGCAGACAATCCTTCACTTCGTCAATCATTTCAGACCTTATCACAGCCTTAACCAGCTTCATCTTCCACCACCTACACGTATGCGGGCTCGGCGTGCTGCGTCAAGTCAAGCCCCACCAGCTCCTCCTCTTTCTTCACCCGCAAGCCTACAGTCTTGTCGATGAGTTTGAGGATGGCTAGGGTGAGGACGAAGCTGTAAACCCATGCTGAAGCTGTCGCCAGCAGCTGGACGAGCAGCTGTTGCGGGTTGCCGTAAAGCAGGCCAACGCCAGCTGAGTTGACCGCAGGGTTGGCGAAGATCCCAGTCGCTATCGCCCCCCAAGTGCCGCCCACGCCATGTACACCCCAGACGTCGAGAGAGTCGTCTATCTTCGTCCTAGACCTGAAGGCGACCGCGTAGAAGCAGAGAACGCCTGCTACAAGGCCTATGACTACCGCGGCAAGCACGTCGACGAACCCTGAGGCCGGTGTTATAGCAACTAATCCTGCTACGGCTCCGCTTGCAGCGCCTATGATGCTGGCCTTGCCTTTGTAGAGCCATGACATCGCAAGCCATGACGTCGCTGCGGCAGCTGCCGCCGTGTTTGTTGCAACGAAAGCGCTTGCGGCCAAGCCGCCTGAGGTTAGCGCGCTTCCAGCGTTGAACCCGAACCAGCCGAACCATAGAAGGGAAGCACCTAACACGACGTATGTTATGTTGCTGGGCTCGAAGGCTCCTGAGCCGTAGCCTATTCTATTCCTCAGGACGAGGGCTGCGGCGAGGGCTGCAACCCCTGCGTTGATGTGGACGACTGTTCCGCCTGCGAAGTCTAGCGCTCCTAGGTTTCTCAGCCAGCCGCCAACCCCCCAGACCCAGTGGGCTAGAGGGTCGTAAACAACCGTAGCCCAAATCAAGAGGAACAGCAGCGAGGAGCTGAACTTCATCCTCTCCACAACTGCTCCGATTATCAGCGCCGGCGTGATTATCGCGAACATCTGTTGGAAGAGCATGAAGGCTAGATGGGGCACTGTGGCTGCGTAGTCGGGGTTGGGGTCTGGGCCGACGCTGCGGAGGCCGAGCCAGTCTAGCCCGCCTACCACGCCGTTGACCGTGGGCCCGAAGGCAAGCGTGTAACCCCACAGCACCCACTGGAGGCTTATGATGGCTGCTGCGGCGAAGCACATCATTATCGTGTTGGCGAGGTTCTTCTTCCTGACAAGCCCGCCGTAGAAGAAGCCGAGCGCTGGCGTCATCAGAAACACGAGCGCCGAAGACATCAGAATCCAAGCTGTGTCTCCTGCGTCAACCATTCCGAAACACCTCTAGTTGAATGATTGTTTGGGCTTGGTTGGCGTCGAGTATGCTTTCTGGCTGCGCAAGTTGACGGGACTTACACCATGTTTCCGACTTTCCGCTCATTTTAATGGCTTATTTTGGTAAATTGCCATTATTTATACCTTTTTTCTGGAAATAAGGCCCAGTAAAACACCCGCTAACGCCACACGCTAGAGATTCGGAGATAGTCTTCCTCGGCGAGCCTCCATCCCGCTCCCCCAGCGTTTTCTTCAAGATGCTCTTTCCTAACAGCTTTCGGTATTGTTATGACGTTGGGTTTCCAGATGACCCAGTTGAGCACGACCTGAGCTGGTGTTTTGCCGTATTTTGCAGCGACTTCAGCTAACACTCTTCCCCTCGCAGACCTCGAGGATGCTTCAGCAGGTATCCTGCCCTTGCCCAAAGGCGTGTAAGCCACCACAGTTATGCCGTTTCTCTCGCAGAAAGGTATCAGCTTCTTTTCCACATCCCTGCTCTCGAGGCTGTATTCAACCTGGTTGGAGACTATTTCCTCACCCTTCAAAGCCTCCATCGCCTCCTCAACCAAACCCACGTCGAAGTTGCTAACACCTATGTAGCGGACCAACCCGTCTTTGACAAGCTTCTCCATCGCACGCATCGTCTCCGACAAAGGGATGCGTGGATTGGGCCAGTGTATCATGTAGAGGTCCACGTACCTGAAGCCCAGCCTCTCAAGGCTCCGCCTGCATGATTTAATGACGTCGTCGTAGCGGAGGTTTGAGGGCCAGACTTTCGTGGCGATGAAGACTTCGTCGCGGGTGAAGTTTTTCACAGCACGTCCGACAAGCTCTTCAGCATGGCCCGCTGCATACATCTCGGCTGTGTCGATGTGGTTCATGCCAAGCTCGACGGCGTATCTAATAGCCTCTACGTATCTGTCGTCGTCTCGGTAGTCTGGGTAATCGCTTCCACCCATATTCCATGTACCCAGCCCGATGGCTGCGACAGCCTCGCCAGTCTTCCCCAAAGGTTTCTTCTCCAAGCCGTGTCAACAACGGTTTCCCGAGGCTTAAAACGTTGCTCCTTTATTAACGAGGTTTCCAGCCATTCATCTGTATGGACGGCGGCGACGACTACTGGGTGGTCAAAATCCCCAAGCCGAGGAGGTTCTTCAGGTTTTTGTCTAGGTTGTTACGAGGGCTTGGCGGCATTTCCACAAAGACGGTCAGCGTCGACGTACCTTTGATACTGATCACTTCGTTGCTGGCCGCTGTTTTGCTGTTCATCTTTTTTACCGCCGTTGTCAAAATTCCGGATTTGGTTGCTGCTTTCTTCACAGCGGTTCTCATCGGCGTCTACCTTTACTTCTTACGTTCCGAGATACGTAGGTGAAGGCCAGAGCCAGAAGCTTACGGCGTCAACGCGCGCTGCTCTGTCGGCTGCTGCAGCATAACATGCTAGAGCTAATGCGATAACGTAGTCGTCGTGCTCGCCTGCGGGGGCCTCGTATCTCGCTGTCCCTCCTGTGTTGATTTGCTGGAAGAGACGTAGCTGGTTTATCAACTGTGTGGCGTCGGCTGGTAGAACCAGCTTCCCGCCAAGCAGGCTGTTTCTAAGGTTGTTGACAAGGTTGTTTTTGACGGGGGCTGTGAGCCTCACGGGAACCAGGCTTGTGATTTTTTCCGCCAAATCCTCGGCGAGAGGCGCCCCCATACCGGTAGCATCTACGGCTACGGCTGCGGGCGTTAGTGTTTCAGCGGCTTTTCTAACGGCTTCTATTTGCTCGCCGAAAGATTTTTGCTTCAACTCATTAATGTGGCACACTCTCAACCTCCCATCATCTTCCAGTGCAACACCTATAATCACGGTCGAGTCCCTGTACCTTCCAAAATCAACCCCCAGATATGTCCGGGATTTTTCAGCAGGCTTTGCCAGCGGATAGTCTTCCACGCATGCTAAGATTTTTTCGTAAGGTATGAAGGCGTTGACCTCGTCTAGAAACTCGCACTCCATCTCCTGCCGCCATTCAAGCTCCGTCATCACTTTCCTAAGCCCGTCAAGGTCTGCCTCGGTTATGTGGGGTGACTGTCTGTAGCTGACTAAGTGTTTTGACCATCCTTCTCCACCTGTCCATGCTTCGTAAAACCATCCCCGCTTTCCCTTGGGGGTTGAGGCGAGGACGATTCTTCCACGGCGTGCGACGGTTGTGAGCATTACGGCTGTTTTTATCTTGAAGTCGTCTCGGAACAACGCTGCTTCGTCGACGTAGGCATGGTCTGCTCTGTATCCCCTAAGCGTGTCTGGGTTGTTTGGAAGCGAGACTATTCTGCTGCCGTTTCCCAAGACGGTGGACCTTGTGCTTGAAAAATGGTTAAAACGGTATGTTCTGCCGCCGTAGAAAAATATCTTCGACGCAAGCTTTTCCGCTATATGTTTTACATGTCTGAAAATCTCCAAACATTGTCTCATCGAGTAGCTTACTAGAATTGTTGTTGAGCCAGGCTTTTGGATGGCTTGCACCAACGCTTCTACAGCTATGGTGAAGGTTGCGCCGGCGCCGCGAGGCTTCAGCAGTATCCTGAAACGTGAGCCGTCGTCGATGAATTTTCTCTGCCATTCGTAGAGTTTTATGTCTAGGTCGGCTAGCTTTAGAAGAAGTTGAGCTGCTTCACTTGGCTTCATCACCGCCTCCCAGAGCCTCGTTCAACATTTCAGTCATCATCCTTTTCAACCGATCTGCATCCCTTCTCGTTCTCGCACGGCCTTCAACAACAAGGTCTTCGCCGACGTTTCTGACGACACAGCTAACCCCCATGACTGTTTCTACTGGTTTTTCCTGCTCAACCTGTTTTCTACCACCGCTTCTTATGAGCCAGCTCAAACCGCCTCACCCCCCGCCTAGAACCGCTTCCTCCAAACGCTTCACCTTAGCCATCAACACGGCTATCAACGCCTTCAGGTCTATATCTCCTTGAGAAGTTCTGACCTCGGCGGGCATCTCCTCAGCCAGAAAACCTAGCTCGGAACGAGCTTTCCGAACATATTTTTTGACGGTTGGGAGACGCAGCGAGGCCAACTTGTTCATATCGGCTTCTTCTACTTCTGATTTGTCGGTTGTTTTCGACGGTATCGTGATGTTTGCTGAGACAACGTCTAGAAAGTATTGCTCCGACGAGCCTAGCGAGAATGGTTTAACAGGTCTTACCTCTTCCGAGCCGACCAAGAGCACGTCGCCTACCAAAACACCTTCGTTAGTTTTGACAATCATCGTCGACAGCTTTCTCTTAAGCCTCTCAGCCGTCTCCTGCGGAAGGCCTGTCTCCCCGTCTATCCACCACTCCAGCATCCTACATCACTCCCAGCAAGTCTGCCGTCACCCTTCCCTTCAAAACGTAGAGCTTTGTGATGGGCGCCCTGAAGTTGGGGTCTATGACTACGCTGTCCCCTGCGTTTGCGAAATACATGTTGGTTTTGTCGTTGAGCCTTGCCAGCGTGTCAGCCACCTCGGCTCTTATCCTCATGAGATAGAGTTCTGTGAAGCCGAAGTCCCGTGGCGTGACGGGGTTTTTGTCGTAGTAGAGCCGTGGCTCGTAGCTTACCTGGTTGTAGGCGCCGTTGCCTCTTACAAGAAACCTTATGGGGTTTGAGGAGGGGTCTATGATTTCTGGGACGCCGGCAACAACATCCCAGGACAGCGTGGTGTAAGTGGTTGACGTGGTTGACTTTTCCGTCTGGGGTGTTATTAGTGCTCCTGACGATGTGAGTGGTCTTGCGTACACGGTTCCGCTGGCGGCTTTAACCTGTATGCTGAGCTTTGGGCTGTATGAGCCGGGGCCTAGGTAGTATGTCTTTGTGTATGTGTAGTTGATGGTTGAATATTCAAAGTAGGTTTTGCGTATGAGTAAGTCATGTGGTTTGTAAACCCATGTTGTACCGTCGTAGAGAGCGCTATGTTCTATGGCAAGGTTTCCATAGACTTGAGACCAATTAGAGTTAGAGTAATTTCCCCCACGTTGGAGCATGTAACAATTGTTTACGTCTGGTGAGCTGGGGCTTGAGAGAACAACGTAATAAGAGCCGGTGTCTTGAATTATGCGTCTGGAATCTCCTGCCGGATATAGGCTTGTCCAAGCCGTGGCTGTTCCTATCTGTGTGGCTGGGACAGATAGCTCGCCGAGCTTGCTGTCGGGAATATAGGCTAGCGTTCTGACCGCCGTATAGAAATAATAGTTTGGTCGCCCCGCATTCGACCATGTTGCGCCGCTGTTTGTCGAAACCCATGTACTATGAGCTGTTCCAGCGTCGGGGAAAGCAGTCTGCCAATCAACAGCAACGTAGAGACTGGCACTTCCCGATGAGGTGTATGCTATTAAGCAGTATAGACCGGGTGAAAGCTCTAAGGGCGGGTTAAACCAAGCTACTCCGTTTGCGTCGCATGCAACGTCTGCGAGAACCGTCGTTGTTGGAGAGCCGTCTGCGTTAGCTGTTCTAACCTGCACCTTTATGGTCGACCCCCCTGCATGTACTCGTATTGCTGTTAACCTTATTTTGCTAGGGAAATTTAATGTACACCCCCGCCACGTCGTGGTTGAAATACCATCATAAGCGATGGGCCCACCGCTCGGGTTAACATAGAAGGTGTCCTCCAGATAATCTGTTGAAGACCGCGTTACCGAGTATATTTCGACTTTCAGGTCGCCGGGGCTTCCAGCCTTCCTTATACTCGCCTCTAGATTGTTCCAGAATTCAACTGGTACGTTGCTCTTCGGGATTGGTTGTCCTAGCTTTCGAGAACCATAAACGGCTAGCTCGGTGGGAGAGCTTACGTCGGGCGGCGTATAGGTTGACGACGCGGTGGATATGTTGAAAGTTTGGTCGGACGGCCATGTCTTAGTTGTGACAGCATCCAGCGGCTCCAATGTTAGATAGGGCCAGCGGAGGGGGAAACCCTCAAGCTCCGTGTAAACGATCTGGCTCAACCACCCTCCCTCCAGACTAGTTTAGCATATTTGATTTTAGGCGTAAGAGCCGAGGCGGAGGGCCGTGAAAGCGTAAACCTCAGCTTAATCTTTTCCCGCTTCACCGGGTAGAAGAAGTGGTCGCTGTCTATGTTGAATTCTGGCAACGTGGAGACAAAACCAATCCAGTTAACGGTGTTTGTTGGCGAGCCGACGGAAGTCATGGTTGAGATTGTTACCTCGAACCGTTGCCAAACCCCGCCAGCCAGAGATAGAGACGCTTTCCGATAATTGTTCGCATCCGTGTAAAGCCGGACCTCAACGCTTCCCGGGCTGAGCGAATAAAGATAGACGACGAAGTATTTTTGACTCGAGATATCCCAGCACAAGTTTCTGCCGGATGGGTAGTATGCCTCTACGTAGGCGCCTGTCTTCACGACGTTTATGGAATGACGGTTGACCAACCCCATCGCGGAATCTGTTAAAACACCGCCGTCTGCTTTCCAATCGCTTGCGTTCCCCTCGGTTGCGCTTCCCGTAACATGCGGAAGATACTCTATCTCATACAACGTGTCAACCCCTGATTTTATTGTAGTGTTGTCGCCGCGGAGAAGGTTGGCTTTTACGCTACCCTCTCCAGCATCGAAGTCGTAGATGACACGCAGCCATTTGGTGAACGTCTCCGACTCGGGTGTGAACCCCCATTCGAAAACCCCGTTTGTAAACCCTGATGCGAGGCCGACATAACCGCTGTCGTCCAAGACGATGTTTGAGCCGCTGTCGTAAACGAGAGGTGGTGAGTTGACGATTCTCACCGTGCGTGCTTTCGCCTGTATCTTCGAAGCCGCTTTCAACGCATCTATCAGAATGCTTGTTGAAGCAACCTTCTCCTCGGTTATGGAGGAACTTTGGCCAAACTTTGCCGCCACGTCT
>JAWACZ010000036.1:0-14869 GCA_038896555.1 Candidatus Caldarchaeum sp. | reverse complement strand
TATTTGGAAACGGTTGCACGCCGTTTCAGCTACTGCAGCCTGCGTGCTGAGAAAAAATTGCTAGAAAGCACTATCCTTACCGCAGCCTTTTTCCATGACGTGGGAAAGGCTGTCGAGTATTATCAGGAGCAATTCGACGAAAGATGTGAATGCATCAGCCGGCGATGTAGCTTTTATCTTCACGAGCTGTTGTCAGCTGCTTATTTGAACAAATATTTTTCACGAATGTCTGCATGCGACGAGAATTTAACTGTCTTGGCGGTGCTCGCCGTGCTGAACCACATGCATGCTCTCAGAGATTATGCATCTGAAAAGGAGTATTTCCGCCCTGAAAACCCCAAAAAGTCTTCAAAAATCGATGAAATCTTTCGAAAATCTTACATAAGAAGCGAGCATGTCGAGCAGCTCATCAACTGTTTCATGGAAGCCTCTTTTCTTGACTTATCTGTTTTGCGTAAAGTCTTGAACGAGCCGGTGAATCCAATCGATGTTCAGGTAATGCTCAACAAGATAGGGGAGGATGAGGGTAGCAAGAGGTTTTTGAAGCTTTACGTCATGATTCTTCTGCCGATAGCTCTCGCCGACAACTTGGACGCCGTTGAATACAGACCCAGCGATGATGAGGCAAAGAGTAGAAAAGCTTTCCTGAATGAGTTGAGATATTTGGCGGGTGAGCTGTCATGAATGAGCTAATCATCCCTCTACCAACACGTTTTGCCGTAGACTGTTTGCTGGGCGTTCTCTACCATCTCGAAAAATCATACAACTTAACGGTGACAGGGGAGAACGTGGTCATAGAGGGGCCAAACCCGGTCGCAGCACTGCAGGACGCTATTCTCATGGCGAAACAAATTCTTCAGCGAAGAGAAGAATGTGACAAAAAATATGGGATGAAGATACCGGCCTCCGGCAATGACAGGAAAATCCTGTCTAAACTGTTCCAGGCATTCCAGCTTCCACCAGACGCGTCTGTTTATCAAATGATGGACGTCTTAGCGAAAGATCCGATTGCCGCAAGCGAGGATGTACAGCTTCCCTCTATACTGAAGCCTGAGTTCTATGAGTTTAACAGAATGCCCGGCTATGTGGGCGAGTCATCTCGGCGTATGAGACAATCTTATCCAGCGTATGTTGTTGGTCTTTGTTTGACTGGATATTTGCTGTGTAGGGTTGGATACGTCCAGCTGGACCGTAGGGAGAAAGTCTCTGTCCTGATGACGCCTTCGTTATCCTCTTCCAGCAGGCCGTTTGCCGTAGACCCGGGCTACAGGATTGCAGCATATCTTGACGCAATATCCAAACTGGAAGATGTTTTATGCGGACAGAAATATAGGATTGAGGGGCTTTTTCCGGAAACCGCCCTCCATCTATGGCTTGCCTGCCTCATCGGCGGCGTGAAGATTAAGCTCTATGCTGTCAAGGAGCCGGCTGGACAAAACCCTGCAACACTTTTTTCCTCTATGCAGCTTGACCTGCATCCGCTGTATAAAGCCATGGACGCGAGAGGTCTTACCGATGAAAATACAAGGAAGAAAATCATCAGTTTGGCTCGGAATGCTCTGAACACTCTTGAAAAATCTTTAGCTAAAAGCCTGGCGATAAGGTTTTCGACGCTTCTCTACGAGGTTTTATCTGGAACACGGCCTGCTGAGGAGTTTGTCTATATATCTAACCGCGAGCTCATGCCGTATCTGTTGAGGGGGAATGAGGCTGAGCGTGACGCGAGCTACTATGTCATCAATACCGCTTCAGCGATAGGCCGTAGAATTTGGCGGTCTACGCTGATGTCTTGAGGGATTTTTTTGGTTGTTTCCTATGTTTTCAAGGTGTTTTCGCCGACTCCTATTTTAGTGGACTTTTTCTCAGGCTTTCTAGTGCGTGGTATTTTCTTCTTTTTGTTGAAGTCTGTGGACCCTGAGGTTGCGACTGCGATACATGACGAGAGGACGCTCAGCCCCTACAGCACTTCGCCGTTGGAGACGGTTGACAGCCAGGAGATTTTTTACGGCGTGGTTAATCCTGGCGTGGTTGTACGGTTTCGGATAACTGCTTTGCGTAATTCTCTCGCCGATATGCTAAGCCGTTTTTTTGTCGGCCCTTCCAGCCCTGTCGTTAGGTTGAGGGATGTAAGCGTTAGGGTGGCCGAAGTTGCTGTCGAGAGCTTCGACCAAACACAGCTTAACGTCTGCGAGGAGTCGAGGTATGAGGTGTTATTCCGGACGCCGACCTTTTTCCGTAACACTCAGAAAGAGCTTGGAATAATAAGGCTGCTGCCGCGCAGGCTGCGCAGGCTGAGCAGGCCCGTTAAACCCGTTTACCGTTACGTCATACTTCCCGACCCCTATCTTTTCTTCCGAAATCTCGCCCGTCTCTACCGCCAGTTTTGCAGCCCAAATTTTCCCTACAAGTCATACTGTGAATGGCTTTTAGACGGGGGTGTGGCTTTGGAGACCTACCGCAACCTTCAGGTCTATAAAATCTACGACAGCGACAGCCGATGGTATCGCGGGTTTGTTGGACGGGCTGTGTTCACAGTCCCTAAAGACCTTTACGACAAGAAGATGGCTAGGATTACCCGCCAGCTTCTGGAGTTTTCGCGTTTTAGCAACGTTGGCGGTAATCGGACGGCGGGTTTTGGCGTTGTGCACTACCGTGTTCTGAGAAGGGGTAGGGATGAGTGAACTGGTTGTAGATAAGCCGGGCTCGTATCTGGGCGTTAGGAAGGGTTTGTTTTATCTTAAGTCTCGTGACGGCTCGCGGGTTGAACTGCCGGCTGTAAGCCTATCGCACATCTCGATAAGATGCCGCGGTGTAGGTGTTTCTGCTGATGCGTTGAAGCTTGCCGCCAGGTTTGGTGTTGAGCTGACTGTTTATCACCGTGGAAAGCCTGTTGCCAAAGTTTTGCATGCCTTGAAAGGGGGAGGCGCGTTGACAAGGCTCACCCAGATTGAGGCGTTCAAGGATGGCAGAGGGCTTGAAATCGCGAAGGAGATTGTTTCGGCGAAGCTTCACAACCAACGTTTGGTTATCTATCAAAAGGCTAAGTATTTTCTGGCGAGAGGCACGCCCGCAGGACGAGAGCTTCAGGCTTTCGCGGATAGGATTGCGGAGGCTGGTCGTCTGGTTTCTGATGTTTCTTCGCTTGACAGCGTGAGGGCCTACGAGGCTCAGGGCGCGGTCAGTTACTGGTCTGGCGTTTCCCTAATTTTGCCGCCGGAGCTCGGGTTTAAGGGACGTACTGCGTGGTCGCCGTCAGATGTTTTCAACAAGGCCTTGAACATCGGATACGGTGTTTTACGTGGCAGAGTTTGGAGCGCCGTGCTTTCGGCTAACCTCGACCCTTTCGTCGGCTTCCTCCACCTGCCACGTGGACGGCATATGTGTCTGGTCAGCGATTTGATGGAGATGTTTAGGCCAGGTGTGGTCGATAGAAGTTTGATAACGTTGGCGGTTGAGAAGCCGTCTGCTTTTTTTGACGAAAAACTGTTTGAGCGTAACGTTGTTTCGGCCGTTGTGCAAGCTCTTCAACATAATAACAGGTTTTTTGAAAGAGCTATTGTAGAGCAGGCGAGGCGTTTGGCTTCTTTTTTGAGAGGTGAAGTGGACAGATATGTTGGTTTTAGGATGAGGTGGTGAGAGTTGGCCGGTCCAGCCACTTATATTCTGGTGATTTATGATGTTTCTGATGATTTGAGAAGGTTTGAGCTGGCTGCTGCTTTGAAGAGGCTTGGCTTGACCCGTGTGCAGCGAAGCGCCTTCATAGGACCTTCTAACTCGGCTTTGGTGAGTGATGTGAAGAATGTTTGCCGCAGGATTATTGACGTTCAGACCGATAATGTTCAGATCTATCCTTTGACGCCTGCTTCGTACCGTATGCGTATTGTTGTCGGGAAAGAGTTTAGCATAGATGATGAGATTGCTGGTGGTTTTTTGGTTTGAGCGAAGATGAGGAGCTTCTGCCTGTCGGTTATGTGAAGAACTTCTACTTTTGTGAGCAGATTCCTTACATCAATCTTGTGCTGCGTGTTTTTGAGCCTGAGACGGAGAGCATGGTTTACGGACGCAGTGAGCATGTCCGTTTTCACGCCCAGTATCTCCCGCGCGGCGTTAGGGCTGTTCGTGTTGAGACGGATGTGAAGCTTGTGAGCGTGCGGCTGGGTTTGTCAGGTGTTTTGGATGCTTTGGTTCACACAGCATTTGGAGAGCTTGTTCCCTGTGAGTTTAAGCATTCTGGTTTAGGTAGGGGCAGGCCGGCTTTGAAGGATGTGGTTCAGCTTGCTGCTTATGTCATGCTTGTGGAAGATGTGTATGGTTGTTCTGTTAAGAGGGGTGTGTTGTTCTACAGCGAAGACGGTGGCAAGCATGTTGTTTATGTGAGCGATTCTTTGCGCAGCCTTGTCAAAAGAGCTGTAGACGCCATGAAGAAAATGACCACTTCTGAGACGCCTCCCAGAGGGCGGAGCTTGGATAAATGCGGCGTTTGCTGGTATAGCAGGGTTTGCTGGGGTGGGCCTGTAGATAAATTTTCGGCAGAGGAGTCGCAAACACTTAAATAATATCCAAAAAATCAATAACAAAAAACCACGCACGCCAAACGGAGTAAAAACCCGAAAAACCCAGAAAAAACACAGTGATCCCGCGGGAGGAGTTTGTAAAGTAATATACAGGTTTTAACTGTTTTGGCTAATGGTGGCTGTCGAGCTCGTCTTAGCCGCCGTGGCCGTGGCTTGGGTTGTCGCGTTCCTAGTTGACAGGTTTATCCGTCGAAAGCCCTCTCAACCCGTTGAGGCTAGATCGGCAGGCGTCCACCCCGGCAGGAGGTTTTCCATCAGTCTCTATCCCCTGCTACTGATAGTGAGAAGCAGGGACGTAGTCCGGCCGCTGGACAACGTCATGCAACGGCTGCCGCGTTTCTGGGATGCTGTCTCCCGGGCCGCGGTGGCTACAGGGTTTGGGCTGATGGCCTTCGCCGTCTACATCCTCGCCACAAACCTCGCCACCTACCTCTTCAGGCCCGAGCAGGTCGGCGGACAGAACATAGTAATCCCGTTAATCGTAGGCGTCACAATACGTCTCGAAAACCTACCATACCTGTTCAATGCCTTCGCGATAGTTTTGATAACCCATGAAGGTCTTCACGGCATCATAGCTAGGCGGGAAGGGCTGCCGGTTAAATCAGCCGGCATATTCCTCGTCTTCATAGTTCCAGGCGGGTTTGTAGAGCCTGACGAACAAGCCTTCAAGTCAGCTGACCCCGGTGTAAGAATGCGCGTAGCCGCCGTAGGCTCTTTCGCAAACCTAGCGGTAGGCCTGCTCACGGTGCTCGTTGTTTTCTCGTTTTTCGCCCCCCAAGAGGCAGGGCTCATAGCCCTGCAGGTCGACGAAGACTCGCGAATAGCCGTGAACGAGGTTTTAGTCAGCGTAGACAACGTCCCCGTAAACAGCTACACCGTAAGGGCAGTCACGCTAACCATAGCCGAGGTTCTAAGGGTCAAGACGCTCGAAAGAGAATACGTCTTTCAGACAAACCCCGAGGTAAGAGGCCGTGAACTACCGTTAGGCTCGGTAATAAGAGGCCTCGGCGTGTCTCAGGTCGATGCTTTTTTTAAACCACGTCTCGAAGGGCTTAACCCCTCATCCGCCTACACCTTCTACAAAACTCTCTACTGGCTTCAGCTAGTCTCGATAGGCGTGGCCGTCTTCAACATGCTTCCCATATACATGCTCGACGGCAGCATAGTCTTCAAAGCTGTGTTGGAAAGATACGTCAAAAACCCGCGGAAGATAGCTGGGCTAGTCAACGCAGCCGCCTTGCTCTGCATCGGCCTGCTGGTCTCAAACATAGCCATGACATACAGCTTCTTCGGCTTCTTCCAACTATGAGGCTTGTTATACCTCAACCCACCTGTCTACGAACCGTTTATACCATCTGTCATACTCGGCGGGCGTCACAATATGGAGCTGGAAAGGTGTCGCCTCCCCTATCTCCCTAACCATCTCCACCCTCAGGCCAAGTCTCCTATCTAGGTGAGCTGCCTCATCGGTTATGATCAAAATGTCTATGTCGCTGTCGGGCCGCATAGAGCCTTTGACGAAGCTTCCGAAAAGGAGCACTCTGGCTGAGGGGTCATGGCGTCTCACCACCTCTCTTATCAACCTAGCATACTCCCACACCTCTTCATAGCAACGCCGCTTCTCAGCCCTAATCTCCAGCAAAACATCAATCAGGTCTTTTCCAGCCATTCAAACATCTCCTTGAGCCGTGTGGAAAAACCAAGCACTCTCTCAGCTATATCCCTCCCATAGCTTCTAGGCAAGTACCTGGATGATATGTATGATTCCTCAAGCAGGACAAGCATCTCCATGTTACTTCGGTAGAACTCGGCTACAGCTGTCGAGTCATATGCTTTGGACAGCTGTTTAAACAGCTCCAGCGGCGAATGAGTTCTAGGGAAATCGCCTAACCTTCTGTAAAGCAAATGCTTGAGATAGAGCTGCATAAACTGCTCCACATGAAATAGCACGAGGTCATACTCCCCTCTCTCAAAGTCAGTTTGCGCGTCGGCCAAGAAGGCCAAAGCCCTTCTCTTAAGAAACTCTACCTCACCCAACCTTGCCATAACATCTTTAGGCAAGGCTGCTCTTAAGCTGTTGTTAGGGTTTGAATCAGCTCGCAGACCCGGCAGGTTTCGCGGCTTGTAGGCTCTCCGCAGTGTTTGCAGAAACGCAGGCTTTTCATGTTTTGGCTGGAGACTCTTTCGAAGCTTTTAAGAGCTGCGAACAGCGAGCCCGGATGCTTTTCCTCGAACTCTGTCAGAAACCTTCTTACCGGGCTGCGCATCGTGTTCGACGCGTTCGGACAGATTTGGGTTTGGAAGGGAATGCCCACGCTGTAGGCGTAGAAGACAACTTCTCTTTCGGGGGTGAGGCGGAAAGGTGCTACACGCGGTATCGCAGGCCCTTCAGACCTTAGCCCAACCTCAGAGTTTCCCAGCTCGCCTCTCAAAGCCTTCAGCAAGTATGTCTGAACTATGTCGTCCAAGGTGTGGGCCGTTGCAACGACCGTGGCGCCGAAACGCTTGGCAGCCATGTTTATCGCTTTGCGTCTAAGAGGGCCGCACACGCTGCAGGCGGCTAAACCGCTCTGCTTAAACAAAGGGCTTGCAACAATCTTGGACAGCGTTACACCGTACACTTCTTCAAACGATGTTTTGACCAGCGGCACCCCAAGCCTGGCCGCTGTCTGGCTGACAAGCTCCAACGCCTCATCTCTGTAGCCTTCAATCCCTTCGTCGACCGTTACGGCAAAAAGCTCGGCCTTCGGAAAGTTAGACTCTATCTTCTTCAAAACATGGAGGAGGGAGAGGCTGTCCTTCCCGCCTGAAACAGCGACGGCTATCCGGTCGTCTTTCCTCAAAAGCCTGTAGCGGGCAATCGTCCGTGCGACTCGTTTCTCAAAAGTTTTGACAAAACATTTTCTACAAAGCCTCTCTCCAGAGTAAACCCTGTGGTAGACTACTCTGCCTTCGCCGCAGACGTTGCACTCAGCTGATTGCTGGAGGGCCGTCAGCATCCCCTGCCGATACCTTTCTACGATTATTTTAAGCATCGCCTTCCGCTTCAACGCCGAGAATCATCTTCCCCGGCTTTGCTTTGTATGCAGGCACTCCAACAGCCACCACTATAACGTTCTCTTTATCGCCAGCGTGGGGTGAGAAGAACTGTTTCACGTCATCGTCGTAGAACGTCAACCCTGTTGCACCGACTCCTACTGCGTAGGCTGCTAGGTAGGCTAGGCCTGCTCTGACCCCGCCTTCGAGCTGGACAACCCTGTATCCACGGTTGCCCAAATGTCGGAGAACGTTCTCCAGAGGCGTCGTTATGAAAAGCACGGCCGCTGCGTCGCTGCCCAGCTCCTGCTCAAGACATAGATAGCCGCTGACCCTCCTAAACCCGCCAGCCTTCAACAGCTTCAGTCTCTCACCGTCGAAGAAGTAGGCGCCAGGCTTCAGCCCGTCGACGGCGTTGACTATGAGGTAAATGTTTGTCAATGGATTGTTAAAATCGGCGACAAACCTTGCTGAAGCTGCTTTGAGTATTGTGGAGAGCTGCGGAAAGCTTATGGGCTGTCTGCTGAAACGTCTTGTCGAGCCGCGTCTGAGTATCACCTCCCAAAGCGGCGGCCCAACATCTTCGACAGGGTTGATGGACAGGCTATCTTCAGCTGGTTCTGCAGACGACGGGGCTGAGACAGCCTTTTCCCTCCAGCCCCGCAGCTCCTCAACAGTGGTTATGGATGAGGCTTTATGGATCTCTTCAACAAGCTTATAGACAGCCTCTCTTTTCGACAAAGGCTTTACACGAGGGGTTAAAACAGCGACCTCATCCGTCTCCGGCGGTTTTTTCTGGGAGCGGCCCAGCGGAACTATTATTATCGCAGACTCCTTAACCCCGTCAACAGCCACGAGGCTGTTGACCTTTTCGTCAACAAACCCTGTCACAACACGTGCCTGCAGCCCGAAAGCCCTGCAAACAGCCAGCAGGTTTGCAACCATGGCTCCCGAGTCCCAGAACCAGTGTCTGTAAGACCTCTCACGATATTTCCAAGCATTCCTCCATCCGATAGAGGTGAAAACCAACGAGGCCTGACACCTGCCTACATCCTCATGCGAATACTTGGCCAGAAAACCTCTGAAGTCACCGCTTCTCAAAATAGTCAGATTGAAGCCGCATGGGCTAAAGTGGTAGACCCCTTCCGCAAGACCTCCAACATTTCCGGCGACGACGTAGACCTCGGTGGGGTAGAGAGCTCCAGTAGCTGGGGCTGCTCTAAAATAGTGAACACCATCGACGTATCTGACGGCTCGAGTTATCCCCGCAGTGAAAAAAAGCAGAGATGAAAGTATGACGATGTCTAAACTCCCGTCACCGGCCTGGTTTAGTTCGTTCAAACACGTTATAGAGTGTAACTCAGGTTTTGGGATTGTCCGTGGAAGAGCGGCTGTTGGAAGACCTTCATATATCTTGAAAGGATACGGCCTGTTCTCCCAATCCAGCTTGTGGAAAACCGTCCGTACGCTTACATAGCTGTGTTTCGTGTTTTCGTGAAATTTTAACGCCTCCCGATAATCTTTAACGCTTGAACCCATACACCACACACAGCACAAACGCAGGTAATAAGCAGTTTAGAGCTGGCTGGGGAACACTCTCACCGCATCCGACAGAATAGCCCTCCCCGCTTCAAGCCTGTGAGTATATGTTTCAAGATTTTTGAGAGTTTGGTCAACAACGTTATCAAGCCCAAGCCTCAACCACTCATCTTCAACACGGTTGAAGCTGGCGGCTGTTACGGCATGTCTCGCTACTATCGAGCAGCAGTCTTTGTAGTTTTTCTGCACTACTTCACTTACTTCGAATTTATTGGCCAGCTCATTTATGTCGTTTTTCCCGAGACCTATAAGTGGTTGAAATATGGGTATTTCTGTTGCAGGTTTGACGGCTGCTATGTTCGCCAGAGTCTGTGAGGCTACTTGTGCAAGGCTGTCGCCTAACACTATCGCATTGTATCTTTCTGTCTTTGCTAGTTGCTCAGCTGTTCTCAGCATGTATTTTCGGAAAAGGAGCAGTTCAAGAGGGCTAGGCTTTTCGAGAACAGCTTTGTAGAAGGGTGTGAAGCTTGCCATGTACAGCTTGGTTCTCAAACCATACTGTGTTAGTTTTTCGATAAGCTGAGCCATCTTCGCCTCTAAAGCTTCTTCAGAAGATCTGTAGCCGTGGAAGTGGAGGAAGTCGACCCTGCATCCCCTCCTCATCATCAGGATGGATGCTACAGCTGAATCCACGCCTCCTGAGAGAAGGCTGAGGACTCTTCCAGTGCTTCCGACCGGCAGGCCGTCGAAGCCTTTCAACTTTTTTAAGTAAACGTAAGCGTTGTTTCTGGTTATCTCAACGTTCAGCTCAGCCTCCGATTTCCTGTCCGTTTTCACACCCAGCTGCTTTTCCACTAGCCGAGAAAGATGTATTCGGACGTCTTGAGATGTGAAGGGATGCTGTTTGTAAGATCTTTTGACGTCTATTGCTATGGTTGTAGTGTTGTATTCGGCTAAGGTTTTCAGGACTGTTTCACTAATCGCCTCTATCGATGGTTCGCATCTGAAGCCGGCTCCTACATGGCTTACGCCGAAGACCTTTCTAACCCTGTTCATCAAATCGTCCAAAGGCTCGGGCGGGTTGTTTATCACCAAGCGGTTTTCATCTCTAACCACTTTCAAACCCTTGCCCAACACATACCTGATGTTGTCTGCTAGCTTCTTCTCGAAGAAAGATCTTTTCTTTCTCTTCAACGCAATCTCCGAATGATGGATGACTAGAACCTTCTCCATCCCATCCACGGTATGTGAAAACTCTCTAAAATTGTTTTACGGCGGACGGCGGCGATTTGGGGAAAAGGTTTACTTATTGCCAAGGGTTTTACGGCGGGATGCTGGCTTACGTGAAAAGCCGTGAGGTTCTCTGCTCTATTTTGCTTCAGCTCGGTCTAGCGGTTTTTCTAGCCCACGGCTATGATTTTCGCGTGAACTATGTGGCTGGCAGAAACGTTGTATTAGGAAGGTCACCTTACGTGGGAGGGGTTGTTGAAGGCGTGCTTGCAGAAGGATACGGCAGCCATGTTCAGGGCTTGGGTGAGACACCTTTATGGGCCCTATACACAGGCTTAGCGTACTCCCTGTCCTCAGGCAACCTGTTTTTCTTCAACACATTGTTAAAAATACCCGTTATAGCAGCTAACATCTTTCTCAGCTACCTAGTCATGAAAAGAGGTGGCGACCGATTCTTCTTCCTCTACAACCCCTACCTTCTTTTAGTGAGCTCTGTTTGGGGGAAACCTGACAACATAGCTGTTTTGCTGGCGTTGACGGCTGTGGGCTGCGGCTGGGGCCCTCTGTCAGCGGCTGCTTCGTTGATGGTCAAGCCTTTGGCTTTAGCCATAGCACCCTCTTTCATAGCCTTATGGCGGAGGTCGAGGGACAGAATTCTCTACTGGCTTGCTTCATCAGCTGTAATGTTTTTCACTCCTTTCCTCTTGCTTGGATGGCCTTTGGAAAACGTTGTTTACGGAGTTTTCAACTGGTTTAAACCTGCGGGCGGAATATCGGTGTTTAACTTTGTTGAAGCTGTTTACGGTGTTTCGACGCTTCCCCAATGGCTTGAGCCGCTGTCATATCTTTCAGCCGCGTCCTTGGCTATTGTGTTGTTATTGGCTGTTAAACATCCGCCTGCGGACGCTGACGACGTTTTACGTTTAGGTCTTGTTTCAGCCTCGCTTTTCCTCAGCCTTCGACCGTGGGTTTCAGAGCAGAATCTCCTCATCATCCATTCCCTCTTTCTCCTTGTCTGCGGCAGGCTGCCATCCCGTCTGCTCTGGGTCGTTCCCCTCATCTTCGCAGCCGTAAACCTCGCCATACCCCAGCAGCTCTACCTGCTAAGGCCCTCGATAGTCGAGGAGCTTACCATCCTCAACCATCCAGCCCGCTACTGGCTCAAGTTCGCCACATCGATTGCATGGCTAACCGTTCTCTGGAATATTTTGATAAGAAAAAGGCTGTGGAAATGGTGGGTTTGAAAGCCTTAGTCATAGGTTTAGCTGCAACACATTTTTTATGGAGCCTGTCGCTTCTTCTGGAGCCCAGCAGATACGTGTTCAAGCCAGTAATTCCGTCTTTGTTCGCCTTAATCCATATGTCTGTCTCGCTGCTTCTGGCCGTAGGCTATGTGAGAGAGGGAGCCGTCGCAGGGTCAATACTCCTAGCCTACTACTGGTTTTTCGTCAAACCCATGGAGCCGATAGCCGAGCCTCAGACCGTTGGCATACTGGCCATCACGCTTGCTTTGCTGTCGCGTCCGCTGTTAAAACCGTACGGCAACATGAGTAGCGGGGTGGAAGATGTTTTGATTCGGCTGGGCCTTGCCTATCCGTTCGTGGAATGGGGTTTAGACGCGTTAAGAAACCCCGTCCACTTCAAATCATACCTCTCGATAAACCCATTAACACGCAGCCTCATACCCGCAGGCCTTTTAGACCACGCGGTCTTAAGCTTAGCAGCTGTCGAGCTTTCTCTCGCCTTTCTCGTCTTATCGGGATTGTTTAAACGCTGGACTTGCATGATGGTTGTCGCTGTACTGGTCGTGTTCTCTGTGGTTGCCGGATACCCGCTTGCGCTGCCGCAGAACATAGCCCTTGCTTCAGCGGCCTACTCTAGGCTTAGAGTAACGTTTTTGCCTTCTCAGCTTCCACGACGGTTTTTCTACCGCCAGACATAGACGATATGAATATGTTAGTTCATAGCTGTATGTGTTTCACATGTCTTAACAGAGCGGCCGTGCATGCTGCGGCGTCCATTTTAATCGGTCTTCTGTCCTAGCTGTCTGGCGTCAGCAGCCGTCCTGCGAAAACACGTGCTGTGCAAAAACGGGAGTTCCTCAACATCTTAAGCCATCTTTTTGAATTTGTAGTCAGTGTAAAGCTCCCATGGTTTGAGAAACATGTAAAACGGACCCAGCTTTTTCCTCAGCCTAGCCTGCGTCACAGCCTTCCACATACCGTACTTTAGCTTGTCGATGCTGAAATCATGTTTGAAGAGGAGGCGGTGGTCGTAGCCGTGAAGAGGTTTCTCCCACTCCTCCGCCAGCATCCTATCCTTCACCATTTCGTAAAGCTTCGTCCCCGGAAGAGGGTATGGAACGGTCATCGAAAAATAGTCCAACGGCAGGCTTGAGGCAAGCTTGATTGTTTTAAGCATTGTTTCGTTCGTCTCGCCGGGGTATCCTAGTATGAAGAAGCCTCCGACCTTTATCCCCTGCTTGACAGCTGTGTAAACGGCTTTCTTAGACTGCTCAACCGTCAGCTGCTTGTTCATAAGCTTGAGAGTACGGTCGTCGCCTGCCTCGAGGCCGAAAATAACCTTGTGACATCCAGCGCGTTTCATCGCTTTAGCGACTTCGGCATCCATTAGGTCGGCTCTTGCGAGGCACTCCCATAAAACGTCAAGCCTCCGCTCCGTTATTTCCTGGCATAGACGTATGACATGTTTCTTGTTGGCGATGAAAAGCTCGTCAGCGAACCAGATTCTCTCATAACCAAACCTATACCTGATTTCCTCCATTTCATCTACGATGTTTTCAGGGCTTCTGAACCTGTAGACACGCCCATAGTCCGGCCTCCAGCAAAAATTGCATGAGAAAGGACAGCCACGTGAAGCTATCATCGAAGTCATCGTGTAACCATAGTTTCTTCGATAGTATTGCTTGTAGAGGTCGTTGTCGTAAAGGTCTCTGGCTGGGAAAGGTAGGTTGTCTAAGTTTTTTATCAGGGGCCTTTGCCCTGTGAATATGTGGCTGCCTCCGTTGACCTGAATTGTTAAAACAGTTTTTTTGAAGATGTGTTTTGACAGGTGTAAACTCTTTACCCGCTCAAGCTTCATGCCGTTGTCCAGTTCGTTCATCAGCTCCAGCACGGTTTCCTCGCCCTCGCCTTGAACAACAACGTCAAACACGTCGAGGAACTTCTGAGGATATGCCGAGGGCATAGGCCCTCCTGCGACAAGAAGCTCAACCCTTTCCCTCAACGCAGCAGCTATCTCTAAAGCAGGCTTCACTATCGAGAGCATGCTGTATATTCCGACAACCCTCGACTGGCAGGAATCCCTCACAACGTCCTCCATTTTCTTGAAAGTGCAGTCGATAACCTTGACTTTGTAACCATGGTGTCGTAGGTATGCTGCGATGTAGCCTATTCCGAGCGGTGGAAACTTGAAAGACTTGGAGCGGCCGTCATCAAAATATGGAAAGATGAGGGTTAAATCATTCAAGCCTCTCGAACACCACGCTGTAGCTGAGCTTGTTTTCGCCAGCTGGAACCTCGAGGCTGACGCCGGCCCAGTCAAGCCTTCTGCCCAAAACCTCCCTACCCACGTAGGCGGTGGCATCGCTTCTTCTGTGGACGGTCATCACAAGCTTTAGGGAAGGCGACACAAGCTCCACGACGCCTTCGCCTAACTTCATCCAAGGCGGTATGGGTTTTCTCACGCCGTCAACCCTCATGTGGGTGAAAAGCCGTCCCGAAAGCTCGTTGGCCACCAGCACACGCATTTTTCTAGGCGTGTTACGGCGTACAGCTATTTCCACTCTACAACCGTTTATCAGATATTCTATGTCCACATGGCCGTATGTTTTGAGACGCAGATAACGGCTTTTCACACCCGCCAGCGTCCTTCCAGCCATCAGCATGAAGTAGAACGGCCTCAGCGGCCTGCTTTCTAGGTAGAGAGGAGCTAGAACCGTCCGCAGCTTTTTATAGAGAGGGTCAACGCACGCTGCTGAAAAATATTTCATGGACACGCCGTTGAGCAGTATTTTCCTAGAGGCTCTACTGCCGTCCACCTGCTTTGTTTCCGCGTGGAGAGGGAAGATGGCCCGTTTGCCTAAAATTCCTACAACCCCTCCCAAACCCATCCCCTCACCAACTAAAAATACGTCGTCTAAAACAGGGCCGAGACCGCGTACAACCCCGTCAATCTCGTGGAAAGGGTCTGAGGGGATGTTAAACGTGAAGGAAAGCCCTTCAAACGGTCTATTCATCAGCCGCAGCGTTTTGTGTTGGCAGATAATGTTTTGCCGAAATTTGGGCGGGGTTGTAGAAGGTTTCACAGCGGTTAATATTAATTGAATCGTTGTTACATCACGTGGTTAGAAACCGCAAGATTTGGGGAAACTCTTTTCTCTTTTCCCGTCAGCCCGAAAACAGCTATGACGTTCCTGCAGTCGGTAATCACCGTTGTCTTCCTGACAATATCAGCTGTCCTCCCCCTCT
>JAWACZ010000035.1:0-15098 GCA_038896555.1 Candidatus Caldarchaeum sp. | reverse complement strand
GACCTCAAACCGTTCTTCGGAGGGACGTATTTTCCGCCGAGGAGGAGAGCCGGGCTGAGGGGGTTGGATGAAATTCTTAGGGCTGTGGCAGAGCTTTGGACGAAAAGCCCTGACGAAATAAAGAGAGCAGCTGAGCAAACATCTTCTGTTCTCAAAGGGTTGTACACCTATTCGGAGGCTGGGGGAGAGACGCCGTACAACCTTGTTGTTCAGGGTTTCGACAGTCTCGTCAACGCTTACGACGACATGTATGGTGGGTTTGGAACGGCTCCGAAATTCCCCATGCCGTCCTACATCGAGTTTCTGCACACATTTTATTTCGTTGAGAGGGAGCAGCTGGCTTTGAAGATGTCAGCCTATACTTTGGAGAAGATGGCTCGGGGTGGAATATTTGACCAGCTTCGCGGAGGTTTCTTTCGCTATTCCACCGACCGCATCTGGCTGATACCCCATTTTGAGAAAATGCTCTACGACAACGCTTTACTTGCCAGAGTCTATCTTCAAGCGTACCTGCTTACCCATAGGCGGTTTTTCAGAGAAGTGGCTGAGGCAACGCTCGACTGGATGGTTGACGAGCTTTCATCTTCTGACGGTGGTTTTTACTCGGCTGTGGACGCGGACAGCCCCGAAGGCGAGGGCGCGTACTACACTTGGAGAAAGAAAGAGGTCGAGCAGTTATTGGAAAGAGAGCTGGCCGAGATAGCGATAAAAGCTTTCGGCATAACCGAGGCTGGAAACTTCGAACATGGAAAATCAGTTCTCACCTTCGCGAAAGACGTTGAGACACTTTCGAACGAGCTCCAAATAAACACCGATGATTTGGTGAAAAAGCTTGCCGAAGCAAAGGCCGCACTTCTGGAGGCAAGGCAAAGTAGGACTGCACCGGCGGTGGATGACAAGGTCATCGCTTCATGGAACGGTCTGGCGATATCCGCATGCAGCCTCGGATATCAAGTCACTAAAAACGAAAAATATCTTGAAGCAGCGGTTAAGGCTGCTGATTTCATCCTCGGGAACCTTTGGAAAAACGGCCGAATGCTGAGGTTCTACAGGAATTCGGCCGGTGGCGCGGGTTTCCTAGACGACTACGCTTACATGGCTAATGGCCTCATAGACCTTTTCCAGACATGCTTCGAGACCAAGTATCTTGAGCAGTCGCTGAACATCGTTGACGGGATGCTGGAAATCTTCTGGGACAGTCAAGGGGGAGGATTCTTCTATTCTTATGAGGCGGTGGCGGGTGTTTCGAGGCTGAAGGATGCTTATGATGGTGTCATGCCGTCGGGCAATTCTATGGCGGCATGGGTGCTGATACGGTTGTATGAGTTGACGGGAAGGTCGGATTACCTTGAAAAAGCTAACGCCGTGTTCAAGTGTTTCTCCGCGGCGTTGAACAACCACCCAGCAGAGCATGCCTTCATGCTTCAAGCCTTAGCAGCATACCTCAAACCCAGAACCGAGATCGTCATAGCATGCGATAGCAGGGCGGAGGCGGAGGAGTTTGTCGACATCGTCCAGAGATTTTACCATCCCTTCAAGACCGTGGTTTTGGTTGGGGGTTGGAACAAAGATGAATTGGCGAAAATCTCTCCGTTGGTTGCCGACAAGTCACCCGTCAACGGCCTGCCCACAGCGTACATCTGCGAAAACTACGCATGCCGTTTTCCGGTCACGGAAAGGGACGAGCTCTTGAAAGCAGTTGGGTGGCATGGGTGAAAAGGCCTGCTGCGATCCTCATATTAGCATGGCTTTCGTGGTTTTGGAGCCATGGAACACGCGTAGGGCTATCGGCAATCACGCCCTTTCTCCGCCAAAGGTTTTCCATATCCACGGCCGAGGCCGCTGCAATACCAGGGGTGTTGAACCTAGGGTTTTACTCGTTCACCTTTGTATCTGGAAGAATACCGGCGAAGACAGGGTTCAGGAACGCGGTTATGCTCGCCGCATTCGGTTCTGGAGTTGCTACCGTCGCCGCCGGGTTTCTGGACAACATTTACGTCTTCTACTGCGCCGTCTTGTTTGTGGGAGTTTTCCTGTCGATGCATCTTCCGTCAGCCATACCGTGGCTCGGCCAGCTTTTCAAAGGTGTTAGACAGGGTTTCTTTATAGGCGTCCATGAATCAGGCGCGCCAGCTGGACAGACTTTTGGCCCCATCATTCTCGCCCTCCTGTTCACCAGCCTCGCATACAGTCTGTCCTTTTGTGCGTGGGCCATGATACCTATCAGCGTAGGCCTCGCTCTTCTTTTGTTAACAAAACCGGAAGGCGGGGATGGTAGGCTATCTCCCACGCCGCTTTCGCAGGAAAGCCAGCGCGTTAGGACGATGCCTCTGACGGTTTTGACCATCGCAAACCTTGTAGGAAACCTAGGCGTCGTAGCAATCGTTCCACTCCATCTCGTGGACACTTTCCACCTCGACAAATCATACGTCGCGTTGATTGTCGGAGCAAGCAGGCTGGTGGGTGTTGTGGGACAGCCGTTAGGCGGATACCTTTACGACAAACATGGCTTCTTTAAAGTTGCTTCAACGGTTTCCGTGCTTAACCTTCTGTCCAACCTCTACCTTATGCTCGCCCCCTACAGCGATGTTTACCCCGCAGTCATGGCAGTTCAGGCAGCAGTCACGGCCATGTATTTTCCAGTCGTCTACAGTTATCTCGTAAAACATCTAGGCGCTTCTGCCTCAACGGTTTTGGGGAAAGTTTTCTCGGCAGCTGGGCTTGCGGGGCCTACGGCGGCACCTATCTTGGCTGGGGTGCTCGCCCAACGACTAGGCTACACCGCAGCGCTCGCATACCCCACCTTTCTGGCTTTCGCGGGAGTCCTAGCTCTTGTCTACATGACTAAGGCGAGATAGCAATCTATTTTTATATGCACGCCTGCAGCGTGTAGGGGTGAACGGCATGGTGTTGGTTAAACTGCCAGACATAGGCGAAGGCATAGCTGAGGGAGAGGTCGTTAAATTTCTCGTCAGCGAGGGAGACCTCGTTGACAAGTATCAGCCTTTAGTTGAGGTCATGACCGTGAAAGTGAACGTCGAAATCCCCTCGCCGGTCAAAGGAAGGGTTGTCAAAATCCTCGCCCAGCCCGGCCAAGTGTTGAAGGTTGGCGAACCGTTCATCGAAATCGAGTCGGAGGAGGCTGTTGAAGAGCTGCAGCCGAAGGCTCCGGCCGCAACGCATGCGGCTGAAGCGGTCCGGATAAACAGGAAGACATCCGACGTCATCGCCACGCCTGCGGTGAAGAGGCTTGCAAAAGAGCTTGGCGTAGACCTCAGCACAGTCAAGGGCTCTGGGGCCGACGGCAGAATAACCGAAGAGGATGTAAGACGTGCTGCTGGCGGCTATGAGACCAGAATCCCGATCAGAGGGCTGAGACGTATGATTTCTGAGAGGCTTGTCACGGCAAAGTCTAAAACGGCTTTGGTGACGATATTCGAGGAGGTCAACGCTGAGGAGCTTGTGAAGCTGAGGGATGAGATGCGGAAGCTGCAGCACGAGAAAGACGTCAAGCTCACGTTCATGCCCTTCATAATGAAAGCTATAGTTGAGGCGGTAAGACAATATCCCGCCTTAAACGGCTGGATTGACGACGAAAGAAACGAAATCGTCCTGTCCAAGACCGTGAACATCGGCTTCGCGGTCGACACGCCCGACGGCCTGCTTGTCCCGGTCTTGAAAAACGTCGAGGCGAAGGACGTTTGGACATTAGCGAAAGAGGTTGAAGAGCTCGCTGAAAAAGCTCGTCAAGGCAGGCTGTCCCTCGACGACGTCAGAGGAGGAACCATAAGCATATCCAACTACGGTGCATTGGGCTCCTACTCTGGAACACCTATCGTCAACTATCCTGAAATAGCAATCGTAGGCGTTGGACGGGTGGAGAAAAAGCCTGTGGTTAAAGATGGACAGGTCACCGTGGGCGAGCTGATGCAGCTGGCCGTGACCATCGACCACCGAGCGGTCGACGGAGGCACCATGGGAGGCTTCGTACTAGCTTTGAAGAAAAACCTCGAAAACATCAGACAAATAGTACGCGGGGTTTGACCAGCCTATCCGACATAGGTTTACAGATCGGTGTCCTGGTCGAGTCGATTGTCTCAACATACTCTGGCGACACTCCTCACGCAGCGGCCATGGGTTGCATGACTCCAGACGGGTTTACGCTGGTCATAAGGCCTTTTACAAACACGCAGACGTTCAGAAACCTGTTGGACAGAAGGAGCTTGGTGGTAAACATTACCCATGACCCGTCGCTTTTCTACCGGGTTGTATTCGGCGAGCCGGTTGAGTTTGAAGAATCTAGGTTTGTCGACGCGCCCGTCGTCAAAGAAGCTGTTGCATGGGTCGAGGCCGTTTCGCTGGAATCCAAACCGCTCAGCTCGGAACGAGTGGAGGTGTTGTGCCAGGTGAAGCACGTTGAAGCCAGGTTGGCTAGACCACTTCCCTACTCGAGGGCCGAGCATGCGTTGATGGAATCCCTGATACACTACACCCGCGTCAAAGTTTTCAAGCAAGCGGGCATGCAGCAGGAAGCGTCCAAACTGGTTGAGAAGATAAAAGATTATGAGAGGCTTATCAGAAGGGTTTCCACGAACCCGTCGCACCTAGCCATGGTGGCCAGGGTTGTCGAAGAGATAGGTAAGCTAGGCTATGATTGTCGAGGTTAGAACACCGTCAAGGCTTCATCTAGGCTTGATAGAGCTGGGCGGACATTGGCGGCGCTTTTACGGCGGGATAGGAGTGGCTTTAAAGAAACCATCACTCTACCTGAAAGCCATAAAATCACACACCCTTGAGGTTACTGGACAGTGTTCGCCAGATGTTTCAGCGGCGGTTGCCGTGCTTGAGAAAGCTTTCCAAATGGATTTTAAAGCGAGGATTCAGGTTCTCGAGTCTATTCCCGCCCACAAAGGGTTCGGCTCGAAGACGCAGCTCTCGCTCGCCGTGGGCATATCGCTGGCAAAGATGTACGGGCTGGATGTGAAGCCTGAAACATTAGCTGCTTTGCTTGGACGCGGCCAGATATCCCGTGTCGGAACAACCGCGTTCATACACGGCGGTTTCATCGTCGACCTGCCGAGGAAAAAGCAGGCAAAACAACAGCTAAGCTTTCTGAGAGTTGAGTTTCCCGAGGAATGGGCGTTTCTAGTGGCCTATCCGCTGGACAGGTCCGGCCCTGACGATGATTTGGAGCAGCAGCTCTTCAACCGTTTGCCAGCGATGGATGAGCAGAGATGCTCCGAAATATCCCATGTGATTTTAGCTGGTTTGCTGCCGTCCTTGATGGAGCGGGATGCGGAAGGATTTGGCGAGGCTTTGACCAAACTTCAGACGTTGGTCGGAGGACATTTCGCAGCTGTTCAAGGCGGAGTGTTCGTTAGCAGGGAAGCGGTTGAAATTATTGCCAAACATGGCGCCTTGGGAGTAGGGCAGAGTTCGTGGGGACCTGCGGTCTACGGATTCTACAGCTCGTTCAAGGAGGCCGCAGAGGCGGCGGAAAAAATCAGTCAAAAGCTTGGTAATGGTTGGAATGTTTTCGCCACGGAAGCCGACAACGAGGGCGCTAGGATTTCAGTCGCTCCTTAAGTTTTTCAAAATGTCCCGAGGGTTAAACCTGGGAACTCTCACATACTCTAAAACTGTTCCGACGCTTTTGGTCAGCTCAAGCGTCTCGACGAGCTTGGCGTATTTTCCACCCGCGATGCCGTTGGCTATAAGGGCCGCTCCCATCGCCACATCTTTAGCCCTGCTTGCGAAGACGTTGGCAGGCCTCCTGCACCTGATTCCAAGTCTCCTCTCCACCATGGCTATTATCTCCTCCCTCAGCTCAGCGACGCGTGAAATCCTTCCCGTTATGATTACCTCGTAGGGCTTCACATCCATAACGGCCGTCAAAGCCGCGACAGCCTTGACAACACCCTCCAGAAACAAAGTCCAGCCATCCTTGTATACACCATGTCTGCGTAGCGTAAACTCCTCAAGAGATTCTTGAAAGCCGTTTGAAAGGTAGGCGACGCCGCCTTCGAACAGCCTTTTCTTGCTGAAGTCCCCGAGCAGGTATGCAAGCTCGCCGTCCATCATCCCCAGCGCGAGGAAACCGGGCCCTGGGAAAATTGTTCCACCTATGCCGTCAACTATGTTGCCGTTCTCAACAGCTATGGCTGCGTTGTACCCGAGCCCCATCTCCAGACATATCAACCGCGTCCCGTCATAGTTTATGCCGAGCTTCTTCGCCTGGTCCCATACCGCGTAGGCGGTCACACATGTTTTATCCGCCGTCCCCATGTCAATCTTGTTAAACTTCCTGTACGACGGTACTGTTGGAAGCTGGATTACCCCCGGCACAGTGAACGCGTTCAAACCTTCAGCCCGCATCATCCGCAACAACCTTCTCACGCCTGAGAGAACTGGTATTTCTGTCTCAGCCTTTTTCTCGAGGGTCGTGAGGGCGAGGTCGTCTTCTGTTAGGTCTGAAATTTTCTTGAACTCAAGACCATAGCCTGATGGGCCTACGACAACATCGGGAGAGATGCTTTTTATCAGGTCCATTACACGGTCTGTTTCGTGCGCCACCAATCTTGATGGTATGGTCTCGTCGAGCACAACTTTGTCAACGTCGTCTTCAATGCAGCAGAAGTCAAAGTTTCCTGTACCAGGGTCTATTCCAAGAGCCCGCATGCATGTAAAAAGATGGTTGTTGTTTTTAATGTTTGAGCCTTAGAGGGGATGTAAATTTCGTCGATATAAACTGTGAAAAGGCTTGTTTCGCTGTCGAGTCGACTAGGACGCCGTAAACTATTAGAGCTGTCGAGAAAGCCAGCGGAAGGGCGTATGCTGCGTGGGGGTTCAGCGAGTACAGGCTGAAAGACGGCAGCAAGACCGGTGGAATCACCGTAAGCCACCACCCGTAGTGAACCGCTAGAAGAGGCATCCCCAAGAATACTGTTGACAGGAGAACGATGGCCGAGTAGACGCTTCCCGTCCCAGCCCTCCACTCAGAGCTGAATATGCATGAGCCTGCTAAAGATATCCCCACGCCGAAGATAAACCCTCCGAGAGCAATCTGTATCTGGCTGATCTGCGGAGTAGCAAAACTGAAAGGTACTCCAAGCAGATGCAGTAGGTAGACGCCGGTCGAGAATGTTAAGACTGCGAGGCCGATGGCACGCACCATTATGCCGCTAGCATAACTTCTTGCGACAAGGTCTCTGTAGCAGGTTGCGAAGCATATCCCTGAGATTGACCCGAGAGCGCCGAAAGCTATTCCCGCCGCCCAAAACAACCCAACCAACGGCTGTAGCGTAAACAGAGCCGCAACTGACGCAAAAATTAAAAGCGTTCCAACCAATATCTGAAGCTTCCTCGGAGGGAGGTAGGAAAACCTTATCGGAACAGCCCGTAAGAGGAAGAACCTTTCAGTAACTTTTAGTCCTGCGAATGTTCCCACAAGCAAAGCAGCTGTGAAGGTGATTGCGTTTGTTCCGGCAGCGGTCCAAGCAGACAGAAAGTTTCCTATGTTGCATCCGAGGGCTAGCCTCGACCCATATCCGAGAAGCAGACCCCCCAAAACCGCTTGCAAAGCCATCCACTTGCTGGGAACATGACGGATCAAAAAACGGCCGGTGAGCAGTGCCGGAAGGGCTCCGCCCAAAAGTATCCCGATGACTATTGTTTGAGCCGGATCGCTGAACACCGGGGCGAGCTTGAACTGCTGGTAGTATTTTGTTTCAGCCACGGGAAGGCCGAGAAGACTGTAGAGATGGCCGCCTATTTTGGATTCACCGGTCGTTATCCCCCACAGAGTTCCTTTTCCAGCCGTCAAGTAGGCACCATAACCCAAGGCAACGGACACAACCCCTATCAAGAAAGCCGAAACGTAGACTCTCTTGGCCATGTTTCATCACGTTATTTTTTGGCTGTCATGTCGGGATATAAGTTTAACCTTATTTTACCATTATATTATGCTAATACATGTTTAAATAGGTCCGAGAAAAGGCATAGACATGGCCTCGGAGTTGAAGCTGGAAAAAACCTCCGAAAAAAGATACGTTCTCGACGTACGTGGGTACACATGCCCGTATCCGCAGCTTCTTCTGGCAAAAGCTTTGAAAGAAATAGAAAGGGGGGCGGTTTTGGAGGTGTTGACGGACAACCCCCCATCTCTGGACACTTTACCCCGTTCAATCAAGAACAACCGTCAGGAATACTTGGGGACAGAGAATGTGGCGCCTGGAGTTTGGAAGATAACCGCAAAGAAGATTAAAGACTAGTAGTTTATCAGCAGCCTTTGTATCACGTTTGGGTCTGTAACGCCTTCCTCGATGTTTTTAGCTATTGTGGCCAAGTTTCTCACTTCAGCCTCCTTGAGAACAAGGTATGAAATGAGGACTGTCTGGTTAAACGGTATTTTGTAGAAGCTTTTGCTGGCATACCGTAGCTTATTCCTTTTAACGTTTTCCTCGATCTGCGCAGCCAGCGTCGACGGAGAACCTTCGAGGCTTATTTTGGAGAGGAACTCGGGCTTCGGCAGGTCTTCCAGGGCTTTCCCTAGGTCTTCAGCCGTCAGAAGGATGTCTAAAGCCTCTCGGCCTATCATGATGGTCTGCGACGGGAGGAAGTCCTTGGCCTGAACTGGCATAAGGCCCCAAACCCTCGACCTCAAGACAGTCGTCAAAGCGTAGCCGTCCACATCCATGGAAACAAACGGCGTCATCTCCTTCCTCTGTGAAGCTGGAGTTTCCCTGTATGCATGGAGAAGACCTTCCAAATACATTTTGTCAACGACCGCGTCGACGGCTGAGTAGTCTCTCTTCGTCTCCCACAAATTAATGGCTGTTGACACAGCTGAGGCTAGCTCCGTCTTCGTAAATTCTTTGACGGCTTCCGTCAGGGTTTTCGCCCCCAGCGCCCGAAGAGCTTGGTCTCTAACCCCGAGTAAGGTTTCGGCATACAGGTCTATCGATTTCATGATATCGTCGACCGGCTTCCCCAACGCCTTTCCCTTGAGAATGGTTTTAACGTTAGAATACACATAACGCATGAAATATTGTCTTAGCAGTTGAGGTGTGAGAGACGTCTCAGCAAGGCTGTGATGTTCCGTTATAAAATGTCTCCAGAAAGCTTTCTCCAGCTCTATGGCCGTGTATGGTTTCTGCAGCTGGCCTAGATAAGGTCCGTAGGGAGAGGCTCTCAGCCGTTCCACAAACTCTGTCAAGCTTTTGGAGTCGGCCAGCTCTTCTATGACTGGGAACGGCAGAAGCTGCGACCTCAGCGCATATGCTTTGGCGACAGCGTAAACAGGGTCTCCCGTCAGCTTCACCAAGGCGTAGAATGACTGGACAGCCTGTCTATAACGTTATTTTCCCCTGAGGATAGCGTCCAACACAAGCTTTTCAGCTTCAGCACGCATTTCGTCCGCCTTTTTACGCACCGCGTTCGCCTCCCACACCCCCTTTGCCAATATCTCCTTGGCGGCTTCCTCTGCCATCGAAACCTCCTCGGAGTACAGCCTGTCCTCGTTCGCCTTAGCTTGCTCTAGAATCCGAGCCTTGAGCTTCTCCGCTTCCTTTGAAGCCAGGTCTATAAGCTCCTTTCTGTAGAATTTCGCTATTTCGTACAGTTCATCCAGTTTGTTCTCGACTTTAGTCAAGTGTTCGACTGCTTGCTCTATCTTGGAGACCATGGTGGATGTTTCTAAAACCTGATAATAACCTTAATTGCTTGCAGGTTTATGCTGAGTTGGATGACGGACCTGGCCGACAGGGTCTTGAATGTTTTGAAGAAGCTTAGGGACCCTGTCTCAGGGGCGCCAGCCCTGTTCATCGACTCGGTCGTAGACGTGCAAGACTTGGGAGACGGGGTTGTCCGCATAACTCTCATGTGCAAAGACCCGCATTCGCCCAACATCATAACTTATGCCGAAGCAGCTAAAACCCTTGCCAGCCGTTGTGAAGGCGTCAAGAAGGTCGTCATCGAAGTAAGAAACCATGTTCTCGCAGACTTCGTGAACCTGAAGCTTAACCTGTAGGAGCATCGCCATGTCCAAACTTGGCATGAAAACTTCTGACGATTTCCTCCACCGAGGGCTTTCTCCGCCTTTTGCCTCGTACTGTGTAGCCGCCGACGATTTCGAAAGCTTTTTCGACAGCGGCGTCAGCCTCGCCATACTCGTGTTTGTCCCAGCCTTTGAAATGCCTGTAAAAACCGGGACGCGTATCATCTATGCTGAAAGAATCCAAGCTGCTCGGGTCTATGCATACGCACACTCTGTCCAGCGCTTTATGCAGGGAGAGAGGGCTTGTGAAGACTCTAGCAGAGTCTACCTTGTTTTCTATCAAAACGTGCGGCCTCCTACCAACGCGCTTTAACACGTACTCGGTCAAGGCGTAGGCTGCGTCCATCGGCGGTATTCTCGCTAGCAGCTCTTGGCTGAATGCTTTGTCGTTCACGTGGATGTGGACTCCCTCGCCGCTCCACTTGACTATTATCGACTTGCAGATGCCAAGCCTGTTAAGCTCCATGATTATTTCTTCAGCAGCCTGTATTGCGTTCGTCCAGCTTGACGACGGCAAAAGGTCGATGTCCCATGAAGCCATCGTCGAAACTATCCTCAAAGGATAGCCTGCGCCCCAAACGTATCTGTGGATCGTTGCGTAGAATGAACGTGGTTTTAGCTGTCTGAGAATCATCTCAACATCTGAGACGGTCTCTATTCTAAGAAATCTTCGCGTGTTCTGATGGTACCTGTGCATTCCGTCGGCGCTGAAAACCGCTACCCAGCGACCTGCGGAAAATCTCGCTATCTCATGCAAAACTTCGGTGTTCGAATAATGTCTAAGCACGAGGTCGTCGACGGCCATTTCTATTGAACCTCCTCCTCTTTCTTCTTTTTCGCGGACATTATCTTCCTCGTCACCTCAAGTGGAAGCGCGAAATCTTCACGTGTTATGTGAGCGGGGCTTTTGACGACAAGCCCCTTATCCGGAATTATTTCGATGCCGTGTATCACCGTGCTGTGGTTTGTTTGTCTCATTTTCTCGATGAGAACATATCTTTGGAGGACGCCGTTTCTGATGATTCTCCTGAACCTTATTATCCCGTCGGCAACATGTTCTATCCCCCATCCAAACGCTTCGGACGTTGTTATCGCGTATTGGCTGACCGCAAGCGTTGTGAAATCCCATTTTGCCAAAACTTTTTTGACGGTGTAGCTTAGACGTCTCGCCATCACTGGCCTGTCAAGCCAAAAGGCGGACATCGAGTCGACGACAAGCCTGGCCCTGCCATAGCCCAGCTCCTTCTTAGCGGATATCACCATTTCCAACAGTTGTTCGATGTCCAACGCCTTCAGCGACCAGCGTTCATCCAAGCCCATCAACGCATCGATGATAATCAGCCTATTCTCTTCCATTGGCTTTTTCAAGTTCATTCCGAGCATCTGGGCTTGAGTGACAATTGAGCTGCGCGACTCTTCAGTCGTCACGTACACGCACTTGTCTCCCTCTTCAATCCCTTTAGCTATGAAATGTATCGACAGGATTGTTTTTCCACAGCCGGGCTCGCCTGTGACAGCTACGAAGAAGCCTCTTGGGATGCCTCCCTGCAGCAGCTTATCTATTCCTTCGACGCCCGTGGAAAGCCTTTCCACCATCCCACGTCAGTTCAACATTCAAGTATAAAAAGAAGCGGTCGCGTAAGACACCTTTTTTACTTAGCAGTTTCGTGCAGTTACGTGGCGGTGAACACGAATCTCTTCGGTGAGCGGGTTGTTCTGATGATTCCTGGACCAACTGAGCTGCATCCTGCGGTGCAGAGAGTGCTTTCCACACCGATAGTGGCTCATTACGGCCCCGACTGGCTTCCCGTGTATGAGGAAGCCTTGAAGCTTGCTGCGTCGATCTTCAAAACAAACAGCGAGGTGTTCATGATGCCTACGCCTGGGACCGTCGCCCTCGAAACAGGCGTCATCAGCCTGCTAGAGCCAGGTGAGAAAGCGGTTGCAGTTGTAAACGGGTTTTTCAGCGAGAGGCTTGCGGAGATAGGAGACCATGTCGGCGTTAACGTTGTGAGGGTCAACGCGAGGGAGGGTGAGACGGTGTCTCCCGACAAGCTTGATGAGGTGTTAAAGGCCAACGCCGACGCTAAGGCTGTTCTCGCCGTTCAGAACGAGACTTCGACGGGTGTAGTCAACCCCGTCAGAGAGTATGCGAAGGTGGCAAACGAGAGAGATGTGTTGTTTATTCTGGACGCCATATCATCCTACGGCGGGGTTGACCTAGATTTCGATGGCTGGGGAATAGACTACTGTGTCGGATACGCAAACAAATGCCTCGGAAGCATACCTGGAACGGTTCCCGTAGCGGTGAGCGGCAGAGCATGGGATAAACTCCGAAACAGAAGGACAAAGCCCGCTTCATTCTTCACGAACCTGAACGTTTGGCGGCGTTACATTGATGAGTGGAAAGGCATAGGACATCCATACCCGACGACAATAAGCCCCCACGCCGTCCTATGCTTCAAAGCAGCTGCGCAGGCGGCGCTTGAGGAGGGGCTTGAGAACAGATATCAGCGTCATCTGCGTGTGGCCGCTGCGTTCAGGAGGTCGGTCAGGGCCATGGGTCTTGAAACACTTCCATCAGAGGCCGTTGCCTCGCCCACCGTCACGGCGATACAGCTTCCTGCAGCCGTCTGGAAAGACGCCGGGAAAATATCGCAGACGATGCTTAAGAAGCACAGGATAATGATAGGAGGCGGCATCGCAGCTCTTCACGGAAAAATTTTGAGGATCGGCCACATGTGCGTTACGGCCAGCACCAGATACCTGGTGCCAACTCTAGCGGCTTTAAGAGATTCCTTCAACACAGTCGGGTTGGAGCTAAACGACGGGGTTGAAACGTTTATGTCCGAAATAGCTGGGAAAGACTGATCATTTTCCAGCCCACAGCCTGTCCAAGTATGGTCCTGCAATTATCAATACCTGGGATATGAGAAGGCCGTCGTAAGCCCATAAGCTGAATAGATACGATGCGAACTCGCCGTAGGTTATTCCGAACTCGGGCGCCGTCAACACATCGCCGAGAAAAACCACAAACTTCGCCAAACCCCACACCATGACGATTTTCCTCGGGCTAGCTATTCGGCCAGTCTGCAACACCGTCAAAATCGCCATGTCTGCTATAGCGAGCCCGGCCAGCCCGTATCCATGATGCGGTGCGGAAGCCCATAACTCAGCGTCCGTTAACAGCAGAACAGCTGAAAATATGACAGAGAGGGTTAGGGCGGCTGAGGTTACGGGGCTTCTCAATCTCATCCTCTCGGCATTATTTCTATGACGGCCTCCTGGCCTCTCTCCCTATGGCTGGGCCCAGCAGGCGGTGCCACGCTGCAATAGTATTTGTAAACCCCTGCCACGTTGGCTAAAAATTCTATCACCTGCTCTTGGCCTCTTCTCAGCCTGTCGGACTTGACATTATAGGGTGACGGGCTTTTGTCGTCGAGCACAAAATCATGCACCGCAGGCCCTGAGCTGTTGCCGATAAGCCTAATCCTTATTGTGTCACCGACGAATACTGTTATTTTAGGCCCTCCCTTCGAAGCGTTGAAACCGTAGTCATTCAAGTAGAGTGTTAACGACACTATATTTGTCTGCGGTGAGGTTAACTGCGTGGTCGTCGCTTCAGTTGTCGGTGGCGGAGCAGGCATCAGCAACAGCACGGCCACAGCCGCCACAATTATCACAGCCACAGCCAAAACCGCGACTCTAACTCCGACCATCTGGGCGGAACAGGTACTGTGCCATCATATTACCATTGTGCATGAACGATTCATTTTGACAGCGTGTCTCCTCAGCAAAGCTTTATTTGATACTATTTCACAGGCAGTTTTGTGCCCGTTCTCCACGAGCATGACAGGAAAGCTGTCCGAAGCAGGTTAGAGGGAAAGCTGGAAAAACCTGTGACGATGAACGTGTTTACGCAGGAGTTTGAATGCCAGTACTGCAGGGAGATGAGGGAGCTGGCGGGGGAGCTGCAGGAACTGGCTGACGGAAAAATTAAGCTAAACGTTTACGATTTCGAAAAAGACGCTAAACTGGCTGAAAAATGGGGCGTCGACAAGATACCAGCGTTGTTGCTTCACGGGGAAAGGGAGTATAACGTGAGGTTTTTCGGGCTGCCGGCTGGATACGAGTTCATAACCCTAATCGAGGATTTGATAGACGTCAGCAAAGGCTATTCTAGGCTTTCTCCCGCTGTCCGGGACAGGGTGAGTAAGATAGACAAGCCTGTTCACATACAGGTTTTCGTTACGCCAACATGCCCGTACTGCCCCAGGGCAGTTAGGACAGCCCATCAAATGGCCATAGAAAACAACCTGATAACAGCAGACATGGTTGAAGTCATAGAGTTTCCCCACCTAGCCACCAAATATGATGTGATGGCTGTGCCTAAGGTGGTGATAAACGACAAAGTATCTTTTGAGGGCGCGTTGCCCGAGCCGCATTTTCTCGAACATGTTCTCAAGGCCCTTTAACACAAAACCGTTAAAAACAAGCTCGGAGAAAGACCATCGGCTTGAACGCCGTATGGATGGATGGGGAGCTGGTTCCATGGGAGAACGCCAAAGTGCATGTGACCGTAAACGCTCTACATTATGGGTCAGCGGTCTTCGAAGGCATCAGAGGCTATTACCACGATAACGAGTTATACGTCTTCAGGCTCAGGGAGCACCTCAAGAGGCTGGTTGACTCCGCCAAAATACTGATGCTCAAAAACCCCTACACAGTCGAAAACCTTGAACAAGCCGTCGTAAGAACTATCAGGGAAAATAGGTTCACGTCGAATGTTTACATCAGACCTGTCATCTACGCAGGCGAGAACCTGATGTCGCTCAACGCCACGTCTCTTCACTTCCGACGACTTGAAAAGACTGAACACCATGCTCTATTCAATAGCCATCGTCCGTGAACAAGACTTCGCTACAACGTATTTAGGCAAAACGATATACCTTGCGACGGGAGACTCGGCCAACATGTATGCCGTTGTCGAACCAAACTCTCTGATACACGTGGTTTACGGTTGTTCTGAAGAGATGAAGGCTCT
>JAWACZ010000034.1:0-15748 GCA_038896555.1 Candidatus Caldarchaeum sp. | reverse complement strand
CCTGTATTCTAGTAAAACATCTGACACGTCATGGGTTTTGGGGTATTCGACGCCGATGGTTTTCAACGCCGCTTTCAGACATAGCTCAACACATTCTTGCGAGAGCCTTAATGTGTAGGGATAGTTTCCTCTTTCAAGAGCTCTCTTAGCGTCGTCCAGCCTGTCGCCAGCCTGCCTGACGTATGCCTTCGCGATTTTAGCCAGGTTCAGAGCATAGACGCCTCCGTAGCTGCTGGACCCAGGTCCCAGTACCAGGTATCACGCTTTGACACATGACGTTTAGCCCCCATCATCTCCAGCCTAGACCTTATCTGCGAAAACAGGCTGCGGAGAAAACCGTCGTCCAACAGTATGGCTGCGTCGTACACCATGTCTAGGAAAAGGAGGGGCAGTCTTTCTGCCTCGCTTTTCTTTAAAGGATAGAAGCTCAGCTTGGTGTGTATGCCGTGCGTCTTGAGGAAACTTAGTTCAGACTTGACGTCTACGTCACGCTCGATCTCCAGCAACATGTCTATGCGTGAAGATAGACTGCCGCTGAACCTGTCAGAGATGACTAAAAGGTCCACGTCGCTCAACGGGGTGGCTGAATGTCTCGCCACGGAGCCGTAGAGAGCAGTGGACGAAGGCTTCCAAGACTCCTTCAGAGCACGTAGAACGTCGTAGACGAGCTGTACATATTCGCCTTGGATGTTGGAAGGCTTGCTCACCATGCCTGAAGCGACTAGCATGAAGCTTCTCGGGTCGAGAAGCCTGTAGAGCCGGGGACGTGTTCTCCGAAAATCTATCAAAGCCCCCGACTTTCTTAACACGGTTAGAAGGACATGGGCCCTTCCGCTGCCTATGGAAAGCCTGCTGCATAATTCGTCGAAGACGAAAACCCCTCGGCCGAAAAGGGCGTAAAGGCTTGCAAACCTCTCGCCAGCCCATCTAGCAGGCCACGTCATATCAGACAGTAAGCTTAACAAATAATTAAGGTTTCTAGATATATAATTGTCCACAGCCATCCCCAAAAATACAAAAACGCTCCGACGGCGTTAAAAAAGGCAACCAGAGTCGATAGAGCAGGCCTGGTCGCCGAACTTATTGTGTGTGCATGTTTCATGCTTATTAACCTCGTTTGACTTTAGTTGTGTTAGGTTTGCAGCTGGTCGACGGCTTCGGCCGTGTTGCACGGAAACTCAGGCTTTCTGTCACCGACAGATGTAACTTCAGATGCGATTTCTGCATGCCGCTTAACCCTGTGTGGATACCTTACCGGGAGATTCTGACATACGAGGAAATGGCGAGGATTGTCAGGATTCTTGTTTCCATGGGAGTGACTAAGATAAGGCTCAGCGGCGGCGAGCCGTTGATGAGACGGGACATAGAAAAAGGGATTAAGATGTTCGGGAACATCCCAGGCGTCGAAAACATCTCAATGACTACGAACGGCTACTTCCTCGCCGAGAAAGCCGCATCGCTCAAGGAGGCGGGGCTCGACAGCGTAACCGTAAGCCTCCACAGCCTAAAGCCCGAGAAGTTTGAAGAGATAGTAGGCAAGAAGGATGTTTTCAACAGGGTTCTTGAAGGAATAAAAACAGCTCAGGAGGTCGGGCTTAAACCAGTGAAAATAAACTGCGTCATAACACGCGGCTGCAACGAAGACGAAATACTCGATTTCGTAGAGCTTGGCCGTAAATCCGGGCTTGTGATAAGGTTCATCGAATACATGCCCTTCGACGGAAGACATATGTGGAGTTCTGAGAAGCTTGTCAGCGGCGCCGAGATAATCTCACGGATCCAGGAGAGGTTTGAGCTGGAGAGGTTGCCGCGCGAGCCCGGAAGCACGTCAGTCGGCTACAGGTTCAAAGACGGGGGAAAGGGCATGGTCAACATCATCACGTCGATGACCCAGCCGTTCTGCGGCGACTGCGACAGGATAAGGTTGTCGGCTGACGGAAAGATAGTGCCATGTCTTTTCAGCAGGGACGAGTACGATGTGAAAAGCTTGCTCAGAGCAGGTGCATCAGACGAGGAGATAGCAGAGTTCATCAGAAGGTCTTTCAGGAAAAAGTTCGCAGGCGTTGAGACGTTGATAAAAACCGGCAAGGTTGAGCCTCGTATAAGACCCATGCATACAATAGGCGGCTAACGGCTAAACAGACGGCCTAGCTCAGGTTTTTCAACAACGCATCCAAGCACGTTCAACACATTCCACAGGGTTGAGGAGTTGCTGGAAACAACAGGTTTTCCAGCCATCTCTTCTATGTGTTTGATGGCGTTGAAGGTTCTGAGGTTTGTGCAGCTTATGAATATCGTGTCTGCCTCGCGGTAGCTTGTTTTCCCAACCCATTCCACAACCTCCTCATCCCTTATCCTTCCAATCTCCCTGTTGTCGACAAACGATGCATGATAACTGCATACAACCTCGAAGCCATGCCCTCTCAGGAAAGCAGCTTCTAGAGAAGTTATGTCGGATGTGTAGGGTGTTACAAGGCATATTTTCCTAAAGCCTAAATGTTTTAAAGCTCTGAGCACGGCGCCGGACGTGGCGACGCATTCCAAACCCGTTGACGTCTTGATCTCCTTCTCTATTTGGGCATACTGCTCCCAGCCTCCTACGAAGCTGCCGCTGGTGCATCCGAAAGCTATAACGTCAACCGCTGCAGTGGCAAGCTTCCTAGCTTCTCTGACAGGTTCGCTCTCGATTTTCCTCAGCTCATCAACCTCCACCCGCTCCAGCCAAACCCGTGCGGCATGCACCGTCGCAACACCTTGAAGCGCACGGTTAAACTCATACTCCATCGTCGTGTTGGACGACGGAATGATAACCCCCACCCTGTACATCATGGTTCTGTCATGAAAACCGGCAAATATTGTTTAAATGATGGTTATTGTGCTGAGTTAAGGAATGCTTCACGTCGCCGTTGACGTGGGGGGCACGTTTACAGACCTCGTCGCCTTTGATGAGGATACTGATGCGGTTTACGCTGTGAAGGTTAGGAGCACACCCCGGAACCCTGAGGAGGGCTTTATCAGCTCTCTGAAAAGCCTGTTGGGCAAGTATTCGCTAGGGTCGTCAGAAGTCAAGACCATAATCCATGTCAACACTATTGGGACGAACCTGTTGAGAGGGCAGCTGGGGCTTGAAATACCTAAGACGGCGTTGGTGACAACCAAGGGCTTCCGCGATGTGCTGGAGATAGGTCGGCAGAACAGGCCCGAGCTATACAACATATTCTACTCAAGGCCTAGGCCGCTTGTTCCAAGACAGCTGAGGCTGGAGGTTGACGAAAGAGTTGACAGCCGCGGTCTGTGCGTTAAAGAAGTGAGCGTGGAGCAGTTGGATGAAATTGCGGAGAAGCTTTCCCGAGAAAAGGTTGATACTGTAGCGGTCTCTTTTCTAAACAGCTACATCAACCCTTCCAATGAGAAAAAAGCAAAGGAACATCTCCAGAAGAGGCTCAGACTTCCTGTCAGCGCTTCACATGAGGTAGACCCAGAGCATAGGGAGTATGAAAGGACAAGCACCACCGTTGTCAACGCATTACTGAAGCCTGTCGTCTCCCGATACTTTAACGAGGTTATCAACTTGGTTGAGGAGATGGGAGTGAAGGCGTCGGTAGAGATAATGAGCTCTTCAGGCGGCCTAGTAGATGTCAAAGAATCTATGGAAAAGCCTGTTGCATGTATCGAGTCAGGGCCTGCTGCAGGGGTCATAGGAGCTGCAGAGCTTGCACGACGACTTGGAGTATTGAATGTGATAAGCCTCGACATGGGAGGTACGACGGCAAAGGCAGGCACCGTAGTAAACGGACAGCCGTTGTATGTTCCGGAGATTGAGGTCGGCGGCAGGGTTCACATGGGAAGGTTTGTAAAGGGAAGCGGATACCCTGTGAGATACCCCTCGGTCGACCTCGCAGAGGTCAGCGCCGGCGGCGGCACAATAATAGACGTTGACGAGGCGGGAGGGCTGAAAGTCGGGCCCATGAGCGCGGGAGCGGGGCCGGGGCCGGCTTGCTACGGGCTCGGCGGAACCATGCCAACGATCACGGATGCAAACCTTTCGCTCGGTAGACTTGAAAGCCTGCTTGGCGGCGAGTTCAAGCTTAGAAAAGACCTGGCCGCTATGGCTTTGAACAGCGTAGGCGATAAGATAGGTGCTGACGTCACGGAGACGGCGGCGGCTGCGCTGGCCTTGGTCAACCTTCACATGGCAAGAGCGGTGCATCTTGTAAGCCTTGAGAGAGGCTACAACCCGAGCGACTTTGTCTTGATGGCTTTCGGAGGAGCTGGACCCATGCATGCGGCTGAGCTGGCCCAGCAGATAGGCATGTCCACCGTCATCACCCCACCTCACCCAGGCCTTTTCACCTCGCTTGGGCTGCTGATGACAGACTTTCGCTACACCTTCGTGAGAGGCTTCATAAAGACTCTCTCAGCAGACAGCGAGGAATACTTTGAGAAAGTTTTCGCCGAGATGGAGATAGAGGCGTTACAGCATATCGGCGGCAAAGGCCTGAAGACAGATTCTGCTGTTGTCCTGAGAAGCTTGGACATGCGCCAGCATATCGGCGGCAAAGGCCTGAAGACAGATTCTGCTGTTGTCCTGAGAAGCTTGGACATGCGCTACTACGGTCAGGGCCATGAGCTGGAAGTCGGGGCTGGCAAACCGTTGAAAGCCGCTGAAACAATAAACAGGTTCGAAAACCTGCATGAAGCTGTTTACGGGTTTAAGCATGGCGGGGAAAACGTTGAGGTTACGGCGGCGAGGCTGAGCGTCATCATACCTAGGGCAAAGCCCAGCCTGCCAAAGCCCAGACAGGATGGAGACAGCCCAAAACCAGCTGAAAGAAAGGTATACTTCGGAGAAGAATGGCTGGACACTCCGGTCTACGCTAGAAAATCTCTTCCAGCAGGTTTTTCGCTGGAGGGGCCTGCGATAATTGAGGAGTATGACTCGACTACTGTTGTGCCTCCTGGCTGGAGGCTTAGAGTAGACGATACAGGCTGCATGGTGATGTCGAAGAGATGAAGCTTGAAGTAGAACTTGTTAAACACAGTCTGATATACATCTCGGAAGAGATGGGGGTGGCTTTGCGCAAGTCTGCTTACTCGCCCAACATCAGGGAGAGAGCAGACCACAGCTGCGCAATACTGGACGCTTCAGGCAGGCTCATCGGCCAAGCCGAACACATACCAGTTCACATCGGGTCTCTACCCCTAGGACTACGTAACACTCTAAGATATCTTGAGGAGAAAGGAGTTGAGGTCTCGGAGGGAGACATGTATGTTTTAAACGACCCATACATAGCTGGAACACATCTGAACGACGTGATGACGGTTAGGCCTGTTTTCTATCATGGGAGGCTGATAGCATACGTAGCCAACAAAGCCCATCAAGTGGATGTAGGCGGCATAGACCCGTCAAGCATCACGATAAGGGCTGAGACGCTCTGGCAGGAAGGGCTTGTGCTACCGCCTGTCAAGCTCATGGAGAGAAACAAGCTTGTTGAAGACGTTGTCGAGATAATCAAAGCCAACACACGCATGCCTGAAGTCACAGCAGGCGACCTACGTGCGCAGATAGCAGCCAATTTGATGGGTGAAAGAAAAATGTTGGAGATGGTTGACAAGGTTTCGCTGCCTGTGTTCACAGAAGCTGTCGAAGAGATTCTCCAGCGGACAAACAGAGCCGTGCTGTCGGAGATATCTGAAATGCCGAATACAAAATGCGCTGCAGAAGATTTCCTCGAGCTTGATGACAGAGACCTTGTCATCCACGCTGAAGTTGAGATGGAGGCTGACGGTTTCCGCGTGAATTTTGACGGCACAGACAAGCAGGTCGACAAACCGTTGAACGCCGTTCTCGGCGTCACAACAGCGGCGACAACCTACACGTTGCGGACGCTTCTAAGTAGCGACATCTTGATCAACGACGGCTTTCTCAGAACAATCTCAATCCACGCACCATCCGGCACTTTAGTAAACCCTGTGAAGCCGGCTCCAGTGGCGGCGGGCAACCTAGAGACCAGCCAGCGTATCGTGGACGTCCTCTATAAAGCCCTGTCGCAAGCCATGCCTGACAGAGTTCCAGCGGCAAGCAACGGCAGCATGAACAACTTGATGATGGGAGGAGTTTACCCAGAGACAGGACGGACCTGGGCTTTCTACGAAACCATAGGCGGGGGAGGGGGTGCGAGGCCTGGAATGGACGGAGTCGACGGTATACACTGCCACATGACAAACACCCTCAACACGCCTATTGAGGTCATAGAGCACTACTATCCAGTTAGGTTTCGGTCTTATATGCTGAGGGAGGGCAGCGGCGGGGAGGGGCGGTGGCGTGGCGGCATGGGAATAGAGAGAAGCTTCACAGCGCTTGCGAGAATACGTGTGGCCGTCATGGGCGAGAGGTCTCGTCACAGGCCGTGGGGGCTGATGGGTGGCGGGGAAGGCGCGGCGAGCGAATACTTCGTGAAGTCAAGCGGCGAAATTGTCAAGCTGAGGTCTAAAGACGTTACAGTACTTGAGCCCGGCGACACGCTGGTAATACGCACCGCGGGAGGCGGCGGTTACGGGAGAAAGGAAGCCTAGACAAGATTCTCGACGATAACCGCAAGCATTATAATGAGAAGCTGAGGGCTTGTAAGCTTGAACAACATGTACGCGGTTCTTTTCGAAGGAGTTACCATCAACGCCAGCGAAGGAAGAATCAAAGCAGCACCGCTCAACCCCGCCGCCATCAGATAAATAATCCCATATTTTTCAGGGTAGAGAAAGTAGAGAAGAAAAGTGAACAAAACCGAGATTACGGTCGTGGAGGCTATGCAACGTATGGCTGTAGCCTCCGAGGTCACGACCGGAAGCATGGGAACGTGGGCCCTGCTGTAGTCCTCTTTATAGATTAGGGCAAGGCTCCATATATGGGGCGGTATCCAGAGAACGATCAGAGCCGCAAGTATCCAGGCCTCCGGCGTGGGCCAGAAGCTTACAGAGGTGTAGCCAGCCATCAAAGGCGCGCCTCCCGCATAGCTTCCTAAGATGATGTTCAACGGCGTCCTTTTCTTCGCCCACAAAACATACACAACCAAGTAGTCGAGCATTCCCGTAGCCATGAAGAAGAAAGCCATCCAGTTGATTGAGAAAGCGAGAAGAAGCGATAAAGCCATCAAAACCATGCCGAAAGCCAAGGCCTTCCAAGCGGGCTTGATAAGCCCCTGCGGCAAAACCCTGCGGGACGTTCTCTTCATCACAGCGTCAAGCGACCTCTCCAAATAGTTTGAAACAGCCTCCGTTCCCGCGACGCCCAACGTTATCGCCACCACCGCCTTCGTGAACAGAACTGGTTCAGGGAAGCCGTTTGCGGCAGCTAACACCCCCGTAGCTCCTGTGAAAGCCAACAGCCACCACACGTTAGGCTTAGTCAGCAGGAAATACGTCTTGAAAGCTGCCGCGACGTTCATCGCCTGCAACCTATTTCTTCAGATAATATTTATAATCTCCTTTTAAACCAATTCGGGAGAGAACGTTCTTCTCGAAGAGTATTCCAAGGGCTTGGCTGACCTTCCTGCTCTGGAACCTGATACCTTCAAGCTCGGCTATCTTTTCCCTCACCTCTGCCGTTGACCTTGGCTGGCTGAAGAAAGAAGAGGGGATCAGCTTTTCCTCTAGGATTTTCAAGACCTCAACAGCCTCAGACCTTCCCCTTCGCTTAGAGACTTTCATCCGCGGCTCAGTTCTAATTCTGTCCAAAACAGTCCTGTACAGCTGCATCAATTCGTCAAAATGGGCTAAAGCCTCATCCTTCGACGCAGCCTCGCATGAAACCTCCACGTCATCAGCATTCAGAGTAATTACGTACTTCGGCATGGTGAGGCAGTGTATAAGTTGTTTTAAAACCTTCTGAACTTCAGCAGCAGCTCGCCGTCTACGAGGGAGAATTCGAAGGCCGACATGTTGGCCAGCTTATCGCGGAGCGTGGGAGGGATGTAGATTCTCCCATACTTGTCGGGCTCGAAGACATATTTCACGTCATCTATTATGAGCGCAACCTCTTTCTTCTTAGCCTTTTTTAAAAGCTTTACGGGCACGGTGATGCGGCCGTGTTCTTTCATAGTCCTGCCAAGCCTCCGGGTAACCGAAGAGGGCTGGGCTATGCTCAGGCCGCCGGCAATAGAGGGGATGATGTATATGACGTCACCGTCCTTTATTTTCGTCTGCATTCCATCAAGATAGCGGATGTCCTCGTCGTTCAGGAACACGTTGACAAAGCTTCTAACAGATCCTGTTTCGGTGAATAGATGCTTCTGTAGGGCTGTGAACCGCTGGACCAGCTTGTTTAACACCTCCCCAACGGTCAAGCCTTCAACCTCCACCATGTCACGGCCGTCGGCGTACTGGCGCAACGGTGTAGGGAGATAGACCTTTACAGGCATACGCTCCTAAAAATATTTAAGGCGTTATATTTATACGTGTGTTTGGCCGCTAAACACATTTATTCGGGTTTGGCAGAGTTAACTAATGCTAAATCTTCCCTAAGATACTCTTTGAAGCCTTTTCTGTCGACGACATGCCAGCTGGCGTAGTCTAGGACCTTACCTTTCGTGACCGATACAATCAGGTATGACCAGCCGGGGAGGGCGTATTCAAGGTCGTACGCTGATGGACGGGCTGCGACGTCTGGATGGGAGTGGTAGACGCCTACGACCTGAAGCCCACGTTCTTCCGCTGTTTTTTCAGCTCTATAGTACTCCATCGGGTCTATCCTGTACCTGACTCTCCTGTCGCCTTCGTGGATGTTGGCCGTGGGAAGGGAGTCGACCACTTTTCTGTTGCCGCTGTAGCCGAGCATGAGGCCCGCTGTCTCGTACGGATATCCTTCGACGCATCTCGCCAGAATGGTGTCTAAAACCTCGCGTTTAATGACGAGTTTCATGGGCTGGCCATCCTTTCCTCAAGATGGTCGGCGATGCCGTCGGGCAAGATTACGACGACAACTCCCTCGTCGATTTCGTCGCTAAGCTTCAAGGCGGCGGCTAAAGCCGCTCCGCTGGAGACGCCTGCCGCAACACCTCCCAACATACGAAGCTTTCTCGTCGTCTCAACGGCTTCCTCGGTTTTTATGAAGAAGCGTTCGTCGGCTACGTCCTCCCTGTAGAGGGGTGGGCGCAGCGCTGCGGCCATGTATTTAAGCCCCTCGATGCCGTGGAACTCGTTCTCAGGCTGCACCTCAACAACCTTGATGCTTGGGTTTCTTTCTTTGAGGAAGAGGGCTGTCCCCAGCAGCGTCCCTGAAGTGCCTACTCCTGCGACAAAATGGGTAATTTTCCCATCCGTCTGCGACCAGATCTCAGGACCTGTGGTCTGGTAATGGGCTTTGGGGTTGGCGGGGTTGCTGTACTGGTCTGCGTAAAAGTATTTGTCGGGCTCCGTCTCGTAAATCTCCAACGCTTTTCGTATTGCTCCGTCCATGCCTTCTAAAGCGTCGGTCAACACTACCTTGGCTCCGAAAAGCTTCATCTTAGCCAGCTTCGTCTTCGAGATGTTAGACGGCGCCACCATCTTCACCGTGTAACCCATCGAGGCGGCGAGCATCGCGTAGGCAACGCCTGTGTTCCCCGATGTGGCGTCGAGGAGGGTTTTGCCGGGAGCCAGCCTATCGCGCCGCACAGCATCGAGAATTATGTAGAGGGCTGGCCTGTCCTTGACAGACCCACTGGGGTTGAACATCTCGCATTTTGCGAAAATCTTTACGCCCGGTTTCTCGAAGAGTTTTAAACGAATCAGCGGCGTCCATCCTATGAGCTCAGCTGTCCCCTTTCCTTTTATGCTGCTGACAGCGGCGCTGCTTGGAGTCATGAGTTTGCTGTCCTTTCACACGGTTGTTTTTGATTCTTTCTTTTCTATCCAACGTTTCTGAAACTCTTCTACAGCTCTGTCTGTCTCCCAACACCCTATCATCGCTTTCTCAGCAAGCCATGAGAGGAAGATGTTTCTGAGTACCTCGGCGTCGCTGGACCCCATCTTGTTGCGTAAAAATGATACGCACTTGTACTGTTCGTCCGACAGTGTTACGAGTATGTGCTTAACCATGGTTTCCCACTTATCGCAAAATTATAGTGAGATAAGCCTAATTTAAATGTTGAGAACCCCGCCTTATCCAGCAAAACATAAGCAACCCGTCACCAAAACCATTTCAACACTAGTTTTGACAACGCTCTTCTAAGAAGCTCTGCATAAGTGGGTGTGGATACTCCGAAATCCTTGGCCAACTGGCTGACGGAGGCCGGGCGGGGATATTCGAAGTATCCTTTGAGAAAGGCGTGCGCGAGAGCTTGCTCCTGTCTGGGCGTGAGAAAAGCGCCTGCTTTGAACACTCTCACTTTTTCTAACCTGTGTTTCAGGCCTGCTACTTTGATTTTCTCCATCATTTCCTCGAGCTCTTGTTTGCTGGGTAACAGTATGTGGAAATTCATCCAGACGTCTTCGACTAAAATTTTCAAAACATGTGTGTTGGGTATGCCTATTCTGCTGCATGGACACATCAACGAGCTTACAATTCCTATGCCGTTGTTTTTCCCTATCTTCCTAAACTCTGCTTTAACTATGTACGGCAGCTTCTTTATATGCGACTGAAGCTCTGCAGGGTCTAAATTGCTTCTGAAGCTTACAACAGTGCTGGCACCGCCTCCACGGTAGACCGGCCTGCAGCTGATGATGCTGAAGTTAGAGACATGCTTCCTCAATTCGCTCATCCAAGGACATGAAAGCTGAACCTTCAGAGAAAGCTCAAGCATGGTTACCCGAGCCTAATATGTTAGGGCTTCCTAAAGTATTTGACCTGGCAGCCCTTCAACCTAAAATTTCCGCCGCCCAGCAGGAGCAACATGAAAACCGCCTACATATTGGCAGGGCTGATAGCTGGCGGATTCCTTCTAGGCTATGCTACGGCGATTTTCTGGGCGCCCACGTATTTTCCAAACCTTTTCAAAGCAGCCGCCCAGCCGTCAAACATACGCGAGTACACAATCTTCATAGAGCCGGCTCAGATCGAGCTCGCTCCCGGAGTTGTATGGAATGCATGGACATACAACGGCACTATTCCGGGTCCAACGCTTTACGCGAAGGTCGGAGACATCATAAGGATTAGAGCCGTCAACAAGCTCAACCTAACCCACAGCCTTCACCCCCACCTACCCTACTACGACTTGAAACATGACGGCAGCCAAGTCAACATAATCACGGGAGTAGGCAAGGGCTCGATGATTCCTCCGGGGGGAGAATGGGTCTATGAATGGCCGGCCTCAAAGGCTGGGATATGGTACTACCACTGTCACTCGGCTGACGGCGGGCTTAGGATAGTAGACCACATGCTGATGGGGCTGTATGGAGCCATAATTGTGGATGAGATAGACGAGCCTCCGTCGAGGAATTTCGTCGTCTTCATGGCTGAGACGCCGGCTGTCAGAGGAGCCATCGTGGGAACTGGGCAGAGGCCTTTCTATATCATGAACGGGATGGGTGTTCCAGGCGGAGAGCCGGAGCTTGAGAAAGTTTACGCGGGAAAAAGCACAATCTACCCACAGCTTAAAGGCTTAGAGGGTGTGGCTCAGATCTTCAACAAATCCATGCCCGTCTTCAAGGCTAAGCTCGGCGAACGGCTGAGGTTCCACATAATCAACATAGGAGACCTTTACCACAGCTTCCACGCCCACGTAGGCGACCACCGCTCCCAGTACGTTCTCGGCGGAAGAAGCTGGCCAGCGCAGATTGTCCCGCTAGTCCCCGGAGCAGCTGACACAGTCATCCTAGTCTACAACAGGCCGGGCGTGTATCTCTTCCACTGCCATGTAGTAAGCCACGCCGACGCCGGCATGATAGGGCTGATAATAATTGAGGAATAGCGTTGAAAAAAGCCCATGTTCTTGCACTGTTAGCGGGCATAGCCGTGCTATCCGCCGTCATGCTGTTTTTCATACCCAGGCAGCAGCCCACCCTACAAACAACACCTACACAGACTACCACTACGCCGGCAAAACCCACTGTGACAACAACACCTTCGCAGACAGCTCCAGTCGCTGAAGTGGTTGTGTCGAACCCCTTGGGCTCCAGCTCAAACACCAGCATGACTTTCAGCCCTCAGTACGTCAGGCTGGTCATAGGGGTGAATAACACGGTGGCATGGGTGAACGAAGACACTGTACAACATACTGTTACAAGCGCTGCGAGGCTCTTCGACTACATCCTACAACCTGGGCAGAGAGTCAGCTACACGTTCACATCACCGGGAGTCTACGAATACATGTGCACGTTGCATCCGTGGATGACGGGGAGAGTTGAGGTCGTCGGCTGGCCGTAGAATGAGACGGAGGACCTTTCTATATTCCATAGGCTTCGCAGCTGGGACAGCAGCATATTTTCTGTTCAGACGATTTGTATCAAACGCAGGCAGCATGGTCCTTGGGGGAAAATGTAGCTACTGTGGTATGGAGGTTAAGAGGCTGGAGTTTGCGGCTGAGATGATTGTCGACGGCAGAAGGCTTGTCTACGACGACGTTGGCTGCATGCTAATACACTACCTAAGCTTCAAGGGCGTAATACAATCTGTTCAAGGAGTCTGGCCAGTCTCAAAAATCGACAAGATAATGGTTTACAGCTTCGACGGCGGCGGGGCCGTTGAAGCTTCTTCAGCCTGGTACGTCAAAGGCTCCGACATCATTACACCCATGCGTCACGGCTTGATTGCTTTCAAATCGTTTACATCAGCCGTCGAGTTCGCTAGGAAGCACGGCGGCGATGTTGTAGGATGGGACGCAGTAGTTGAGAATTTTCTCGAAGTCCCATACAAGGGGCATGAGGCTCACGGGAGGGAGAGTGCTGCAGACGCCTTCAAAATCAAGCTAAAGACTCTTGATGGACGGGAAATAACGGTCTCTGAAGTTCTTTCAGGGGGAAAACCTGTCCTGCTGGTTTTCTTCGCCACATGGTGTCCCACATGCAGCAAAAACGTCACCAGCCTCAGCAACGCTTACAAACATTTCCAGCATAAAGTCACTGTCTTCCTCACAAGCTTCGACCCCGGCGACACAGCCGTGAAAATCCAGAGGTTCCTCGAACAACATAACGCCAGCAGCGACTGGATAGTGACGCATCCAAACCTCGAATTCCTAGTAGCCTTAAGAGTCATAACGCAGGAGACGATTTTCGGAATAGCGTCGTCGGGTGAAATCCTCTACGAAAAAAGGTTTGGAACTTTGACGGAGGACGATTGGCTGAGGATAGTCGAGCTGCTGACGTCGTAAACCGTGAAAAACATAATAGCTGTTGCAGCGACGTTCTGTCTTGAAAACTTGCGAAAAGATGAAATTCTCGCCCTTTTAAGGAGGTCTGAAAAGTTTAGAGCTGCGGCTGATTTCCACATGTATCGAGGAGATTACGACTTGGTTGTTTTCAGCTTGGAGCAGTCGCTGCAGCTGTTTTTGAAGGCGAAGCTGCTCGAAAACGGTGTTGAGTTCACCAAAACCCATACGTTAAGGAGGCTCTTCATCCTGTTGGGCGAATGCTTGGACAAAAGGGGCGTTTTTGAAAAGTTTGCAGAAGAACGAGTTGTTGAGTTTTCTTCCCTCGAGGATGTTTGCATCACATCGCGGTGTTTTCCACGTGAATTCACCAAGGAGGAGGCCAACAGTCACATGAGGTTTTATGAAGAGGTCGTAGGCTTTGTCAGACAGCATACTGGTTGAAAGAGCGAAACGGAGAAAGGAGGTCTTCAGAAACCTTGACAAATATCTGTGTGAGTTGAAGAGTTTTATGCATAGGCTGGACGAGAACTCGAAGCTCTATCTGTTCGGCTCGGCTGCGCGTGGGGAACATTCTATGATTAGCGATGTAGATGTTCTGATCGTCACCGACCTGAATCCTGCGGAGGTTATTGCACAGCTTTGGCGGGCTGGTTTTGAAGAGCCGTTCGAGTTCCACGTGGTAGGGAAAGAAGCTGCGGAAAAATATTTCCGCATCATCAAAAACACTCTTAAACCGATTTAAACAAGATCCTCAGAGCTGGTTTTCTGAAAATTCTTAAGTTTAACTATGTTTGTTCTTCCGCGGGGCTCGACTTCCACAACGTTTCTGCGGCGCAGCGATGCTATGAGACGATGTGTTTTTAGACGTGAAAACCCTAAGGTTTTAGCTATCGCCCTCTGTTCAGAGCTTCCGCCGTTACGGGTTAGGTAGTCAACCACCGCTTTCTCCTCTTCGGTAAGCCCGGTTATGCTTGTTGTTTGGCTTCCGAGTAGTATGTAGAATGCTACGGGAAGTATCATGAGCACCGCCGCAGCTATGATGATCGGGATTACCATCCACAGCATCATGCCGGGGAAAACGCCGCCCATCATCTGCATCATCATCCCACCCATGACGACATCGTGCTGCCAAACGCTGAGAACAGCTGTTGCCAGCAACGCGGCTCCAGCCGCCAGCGAAAAAACCATCAGAAACTTCGCGGGACGGCCAGAAACCAACCTGAAGACTTACGCGATGAGCTGGTTTTAAGGGTTTACTCGCCGCCGTATTCCCGCTTTTATACCTTGTTGAACGGTCTCGACCGTTTCACGACCGTTTCAAGAAAACCCTATAGCGGCTCCAAGGAGGTTTGTATCTGACCAGAAATGGTTAACAAACAGGTTCTTTTGTTGGCTGCGTTGGCTACGGCTGTCCTGGCTGCGGGTCTGCTGGCTGCCCATGCGCTGCCGCCATGGTGGGGTGCACAGCAGTATCGTGCGATGCCGCGGCAAACACCGTTCAACGGCTGGTATCCTAACATGATGCACGGCGGGATGATGGGCCAGTGTCCGTGCTTCGGCTGGTATGGAGGGCCGGCAGCACCCACGGGCCAGAGGCTCACAGTACAGCAGGCGGTCGATGTTTTGCAAAGGTATGTCGCAGGCCTTGGTGGAAACTATAGGCTGCATGAGGTTATGGAGTTTCAGTACAACTTCTACGCCGTAGTCGTCGAGCGCGACACAGGCATAGGGGCTTTCGAGCTCCTAGTCAACCCACACACAGGCTACGTATACCCAGAGCCGGGCCCTAACATGATGTGGAACACAAAGTACGGCATGCATTACACTATGATGGGATGGTATAACACTCCCACGGCCAACATGCCGGTAAGCCCTGAACAAGCCAAGGAGATTGCGTTAAACTATCTGTCCAACCGGTTCGGCGGAAACGTTGAAGTAGAGCATCCGACGACTTTCTACGGCTACTACACCATGGACTACAAGCTCGGCGGAAGAACTCACGGGATGCTCAGCGTAAACGGCTTCACTGGCCAAGTCTGGTACCACAGCTGGCACGGCCAATTCATACAAGAGATAGAGATGGAGGAGTAGTGGTTGACGGCGGCGGAAAAACCGACGGCAGCTTTCATCCTATCCTTGGTCGGAGGCGTGCTCATACTGGCTGGAGGGTTGTTTGGCTTGACCGCGTGGATGATGTGGGGTGGTATGGCTTACTGGGGCGGTATGATGGGCCCGTGGATGATGATGGGTTGGTGGATGCCCTGGGCATGGTCAGCCCTCTCGCTCACAGGTCTTGTTTCGGGAATAGTCGTCATAGCCGGCGCCTTGATGCTTCAAAGCCGTCCAAACCAAGCCCAAACATGGGGAGCGCTCATACTAGCCTTCTCGATAATCAGCATCTTCGGGATGGGAGGCTTCATCATAGGTGCTCTCCTAGCGTTGGTAGGCGGAATACTCGCGCTGAC
>JAWACZ010000033.1:0-16374 GCA_038896555.1 Candidatus Caldarchaeum sp. | reverse complement strand
CAAACTTCGACAGCATCTGGAGAAGCTTTCCCCCGACGACTTCGTCTTCCACGCACGCAATAATCCGAAAAAGCCTTTGCTCCGCAACAAGGCTCGAAACAGCTTCCAATCTGCTTTAAACAGGCTCGGCCTTCTCAAACGAGACCGCAGCGGCAAGGGATGGAACTACACTTTACACGGCCTGCGGCGAAGCTACAAAACATATCTAACAACCGCGGGCATGAACCAGATGTTTCTAATGCTTTTGATGGGTCACGACGTCGGCGTTTCAGCATCATACCTGAAACCATCGCTCGAGGCGCTGGCGGAGGAATGGAGAAAATTCGAGCATGTCCTTCACTTAGACTATGAGTCGAAGCAGGTTGAGGAGAAAACAATCGTGTTGAAAGCCCTCGAAGCAGTTTGGAACGCGTTAAGCCCAAACCAGCCGGCCGAAGACCTGTATGAAAACGCAGCCATCTTCACGCTAAACCGTCAACCAACCATCGATGAAAAAGTCCTGATTCTGCAGCAAGCCATCCGCAGCTTCACACAGATGGCGAGAGGCATGATGCGGAAAGAACTTAGACATGCTTTCGAGGAAGCGAAAACAAAAAATGGTTAGGAGTTTAGCTTGTGAACGAGCGGCGTGCGACAGAGTGTTTCCGCCGGTCGAAGACGTTTCCGAGGCCGAGATAATCCAAATCGGCTGCAACGATGTCTTTCAAACGCATGCCCAGCCACTCCGCCGCGTCGTCGAATCCGTCGAGCAGCGCGAGGGCTTTGAGAAGCTGGAACGAACGTTTATCAACCTTGACTTCGACGGCGACCGTGTCCATCTCACTCATAGCCCACTCCCCCGCAGTAGTTTTGCGAAGCTGTTTTGATAGCCGCAGGCCGGGCAGGTTTTAAACAGCCACATCGGTCGACCGTCAACCCACACTCCGTCGGGATGCTCATACCCATGCCACTGCACGCCGTCGAGGTCTTCGCTGCAGACCACGCATCGAAGGCCTTTCGCGGGAAAGTCAACCGGCTCGCCGAAGTCGTCAAGCTTCGCCTGCCCTAGACCACGGCCCTGGTTCACGCCCCCGCTTCTTCTCCAGTCCTTTTCAAAACGGTTAACGACTGGAGAAGAAGGAGAAAAACGTTGATGGAGGATGTTGTTTTGACCCGCGTAGTCGACGCGTTTTTCAACAAAAAGATCTGCCCGTCATGCTTTCGACGCGGGGAGCTGTTTTTGCTCGACGCTGTAGACGGCTGTTATGTCTGCGCGAACCGGAAATGCGGCGCATCGTTTAAAAAGCTTGGGCTCACTCGAAGCTTAAGCAAAAGTTTGAAGAATGGCGGGCCCGCGGCGAAACCGTAAAGCTCGGAAAACTAACCATAGGAATATGACGACGGCCCCAAAAGTGACGGACTTCGTCATCCTAGACTTTTTCAAGGTTTCGGGACCTGGCTTTTGACAAGCTTCGGCGAGTCTCTCTTGCTGGGGACCTAGACCGATTGAATCATCTTAGCAATTACCGGGCCTTGGTCTGTGAAAGATATGTCAACCGCGCGGTAGACGTATTCCTCAACCCTGCTCGGGTCTACGACATCTACATTGAGATGCTTGCCCACGTCTCTGCAGAGCTTTCTAAGCCAGAGGGGAGAGTAGCCGGTGAACTGTCCCATAGACTCTAGATATATTGAAACGAGGTTGCCTACGGTTAGGTCTTCGGCTACTACAACAGCTTTCAATAGCGGGCCTTCGTATCTCTCGACGAAGTGCTTGGCTCCCTGCATCCCCCACTCCTCCGAGTCAACAAAAGCGAACACAACCCCGCGGTTGGTTGAGCTTTCTTTCATGGAGCGTGCTAGCTCGAGCAGAACCCCTACATGTTCCGCTGTGTCGCTGGCTGCTTGAAAGCTCATCGGAACCATGTCATAGTTGGCTAAAACAGCTATGGCCTCGGGTTTGTCTCCTGCAAGGACTGCGTACATGTTTCTTCCTATTTTACGCTCCTCTATCGTTACCTCAAACTCTTGGACAAGCACTTGGTAACCCATGCTGCTCAGCGCGTTCCATATCCAGAGGAATGCCTGCAACGTTCCGTCGCTGCCGGTAGGTCTGTAGGGGAAAGATGTCGCCAGCTTGTACGCATACTCATAGGCTCTTGTGGCGTTGAACCTTATCACGGAAACGCTAACCAGTATTTCAGGTACCACGGGCTCTGCTGCTAAATGAAGGCATCCAAGCAGGCAGCGTAAACAGCTAGAAGAAGGGGGGCTGGGTTGCTCGAAAGTCTTTTCAAACGAGCCCTAGAGCTCGAGTCGGTAGATAGGGAATTGTCGTAAGGCTTGCTGAGAAATTTTTCATGGCCAGCTTGTCCCAGAGCCGTTAAACTTCTTCACATTAGTTACAAAAGCTGACGTGATAGTTTAGAGGTTTAGCAAAACCGTGGACGAACCGGCACATGCAGAGAGATTGAGTTCATCGAAGGTTCAGAGACCCCATGAAACTTTCTCAACCGGTCTCACGACGATGAACGGCGCCTCCCCCTCGCTCCATGGAGAAGACCTAACCCACGCAAACTTCCTGTAAAACAGTTTGTAAACCTCTCTGTATTCAGGGCCTTTCTCAAGGATTGAGGCTTCCCCCAACACCATCACAGCCTTGTTGGGTTTGTAAACGTCCACAACCAGGGCGACGCGTTTGTTTTTCTTGATGTTTGCAAGCTTTTTTGTCCCGTAGTCTGTTGCGATGTAGAACTTCATGTCCTTGAATAGGTATGCTACGGGGACTACATGGGGCTGGTTGTTTTCATCGGCTGTGGCGAGCCTGCAAAGCTCATTCTTTTCTATGAACCTTAGCTCCGAGTCCGTGAACATGTTTTTGCTTCTCTACCCGAGCGTAAAAACATAGCGTCTGTAGCCTATGCGTGAAGACGTGAAAACGGAAAAAGATATTTAAGAGATGATACATCATGTTGTGAAAGAGAGGGCTGTCGGAATTGTCTGGTAAAAACATTTCTTCAGGACAGAAAATAACCTACGTCTCCCTCTTCGCCGACGAAAGACTGCATCCCGCCTATGAGAAGGCCTTAGAAGACGTTGAAAAAAGATACCTCGGAAAACATTATCCCATGCACATCGGAGATGGGGAAATATTTTCCGAGATTGGAGAGTTTGAGAAGAGAAGTCCCATAGACACGTCTATAGTCGTTGGATATTTTCAGAAAGGAAACGCGAAACACCTGCGTCAAGCCATTGAAACGGCTAAGAAAAGGTTTGAAGAATGGTCGAACACAGACTGGCGTGAAAGAGTGAGGATAACCAGGAGAGCGGCTGAACTGATCGATGAAAGAAAGTTTGAGATCGCCGCTGTCATAACTTACGAGGCTGGGAAAAACAGGCTTGAAGCATTGGCTGAATGCTGGGAAGCCATCGACGCCTTGAGATACTATGCTGGGATAATGGAGGAGAAAAACGGCTACGAGAAGGAGATGGGGCCTGGCGGGCCTGGTGAAATATGTAAGATGGTGGCCAGGCCCTATGGTGTTTGGGCTGTCATATCACCTTTCAACTTCCCCTTCATGCTGGCCAACGGGATGATGCTGGGAGCTTTGATAACAGGCAACACTGTCGTCTTCAAACCCACCAGCGAAGCACCTCTCTCAGGCCTTCTGCTCTACAAAATATTCAGAGACGCAGGGGTTCCCGCGGGGGCGGTCAACTATGTGACAGGGCCTGGCGACGTCTTTGAAGAAGAGATAACCACAAACCCTGACATAGCTGGCGTTGCTTTCACAGGTTCCAAAGATGTTGGAATGCGTCTTTACAGGAAGTTCACCTCTTCGCAACCATATCCAAAGCCGATAGTTCTAGAGATGGGGAGCAAAAACCCGACGATAGTTACGGATAAGGCCGATGTTAAAAAAGCTGTGCTGGGGGTTATTAGGGCAGCCTTCGGATACGACGGCCAGAAATGTTCAGCAACCTCAAGGCTATATGTCCAGAAAGGGTTAAAGAACAGGTTTCTAGAAGAGCTTGTCAAAGAGACGAGCGCTTTGAAGATAGGCGACCCACGGCGGCGGGAGGTTTTTATGGGCCCCGTCATAAACAAGAGAGCGGTTGAGAACTTCAAAAGATATGTTGAAACGGCTAAGAAAGACGGTGGAGAAATACTTTACGGAGGCGAGGTGCTGAGCGGCGGCGAATACGACAAAGGCTACTACGTTCAGCCTACGATAATTGACGGGCTTCCACGCCACCACACCCTCTTCAAGCAAGAGCTGTTCCTACCAATTCTCGTCGTCTCAGAGTTTGAAACCCTTGAGGAGGCTGTTAGGGAAGCCAACAACACGGAATACGGTCTGACGGCTGGAATATTCTCCGAAGACAGGGAAGAGATTGAATACTTTTTCAACAACATACAGTTCGGCGTAACCTACGCCAACAGAAAAGGCGGCGCCACCACGGGCGCGTGGCCGGGAGCCCAGACTTTTGTCGGATGGAAGGCAAGCGGCGCAACAGGTAAAGGCGTCGGCGGCCCTCACTACCTGCTAACGTTTGTGAGGGAGCAGGCGAGGACAAACGTCGTTGAAGGACAGTAGATAGAATCGCTTATAGCTTGCCGTGAAGTAAAGCCATGTTTGAGAACGAGCTTGTAACCGTGTCCCAGCTCGCCAAACAGCTCAAAACCACGCCGGCAAAAATCAGGAAAGCGTTGGAGGAGTTGAAAATCAAGCCTAAGACAATTAAGCGTGGATGCTCTTACTATGACCCATCGGTCAAGGAAAAACTCGAGAAAGCCCTCAAAACATAACGCGTTGTCCGTAGCGACAAGCCGTGGAACATACGTGCTGGCAATCCATCTGCCTGACTCTAGAAGGCTGAAAATCGGAGCCCTTGGATACAGGGAGCTGGAGAAAGGCTACTATGTTTACGTCGGCTCTGCACGCCGTCATCTTGCGAAGAGGATTGCGCGACATCTCAAAAAGCGTAAACCACTATGGTGGCACATAGATTACATCACATCCCTGCCTGAAACAAATATTGTTAAGGTGGTTGCGACAGATAGGGTTGGTGTTGAATGCTCTCTGTCGTCCTCGTTGGCTTCGATGGGTAAAGCCATTCCGAAGATAGGCTCAAGCGACTGCCGCTGCCCCTCACATCTAATCTACTTTCCAACCCTGAAAACTGTGGGAAAAGCAGTTCAGAAGACGTTTCACAGACTCTAGCTAATGCTAAATCATTAGATTTTATGTCTCAAGCTTTTCTACGCTTTTCGGGGACTAGTTTCAGGATCTTCCGCATAAACCCGTTGACATGTCCCAGCGTCCAGCTTCTATCCACGGTTGTTTATCTTCCTTAGTTAACCCTTCTTCGCAAACAACGTTCATGTGTCTACCTGATGTTTTGATAAGTCTTAGGTCTATAGCTGGAGCCGTCACCAGCTAAAGACAGTTATGTTTCTGGCTGTGTTTATGGCATCGGCTTAAAAAGCCAGCCCACTCCACGGTAGGCATAGTCCCAGAACAGATACTCATAGATTGTTGAAAGCCTGAAGTATAGTTTCGCCTCCTCCAAATGATGTTCAGCTACGTTAACAGCCACCGAGTCGGTGAGGTTTAGTATGGCGTGCACCATCCGCTCATACTCTGGTGAGGAATAGGTGTTTATCCAGCGTCTATAAAGTTCAACTGGCGAACCCTTCTTCAGCAGCTCCTTCCCTACCTCCAAGTATATCCAGAAGCATGGCAACGCCGCCGAGAGGCCTGTTAGAAACGGCTTATCATACACGCAGGCTGTGAGAAAGTCTGTGTAGGCCCGGGTGATAGGTGATATCTGATGCTCCTTAATCTCTGATATGCTTATCCCCCACTCTCTGAGTAGGAACTCGTGGAGGGATGCGCGCTCAACCGCCAGCGCACCATGGGATGCGGAGACCAGCGTAAGGGAGGCCTCGTCGTCAGGTGCTTTTGCACCCAAAACAGCGAGTGCCCTCGAGAACCTACTCAGGTAGAGCGCGTCCTGAATGACGTACCCCCTGAAAACCTTCATGTCGAGGCTTCCATCCGTCAGCCCGGTTATGAAGGGATGTGCCAGTATCGAGCTGTAGATGTCGACTACTCCCTGCCATAATTTGTCCCTGAAGGCAGTCATGCTTCTCTCACCCAGAGTATACGGCGTCCCAGAAGCTGAGCTCGTAGCTCTCAATCATTCTAGCAGCCAAACGCGCCCGCTCCTCCGCATCGGGTAAATATCTCCCGATAATTCTAACCCCTTCCTCCTCTACCCAAGCAGGTGGATGGGTGAAAGCATCTAAGCCCGTAAATTTTATGTTGTAGTTTTTGACCATGCCGGACGCAAGCCTTCCACACGCTCGGCCCCAGACTGGAAGGTTCACGGTCAACGCGGTTACCTGCTCAGCGGCCCCAGCATACAGCCCGAGCCAGGCCAGATAATGCGTGGAGGAGACAGCCGCCGGCAATATTCTCAACCCGCTGAGACCTTTGAAGGACACTTCCAGCTCGTCTCCAAGCTTGACGAGCTGCTGGAAAGCCATCAAATCCCCCTGCTGGAGCTTTGAGAAGTACTCTGCTTCGTCGGGGTTTGAGGCTCTGCTAACCATCAGGGCTAAACTCCTCAAATCATGGTAAACAACGTAGTACTGGTTTTCGACGAAGAGTTTCAGCTTCTCCTTAGGCAGTATGCCTTTCTCTGCCTTGGTGAGGAAGGGATGCTCCTCGACACGTCTGTTAAGCTCACGAAGCTCCTCACGCAATCCTTGGATAAACGCCCGGCCTCTCATAGACTCTCACCCGACCGTACGCATATTTAATTTGGACGATAACCAGCTTATACCTAACGTAGGAGACTTGCCGGCGTTAGACAGATTGGAGCCTCTCGAAGAATAATTTAAGGAATCGTTGGGAATCCACCCAGTAGCATATCTGGGCGTTTGGTTCCTGTTTAACCCATGATCTTCTCTCGATGATCGTCTGACCCCTCGTTATCCCTTCGTCGCATACCACGTATACATGTCCGCTGGTTGTTTTGAAAAGTGTGTGGTCTATGGCTGCTGCGACCGCCATCGGATCGTGGAGCTGCATGAAACCAAACCTGTCGACGAATTTCTTCATGATTTCAGCGGCGGTCTTGGCTGTTGGTGAGGACGATGAGCGTAGTCTTTCGAGGTCTTGCGGCTTCAAAGTGGTTGCAGGGTCTGTGGTGACGTCAAGCCCCACGCACAACGGGTTTACGCCCGACTGGAAGACGATGTTAGCAGCTTCTGGGTCTACGTGGACGTTGAACTCGGAGACTGGTGTGGTGTTGCCGTGGCCATAAGGCGTCAGCATGAAAGCCCCACCCATGATTATCATCTTCTCCAACTTCTTTGGAAGCTCTGGTTCGAGCAGAAAAGCGAGGGCGACGTTCGTTAAGGGCCCTGTGGCGACCAGCGTAACCCCATGTTCATCCATCAAGGTCTCAACCAAGAATTTGACTGCTCCGGGGATGGGTTGTCGTTTGGGTGGTGGAAGGCCTGCGTCGCCCAGCCCGTCCTCGCCGTGAACCCATTCAGCCGTCTCCAGATTTTTGACCAAGGGCTTCGCAGCACCCCTGTAAACAGGGATGTCTTTAACACCCAGCACATCCAAAACCCTCAAGGCATTGACTGAGGTTTTGTCAACATGGACGTTGCCGCTCACGGTCGTTATGCCGAGAACCTCAAGCTCGTGGGAGTTTACAGCCACCATTATGGCGAGGGCGTCGTCGACGCCGGGATCCATGTCCAAAACAACTTTAACCAATCTGCTCGGAGTAGAAATTCGTCAAAGCTTTTACTAAAAGTTTATGTACTTTGAGAACTTCGTGACGTAGGGTGTGATGTGGTTTGGCTGAGAAAAGGCAGGAGCCAGGAGGTGAGGTTGAGGTTGTCCCAACCGGTGCGAAAATCCTCGCGGTTGTGATGATACCTACTATTGCAGCTTTGAACTATGTTGGCGGGGTTATTGTGGAGCTGCTTAAAGCACCCATCTGGGGCGATACTTGGGCTACGATGCTGGGAACGTTGATCTCAGGCTTCTGGGTCGGCAGCATAGGCGGATTCCTCTACAACATAATCATGGCCTTCACGCTCTGGGGGTTGCCCAACTGGATCTGGGGGTTTGCTAACGTTGTTATAGCTGGGATAACTGTTTTATGCGTGAAGATGGGCTGGGCTGACTTACGTCGTCCAGTAAAACTGATACCTGCTTTCCTGTTGTTCGGCCTCGTATACCCCATATTCACAACCGCCGTGTCCATAATATTCTTCGGCGGAGGCCCGCTATGGAAACCTATTCCAGCGGCCATCTACGCCGCAACGCTCAGCTCAACAGGCAACTTCTACATCGCAAACTACGTCCAAGCCATAAGCACAGAAATACCCGACAAGATAATCTCCTTCGTAGTGGCTTTAGCTATTGCCTCAAGGGTTCCACGCCGGCTGGTGTTGCTGAAGAGGTAAGCCGTCAGCCGGTGTTGCGTCCTGAGCGCCCTCGGGTCTATTCTCCTAAAAAAATCGATACTCGCCGGCAAAACACCTCTACACTTAGCTGACAGCCGTACAAAATTCCTCTACTTTATCTGGATATCGCTTCTCGCATACATCTTCTACGACTACATCTTAACCCTCATCTTTCTTACAGCGAACCTGCTGCTGGCCTTCGTCGGTAGGGTGGGGAAACAGGTCTGCCTGCCTTTGGCGCTTGTTGTAGTGCCGTGGATGGCTTTGGCTGTGCCTATTCTCTCCCTCCCGCTGGGTTTTCCATGGAACCAGACGGTTGTTTACAGGCTTAGCATCTTCGGGCTAGACCTTCCGGTTTATCTTGAGGGGTTGGCGTGGGGGTTTACATGGCCGCTGAGAATAGGCGTGACCATATCGGCGGCCATGCTGTTCTACCTCACGACACAGCAGACTATGCTCATAGCCATGTTGTTCAAGTTCCGCCTGCCTTTCAGGTTCATCTACATGGTTGCGGCAACGCTCCAGCTCATACCCTTGATGGTTGACGAGGTGAAGAGCATTTACCAAGCCCAGGTGGCTCGCGGGCTCCGCACGGATGTAAACGCCGTGAAAAGGGTTTGGAACCTGCTTCTGCTAATCGTGCCCCTTACACTAGGCTCTCTTGAAAAAGTTCAGACAAGGGCCATAGCGCTGGAGTCGCGGGGGTTCAGCTCACCAGTCAGAAAAACCGTTATCTATGATATAAGATTCAAGACGGTTGACTACGTGTTTTTCGCATGCATGGCTGCTGCCACAGCGTTGCTGGGATATCTGTACCTGACCGAAGGCTATTCGCCTTTCGTCCACCTCAGATATCTCCTCGCCGGGTAGAAGTATGCAGACGGTTCTTGACACGGTAAAAAATCCTGTGGTCGTGGAAGGCCTCAGCTATTCCTATCCTTCGAAACCAAACGTCCTCAACAACGTCAGCTTCACCGTCTCTAAAGGTGAGGCCTTGGGGATTATAGGTCCCAACGGCTCGGGAAAATCAACTCTCTGCAGGGCCCTCAATGGCTTGGTTCCCCATTTCTACGGAGGGAGAATGCGTGGAAGAGTCTATGTGGCAGGCATGGACACGCTCAAACATACAGTGGCTGAGCTGGCGACCAAGGTTGGGCTTGTTTTTCAAGAGCCTGAAACACAGATATCCGGTCTGGCGTTAACCGTAGAGGACGAGATAAGCTTCGGCCTATCCATGCTAGGTTTCCCCAAGGAAGTGATAGTTGAACGTACGAGAGAGGCTATAGAGAAAGTAGGCTTACGTGGTCTTGAGCACCGGTCGCCCTTCGAGCTGTCAGGAGGACAGCAACAAAGGCTGGCGATAGCCACGGTTTTAGCCATGAGGCCTGAGGTGATGGTGTTGGATGAGCCGACAGCCCAGCTGGACCCTCTCGGGAAAGAGCAGGTTTTCGCCGTTCTCAAAGAGCTTCTCAAGGACGGAATGACCATGGTCATAGCCGAGCATGAAGTTGAGGAGCTGGCCACGCTAACGAACCGTATAATAATGTTAAACGAAGGAAGAATAGTCTGCGAAGGCTCAGCAAGAAACGTGTTGAAGCAGGTGGAGCTTCTCAAATCAGCTGGCGTGAACCCTCCCACCGTCACAGAGCTGGCCTATATAATCGATGAAGAATGCGGGCTCCAACTCGAAGACCTTCCGCTGACCGTGGAGGAGGCCTTGAAAATGTTTCTGGAACATCTGCAGAGCAGCGGGGAGATTTGATACAGGTTTCCGACGTATGGTATTGGTATAACAGCGATGTCGCAGCCCTTAAGGGAGTAAGCCTGAACATAGATGCAGGCGAGACTGTGGCGATAATAGGGCAGAACGGCGGCGGGAAAACAACCCTAGCCAAGCATTTTAACGGCCTCCTCAAACCCTCAAAAGGCGAGGTTTACGTAAAAGGACATAACACCAGAGAGACACCAACCCACGTGCTTGCGACGATTGTTGCTTACGTCTTCCAGAACCCATCCCATCAAATATTCATGAGCACGGTCTACGATGAGGTTGCATACGGGCCTTTACAGCAAGGCCTGCCAAAACCCATGGTTGACGAAAGAGTTGCTAAAGCTTTAGAGATTGTCGGCCTCTCAGTAAATCCTAAGACCCATCCATACGACTTGGATTACGGGCAGATGAAGCTCTTGACGATTGCTTCAGCCATCGCCGTCGACCCTGAAGCATTCGTGCTAGACGAGCCGACGACAGGCCAAGACCACAGGGCGAGGAGAAGGGTTGCAGAAATAGTCCGACAACTAAATCGGATGGGGAAGACCGTGGTAGTGATAACCCATGACATGAGGTTTGTTGTTGAGACGGCTGCTCGGACCGTTGTAATGGTCAACGGAAAAATCGTTGCAGACGGTCCTACAAGAGAGGTCATGTCCAACGTTGAGCTTCTGGCAAGCGCTTCAATAAAACCACCCCAGACTGTTCAGCTGGCCCAAGGCTTAAGAGAACATGGATACAACCTTAACATGCTTACGTTAGATGAGGCTGTGGAAGAGCTTAAACGACTTCTGGACTGCAGGCGTTCATCTAACCCGTCTCCTGTCTTTTAAGCCATCCGCCAAGGTTCCTAACTTTTTTGTTCGAGTTTAAGAACTCGTAAAGTTCGTCGAAGGTCGGCATAGCTTCTTGGGCTCCAAGCTTTGTAGTGGCTAGAGCCGCAGATATGTTGGCCAGCTCTGCCGCCTCATGAATCCTCATGTTTCTCGACAGGGCGTAGGCTAAGGCTCCGCAGAAAGCATCTCCAGCGCCGGTGGTGTCAACAGCCTTCACCTTCACCCCTTTCAGATGAAGTGTTTCCCTCTCGGTCACAAGCACGACACCTTTAGCCCCCAAAGTTATTAAAACGTTTTTAACACCTTTTCTGAGTAGCTTCTTGCCCGCGGAGACAGCCGAGAGTACACCTCGCACCTCAACACCGGTCAGATACGAAGCCTCCAAAGCGTTGGGCACAAGAACATCAACCTTCTCCAGAACGTTCCCAGACAAAGGCCTAGCCGGCGCAGGGTTTAACAAAACCTTCACGCCTGATTGAAAAGCCAGGTTAACTGCATGCTCAACAGTTTGGAGAGGGATTTCCAGCTGAAGCAGCAGAAGCTTGGCTGAGGCTATCTCTTCTTTAGCGTTCTCAACATCGGCTGGAGAAAGACGTTCGTCAGCCCCGGACGCGACTGCTATCAGGTTGCTGCCACGCTGGTCAACCATTATCAAAGCAACACCGGTGTGGGCCTCGGAATCTCTGACTACACGGTTTGTCGAAACACGTTCCCTCTCCAGCCTGTCAACTAGCATCGAGCCGAACAGATCATTCCCAACACGTCCGACGATAGAGGTTTTCACACCCAGCCTTGATGCTGCGACGGCTTGGTTAGCGCCTTTTCCGCCGGAAAATATTTGAAAGACCCCTCCTATAACCGTCTCACCACGTCTCGGTATCCTGCTCAACTTCACAACCAAGTCGGCGTGGATGCTGCCAACCACAACAACCTCTACCTCTGCCATCGGTGTTCAAACCCATTCGCGATAAAAAACGTTGACGTGCCTCCACCTGTGAAAACCTTAATTATTCTGTATTACGCTCTGCCAAACGTCTTGGGCAGATATCTCATAAAGGGCGGCTTTGTTATACCCGTTGACGGACAGAGACGAATAATTAGAGACGGCTGCGTCCTGGTTGCTGACGACAGAATCGAGATGGTCGGACCACGGGAGCAGGTAATGCCACACTCCGCCGGAGCAGAGGTTGTAGACGCGGAAAACTGTGTAATAATCCCCGGGCTTGTGGACACGCATGTTCACCTAGCTCAAGCGCTTCTCCGCGGCGTGGTCCCAGACAACCTGACTCTAATACCGTGGCTCAGGGACTGGGTGTGGCGTTTCCTAGGTGTCTACGACAGTGAGGATGCGAAGGCCAGCGCAGCCATATGCATCCTAGAGATGCTTAAGACAGGGACGACCTCCTTCATCGAGATACACTTACACACACGCTATGGGTTTAACGGCATAGCAGAGCTTGTGGAAAAATCTGGCATAAGAGGCGTGCTGTCGAAGTCGATAATGGATATGAAGGGCTACGCAACCTCTGAAGACATTCTTCCACCCGGCATGGTTGAAGACGGTGAAGCATGCATAAGAGAGTTTAAGGAGATGCATAGACGATGGGCTGGCAAAGCAGATGGGAGGATAGATGTGTGGCTGGGGCTGAGAAGCGCCGGAGCCGTTTCCGACAACCTGTTCCATGAAGCAGCGGCCCTAGCTAAAGAGTATGACACAGGAGTTACAAACCACGTCGCAGAAGTCAGAGAAGACCTCGAATACTATAGAAAAGCCTACGGCACAGGCGTCTCCGGATTTCTTGAAAAATTCAACATGCTCGGCGAAAAACACGTCTACGCCCACTGTGTATGGTTGAACGAGGAGGACATGCGGAAGTTTGCGGCAACGGGGACGACAGCAGCCCACTGTCCTTCGTCAAACATGAAGCTCGGCTCAGGCATAGCCCCTGTCTCCGACATGCTACGCTACGGCGTCAACGTAGGCCTTGGATGCGACGGCGGCCCAAGCAACGACAGCTACGACATGATAAGAGAGATGAAGATAGCAGCCTTGCTTCAGAAGGCTCGGACACTAGACCCTAACGCCATATCCGCCTGGGATGTTTTGGAGATGGCTACACGTAACGGGGCACGGGCGATGGGCAAGCTGAGCCAGCTGGGAAGCTTAGAGCCTGGCAAAAAAGCCGACATCGTGGTCGTCAGCCTGAAAAGACCTTCCGTAACACCGTTATCAAACCCGTTATCCCTGCTGGTTTACGCAGCTTCGGGCGAGGATGTACGCGACGTCATGGTCAACGGCAGGTTTGTCGTCAAAAACAAACAAGCCCTCACTTTGAACGAGGACGAAGTTATAAAAAACGCCAACAAACACCTCGAACGCATAGTAGCAAAAGCAGCCGTAAAAATAGACCTGCTGAAAACTATTTGAAAGCGAATTGATTTGCTGCCGATAATTGCCTAATCCTTCCTTGCTGCCGCTCGACCCGGGTTTAGTTTTCCTAAGCTTTAACCGTTTAGCCTTTATGTCCGACGGGAAATCCGCAAACTAACCTATATATATGAAGGGATTATGGTTTTATTTGTAATGTCGGCAAAACCTCATCTGAACCTTGTGGTGATAGGGCACGTCGACCACGGCAAATCCACTACGATGGGGCATTTCCTCTACAAGATAGGCGCCATCGATGAGAGGACGCTCAAAACCTACGAGGAGGAGGCCAAGAAGATGGGGAAGGAGAGCTTCAAGTTCGCGTGGGTCCTGGACAGGATTAAGGAGGAGAGGGAGAGAGGGCTGACGATAGACCTGGCCTTCCAAAAGTTCGAGACAAGGAAGTATTACTTCACGCTCATCGACGCCCCCGGACACAGAGACTTCGTCAAAAACATGATAACGGGCGCGAGCCAAGCTGACGCAGCCATACTCGTGGTTTCCGCTAAGAAAGGCGAGGCAGAGGTAGGCATAGCCCCCGGAGGTCAGACCAGAGAACACGCATACCTCTCTTTCGTCCTAGGCATAAAACAGCTTATCGTGCTGATAAACAAGATGGATGACGCCTCAGTAAACTGGGCCAGAGAGAGATACGACGAGGTCAAGCAGATGTCTGGAGACCTTCTGAAAACCATAGGATACGACATAACCAAGATCAACTTCATACCTGTTTCAGGATGGCTGGGCGACAACCTGACCGAAAAAAGCAAAAACCTACCATGGTACACGGGTCCGACCCTTCTGGAGGCTCTCGACCAGTTTCAGGAACCGCCCAAACCCATAGACAAGCCTCTCAGAATCCCTGTTCAGGGTGTTTACTCCATCAAGGGTGTTGGAACGGTTCCCGTCGGCAGAGTTGAGCAGGGTGTTCTCAAGCCCGGCGACATCGTGGCCATATATCCGGGAGGTGTGAAGGCTGAGGTCAAGTCCATCGAGATGCATCACCAACCGCTCCAGCAAGCCATCCCCGGCGACAACATCGGCTTCGCCCTCAAAGGAGTTGAGAAAAGCCAGCTGTCCAGAGGAATGATTGTCACAAGACCTGATACACCGGTTCCAGTGGCCAAAGAGTTCATCGGACAGATTTACGTGATATACCATCCGACGGCGATAGCGCCCGGCTACACGCCCGTCCTCCACATACACACTGCTCAGACTGCTGTGAAGTTTGTGGAGTTGATTCAGAAGATGGACCCGAGGACAGGTCAGGTTACTGAGAAGAATCCGTCGTTCATCAAGACGGGTGATGTCGCGGTGGTCAAGCTTCGGCCGCTCAACCCGGTTGCCCTCGAGCCAGCCAGCGTCTCACCCGAGCTAGGTAGGTTCGCTATAAGAGACAGCGGAATGACCGTTGCTGCAGGCGTTGTGAAGGAAATAACTGAGAGCGGCTAGCGGGCGGTCATCTGCATCTCGATGGCCACGTCATCAGGTATCTGAATCCTCATTATTTGTCTCATAACTCTCTGGTCCGTTATTCCCAAGTCTATTAGCCTACGGTGTATCCTCATCTGATGCTTTCGCCAGGTCTTCGTGCCTTCGCCGCAGGGTGATTTCCTTGTCGGAAGGATTAGCCGTTTGACCGGTAGTGGGATGGGCCCCGCTATACGGGTGCCTGTCCTGTCAGCTATTTCCTTTATCTCCCGGCATACCTGCTCGAGTTTGACGAGGTTTGTGCTCGTGATTTTTATCCTAACCGTCTGCGTCATGCAATCATCCCAAACGTGCTGAGAAAGCTATGGTAAAAACCTTACAGCCGGAGGATTTTGCTGGAAACGGGCGTTGAGAGGCGGTATTGCTTAAATACTCATAATCTGCATAAATGTCAAGATGCATGTCGATGAGCTTGAGCGGCTGAGAAGCGAAGCCCGGCAGCTGGCTGTAGACATGGTCCGGCTGCTGGCTATGAGAAGGAGAGTTGTTTCAAAGATTGCGGAGGTAAAGCGTTCAACCAATGTTGACACTGTGCAGCCCGACGTGGAGGCCGCGGTTCGCCGTGCCATGCTCGAAGAAGCTGTTAAACACGGCATACCGGCTGAAACTGTCAACCGTCTTGCGACAGTCATTTTTGCTGACGCCGTCGAGATGCAGTCCAAGCCATCGAAGCAGCTGACGCACATGGACATTCTCAGGAGAGCCGTTGAGATGCAGCGAAACGGCCGCGAGGTTCAGAGGCTTGAGGTTGGAGAGCCTGACTTAGGAGCTCCGCAGCAGGTGCGTTACACGGTTGGCAACGCTGTTGTTGAAGGCTACGCCAGATACGCAGACTCCAGGGGTATTCCCGAGCTGAGAACAGCCATAGCCGAGCAAATCCACGAGAGATACGGCTACGAAGCCGCGCCCTACAACGTGATAGTCACACCGGGCGGCAGGTTCGCCATATACCTCGCGATGAAGACGCTGCTCGCCGAAGGTGATGAGATAATCGTGATAGACCCGTCCTGGCCGATGTACAAGCAGTGCGCACGCTTTGTGGGAGCTAGGCCTGTGGCTGTCCGAACACGGTTCGAAGACGGCTGGACCCCCGACCCATGTATCGTTGAGGAAAGAATATCCAAGTCCACCAAAGCCATCCTACTCAACTATCCCAACAACCCGACGGGAAAAACCCTCGACAGGAAATCCTTCTCAAAAATCGTCGACATAGCACGAGACAACAACCTAACTCTCATCAGCGACGAGGTTTACATCGACTACACAAGGGGAGACGGTCCTGTGAGCGTGTTGGACGGATGGGATGTAAACTTTATCCTGATACAGTCTTTTTCGAAGAGCTATGGGATGACAGGCTACAGAGTTGGCTACG
>JAWACZ010000032.1:0-16499 GCA_038896555.1 Candidatus Caldarchaeum sp. | reverse complement strand
AGGCTTTTTGACGTCGGAAGCCGAGACAAGCTTTTCCTCAGACATCCTAACCTTCTGCGACTTTTGAGCCGCTGCTCTAGCGATGGAGTAGGCTTCAGCCACGGCTTTTCTGACTGACGCGCGGTCGAGTTTGTTGACATATGCGAAGCCTAGGCTTCCGTCAACCAGCAGCCTGACCCCTATTCCTTTCTCCACAGACTCGGCTGAAACCTCTGGAACTCCGTTCTTGAGCAAAACCTCCGACTGATGGTCTGCTTGAAAACGTGCTTCAACGTAGGATGCGCCAAGCTCCGCGCCTCTCCTCAGCACAAGCTCGAGAATGTCCTCCATACCTGTTTCGAACAGTTGAGTCGGGTTATTAAAGGTGATACTGGAGAAACCCCGAAGGAGAAGATGTTAGTATTTCGTGTCTTTTGTTGCTTCGGCTAGGTAGAGGAGGGTTTTCGCCCTGTGGTATGTTAGACGAGCTCTTTCAAGAAGTCTGAGCCTTTCCTGCTCGTCGATTCCCGGCGACCCGCTGGAGAGCTTTTGAATAAGCTCCTCGAGGATTACGACGACGAGGTCGAGCCGGGCTTCCATAGCCAGCATCCTCTCACAGTACTCAAGCTGCTCCACCAGCGAAGCCAGGACATCCGCCCTGCTTACCGTCATCCGTCTGACAGACGGGCTTAAAGCAGGCATAATAAGTTTTTCGCATACAATAATATAGTGAGTTGACGTGGGGGCTGCTGTGGAGCCTTTTTATCCAAAGGTCGAGTGGCATGTTCTCGTGGAGACGGTTCATGCTCTACCTCTTTACGCAAGTCACAAAGCCTACGTCCGCGACAAGATACTTCTCAGCAAGCCGGACATCACGGTTGAGGAGCTTGTCAGCAGGCTTGGGATGACAAGCGGGGAGGCGATGGTCATCCTCTGGGAGCTGAGGAAAACCGGCGGCGAAGTTCTTCAAATGCTGAAGGTGGAAAATGTTGAGAAACCGCGTTACACTCTGGCAGCCTTAGGCGGAACCTTCTCCATGATACATGTAGGGCATATGGCGCTGCTGCTGACAGCTTTCCAGACCGCTGAAAAAGTAATCATAGGGGTCACCTCGGACGCATACGCATCCACCCTCTCCAAACAACATCCCATACCATCCTTCGAGGAGAGGACCGCCATGATCAGGCGGTTTCTCGCAGCACAGGGATGGGCTGAGAGAAGCAGAATGGTCAAGCTGGAAGACCCATACGGCCCAACGGTCGAGGACCCAACGATCGAAGCCTTAGTAGTCAGCCCTTCGACAGCCAGCAGAGCTGCGGAGATAAACTCGAAGCGGGTGGAGAGGATGATGAAGCCTCTCGAGGTGTTTGTCTGCCCTCTCGTCGTGGCTGAGGATGGCCAGCCCGTCTCATCGACACGTGTGATGAAAGGTGAGATAACGGTGGAGGGTAGGCTTGTCAGGCGTGAGAGTTAAAACAACGCTGGCACAAGGTTTGTCAAAACAAGATAAGAAATCAACATGACGAACGGTGACATTTTTCTCGAAGTGTTGTGAAGAGCTGAAACGCAGAACCCGAGATAAACCGATGTCAAAGCCTTCCACGACACGTTTCTGACGAGGCTAAGCTGGACGAGAAAAGCACCCGGTTCACCTCTCACCGCCGCCACAGAAGTCAACACAACGTTTTTGGCGTTCAAGCTTGTGAAGCTGAGGCTTTCGACAGCTATTTTTTCCGGCAGCGCGTGGGGAGGGGCTGATGGCTGCGTGAGCGTGGCTTTAAGCTGCGTCGTCCTCAGAAGGCTCGTTATCTCCTCAGCCGTGTAAACACCAGACGCGACAGGCGTCTGGTTTTGATGAACCCTTGCGACATCCGCTTTCTTGGCGTAGAGTATGTCAGCCTCGACACCAGTCTTCCCTCCTTCAGACCCAGTCCACACGAGCTTCGCGCCGTGGAAAACCACATCCGTGAACTCAACTCCGAAAACATAGTATCTCTCGGACGGCGCGCCAGCGGCGAACGCAACGTAGACAATGTTTACAATTGCCAGTATGATGAAGAGGTGGAGCACGGCGTTGATGAAGGTTTTCATCGAAGCGCTGGATTTTCCGAAAAGCCTGCCCATAATCCTCCCCACCCCCACAAGCATCACCAACGCCACGAACACTGTCGTCAGGCTTGACATCACCAAGTAGTCGGGGCTGAAAAGACGTATCTCAGCCATAGAATACTCTCCCAAAGCAACCTCGTAGACGGTTTTGTAGCTGACGATGTAGAGTGAGACGAGTATCTGTGAGACGGCGGCTATGCTAAAAATCGTCAGGCCTTTTTTCACGTTGAGCTGCGACTCCAAGGATGTGAAGAACCGTGAGGGGTGGCTGAAGAAGGTAAGCAGGCCCATCCCAGAAAGGCGGTACAGCGCGTTAATAGACCTGTATCCTGAAACGGCTTATATACAGGTTTTAAATCAGCACGTTAGAATGGTGCAAGTTGTCTTAACCTTCGACCCCTCGCTGGGGCATAGGTTTCACGACTTCCCGCTGTTAAGCTTCCTCCCATGCGCCCCCGTAAAGTATGTTCCAAGCCCGGTTTACCATTACCTCTCGCTTCCAGACGTGCCCTACGACTCTCATGGAAGGGCTTTGCTGGCCCCTTACGCAATAAGAAAGATAGAGGCATGCCTCGTCAAGAAATCCAAGCTTGAAGTAGTTGTAGCACATCCAAGGTTTGTCTCCCGCTTCATCGGCCCCGACACGAAGATAATCGGCGTCAACACGATGGACCCGCTCGGCCTAGGCCCCTTGACCCTTATGTTCAACAACGCCGGCAGGGAAAAATCGTGGGTGACGAAAGAGTTTGAAGAACTGATGGCCCGGATAGCTGTGGCGAAGAAAAACACGGGATGCAGGGCGAAGGTTGTGGTCGGAGGCTCCGGCGAATGGGAGTTCGAGCACAGGAAAGAGGAGATTGAGAGGCTTGGAATAGACTATGTTGTCCAAGGCGAGATGGACGACATCGTGCATCTGCTTTTCGAACAGCTGGTTGAGGACAGCCTCGACAAAACAATGTTCATGCACGGCTACAAAACAACAACCTTCGACGCCCACGGAAGGCCTTTCATCCGCTACGTCCAAGACCCGGCGGGAAGGTTCATCTGCCGGAACCCAGCCTCGAGATACAGGCTTCCCAAGATAGAAGACATCCCCACCATAGTAAACCCAGCCATAAGCGGCCAGGCTGAGATAATGAGGGGGTGTGGAATAGACTGCGACTTCTGCGAGGTAACAACAAGGCCTCTCCGCTACTATCCGCCTGAGAAAGTGTTGGAGGAGGTGGAAGTCAACCTGAGAGGCGGAATAAACAACGCATGGTTTGTGACCGACAACCAATGGGCTTACATGGTCCGTGACCCGCATTTCTGGCCCAACAAGGAAGCCATCTTCAGGCTTTACAGAACAGTCATGTCTAGGGTCAGCAAAGCCAACCCGATGCACGCGACTCTGGCGCCTGCTGCAGCAGACCCTGAGGCTGCGATGGGTGTAGCCAAGATAGTTGGAGCCGGGCCTGACAAGCATATAGGGGTTCAGATTGGGCTTGAGACTGGAAGCGACAAGCTCATCCTCAAGCACATGGCTAACAAGGCGAAGCCTTTGAAAGTTGGTGTGGATGGGACGTGGGCGGAGATAGTTGTCGAAGGCCAGAAGGTTTACAACGCCGCCTACTGGATACCTGCCTACACCATAATCCTGGGACAGGAAGGAGAGACGGACGAAGACAGCTGGGATACGATAGGGCTGATAAACTACATGGCCTCGCTCAACCTCTACTTCACGGTTACGCCCATGGCTTTGGTCAGCCTCGGCTCTCTCAGAGGAACCAACGTTTTGACGGATGTTTACGCAAAGCTGACGCCAGCTCAGGCGGCGTTGATATACGTGTGCTGGCGGAACACAAAACGCATGGCCGAATCCATAGCCTTCAAAATCTCCAAAGACAGCTTCCTGCTCCGAATCCTAACCACCACAATCCTGAACGCAGGCGCAAGGTTCTGGCTCGACAGGCTGGAAAAATATTTCACAAGGCTTGGCAAGGAGTATGAGAGAGCGATAGACAAAGCCAAAACATACACACACATAAAGACGATGGGAACGGACTTCAACAAACTCAGACAACAGTACAAGGCTATGAGAGTAGCTGTATAGACAGCTGGAAACTGTGGGCTCAAGCTCTCTACGGGTCGTCCAAAGCTTCAATAAAGTCTCTAAAACTGGCCAGTTTTTGCGCGAGTTTCTCAGCGTCTATTCTCTAGCCATAGCTCGGGAGCTTGTACTTCTCATACCTGTGGTTGCGTCTCAGATAGCTCAGGGCATTTTCCTTCCGTGGGTCTACGCATTCGCTGGCCACAATCCAATCCTCAATAGCGTTCTCCACAACCACTACATGTAAACCGTCTATCGGGCCGCAAGCCTGTTTAACGCTACTTTCTACTTCGTCGGGGGTTTTGCCGTGCGCGTCCACGACCACTATAACCTTGCCTCTCATTCTGGCTGCGGCGACCGCTCTGGCCGCCTTGCTGTCAAAAGCCCTCTCGTTGATTTTATGGAGACGCCTAGCTGGTGGGGTTCAGCTTTTTTGATTTTCTTTATCAGGTTTCTAAAGAAGCCTACTCCATATGCGTCTTCGCAGAAAATAGTTTTGACCATGTTATTGTAGGCCGTATAGCCACATTTCGCTCGGCGTCAACCCCTTCTCCTTCATCCACCGCTTGACTTGCTCGAGGTTTTCCACACGTTTGACAACGCTGCCCTCCGGAGTCCTCTCCACCAGCAAAAGGCTTTCCAAACCAGCCACGTCAACAACAACAGGCGAATGAGTGGCAACCAAGCAGAGAACACCAGAGTTCTTCAATTCATGCACAACATATTCTAAAATCTCGCTGTGAAGAGAGTTCTCCAGCTCGTCTATGCATAATATGGAGGGCTTGCTCTCAACCGCCGTCAATATGTGGAGAAGCTTGTAAAAGCCGTCGGGTATGCTCGGCGGATGTATCTCAGCCCCATTAAGCCTGTCTGTTACAAAGAGAAAAACGCGGCCGTCGGCTGTCGGCTTCATTTGGATTGCAAAATCAGGGAACAGGTTTTTCAGAGCATTTTCAATTCTTTCTGGTAATGCACCAGACAGAAACATTCGGGCGATCAGCAGGTTGAGCGTTTCGCCCCTTTCTGAAGGGGTAGCTGGAAAACCAGCCATTATACTAGGCTCTCGAACCTTACCCATGTCAGGATGGCGGATGAATGATACTTTTCCGAAAAACAGCCTGAGATTACTGATTACATATCGGAGCAGCGACTCATTTTTATCTTCTAGGTAAGGGTTTATCAAGTTAATCTCTCTATAGCGGATTTTCTCCCCATCGAGCGGAAACACTTTTTCACGCATTGTTATGCTAGTTAGTGCGATTTTATTTTCCACTACGGCGTCTCTGTAAATTAGTGGAAATAAGTTAAAGAATGATAATACGCTTATCAGATACAATAATGTCGATAATATGCTTATTGGTGTTTCTTCCAAGATAGCCGTCTCTGTTTCCCTAGTCACATCCTCTATTTTTATCCCATGTCTTTTTACACGAGGTATAATGTATTCCCTAATGGTGTTTATGTGTTCTTTGATGAATTCCTTCTCTTTAACAACTTTGAATGTGTCTCCTTCTCTGCTGATTGTTGCTACCCCATGTAGGTTGATTGTTTCCTTGATAGGTCTGACCATTTGTTCTATATTGGCGAAAACCACCTCGTACGTTGCCTTGTAGTTTTGCGGGCATTCGAACTCAAGCTCGAATGTTATGGGCTTTGTTTCGTCGTTGCCGTAGACGATGTTTCTGTAGGACCATCATTCGAGATGGGGTGCGTATGGTGAGGTGATGTCGCCGAGGGCTTTCTTGAGGAATTTGAAGGCTTCCAGCAGGTTTGTTTTTCCTGAGGCGTTTGGGCCTACGAGGACGTTGAGACCGTCGTTCAGCTCGACGACCGTGTCTTTGAAGGACTTCCAGTTGCGCAGCCGTATCCTCCTAAGCTTCATCTACTCCAAGCCTAACAAGACCCCCACACATATAAGTGTTGGTACTTGTCGTGCTATTGAATTCCGCCTGTAAGCTATGGGTATTCTGCAGGTTTTGACAACGCACGCCGTGTAATGATGGTTAGGGCTATGAAGATTGACAGGGCTGTCAGCAGCGACGCCGTGCCAATCGTGATGAAAAGCGTTGGCTCATTAGTCTCAGCCGTCTTTAACCGTATTTCAGGCGTTGCCGCTTGAACCAGTTCAGCGCCTTTCCGAGGTTCGGCAACGTATATTCCCCCGAATAGCATCAGCGCAGCCAGCACGCCCAGCAGAACAGGGGCCAACCGCTTCAACATCAAAACCTTCTCAAACCCCCTCATAAGTCCATTCGTTAGAACAGAGGGCTACCATGGTTTTTTCCGCCATGTGCGCACAGCTTCGTATAGGGTTGCCGCCGAGGAGGATGCTCCGAGCGCGATGACGTAGGGGTCTGGTGAGGTAAGGTGGGTGGCCAAGTAGAGCGTGGTGAAGGTTGTGAACAGGGCTGCGTAGAAAGCCATGCGGGGCAGCAGTTTTCCCCCAACCAGTATGAAGGGCTGGAGAACAGATATGTCTACTTTCTCAGAAGCTGTGTAGGAGCCTTTATCGTCTTTCTGCAGCACGCCGAGCGAGTGAAGCTTCTCCAGATGGTGGTGGGCTACGCTGGGGCTTGAAAGCCCAAGACCCCTTTGAACATCCCTAACACCCACAGGCCTTCCAGCCCTGATGACGTAGAGGAAAACGTCCAAGCTCCTGCCACGCAGCTCGGCTTCGACACGCCTCCTGTCCACACTCAAGCCTGTAAACAGCCGTGAACAGGGCTTAAAAACCTGCTCCCTCATGGACGGAGCTATATGGAGGCTTGCAACTGTTTTCAAGACGTGAAGACGGCAAGGTTATTCGGCTATTTCCTCATGTTCTTCGCCGCCGGCGGCGGGGTTTTCTACACAGCTTGGTGGGCTGGGTTAATCAGTTTCCTCAACCCCGAAGATGCTGTCAAGCTGGTCGCCCTGCTCGTGGCGCTCTTCATTTTCCTCGTAATCGGCTTCGTCGGGTACGTCATGGCGTTCACAAAGCCTCCTGCATCTCAAGCATCTTTAGCACTGTCCAGAAGCTTTGTTATGAAGAGAAGTTCCACAGCGATGTAAAACATCCCCAACATATGCATGTAGAGAACGAACGTTGGAAACGACGGGTTGGGAAAACCTGTTGACGCACGGCTGAAAAAGGCAGAAACACCACCGCCGGCCTCGTCTCAGCCACCTCGCCGAACATGCTTGATTTAAGAGATATGGCGTACGTATAGTTAGAACATATGTTGGTTTTTCTCTAAAAGCATGCTTGGATGAGGACATCAGGGTTAATATTTTCAGGTTTTTTGATGGGGCGTGGGTTGAAGGCTGTTTTCTTCGACTTCGACAACACTTTGGTTGACTCGGCGAGCGTTCTTCCATACGCCCAGAGGAGGGTTGCTGGGGAGATAGCTAGGTTTCTCAACGGTTCCGTGGATGTGGACATGGTTTTCGGCACTGTAAAGTATGTTGAGAGGGTTTTGGAGATGCAGGGCCTCTACGACAGGGATAGGATTTGGATGCATGTTTTGTGGGAGCTGGGGTTTGACGGAAGGGTTGACGATGGGTTGTTGCGCAGCTGGTCGCTGGCCTACTGGGAGGAGTTTATGAAGGGCGAGGTTTTCCCCGAAACCGTCGAAGTCCTCGAAAGACTCAGCAAACACTACAGCCTCGGAGTTGTAACAAACACCGACGGGCTTTACGGCATGAAACGTATGAGGATGGAAAAGAAGGGCCTCAACCGCTTCTTCAAAGTGATCGTCGTGGCTGGTGAGGATATTCCCGAAACCAAGCCCAGCCCAAGACCTTTCCTGCTGGCCGCCGAGATGATTGATGTCAAGCCATCTGAATGTGTGATGGTTGGGGACGACCCCGTCAACGATGTGGCGGGGGCGAAGGGCGCAGGCATGACAGCCGTTCTGCTAGACCGTTCAGGCGGAAAAGCATGCCCCGTCAAACCAGACCACGTCATCAAATCTCTCAACCAGCTGCTAGACCTTCTTCCCATATGGGAAGGCGGCCAAAGTTTTTAACCAGCCTCTGGCGTGTTTAAGCTTAGGTGGTCTGAGCTAGGCAAGTGGGTTGTCTGCGGTGCATGGCCCTACATCAACACCGTACCCCATCTAGGGACGCTGATAGGGTCGGAGCTATCGGCTGACGTTTTCGCAAGATATCTGAGGGCTGTCGGCGAGGAGGTTGTTTTCGTGAGCGGCTCGGATGAGCATGGCACGCCTATAGAGGTTGAGGCTGCGAGGAGAGGTGTTGACCCTCGTGAGATAACCGACCGAAACCACGCGATAGTCGTCGACCTTTTCAAAAAATTCAACCTCTCCTTCGACAACTACACCCGCACCCACAACGAGGTCCACATAAAGTTCTGCCAAGAACTTTTCATGAAGATCTACAACAACGGCTACATCTACGAGCAGGAGGTTAGCCAGCTCTACTGCAGGAACTGTGGAAGGTTTCTGCCGGACAGGTTTGTCACAGGCGTCTGCCCTTCATGCGGCTATCCAAGAGCAAGGGGGGACCAGTGCGAGGCATGTGGAAGGGTTCTCGACCCTCTCGACCTCGTGGAGCCGCGTTGCAGCATCTGCGGCGAGAAGCCTGTCGTCGAGTCGAGCCTTCACTGGTTCTTTGACCTGCCGCGTTTCTCCGAAAGGCTGAGGAACTGGCTTCTGTCCAACAAAACCCTGCCTGACAAGGTGCGTAACTTCAGCCTTAGCTGGGTTAGGGAGGGGCTTAAGCCGAGGTCTGTCACCCGCGACAACCTCTGGGGCATTCCAGCACCCTTCCCCAACGCAGGCGGCAAGACCATCTACGTCTGGTTTGAGGCGGTTCTTGGCTACGTGACAGCCACAATCGAGTGGGCGGAGAAAATCGGCCAGCCAAGCCTTTGGAAAGAGTTTTGGCTGGACCCTGAAACAAAGTCAGCCTACTTCATCGGTAAAGACAACATACCCTTCCACACAGTCATATTTCCAGCGTTGTTGATGGCTTCGGGCGAGACCTACATCCTACCCTACACGGTTTCAGCCACCGAGTATCTCACGTTTGAGGGGCGGAAGTTTTCCAAGAGCCAGGGCGTCGGCATCTGGCTTGACCAAGCCATCGCCATGCTTCCAGCTGATGTCTGGCGGTATTATCTCGTGAAGATAAGGCCCGAGACCAGCGATTCTAATTTTAGCTACGATGGTTTGCAGGCGGTTGTCAACGCCGACCTCAACGACAGCCTAGGCAACTTCGTCCACCGTGTTCTGACGTTTGTGGTCAGCTATTTCGATGGGATGGTACCTGAGCCGGCGAGGCTTGCCGACGAGGACAGGGGGATGCTTGACGTTGTTGGGAAGACGTTTGACGAGGCTAGGGCTTTGTTTAACGAGGTTAGGTTGAGGCAGGCTCTTGAGGCTGTGATGCAGCTGGCCCGTGAGGGAAATGTTTACCTCAATAGAAGGGAGCCGTGGAAGCTGGTGAAAACAAACAGGGAGGAGACTGCGGCTGTGGTCTACGTTGCTGCTCAGGCAGTGAAGGCTTTAGCCTTGCTCCTACACCCATTCACGCCTGACACAGCCGAGCGGATGCTCAGAATGCTCTCGGAAACCGGCAGGGAGTTTTCATGGGTTGGCGAGAGGCCTTGGCATCTGTCTCCAGGAACACGTATAGCGAAGCCGACGCCGTTGTTTGAGAAGCTCTCGGACGAAAGGCTTGAAAGCCTCAAAGCAGGTCAGACGGCCTACTGAAACTCTAGCGTTACCTCGCCGTCCCTCATCTCTATCACCATCTTGGATTTGCCGCGGCTTTCCATGGCTATACTCGCCGGCAGCGTAGCTCTTCCGTAACGGTCGACTTTTAGCGCGTGACTGTCGCCTCCATACTTCAGCTTGATTGTTTTACCCCTGCCCGCCAGCAACGGCATCACATTAGACGGAATCCTTATCTTCCCATACTTCGTCAGCGTCGGAGGTATCTCAGCCTCAAGCCTCAGAAGGATTTTCACATTTTTAAGAAGAGATGGGCACTAATTATGTTTTTTGGGAAGATGTCTACGCGTTTATCCTGATTAGTTTCGTGAAATTGTTCTTTCAATCATTTTCAGCGATTTATACAGCTTCAAAACAACTAAAGCCAGGACAAACATGACAACTAGCGTGGCCGTGTTGGTGAAGATCGAGATGTCTGAGAAGTTTTTCTCATCGCTGTTACTTTGGATTACGGTGTCAGCTCTTGGGACTGGAAGATTCACGATGCATGCAGAATAAACTTTCATGTGATTGTTTGACGTATCAACTTCTGGACCGCTGGCTTTCTTCGAGCTGATCACTAGGTATAGTTCCTCTCCTGAAACAATGGGGAAATCATATGTTAGGACGTTAATGTCGTTTACAAAAAACCTGACAACAGCCTTGCCTGCCAGCTCGGAGTAAACAGCCTTTAAGCTGTATGTTTTTTCCACTCCTATCGGAAGACTATCGAGTTTAAACTCTCTAAAAAACTCGGGAAGACGAGGTGATTGAAGATAGCCTAAAACAGTTGCCGAATCCTGTCTCACGACGAACCCAAACTCATCCCCTGTAAACACCTTCGTATCATCCGAAACGAAAACCGCAAACTCATCCCTGTACGAAGAGGATTTGGAGTCTATTTTTATGCTGACCCTTGCGCTGACAGCAAATGCTTCACCTGCTTTGATCGATTTTGTTGAAACTGCATCCTGATACATGTTGGTTGTTTTGCTTCCGGTGAAAACATAGTGGTCGTTTTTGTAAATGGGTAGGCTGCCGTTGGTGTTGTACCATTTGAACCTCTGGTCGTAGGCGGTAGAAAAATCTAGACAAAGACTCTTAAGGTCTTGGCTTGCAGCCTGTTGGAAAAGCAGAAAAACAAACGCTAAAACAACCAAGATTGCTGAAGACCGCATCTGCTTACTCATCCTTGGCTATGACCTCAAAATCTTTAGCAGGTCTCACCAACGCATACCATGGTGAAAAGCTTTCTAAAAGCATTCCAAAAGCTATGGCTGAAACACTCTTAACCTTGTTTTTCAACGTTTTCTCCAAACCTTTCATGTAAGGCTTGTTCAACTCGTATCCTTTTTGATAATACTTGAACAGTGAGAACCATGTAAAGCCGGCTAAGGCTCCGGATGCTATAAACAAGCCGCCGGTCGGGTTGATGATGTTCAGAAGGAATGCGATTAAGGAGGGCAAGGCTGAGAGCCAACTCACTACGCCGTAGAGGGCAGCTAGCCTATATCTCAGTCTTACGTCTCTTCTCCTAAGAACCTGCAGAGCCCCTTGCGCCCAACGTCTTCTTTGTCTCAGCAGGTCTTTAACTGTTAGAGGTGGTTTCTCGTAGCCAAAGCCTTTCAAAATAGTCTTGGTCGGCCTATATTCCTGGCAAAGCTTCAACCCGAAAAGCCAGTCTTCTGTCTTAACGTTTCCAAAATCCCAGCCTATCCGCTCTTCCGCGTCAGCTCTTACTAAGAGATGAGAGCCGTGATGGCCGAAGGATAACATTCCCTTGGTCTTCGTTGTAAATAGTATTCTCATGTCATCATATGACCTAGCGGGTTCTTGTGCCTGTGATACAGTAACCCTCCATCCGTCCGCGTATATTATTATTATTCCCGCGGCATAAACATCTGTCGGGCTTGCTGACTGAATGAAATCCATGATGCCGAACATTGAATCTTCGCCCACCATCGTTTCATCATCCTGATGATATATCCAAACATTCTCGGTGGCAAGCTGCTCCTGCCTCATTACCTCCAACACATACGTCAACGCTCTCGCCTTATACTGTGTTTTGTTTGCTGTTTGAAAGTTTTTTGGAACAACAATCACCCTACACCCTATCCGACGGATATCCTCATAATACTCTAAATTGTCCATGTAATTGTCTTCCTCGGCTACAACCCATGACATTACGGCCGGTATATCATCTAGTTTGTGCCGAACACTTTCACCCCAGTAAACTACTGAATGGACGCTTTTGGCAACAGTCTTAAGGTTTTTACCGCTGGTTGGCAGAATAAAAACGACCTTTTTTCCCATCAACCTGCCGGCGTTTGCTATTATTTTCTCAGTGTCTATCAGGAAATGGCGTTTGTTAAAAACCATCAACCCAGCGTTTTGAAGCATCAAATGCGGTGTTGAAACAATCCAGCTGAATTTTGTGAGGTTTACAACCTCGTCCAACAACCTGTTTACTACAGGACCTCCGGATAGGATGCTTCCCAGCAACATTGTGATTCCAGCCAGGTCGACGTAGTGGCTAGCCCTCCTGTTCAGAAAAGCTGTGACTGTGTTGTTATATTTCGCAGCTGTGTATTCACTATGCATAGGCTTGTTTTCTTCTTCACCTACCTCAAGGATTAAGTATTCAGCTTTGTCAACATATTGGTCGTTAATTTTGTAGAACAATGCAGCGAAACTAGTCAAGGAAAGGTCTACAAATAGGATTGCGCTGAGAAATGGATTAAAAAGCATTATGTATGAGATTGTGTGGTAATGCAGCAATATTAAATGACTAGCCGTGTATAAGGTGGTTAGAAAGAGGGGGTAATTGTTCACGGCAATGGATGCAAAAAATGTGATGGTAGTCCAGCTTAAGAAGCGCAAGAAAACTCTAGAGTAAACGTTCAGAAAAATACACCTTCTTCAGCCTTAACGGTATAACGCATATAATAAGGGTATGTTGTTTTATCCTGTAGTCTGTAACGGCCCTAGGTCTGTTATGATGTTGGACAACGGGCTGTAGACGAATGACTTGCCGTCGCTCGTTCCACCCCACAGTATCCCGTACAAGAAAACTTCAACAAGCGGTGTGGCTGGGTCGTCGCTTATTCTGAAAACCGGGCTGCCGCTATCTCCTCCAGCCACTATCTGCACAGCCGCTGAAACGATGTCCTGGCATAACCGGATGACGTTGCTGCCGGATGGGCGGACGTCGACGCAGGTTTTGTCGACCGTGCCCTCTGTCTGGCCTGTCGTTCTCCCCACTTTACGCAGAACCGTGCCTGTCTGAGCGTTGCCCTCATGTCCGCCAACAAGCTGGAAACCTCCGGCTATAGTGAGAGAGCCGTCGTTGACCCCTGTTGTCGCGGCTATGATGCCTAGGCTGGCTGTGACGCCGTCAAACCTTCTTATGAAGGCTGCATCGCTCCATCTACATTTAGCGCGTGCAACGCCGCAGCTGAACGGCTGGGGATCTTTCAGCTCCTGACCTACCTGTTTGTTCGGAAGTGGCTGGTATTCTATGGTTCCATCCTGTTTGAATTCACTTGTTGTGCAGTGGGAGTTTGTCAAAAAACCTTCAACACCGTTCTGCACGGCGTTGAAGCCCAGCGTGCATACATACACAAGCCCTCCTTTGACAAACGCTATCTGCAAGCCTCCCACTAGAGGCCGTATCTCATCCCTCAGCGTAGCAAGCTCAAAAACCGGCTTCGTCTCCACAATCCTAACCAAGGAAAGAGGTATGCCCAACTGTCTGAGCCTTGCTTCAACCGCGGTTCTCAGCCCAATGTTCGCCACACCTATCTCAACAAAACCATCATCAGCAGCATCCACGTACACGACGCCATCGACATCAAATACAGGCCTTGCAGCAGCCTTCACACCCTCAGGAGGGCCTGCACGTTCTGCATCCGCGAAAACAGCGACGGGGATAACAAGCAGCAAACACAGCAGAAATGCCACCGTATACTTTGGCATGGGCGAGAAGGTGGATGCGGTGTATTAAGCTATGTGTGGCTACGCGTTCTCCGACGGGATACTGGTCGTTGGTACGACGGTTTACGGTGTGTTTTTTCGTTAAAAAGTCCGACAAAATGATTAAATAGTGGTGTTTTGACAGCATTTAAACACAGTGGGGTGAAGCCAGTCGCCCAAGCTCGTCGAGCAGTACCTACCCGTCCCCAAGCATGATGGGCCCGAGTTTTGGAATGTTGAGCGGATAGAGCACATTAGGCAGCTGGCGAGGTTCGGCCAGCCGGTCATGGTTTGGGACAGGGCTAAGCATACGTCAAACAGGCTGCTCGACAGACTGAGGTTCAGAGCAGAGTTGGAAAACCCCTCACCATCCGTCAGAACACCCGGAGACGTTGACGTTTCCACAACGATGGCGTATGGAAGCATCGAGATGACTTCACCCCTATACATGGGCGACATGTCTTTCGGAGCTTTAAGCGGTGTTCCTAACGTTGCCCTCGCCCGGGCGGCTGACCTGACGGGTGTGGTGACGGGGACGGGTGAGGGCGGGCTCCATCCCGAGGTCAGGAAATGCAGGAGAATCACGGTTCAATGGGCTTCTGCAAGGTTCGGCGTGGACATAGACGTCCTCAACACGGGGTTGGGTGTTGTGATAAAGATTGGGCAGGGTGCGAAGCCGGGTATCGGAGGCCACCTGCCCGGCGTCAAAGTCACCAAACCCATCTCCGAAACAAGAAGAATCCCCGTCGGCGTCGACGCCATTTCACCAGCCCCGCACCACGACATCTACTCCATCGAAGACCTTGGGCAGAGGATAATGTGTTTGAAGGAAGCTGTGGGCAAGCCTGTCTTCGTCAAGGTTGGCGTGACAAACTACATCGCCTACATAGCTTCTGGCGTGGCGCGCATGGGTGCGGACGGCATAATAATGGATGGACACGGAGCTGGAACGGGAGCGGCGCCGGAGGTTGTGAGAAACAACGTCGGCATCCCCATAGAGATAGCTGTGGCTGTGGTGGATGAGATGCTGCGTCGAGAAGGTTTGAGGGATGGTTTCACGGTCATAGCCGGCGGAAGAGTTTCCAGCGCGGAGGATGCGGCCAAGCTAATCGCGTTGGGAGCCGACGTAGCCATGCTCGGCACAGCCCCTCTCATAGCCATGGGCTGTCTGATGGTTCACAAATGCCACCTCGGCTTCTGCCCCGCCGTCATCACCAACAAAATCGAGGAAAACCCCGTCAAACTGCTTTCGCTCGAAGCGGCTACGAAATGGGTTGTCAACATGATACAAGGATGGACTGCGGAGATGAAGCTGATAATGGAGGAGGTCGGGGTTTCGTCGATTCAACATCTCAGAGGAAGACGCGACCTGTTGACAGCTGTGGACGTGGCTGCTGACGATATGCGGCTGATGGGGGTTGAGGCTTTATGATGAGCCGTGGATGGAATGCAAGACGGGTTAAACGTTTGCAGGAGATGGCTGGAACAGTTGGACGGCAGCCAGCAGAACCTCCCATCGCCAGCATGGGTAGCACAGGCCCACCCCACATAGAAGATCCTCTTCTCATACGCGACAGGCTTGTCAGCGACGGCGCTCAGGTAACGCGTCCAAGCATAGACCCCTACCGCGAGCCCGTTGAAACATACGTATACCTCTGTGGCGGAAAGCTCAGGCTTTCGATGCCCGTCGTCGTCAAGATAAGCCGCAACGCCAGCAAAGAGTTCTGCGAAGCAGTTGTCAAGGGAGCATACTGTATGGACGTGCTGGTGGACGTGAGCGAGACACAGCACGGCATGTTTGAAAGATATGGCGATGGGCTTTTAGCCGACATATCCCTCGCGGAAACAGACAAGTATGCTGGATATGTTTCAGCTCTCTACAACTTGCGTAAGCTTGGCAAACTGGTTTTCGTCAGGGTTCCACCTTCCGAAACCTATCCATGGCTGAAGCATGCGGTCGGAATGGGTGTTGCAGGCGTTTATCTCGACGAGGAGATAGGCTCGGAGACGCCGTTGGAGATTGGTGTCTCGCTGCTTGATGTGGAGCTTAGAAGGATGGGTTTACGCAACGCCGTCAGCATCATCGCAGGCGGATGGAGCATAAGATGCTCGGAGGATGTCTTCAAACTCGTCGCCCTCGGCGCCGACGCCATAGTCCTATCAAAAGCAGTAGAATATGCTGTAGGCGGGTTTGACGTGAAAACAGGCGTTGACGTTATGCGTGAAAGGGTTGAAAACCTTCTCCTCGGCGTTCAGAGGGAGTTGAAGCTTCTGGCGGGAGCGGCGGGCGTCAGCAACATCTACAACTCTCTCGTGGGAAGCAGAGAGCTTCTCCGAGCCGTTGAGCTAGACAGAGACATCAGGCTCAAGCTGGGTGTTAAGCAGGCGGGGGTTGGCTAACGGTGGAAACGCTACGTAACATCTCGGGATGCGGGATACTCGGCATCCTCCGCAGACATGATGCACCGAAGATAAGGGCGAGGGATACGCTTTCCTCCATCGAATGCGTCCGCTACAGGGGCAGCAAGCTCGGCGCAGGCTTCGCAGCCTACAACCTAGACAACCCCTACAACGGCCTCCACAAGCTGAAGGTCTTCGTAAGGTCTGACGACGCGCTGGAATACGTCAAAAACATC
>JAWACZ010000031.1:0-17500 GCA_038896555.1 Candidatus Caldarchaeum sp. | reverse complement strand
ATGGGGGTTACTATGGCGTCGGTGGCGCCGTCGCTTACAAAAATGCATCTCTGGGCGGGGAACTTTTCCAAAACTTCTCTGAGCTGGTTGAAGACTTTGATGTCTGCTTCAAGCCCTTCCTTTGGCGAGCCTGTCAAAGTCGCCACTTCAACTTCCTCGTTTCCGTTTTTCACAAGCTCGTCGTAGAGCTTGACGGCGTAGAAGACTGCGTTGGCGTCTGGGTCTTCAGGGTCTGCTAGAGCAAGTTTCACAGCTGCGTTGACGTTTTCCTCCCTGCCTACCACAGGGCCTTTGATGCCTGTCTTCTGGCCTAAATCATCGTCTCTGTCAACGGTGATTACCAGCAGCCTTCTGCTTTCTTCAGCCATCTATCCTACTACACCATCTCAGTTGACAGATATAACGATATATGTCTAATCATCAGAACATTTAAAAAACTTAAATGATGCTGGGCTGCCTGTTCAGGGGGTTTTATGAAAATTGTCGGAGGCCTTGGATACATCTTCTCGATAATTCCAGTTCTTAACATTATCGCACCCATTTTGGTCGGAATCGCGTGGATTCAGATGGGTGGAAGGACTAGGCAGACGCTCTTCAAAGCAACCGGCATCCTCATGATTGTTTCATTCATCCTGGTCATCGGGCTTTTCGCGGCATTTTTCGCGGTTTTGTCTCCGTTGATTTCCTCTGCGTTGAGCGGTTTTACGAATTTAAGCCCTACAGTTCTGCTTACGCTGATGCCAGCGGTTGGCGCTCTTGTAGTTGTCGCGATAGCCGCAGCAGTGTTCGGCTTGGTTGTCTTCGTGCTGGAGCTTGTCTCCCACTTTAGGGCAGCGGACATCTATGCCCTTAACTGGTTCAGAAGAGCTGCGTGGATGAGGATAATAGCAATAATTCTTGCGATGGTGGTTGTAGCGGTTGTGCTGGCTATGGCTACGCCGACAACGCTTCCCGCAGAATCCTTTACAGCCTCCATTTTTCTCCTAGCATTGATACCCGTTATCATCGTCGGCGTTCTCGCACCCATTTTCTCAGCCATAGCTTTCTTCTCACTGCCTGAGGAAAGCCTTCCTCCACCGCCCCCCGCGCAACCAGCTTAGGAGACGTTTTTTACCCGGCCATAAGGCTGATTTCCATAGATGTCGGCCGCCCTTCACAGGCTTGAAAAAGCGGTTTTGGTCGCGTTGGCTCGTTCAGGTGGAAGGCTAACTTACGAGGAGTTGGCCGAGAGAGTTGCGGATGCGTTCGATGAGGCTGGAATAGGCTGGAGTCTTGAGCATGAGGCGAGGGTTTCCGCCGTAGCCAAGACGTGCGGATGGCTAAGTGAGAAAGGCTACGTCCAAGTTGACGAGGAGAAGCCGCAGAAAGTTTTGTTGATAAACGATGAGGGGCTTGAATACGCAGTTCACGGATTTCCCGAGAGAAGACTCGTGGACTTCCTCAGGGAAAACGACGGCGAAGTGTCCGTCGAAACGTTGAAGACTATTGACAGGTCGGGCATAGGCCTTATGTGGGCGAGGAAGCTTGGATGGATAGAGTTCGTCAAAAAAGACTCCACCACGTATGTAAGGCTCGGCCGCTGGCCCGTTCCAAAGACTGTCTTCGAGCAGGTCGTGGAAAAGCTTTACCACGCGAAGCAGCTTGACTTCAACCAGCTCTCCTCGGAAGAGATTGAAGCGGTCGAGCAGCTGGTTAAACGTCAAAAAATCGTCAAAGTCGTGGAGAGGAGAGCGAGAAGAGCCGTTTTGACTGAAGAGGGCTTACGTGTCGCAGAGGCTTTTTCCTCAAAGCCTTTAACCGCCTTGTTGGCGGAGGTTACGCGTCTCACATCCGAGATGCTGAGGACAGGCGGATGGCGTGATGTTTCGTTCAGCATGTATGATGTTGCTGCAGCGACTCCCCCTGTTTTTGCGGCGAAACGTCATCCTTTGAACGAGGTTGTGCGCATGGTTAGGCAGACGTATGTGGAGATGGGGTTTGAGGAGGTTGAAGGCCCCATCGTCGAGCTGGCTTTCTGGAACTTCGACGCGTTGTTTCAGCCACAGGACCATCCCGCCAGAGAGATGCAGGACACCTTCTACCTGCTTGAACCTTCTGTCGGAGACCTTCCAACGGAGTATGTTGAAAACGTTAAGGCTGTGCACGAGAACGGGGGCGGCACAGGCTCGAAAGGCTGGGGATACAAATGGTCTGAAGATGAGGCGAAGAGACTATTGCTGCGAACACATACGACAGCCACGACCATACGCCACCTCGCAGCCAACAAAACACCACCCATCAAAGTCTTCAGCGTAGACCGCATATTCCGCAATGAGAAAGTCGACTGGAAACATCTGGCTGAGTTCCATCAGATAGAAGGTATCGTCGTGGAGAAGGGGGCGAACCTGAGGATGCTGATGGGTGTTCTGAAGGATTTCTACTACAGGCTGGGGCTCAGGGAAGTTAGGTTTAGGCCGAGCTACTTCCCCTACACCGAGCCTTCGATGGAGGTTGAGGTTAGGCTGGGCGACCGCTGGCTCGAGCTGGGAGGCTCAGGCATCTTCAGGCCTGAAACAACGCATCCGTTCGGCGTACGCGACCCTGTGCTGGCTTGGGGGCTTGGGCTCGAGAGGCTTGCCATGGTGATATACGGGGTTGACGACATCAGGTCGTTCCATTTAAACGACCTCAAATGGCTTCGAAGCGTCTCACCGCTCCAGCCTCTGCACGCAGCGGAGAGGGTTTAGCATGCCTGTCGTAAACATACGTGTCAGAAAGCTTCTAAGGCTTTTAGGCGTTGAAATCTCATTGGAGGAGCTGGGGGAACATCTGGCATCGCTCGGCTTGAGCGTTGAAGAAACAGCCGACGATGTGCTACGGGTGGAGTACAACCCCAACAGACCCGACTTCTCCAGCGTCTACGGCGTAGCAAGGGTTCTCAAAGGCTTCCTCGGCATCGAGACCGGCTCGCCAAAATACTTGCTCAAGAAGCCCAGGGTTAAGATGTACGTAGACAACTCTGTGGCAAACGTCAGGCCCTTCATAGCCTGTTCTATCGTAAGGGGGTTGGAGCTGGGGGAGGAAGAGCTGGAAGAAATGATAGCCATGCAGGAAGACTTGCACTGGACACTTGGTAGAAACAGACGGAAGATGGCCATCGGCTTGCATGACATTTCAGCCATAATCCCGCCGTTCACATACAAAGCCGTAGGGCCTGAAGAGGTGAAGTTCACACCTCTAAAAGACTATAGGAAAATGACACTTAAGGAAGCTCTTGTCAAAAACGAGATAGCCAGAAAATACGCCCCGCTTGTAGCCAACTATCCCAGATATCCCGTGATAGTGGATTCGCGTGGGGAGGTTTTCTCAATGCCTCCAGTGGTCAACGCGGCTTTGACCGAGCTTAACCTCGGCGTAAGAGATGTTTTCATAGACGTTACTGGAACAGAATGGAGCAAGGTGTCGCAGGCCCTCAACATTCTCGTCGCAGCAATGGCTGACATGGGCGGGAAAGTCGAACAGGTGAAAGTTGTTTATGGAAGCAGGGTGAGAGTAACGCCGGAGATGCATCCTGGGAAAATGGTTCTCAAAACAGAGCTTGCCTCCTCGTTGACCGGCCTCGACCTAACACCAGCTAAGGCTGCGAAGCTTCTGAGAAGGATGAGGATGGATGCTAGGGTTTCGGGGAAGAGGGTTGTCGTCCGGTATCCAGCCTACCGCGTCGACCTGCTACATCCGGTCGACCTTGTGGAAGACATCTCCATAGCTTATGGCTATAATAGAATGACGCCTCAGAGGCCGGCTTCTAACACTTACGGAAAGCTTCTCCCACAAACCGAGCTGCTGGAAAAGATTGCCGAGATAATGGTTGGATTGGGTTACACGGAGGTGCACAACCTGATGCTGACCAATGAAAATCTCCACTATGCTGTCATGCAGTTGGATGAGGAGAGGCATGTAAGGTTGGCGAACCCAGCCACCCGCGAATACACCATGTTGCGCACATCCCTCATCCCCTCGATACTTTTCACCCTCACGTCGAACAAGGACAACCTTTACCCGCAGCGTGTCTTCGAGATAGGCGACGTCATAATCCTCGACGAGACACGTCCAGAGAAGGTGGTTAGATACAAGAGGCTTGCGGCCGCAACAGCTCACGCGGAAGCCGACTACACCGAGATAAAAAGCACGTTGGACGAGCTGTTTAAGCTCCTGAAGCTCAAGCCATCTTACGTTCCAGCTGAGAAAAACTCCTTCATGCAGGGCAGGTGCGCATCCCTCCAGCTAGACGGCGTAGAGGTGGGTGTTGCCGGAGAGGTTTCTCCCACAGTCCTAGAGAACCTTGGGCTAACCATGCCCGTAGCAGCCTTCGAGATAATGCTGGAGAAAATACTGCGGTAAAGGCGGCGTAAACGACCGTTTTTGACCGATACCTTTTTCGCGAAGCCGGCGGCCACCGCCGAATAACGGCTGTTGGCTGGCCGTGGCTAGCGGAGCGTTTCTAAAACTGAAGGTATATATAGGTATACTCGTGAGTATAATAATCGTGAGTATACCTTTCTACGACCGCGAAGAGGAGCTTCAAACCCTCATAGAGGCGGTTGACTCGCCGAGGGCTGAGCTCGTGATAATATACGGTCGGCGGAGGATAGGGAAGACGACGCTGGTGAGAAGGCTGCTGAGCGAGCGGAAGGGTGTCTACTTGTATGTTGAGGGGTCGCATGTCGCTCGCTTCCTAGCTAAGGCCAGCGAAGTGCTGGGGGAGACTTTCACCTCCCTTGACGGCTTCCTCCAACACGTCTTCAGCAAGAAGGTCGACAAGCCTTCCATCGTTGTTCTAGACGAGTACCAGAGGATTTCACGTCAGCTTTCTCCGAAGCTACAGTACTACTGGGACGCCTTATCGAAAGAGAGTCGGGTGAAGCTGATACTTACCGGGTCCACTGTTGGAATGATAGAACGGGACATTGGTTATGCGGGACCGCTCCACGGGAGGGCTACCAAAATAATCAAAGTCGACGGGTTCAACTACATGACTGTTAGACAGATTTTCAACGACCTTCCCGAAAAGGATATAATAGGAATATATGCGACGTTCGGAGGCACACCTCATTATCTCATGCTCTACGACAAATCTAAAAGCTTAAGACAGAACATCAGAGACCTGCTGCTCAGCTCTAGCTCACCCCTGTACGAGGAGGTTGAGAGGCTTCTCTCTACGGAGTTGAGGGAACCAACCCGCTATGCCGAAATACTCGAGGCAATTGCAGCAGGCAAGCCCACTCTGAAAGAGATAGCCGACCACATCAAGCTGGATAGGACTCAGATCAAGAAGTATATGCTGACTTTGGAGAGGCTTGGGCTCGTTGAGAAAGAGGTTAACCTCTGTAAGATGGCGAGACCGAGGTACAAGGTCAGGGACAATTTCTTTCTTTTTCACATGCGCTTCATTAACAGGTTTAAAGATTTTTTAGAGCTGGGACAGGTAGATTATGTCTTAGATGAGATAATGAATGAAATGCCTGCCTACGTTGGGCTGGTCTTCGAGAAGGTGTGTGTTGAGGTGCTTTCTAAACTGTTGAGAGGTTTCATGGTTGGTGTTTACTGGGATAGGGAAGGAGATGAGATTGACGTGGCTGCTATGAGAGATGGGGCAGCACTATTCTTTGAATGTAAAACCGCTGGCGTCAGAAGAGAAGATGCAGCCCTTTTCAAGGGAAGAGCTGAGCATGTGGCGAAGAAGCTTAACTTGAAGAAAACGGGAATATTGTTTCTAGTCCCCCAATCATCTGAGAGAGAGGTTTACGGGGTGAACGTAGTGGGTCTTAAAGAGCTGTTGGAGAAGTCGGACAGGCTTAGAATGGTGTTAGCGCTGGCTGAGACTAGCCATCTGAAAACGTAGCGGAGAATGCGATGCCGTAGGGTTTGGAAACATCATGTCAGCCTTGAAAGCATTGAGACAGGGCTAAACAGCTAAATGAAGGCCTAGCACATTTTCTGATGCCCCACCACCGCCTTAAGCATCGCCTGAGACACGGTGCAGCACCCGTCGATGAAGCGGTGAGTTAGGTGGTGGGGACATACTTTAAAGCATTCTGTTGGGATTAAGGCAACATCTTTAAACATCCTATAGGACAGTCTTTTCTGGAATGACCGTCATCACACTCGTCCTTCTTTTAGCCGCGTTGTTTCTCGCAGCCTATGTTCTACTGGCTTTGCTATCCTCTCGAGGGGTGGGCAGAAGTGAAGGGTTTGCCTTCATTCTGCTGGGGCCTCTACCGTTGGTTGTGAAAGGGCGAGCGACTGTGATACTGCTGGCTGCCGCGGTTGTTTTGGTTTTCTTGTTGCTGGTGATGTTTTGATGCGGCATGCTTTCCTCATCCCACTCATTTTTACGCTGGCCTTACTCGCCGTTCTAACAGCCTCGCTTCTAACATCCTCGGAGGCCGGCTTCCGGGGAGTGGGCATAGTAGTCATAGGGCCTCTGCCGATAATAGTAGACACCTCAGACCCCACAGCCATCCCGCTCCTTCTAATCCCATTCATATTAGCGGCGTTAGCGTTCTTCGCGACGTTTCTAAAAACCCGGAGAAAAGTCCGGCTGAACATAGAGTGAAGTGCCGCTATTTTTTAGGCTTGACGACAGAGCTCTCGCTCCAAAGATACTCGAAATAGTTCTTTGCAAACCTCGCTAAGCCTGCGTGGTCTGACCATATCGCGAGAACAGGTCCTTCATCCTCGGAGAAGACTATCACAACCTCCTTGTTGTCGCAGATGATTCCGCCTCCAAACATCTGGTCCCGAGTTCGAACCTCAGCGACTTCTGAAAGCTTTTTGACGATAGAGGCTGCCACGGAGTTTGAAACCATGACCTGAACCCTAGCGTCCCTAGCCCGTGCGGAAAGGATGAGCCCGTAGAGGTTGTCAGCCATATCCTTCGTCAGCTGAGGAGCCGCTATCAAGAGCTCGTGTTCGCATCTGGCCACGGCCTCGCGTATTTTGTCGGCGACGCTTTTCTCGCCGCGGAGTATCCATATGTCAGGCCTTTCACGTCCTCCCTTCATCTCGAACACGGGCATCAGCTCTCTCACAACCATCTCCGACTTACGTCTCACATCGCGTTCGATTGACTGGACGAGCGTTTCGATGGCCGCTGCAGGTGATTTTGGGAAATACTTGGCCGGCCTGCCTTGCTGAGACTCGATAAACCCTTTCTCGGCGAGGGAGCCTAGAACTTCGTAGACCTTTGAGTATGGTATCAGCTTCATCTCGCTCAGCTCGCCAGCTGTCAAGGGGCCGTTCTCAACCAAGGCGATGTAGGCTCTTGCCTCGTACTCCGTCAAACCAAGCTCTTGGAGAGCTCGTCTAACCCTTTCGCTGACAACAGACTCTTCAGACATAGCGGGCCTCAGCCATCAGATACCGGGCCACAGCCTTTGCAACCGGGTAGCCCACAGCCACGACGGCGACCAGAGAGCCGATTAGTATACCAAGCCATGAGAAGACAATCCCCGGAACGACAAAACCCAGCACAGGCGTGGGCGGAACCCTGATCAACACGTAAAGGTAGGAGCCGACGATAAATGTGACGACCAGGGCTTGTAGGACGCTTATGACCAGCCATGAGCCTTTGAAGACAAAGTTTCGCGCCATCTTCCAAGCCATGTAGGTTGCGACAAGGTTTGTAAGCGTTCCTCCGAGAAGGTCGACGGGGCCGAAGGGGCTGAACATGTTGGCCACAAACGTGCCCACAGTAACCCCGACAACCGCCGGAAAACCGAAGACCATGGCCATCGGAAGAAGCGCGTCGGAAATCCTAACCTGTATTATTTCGAAGCTTATCCCCGGCAACGCGATGACGCCAGCCGCGTAAAGGCCGGCGAAAACAACCGCGGCCGACAAATCCCTCGCTCTCATGACGTCTAAAAACCATGGCGTTGGAATTAAAGATATTCTAAAAACCTGCATGGTAGTGCTGAAGAATTGTTGCGGAATCGGCGGAGTGTCTGGAACATCAAAGCATAGGCTAGCTCAGCTCTTCGTAGGCTGAGGGTACGCGGCTTGCCAGCCTGGCTGAACGCATCTTAGCCGGTGTTTCAAGCTCTATTTCAGCGGTGATGAGCTGCTCCCCGTCCCCTGCTTCGGCCAAGGTCTCCACAACACCTACACCCACGGCTGTTTCTCTCACCGTTATTATGGCTGACCGGCCGCCGTATCTGCGGGGGAGGGCTATGTTAACCCCTACAACGGGCAGCCTGTTCTCCAAGCATCTTGCTTCTAGGTATGTTCTCCACGGCCCACACCCCTCCGCAACTATCCTGGATGGGTTGAAGACTATTTCAGCACCTTTAAGGGCTAGGCTTCTCGCAGCCTCGGGAAAGACTATGTCATGGCAGACCAGTATCCCAGCCTTAACGCCGTTGATTTCGAAGAGGTGAAACCTCTCACCACGTTTGAAGACCGTTCTCTCATGCCTGAAAAGATGCACCTTCTCCTGAACCCCGACAACTTCGCCGTTGGACGATATGACGGGAGCCACCACCCTAGGCCCTTCCAACCCAGCTGCATAAAGCCCTCCGGCTAGAACCCATACTTTATTGGCGGCTGCAGCTTTTGAGAGCTTTTCGACGATGGTCTTGTATTTTGAAAGTATTTCAGACAGCTCCGACAGCGGGGTGGTGTGAAACCAGGCCTCCGGCAGGCATGCAACTGATGCCTTCATGTCTCGGGCCAGGCCGATGAATTCAACGGCTTTCTCAAGGCTTTTTTCAACGTTTGATGGTGTGAGCTGGACAGCGGCCACCCTAACCTTCCTCATCCTCTCACCTTCCCGAAAGCATGGAGGCCGCTTTGTCCAGCAGCATGGCAGCGACCTCGCTCTTCCTCCTGTTGACAACATGGACCACACCATCATTCCGGTCTATTATTATGCCGGAGGTTGTTTCAGAGCCGAACCAAGCCTCAGGCCTACTCACGTCAGACGCATACACAATGTCCGAGTAGGCGAGCAGCCTTCGCGCCTTATCCAGCAGCTGCTTGTCGTCAACTCTATACTCTGCTTTGAACGCCACTACAACCGTTGAAGGGCTGAGGGATTTTGCAAGCGGCAGCACCTTGTCGACGGCGCTGAGCTGGATGGAGATTCTCGGCTGGAGGGCTGTGTCAACCTTGTTCTCTATTTTTGCTACGGGCTTGTAGTCGGCGACGGCGATAGCGCTGAAGTAGATGTCCGGAGGGGTTGTTTTGAAGATTCTGGTCACCGTTTCTCTGAGGCTTTCAGAATCGTTCACGCTTATCTTCTTGATGTAGCTCGGAGGCTCTACTGAGGCGTGGCCGAGAATCAGAGTTGCCTCCGCCCCTCTTCTGTAAGACTCTAAAGCTATCTCCAACCCCATCCTGCCGGAGCTCTGGTTGGTTACAACCCTTATAGAGTCTAAATACTCCACGGTCGCTCCCGCCGAGACCAGAACTTTCACACCTTCAGGCAGCTTCTTAGGATGGAGCAGCCTTAAGACCTGCTCAGCTATGTAGGCTGGCTCGGCGAGCTTCGCCTTCTGCTCCACAACAGATGGCTCTAGAACGACTACACCCATACGACGCAATGTTTCAACATTCCTACGGGTCTGCTCAGCCATCCACATGGGTTCATGCATGGCGGGTGCCACAGCCACAATCTTCCCATACCCCATCGCGGTAAGGGCTAAAGCCGTCACAACGTTGTCAGCGATTCCGGACGCTATTTTAGCCAACGTGTTTGCTGTGGCAGGCGCTACCAGAACAAGGTCCACCTCCCTTCCGTACCTAACGTGCTCCAGCTCCCCCGTCATGTCGGTTACAGCAGGGTTTCCTGTAGCCCATTGCAGAAGCGTAGGCGTCACAAGCCTGCAGGCATCACGTGTGAGGAACGCTGTAACCTCAGCCCCATGTCTCATCAACTCTCTCGCTATCGCAGGGCTTAGGTAAGCTGAAACACTGCCCGTGACGCAGAGAGCAACCCTCCTACCCTTAAGCACATCGCTCAAAGAGCCCACAATCTCCTTAGAGGGATGCATCCAAGCTGTTTGACGTGAACGCCGGTATATCGGTTTTCCGGTCAGCCAAAAAAACGGGAATAAACATCATTTCACTGTAAACTTCACCCAAATGCCTTAGTGTGGTGAGGTAGATGAATGTTATGAGTGCCCCGGGACAGTCCATAAAGACATACGACAAATAATTTCAGCCAAATAAGAGTCCGAAAGCCCTGCCATCCATCTAGCTCCAGTACTCAGGTTTCTCCGACCTTCTCCTAACCTCCGGCGAGTCGGTAGAAAGCCGCCAGTCGCCTGAAGCCATCCTCTCTATCACTATTCCAAGCTCCTCGCCCAGTTTGTCGTTTATTAGCACTTCTTCCTCTATGTCGGATATCAAAGCGTCGCAGACGGTCTTGTTTCTAGCCTCTCCGCCCACCAGTATCGATACGTCAAGCCCGTTCTTAACCAAGTACATGCGTGAAGGGCCTCCAGCCGTGCCCAGCACGACTACCTCAGCTTCTCTGGGAGGAGGCCATAGCTGGAGCTTTTCAGCCAGCCTTCTAGGTAAGACCAGCTGAGGCCTTTCGGTTTCGAAGCCTGTGTTGACAAGCGCCGACGACTCCGCAACATTGTTAAGACCGCGGACTTCTATCCTTATCCTTACCCTCACCGCCACCGCTCTTCACCAGCGTGAATATATGGCCTATCCTCCTCCGCCTGCTGAAAATATGTCCAACCCGGCCTTTCAGAAGAAGCATCCCACATGTATGTTTCCACCCCTCTTTAAAGGTGTTTCCACAGCTTTTCCCAGAGCCAGCCGGCGAACGTCTCTAAACTACAGTAGCAGAGCCAAAGCTTTTTGAAAAAGGTGCAGGCGCTGTCTGCTGGTGCCATCGCCTTGCCATTATTTAGAAACTACTTTCGAGCCCATGTCCATGTCTCACCCGTCCACTTGAGACCATACCGTTTCTTCACGTCCTCAAACAATCTACGGACTTTCTCTAAAAAAATAGCGTCTGACATGAGAACCACCCCGTACTCCAAAGCATCAAGGATAAGAAGGTTCGGCCTTTCAATCTCTTTAACGAACATCTCTGGAGTATAGCCTATTGGGTCTATCCCCGGCTGTTTGAGATGCATAAAGTTTTCGCCAACGTCCGGCGACAACTTTTCGGAAACAACCACAACATCTATGTCACTCTCCTGTGTCCAAGAATTTCTGACGAAAGAGCCGAAAACTATGACGAGACATGGCTGAAAACTCTGCCTCAGCCATTCAAGATAATTCTCCAATCTTTTCTTCAACAGCTCGTACAATCATACTCGCCTCCTGTAAAGCCCTTGCGGCATCCTGCTCCGTGTAATAGTCGACAGGGGCTCCGGAGTAGAAGGTGTTCACATAGCGTGACTGCAGATAATGTCTGTCCAGGTTAAGCGCAGCCCTATACAGGTTTTCAGAGAAGTTCATGTCGCTGCATCTTCTCAAAAGCTCGAACACGCTATGCCCCCTCGCTTCAACCCCTAGGTAGGCAAGTAAAGCCTTTACCGAGAATTCGGCTGCTTGATGCGAAAAGAAACATGAAGCCCAGAAATGTCCCTGCTTGAGAGAATCCTCAGCCTGTGCCAACGCAGCCTTCGACTGCTTTATCCAGTCACCCCACCTCCTCAACACACAAATTCCTACAACGGCCGGATTTAACTGCATGTACAACATGCCGACAAAAACCGACATCCCACCGCAGAAACACCGCTCTCCCCGCAAACAAGTCTTCCACAGGCCGCCGCCTAACCCACAGCACGTGTATGAAATAAGGTGTAAACCTTTAGACGCATGCGATACCGCAAACTTTCGACGTCAGCTATGGCATAAATGATGCAGGTTCTGTTTCAAACCTATAAATCTTTTGCAAACCTGCAAAATTCCAGCAACCTCAACAAAGCTTGAGAAGCCTATGTCGAAAAGCGGCAACAATTTTATCCTCTGATTCTAGTTTTTTAAAAGTAATCGGGCTAGGAAATTTTTATCTGATTGATTTTCAAGATGAGACCTATCATGAAGTCATCCGGAATTAGATTGGTGCTGGTTGCCGCAGTTGTTTTCATTATCGTACTTGGTCTTGTTCTGGAGATTGCGGACGCAGCCTACAACCCTGAATCTAAATGGAGGAGAACACGCACCAGGACCACCTCAACCTCTCGGACAATCACAACCACATCATCTAGGGCCACTACGACAACCACGGTAACAACTACCACGAGTACGGGATATTCTGACACGTTTCCAGCTGTTAACCCGGCGATTCTCGGCACATGTCCTCCCGAAGTCCACGACAGATACTACGTTATCGGCCCCGACGGAAGAAAATACCGTACATGGCATCCAGTAACCGTTCCAATCGACCCAGCAAATCCTTCAAGGGGGTCATGTACGTTCGCCCACGAACATGGCGACAACCCGAGGCAGGGAAGCTTCACAGACCTTCCAGCCTTTGGATATGCGGCTAAGGTCGCCGGGATGGCTGAGGAAATAGCTGCACATGCAGGCTTCAAGGTCTTTTACAAGCCAAGGACAGGTGACGGTTTAGGCAACAACGCGGAATGGAGAATTGTTGTGCACCAGGGTACTGCTGGAGCTCGCCGGCTTGTTCAAAGCTTCCACAGCATTCAGATTGACATCGTCGACGCGGCTGGGAGGAGGACCAATGTGAACCTGATGGCCCCAACTGGGGACCTCAACCCCAAATGCGGTCCACGTGTAGGAGACAGAATCATTCCTGACGAAGAATGTGTTTTACGAGGGCTATATTACGAGGTTTGGTATTTCTCGGTACGTGTAGGTTCAGGCAACATCCATGGAGCGAGGTTTTTCGCGGCACCCGGAATCGCTGTTTACAACCCGATGACCTACATGAAAGTAGGAGACCTTTCCCAAGTATATCCTATATGCGGAGTGGTTGAAGGCCTTCCGTTCGGCGACCGACGCAGCTTCTTCCTCGGCAACCTGAGAGCCGTTGAACATCCAGACTTTGGCTGGGGCAACCCAGGCCCGTCAACTTTCTGGACAGACGCGTACGGAAACGAGAGGGCGTCTGGATGCGACGCAACGACCTGCATTAGACAAACTGTCCCAGCCGGGTACTACGCATGGTTCGACGACGACAGCGTGTTCGACTGGCCTTGGATAGACCTGCCTGTCGGAGCCCCCGGCGGAAACTAATAACTCCTCGTCGAATTCGAACATCGTTAAAACCATTTCTTTTCTGTATTTCGTGGTCAAACCGCTTAACCCGTTTCACCCTGTGTATGTTTGGAAAATGTTTAAAATGCCAGCGGCCAGCTGAAAAACCGGTATGGCGGTAATCCTCGAAAGATCGGAAACGTATGTAGAACGTAAGCTCGTCACAAAAACAAGAAGTATCTGCCCAGAATGCAACCGCATCCTCGAAGCAGACGTCGTCGAGGAGGACGGCAAAATCAAGATATACAAAACATGTCCAAAGCATGGAGAGTTCGACGACCTCTACTTCGGCGACGCAGAAATGTACTACAGGTTCGCCAGATGGCTTCACGACGGCAAGGGCACAGGCAACCCCAACGTCGAAATGCCCCGCTGCGCATGCCCAGCCAACTGCGGCCTCTGCAGCAGCCACCTCAGCCACACAGGCCTCTCAAACCTCGTAATCACAAACAGATGCGACCTACACTGCTGGTACTGTCTGCCAGGCGATGAGGAGATTATAGTCAGGGATGCTGAGGGCGTGAGGCTTGTGAAGGCTGGGGAGCTTGTTGACGGGTTTTTCAGAGACGGAGAACCTGAGCCTGCAGGCGAGGGGGAGTCGGTGAAAGTGGACGGCGTGGAGGTTCTTTCGTTTAGGAATGGACAGGCGGCCTGGTCCAAGCTGCGGAGAGCCTACAGGAGAAGGTACAGCGGAAAGATTGTTGAAATAATCACGCGCACAGGTAGATCAGTTAAGGTCACCGCGGACCACATGGTTATTGTATTGACGGAGAAAGGGTATGAGAGAAGGAAGGCATGCAACCTCAGGAAAGGCGATAAGCTGCTGACCTTGTGGAGCTTCGACGCAGGCGGCAGCAAGCCTAAAGCCCAGCTAAACCTGCTCAAGGATTTCACAACCCTTCCAGTAGACCTGCAGAAGAAAACATACGTAAGAGGCTTCGCAGGCAAGCTTGATGAACGCTCTGTCACAGCCCCGCCGGACAAAGTCTACAGATGGTTTTACAGAGACTCAATACCCCTAGCCGCCATACAGGCTGTAGCAGGTCGGCTGGAGAACGTCTCCGTCGGACTAGACGCAACAGACATCCAGATGCCAGACGTCCTCAACCTCACAGAAGACTTGATGGAGCTCGTAGGCTATTTCATCTCCGACGGACACTACACATACAAAGACGTTAGAATAACGGTGGGAGACGAGTACGTTTACAAACGCCTTCAGCAGATCGTGGACGGCCTTGGTCTTAGAGCCAGCGTGCTTAGGCTTGATAAACACGGCAAAACGCCGCAGCTTGTGATCGGAAGCAGGCTTTTGAAAACAGTTTTCGAACACGTCTTCGAGATACCTGCAGGCGCGCCGAACAAAAGGCTTCCACCATTCTCCCACGGACTGCCTAAACATCTGAAGACAGCCCTACTCACAGGGCTCGTCAACGGCGACGGATACGTGGTCAGGGGGAGGAAACACTGTAGCATAGGCTACGCAACAACCTCCAAAGGACTGGCCAGAGACATTGTCCTCCTACTGGCTTCGCTCGGCATCTTCTCCCGCGTATACCGGGTTCCAAAACACAAGATGAAAGGCGCTAAACACGACCTGTACAAGATATATGTCGCAGGCAAAGATCTTGAGAAGCTCGTCACACTCACCAAACTTAAGCCATCCCATCTTTCAAAGCTGGCTGGCCTGGGCCCGAGGAAAGAAGCCAAGGTACGGAGGCTAGGAGACTTCGCAGTCGACGAGGTAGCTGACGTCGTCGAACAGCACGTAGAACATGAACACGTCTACGACATAGAGGTAGAGGAGGAATCGCATACCTTCATCTGCGGCGGCGGAATACTCGTCAGCAATTGCTTCTTCTACGCCGAGAAAGCAGGCTATATCTACGAGCCGACGCTAGAGCAGATACGTGAGATGGTTAAACAGCTCAAGGCAGAAAGGCCTGTCCCCGGCAACTCTGTCCAGATCACAGGCGGCGAACCCTGTCTAAGAGACGACCTTCCCGAAATAATCAGGATACTCAAGGAAGAAGGAGTGGACCACGTACAGCTCAACACAAACGGCATCAGGCTGGCCCACGACTTCGAGTTCTTCAAACGAGTCAAGGAAGCAGGCGTCAGCAACCTCTACATGAGCTTCGACGGAGTCACACCACGCACAAACCCCAAAAACCACTGGGAGGTTCCCAAAACGCTTGAGAACGCACGCAAGCTCGGAGTAGGCGTAGTCCTCGTCCCCACAGTCATCAAGTCCGTCAACGACCATGAATTAGGAGACATTATACGCTTCGGTTTCCAAAACATAGACGTCGTCAGAGCGGTCAACTTCCAGCCAGTAAGCCTGACAGGCCGCATGCCCAAAAAAGAACGTGAAAAATACCGAATCACAATCCCCGACTGCATCATCAGAATCGAAGAACAGACAAACGGCGAAATCCCACGCGACGCATGGTTCCCCGTCCCCGCCTGCACACCCCTCACAAACTTCATCGAAGCAATAACAAGAAGAGCACAGTACGAGCTCAGCATCCACTTCGCATGCGGAGCAGGCACATACGTCTTCAAAGACCACGACAAACTCATCCCAATAACAGCATTCGTCGACATAGAAGGCCTCATCAAAACCCTCCAAGACAAAACCGAAGAAATCCAAGCAGGCAAAAACCCATACTACGTAGCCCTAAAACTCCTCGCAAACATCAGCAAACACATCAACACCAGCAAACAACCAACAGGCCTCAACCTCAAACACCTACTATACAACATCATCATCAAACACAACTACCACACAATCGGCGACTGGCACAAACGCTCACTTTTCATCGGGCAGATGCATTTTATGGACGCCTATAACCATGATGAGGAACGGCTGCGAAGATGCGACATACATTACCTAACGCCCGACATGCGCATTATACCGTTCTGTGCTTTCAACGTCATACCGCACTGGTACCGTGACAGGATTCAAGCTATGTACGGTGTACCTATCGCCGAATGGGAAAGAAAGACTGGCCGGAAGCTTAAGGACGATTTTTACAAACGCCAGCTGCCAGCCAAACAAACGGCAGTGCCTGCGGCTTCGACTAAAACTGCTGGGTTCGGTGGACTCAAGCCGCTGCCGACTGTTCAAGGTGGGTCTGGAAAGGAAGGAAGCTTCGGCCCATCCTGTGGTTGCAGTCACTAAAAATGCTTTCTTTTCACGTTTTTACTTATTTGTATGTCGATGCTTGGGTTGTCTGAGCCGTCTGTCTGGATTTGAAAAATGTCCGTGATGTGTATTTAACATTGGCTGTGTTGATGGTTTTAGGTCTTTTTGGAGCGTGTTGCTGGAACGCTGGGGGTTGTATTCGTCTTTCTCCCGTCTGGATCGAACGTTGTTCGATGTTTTGGCGTATGCTGTAATGTTTATATACTGTGGTCGATTAACCAATATCGCCGGAGATGCGGCTTCCTAAAATGGCTTGGGAAGCCGCAGAAACCCGAAACAAGCCGCACTGATCCCAACAAGGGAATTGAGAGTGTTGTCACCTCGAATTTACTAAGGACAAGTGATTTTACTGATCCCAACAAGGGAATTGAGAGCATAGTATGTTGCTCTGCCAGGCGTTACATCTACGTATTTTCCTGATCCCAACAAGGGAATTGAGAGCGGTAACCAACCACGTGAGTAGTGATAACGTGCCAACCATGCTTCTGATCCCAACAAGGGAATTGAGAGTTTGTGGTTCTGAAAGTCAAACAAGGAGAGCGAATTAGTCAACTGTTCCCAACAAGGGAATTGAGAGCTGGTGGAGGGACGGGGGGAGCCAAGCACTGGTATTAATCACATACGTAAGCGTTGAAAAACCTCAAACCTTAGATGGGAAAAACTAGATTCTACATGTCTCCAGAATAGCATCACCGTTAAGCTCAGGCAGAAAATTGAAAAGAATGAGCTGCTCGACGGAATTGACTGGGAGGTCATGCTAATCCCAGCAAAAGTCACTTACCAATTTGACCTAGGACAGCTCGGTTTTAAGGTCTTCCTCGAAATGAAGTGAGCTGCAGTTTAAGACGAGCTGACCACGCCATATACCTTAGACAATATCTTGCATTTGTCGTTCAGCTCATTGAAGTTTATTCGCTCTAGCCTTGCCTTTAATTCTGTTTCTTTACTTTTTCGCGTAGCCATCTCTCAGAATAGACTTTGCTCAGATACTGACGCCCCGTGTCAGGAATGAGCACCACGAGCGTGCCCTTTCGGACTTTCTCGGCATAGCGCAACGCGGCGACT
>JAWACZ010000030.1:0-17512 GCA_038896555.1 Candidatus Caldarchaeum sp. | reverse complement strand
ATGGAAATTGGAACGAACAACCTGATTTTGCCTGCAGAATCTGAGGCTATGGATGGCTGTACAAGCATAGGTCCTCCAACCACTATGCTCCTAATTTCCGCGCCGGTGTCAGCATCGTATATTCTTAAGGTGCCGTCGTTGAATGTCGCAAACAGCAACCCATTCGATGTAGTTAGACCCCCTCTGTATGGTACGTTAGGTATGAATGTATTCCATTTGACACGACCGGTGTTAACGTCAATAGCGTATATTGTTGTGTTAGTTGGTGTAGCTGGAAGCGAGACCGTTAGTCTGCCACTGTTGCCGAAGTAAGTAGTTCCCGGTCCAACATCACTAATTGCGGTTGGTATGAGCATGTTATAAACAGCGACGTATAGATAGTTCCTAGAAGGATCGTACGCGGCGTCCATTTCAAAGGCGCCTGTACTTGCAGGGTTTTGGTAAAACGCGCCATGCCTCTTCACATACTGGTACTCGTCTCCAGTAGTCCATTCTCCTTGCCATCTCCAAGCCATATCCTGTGGATTTAACGGATTCAAGAATATCGAGTACTTTGTTGGCTTAACCCCATAACGTGGGTCACCACCATATTGTGCTGGACGCCAAGAATTGAAAGCCCATATCAACGAGCCGTCATCAGGGTTCAACGCATAGATCACCCCATTTTTACATCCTTTCACAACCGCATCGCGTCTTTGACCGCCTATGTTTATGTCGTTCAGGAATATTACGCTCCAAGCGCAGTCCCAGTCCCATATGTCATGGGGCATTGTCTGCACCCCCCATACCAGTTGTCCAGTTTCTGTATTTAATGCAAGCACTGAGCTGCTCCAGAGGTTGGGGCCTGGTCTGAATGTTGCGTTCCAGTCGGGGCTGGGTTGGTTTGTCCCGACATAGACGAGCCCTCTTTCTTCGTCGACGGTGTATGCTCCTCCCCATCCGGCGCCTGAGCCTGCGTAGCTTACTCTCTCGTTGGGGTGTTGCTGGACGAAGCGTGCGAAACCCCAGTCGTCGTAAAGCAGCTGCCTCTTCTGCTCCGCCGGAAGCGTCTTCACGTTGACGAGCCTCGTCCCATCCCATATCCACGCTCCACGCATCTGGTCAACTAGACGGAGAGTCCACTCAGGGTCGCTGCCATCCTGCGGAGGAATTATGAAAGTCCTCCAGATAATCTGCGGGCTGCCACGCCCCTCAAGCCAAGGCTTCAAATCAACACCAATGTAGAAGCCTCTGCCTGCGCTCTGAGCCTCGGATGTACCTATTCCGGTTATCAGAATCTTTCTTTTTGTGTCTATTGTAAACGATGGGGTGGAAACATCGTAAAATCCTCTGTTACCCGGCACATTCCTCAGGTAGTCTGGAGAAAAAACCGTCCAGTTAAGTTTAACATCACCGGTGAAGGGGTCTAAGGCGAACAGGCTCCAGTAATTGGTGATGAACATCAGATAAGGTTTGCCGTCGAATTCGTATATATGGATCTGGTGATAATGACCTATTAGTCCTAGAACATTGAGCGGTTCAAAGGGACCCTCACCCGGTTTGCTTTGTATTACATCTGCCCAGCTTTTGTACGGAGGCAGATCCTTAAACCACAGTGTCTTACCGGTAGCTGCATCTAAGGCATAAATCCTGTTCCAGTTTGTCACGAAATATACCACGCCCTTGTAGACCAATGGTGTATGTATTACTCCTTGAGATGTGCCGAACACTGGATCTGTTGGTGGAGCACCGGGTACAGGAAATACCCATTTCACCTCTAAGAATTTGACGTTTTCTTTGTTCAGCTGTGTTTGCGGGCTGTAGTTCCAGTTTCCGGGCATGCTGTTGTACCTGGCCCAGTCTATGGTTTGTTGCTGTGTCAAAACAGCTGGCAAAGCTAAAAGAGTCATCAGCACTAAAGCTGCAGATATTTGTAGGATTTTTCCTGCATTCATGCATAGTGTTAATATTGTATGAGATATAAATATTTCGGTAAGACATTCACTGCGGTTACTATCAGTGTTGGGCAGGTATACCAGCACCACAATAATATGAGGGAACAATTTTCACTCCTCCACCTTTTTCCGCCGCTGAAACTATTGTTTTAGCGACCTTTGCAGGCTTGATCATAGGACCGAGTGGACGCCCGCCCCTTGCGCTGAAGCTAGGGTTGTTGAAGAAAGCTGTGGTGACAGAGCCTGGGCAAACACAGCCATACTCTGATGTTGTTTTTTCAACTCCATGTCAAGCGAGCGTGAGAGCGTAATCAACGCAGTCTTGCACAGTAGAGGTTCATTTTGGGGACTGCTACAAACCCGGCTAAAGATGAGACGTTTACGATTCTTCCGTATTTCTGTTTGAGCATGTGGGGCAACGTTGCTAAGTATGTTGCACCCATAAAGTTTACACGGACCTGCGTCTCAACCTCCTCCAAGCTTATGTCTTGAAACAACCCATATAGACCAACGCGCGTCTTGTTTAACAAAACATCAATACAGCCAAACCCGTCTACAAACTCCTCTACGGTGTCAAACACTTGTTGCTTTTCAGGGATGTCGCATTTAACAGCATTAAACCTGCCTCCTAGGCTTTTCATCTCTCCTTCCAGCATGACCAGCCTGTCGTAACTTCTAGCTACTCCAACCACCGCTGCACCTGTTTAGCAAATTTCAACACCATAGCCCTACCTATGCCGCTTGACGCGCCAGTTAACAACACAATGCTGTTGTTAGACATTTTAAGTATGGTTGATTAGACGTGATGCTTGCTTATTCCTTTTATGTAGTTTGTCGAAGGTTAAACTAAATAAGCAGGCGGATGACAAAGATTAAACATGGCTCAGGGTAGTTTAATTAAAATAGTAATCCCTGTGGTGGTTGCTGTCATAGCTGTCGGGCTTGGCATAACGTTTATCATATCACAGCCTGGTGGTAGTTCAACACAAACCACTACTACAACTATCTTCACAACCCAGAGTCCCACCCTAACGTTAACAACAACCCAGACGACGCCTATTCAAACCACACCGCAAACCACTATTACAACAATCCAAACAACTCCGCAGACCACTGTCCAAACAACCACGACTCCATCGCTTCAAGTCAACCTAAGGTCCTTCTTCCAAACCTACATAGAAGACATATCGAAGAGGGATGTTCCCGCAGTGGTCAGCAAGTATACCTCCTCATCAGTAGCTGTTTGGGGTGGGAAAGCCGCTGGGCTTGGAGGAACCTACAGGGGGGAGGGTAACATAAGGATTCTTTACATAGCTGCCCTAGGCACAGCTAAGACAATACAGTTCAAAGAAATCAGCTATAATGAGAAAGTGGAGGGAAACATGGGTGTAATTGAGAGCGAGCAAGCGATAAGCGGTAACTCCGACATACTGGGTGCTTTCAACGGCACGGTCAAAATAGAGTTGAAGATAGGCGTTGTTAACAACAAGCCTGTGATTCTGGAGGAGAACTGGGATTATCTGAGCTTTAACTACGAGAAGACGGGCGGTGCAACCACGTTCCCGCAGTGGGCTGACATAAAGGCTGGAAGGCCGATAGCGCTTGAGCCTGACAAAAGCTTCAAAGACCTGGCATGGTTTCTGAGCGACTACTTCGCCCTCGCTGTATATGCAGCGCTAGCCACCTTGTCGGTCATGGCCGTCATAGGTCTACGCAAAAACAACCGTTAAAGGGTTGAATTAAAATGGAATGCATCAAAACAGCCAAGCTCTTCTTTATACTGGGCATGCTGAACGGCTTCATAGCGGTGGCTGGAACATCGCTCATACTTTTCCCCGACCTTAGGCTTGCAGCGGGCCCGGGCTCCGTTCTAACACACAACGTAGATGTCTGGCCAGGCCATTGGGGATGGGTTTCATACTACATGCTTTTGATCGCCGGTGTTGCTGGTGCGTTTTTGTGGTCTCTTTCATACTATCTTCTGAAAGCTCTTTTCGGAGTAGAGAAAACCCCTACAGCTCTTGCGGCGGTTTCGCTTATTTTTTATGAAGTGGGTGTCCTTTTGACGGTTGGTTTAACAGCCTATGTTGGTCTGGTGGGCGGCAGGTTTGTTGCTGAAGGCGGCTCTCCTGTTGTTGTAACGGCTTTGATAGGCTGGGCTGTGATACCTACAGGGGCTGGAGTAGGTCTCGCCCTTCTCGGAACTCTTCTAGGGTTGATAAACCTTATAGCTGCTGTGACTAGAAGACGATGATTGTGGAGAAGAAAAGACTGCTTGACACCACAACCGCCAGCCGTTACTTCCTGCTTTCAACTTTAATCAACATATGCGCCGGAATTGTCATAACCGCTCCCGTTCTAGTAGCTAGGTTGGCCCTGCCGCTGAAGCTTACAGAATGGCCTGGCACATGGATGTTCGTAGCATACGGGGTTTTTCTAGGTTTCGGCGTGTTGGGGACGCTTGCCTGGTCTACGATATACTACTTGGCGGGCGAGCTGTTTGCTGTCGAACATCTTAGAAGGTCTGCTGTAATCATCCACTTGACGCTCCATAATATAGCTGCGTACGGCATAGGGTTTTTGATGGGATACGCGGTAGGATATGTCGGCGGCACCGCAAGGCTTGAGGGTTTCGGCTTGGCTGTGATAACCGCTCTCGTCAGCTGGGCAGTAATACCGATCGGGCTGTTGGTTTTTGTAGGTCTTTTATCAGCCCTGCTAGGTCTGACCATCTTGTTGGATGGCTGGCGGAGGCATAGCAAATGGTAACGAGACGTAAAACAATCTCTTTCATCACAGGTGCTGCAGCAGCGGGAGCGCTTGCAGCCTATGGTATATTTGGCATGCAGGGGCAACCAGCGCCTCAAGCGCGCAACATAAGAGACATCTTGGCGGAAGCAGGCCGAACGGGGCTTCCTGAACGCTACATTGATTTTCTGGAATGGCTGTCAGAAGTCTCTAAAAATGTGAAATCAGGCAGAGAAACTACTATCGCATTGATGGCCGAGTCGACGGCCTTGGCAATTCAGAGAATTGAACGTGATTTTTTCCTTTCGTCAGGCATTAACTCGAAGATGGATATCTCGCCTTACCCTGTCCATGTTTCGAAGACTCTCTCAACCTTGGGTGTTGGTGTCTCGGTCTACGACGCGGTGGCTGTTGAGTCTTTCGACATAACTCTTTTTAACCCCTACTTTACACCTGTAGCCGACCTGCTTGAAACATTCCGCGACTATACCTATGACAAGTTTAAGCTCGAAGACTTCAACGCGGAGGCTATGAATCTTGTCGGAGTATATCCGCCTAGAGAATCTAGCGATGGAGGCGGCGGTAGAGTAGTCATCCTGCCTTTCAGCTCGCCCACAATGATAAATTTTTACCGAAAGGACGTATATCAAGATGCTGGAGCCGAGCCTCCGAGGACTTGGGAGGAATATCTTGAAGATCTTAAGGCTTTTCACAAGCCTTCCGAGGGAATTTTTGGCACGGCTCTGCAAATAGGCAGCGACGTGGGTATAGTCACCGAGTTTAATAATTTTGTCTACAGCTATGGTGGAAGACTTTTCGAGATAGGTGATGGTGTAGTCACCCCTGTAATGGACTCGGATGAAGTGTTGGAGGCGTTGAGAACATATGCGGCGACAAGGCCTTACGCAGACCCTGCATCCATATCCTACGACTGGGACACCGTTGCAACAGCAATGAGGCGAGGTAGAATAGTTCATGCAATCTTATGGCAGGATTTTGCATGGATGATGGACGACCCAGCCAGGTCCACAGTAGTAAACAAAATCGGGTACAAACTCAACCCGGCAGGACCTCGGGGGTCTTTCCACCAGTTTGTCGGAGACGGCATAGGATTAGTAAAAACAGGCAAGAACCTTCTTGCAGCTTGGCTGTGGCTTCAATGGGCTACTGAGACAGGCACCAGAATGATGCTTACTTTAGATAACAGGGCTAAAGTAGTTCCTATAAGATTGGATGTTTTGTCGGAGCCGGTTGTACAAACTGCTTTAAACAAGCCTGAGTTTTCATCGGTTAAGGTTGTTAAAGACATACTGGATATGAGGCTTATAGCTTACATACCACCGCTGCCGCGGGCCAATCAGCTATTCTTCATGATGGGAAAGTATCTGAGAAGCGGCTGGGCCGGTAATGATCCACGGCAAGTTTTGAGAGAGATGCGGAATGAAATCAATTCTCTCGGTCCTCTTAAATACTAGCGTCCTAGCTGTTCTAGCCTTAGCCTCTCTTTTCCACACAGCTGCTTCAACCGAGGTGCAGCTGAGCTTGGTAGACGGATTTGGAACCAGCAAATACCGGATAGTATTGGACATGCCATCTGAGCCTGCGATGGGAGAGAGTTTGAAGATTGTTTTTACACTTTTTCTTGACGAGCTTCCGCCTCTCAAACACTACTCTGGATACGTTTCCATCACCTTCACACTTTTGTCGGCGGACGGGCGCACGCTGGCTAGAACAAGCATAAACAACAGAATTGATGCATACAAGGTCGACTATATCTTCCCAGGCTATAGATGGGGTCCTTACACCGTATCCATAAACCCTGATTATTCAAGGATTACGGGGGGAAGCAAGACCTCATTCTATGTAACGCTTGAAAGCGAGGAGTATGTGGAAGACCCGTTAGGGATACCTATCATCGCCACACGGCCCAACCCTGTCACAGTACACGTCAAAGACTTGGTGTTTTTGCAGCGCTTTCCAACACTGGAGGCTGTCGCAGCTGCTCTAGTTGCGGCTGTCTTTGCTGCAGCATTTATATATGTGAAGAAAACACAGACACGACGTCCAACAAGTTAGGGCTTAGAATAAGTTATTTCATGCCATAGGACGACAGCTCCTGCTACAGCTGTGATAACGCCTCCTACCATAAAATTCAACGATGTGCCTCCTACGAACGCGGAAAGCTCTATGAGACCGCCTTCCAAGAATTTTTCATAACCTATGCTATAGTCGAGTATTGTTGCGGACATTGCTATGCTTAGCGCTTGGCCTAGATGGCGCATGAAACCCATCAAACCGTTAACTTGAGCTCGTACTGCTGGCTCCACCGATGCAAGAGCTGAGTTGGTGTTGGGTGCTGCGAAAAGGCCTATGCCTAACCCAAGCAGCATCAACGAGGCCGCTATATATGAGATGGTGCTTTCTTGGGATATCAGCGCAAGGGAGAAAAGCGCCAATGAAGAAATGAACAACCCAAGTATAGAGACTTCGGAGTGCCCGTATCTATCTGATAAGAACCCGCCGACAGGGGAGATGGCGAGGACGGTCATCGGAAGAATGCCTAAAACAAATCCTGCTGTTATGGGGTCTAAACCTAAGACCGCTGTTAAGTAAAAGCTTACAACTATCCATACACCGTGATGTGCTGTGTATAACAAGAGAATTGCGATCGACGCTGACCTCAGCCTCGGATTTGTTGAGAGGAGGTTTAATGAAATGATTTGGGACCTTTTTTTCCTCCGCTCCCTTAGCAAAAACAAGGATATGATAAGGATGCCTGAAAAAACCATTGTCCATGCGGGGAAGCTTATGTAGAAGAACGGCCTGAAGTAAATTCCTAAAAACGTTATCCTTATTTCCTCCACCAAAATCTCCACAACACCTTTGTGAACCGGCCAAAGAGTTATACCGCCCACGAGTGTGATTAACCCGGTAAGCAGAAGCCCTCCTCCAGCCCAGTCAGTCTTTTCTACGCCCCTTTTTTGATGTGTTTTATCGCTGGGTAATGCTAGGTAAGTCAGAGAAGCTGCTGCTAGACATATAGGCACGTTGAGCAGGAACACATCCCGCCATCCGATAAGGCTTGTAAGAGTAAGCATCACACCACCCAGTAGAGGCCCCATCAACAGAGCGAAGTATATCACGGCTACATGTATCCCCATTGCTAGCCCGCCGCCTTTCTCCTCAAACACATCAGCTATCAAAGCACGGCTGTTGGCCAAAACCAACGCGGCTCCAACGCCTTGCACCACCCTGTATATCAGCAGCTCATAGATTGTGAAGGATATGCCTGAGAGATAGGCTCCAGCCGCGAATGTTAAAAGCCCCACTATGAACATATTTTTCCTGCTTCTTTTGTCAGAGTATTCGCCCAACAGCGGCATTAAGGCGGTTATGACTATGAGATAGATTATCGGCACCCAGCTGGCTATGGTTATATGTGCTTTGAGGTCGCTGCTGACAACTGGTAGTATTATCGCTACAAGCCCTGTATCTAGAGGAGGAGGCAGGGTTCCAGCGTTAACCGCTGAAGCCGCCAACCACTTTCTCAGAAGAGGCTTGTTTATCTGAATGTTTTCTCCCCCTCCTGATTAAGAGAATAAACCCTGTGATTGAGGCTGCTACAACAACGCCTAAAACAACGATCTCTGTCAACATGAGACCGGGGGTTTGAGACGCTGCGCTTGAAGATAGCTTGAAAGCAGCTACAACTCCGGGTGTGTATGTGCCGCCCAGCTCCCCCCCTCCCGTGGGGACAAGTAGAATCGGCTCGCCTTGAATATCAGTAGCTATGCTGACGCCTGCAGCACCTAGACCGCCTAAGCTGATCCTTCTAAGAAGGCGGCCGTTATCTGCATCCAGCATATACAGTATGCCTGCCCTGTCTACCGCATAAACTACTCCTCCGCTGACAACCACTGAAGCTGCTTGATACCTGTTGGGTATCTCAAACTTCCACAGCATTTTCCCGTTTCGGATGTCTATGGCGTAGAGAGTGGAATTCTGCTGGATGGATGGGTCTACTTGGCTTACGTAACCATCTATTATCTCTCCCTTGTAGAAGACAGGGCCTTTCGATATTCTGTGGCATGCTCTCTGTGTGGCTACGTACAGGACGCCGTTTGCATAAGCTGGCGGCGATTCTACTCCGCCCTGAGCACCGGGACAATACGTTTTACCCACCAGAACATCCGTCGAGAGCGTGAGGTCGGCGTTGTTTCCTGCATTAACGTTGTGAAGGTTTAACTCGCTGCTGCCTATTTTGATAGGCTGGTAGACAGGCTGGCCTGTTTTAGCGTCAAGTACGTAAATGTAATCTGACTTGGCTGCCGCTATGACTATTTTCCGCATCGAGCCGGATACTTCGGCCTCGGTGAGAATGACGCTCCAGCCGGGCTCAACAGCCACCAGCCCATGGGGTATTGTCTGGTAAAACCATAGAAGACTGCCTGTTAGCGCGTTGATGGCCACTACAGACATCGTGTACAGGTTTGGACCAGGCCGCATGGCTGCGTTGTATACAGGCGATGGCTGGCCTACCGTCGCATATATCACACCCTCAGACTCGTCTATCGCTAACAGGCCCCAGAGGGCTCCGCCGCCGATCAAGTTGTTTGAACCCCAGTCATTTGGGTAGGGCTTTACGTTGCCCGTAGTCGTTCCGGTTTTGACACCATCAGCTGTCTCCACAACGTATTTGGAACTCCATTCAGGGTCTCCGCCGGCAGGCGGCACAGAATACCAGCGCCACACGAGGCTGAAGTCTCTGATGTTGTAGGCTGCTATGAAGCCTCTGCCACCAAACGATGCCGTAGAAGCTCGAACAATCACAAGGTCTCTGTACACAACCGGTGCTTGCTCACCCCAGTAATAGCCTGTGTTGCCCGGTATCCCACACACTTTTTCGCCGGGGACTACGTTCAGGGCCCTGCCGTTTGCCGCGTCTAAAACATGTACCGAACAGTCTGAAGCCATCATGTATATGGCGCCGTTGTGATACCATATGCTTTTCTGGTTGGCGACATAGGCCCAGTAGGGCTTTGCCGTGAAGGTCGTCATGTTTACTTGGTACGACCAAACTACATGTCCTGTGTCAGACCTTAACGCTATCACCCTGTTGTACGGTGTGGCGAAGTAAACTATGCCGTTTACAACCAACGGTGTGGTTTCTATCCCCTGTAAAGGAGCCAGCGAAGGGATTCTGAACGGGTTTTCCGGTACTTGGTAAAGCCATGCAAGAGCAAGCCTGTCAACGTTGTTCTTGTTTATCAAAGACTGAGGGCTGAAGTTCGTGTTTCTAATATCATACGCTGGATACTGCCAGTCAAACCTCACTTGCGCAATACCGAAGTAAGTGTTTGATGAAAGCAGCAACGACACCAGTAACAGACCAGCCAAACCCATCCGGCCCAGCATGTCTCTAGGAAAACGTTCAACACCAGTAATTAAGGAATATCCAGTATTCCATAAAAGATAGAACCGCATCCATAAAACCTATAAGCCAAAATCATGAAGAACTAGCAATAGATGGTTGGGGTAGAGGTTAAGGAACTGGTCAAGGTCTACAGGCATGGTGTGAAAGGCCGGCTAAAGACGGTTACCGCGCTTGACAGAGTTACGTTATCAGTTAAGGAAGGCGTATTCACAATTTTAGGACCTACTGGCTGTGGGAAGACAACAACGCTGCGGTGTATTGCAGGTTTGGAGACTCCTGACTCGGGGGAAATAACGATAGGCGATAAGACCGTTTACGGTAATGGAATCATTATTCCACCCGAAGAGAGGGGAATAGGTATGGTTTTCCAATCCTACGCCATCTGGCCCCACATGACTGTTTTTGAAAATGTGGCTTTTCCACTGCGGGCAAGGAAATACAGCAAAGCTGAAATCCAAAAATTGGTCAAATCAGCCTTAGAGCTGGTTGACTTGGCTGGGTTTGAAGACAGGCCGGCCACAACCCTCAGCGGAGGCCAGCAACAAAGAGTGGCTCTTGCAAGGGCTTTGGTCCACAGCCCTAATGTATTACTGCTTGACGAGCCGTTAAGCAACTTGGACGCTAAGCTTCGGTACAGCATGAGAATCGAGCTGAGGCGGTTACTGAAAGAACTTGGAATAACAACTGTTTTCGTAACACACGACCAAATCGAGGCTCTCTCGATATCGGATTGTGTGGCGATAATGAATAATGGCAGAATAATTGAAACAGGTCCGCCGACAGACATCTACGAAAAACCACGTCATCCCTTTACGGCTGAGTTTGTCGGCAGCGTTAATGTTCTCAACGGATCTTATTCCCCTCACAAAGGCGTTATATACACGATGATTGGCGAGTTGGCTGTAACCGGTGGTGTAGAGCTCAACAATGTTGAAAAAGTTTCAGTCTACATCAGGCCTGAGGATGTTGAGTTTTCAAGGACGGCTAAAGGTTTGGACAACGAGTTCGTGGGTGTTGTTGAGGGCTCTTCCTTCATGGGTCATTACACTGAGGTGTTGGTGAGGGTTGGGGACTTGCTTATTCGTTCATGGACGGCGAAGACGTCAGGATTTAAAAAAGGTGAAAAGGCATATATTCGCCTGAACTCTGAAAAGCTCATAGTTTTCGCGCATAAGGAGCAACAACACTAAACAAACAGCTGTCATGGAAAAATGTTATAAGCATCCAATTAGCAGCAACATACCAGTGTCCGAGACCTTACTCGCTGAGGGCTTAACAAAGAAGTACGGTCGGCACACCGCTTTAAACAATGTTAGCTTTAGCGTTAAAACGGGGGAAGTCCTAGGTGTTTTAGGCCCGAACGGTGCTGGAAAAACCACACTCATCAAATGCTGTCTAGGCCTTCTGGATTTCAATGGAAAGGTTGTTGTTGAAGGGTTTGATGTCAAAACAGCTGGCGCGCTCGCAAGATCTAGAATGGGGTACGTCCCGCAACGAACAACACTCCATGATAAACTTTCAATAATCGATGAAGTGAAACTTATCGCACGTCTGAAAGGTGTTAATGATGAACAGCGTTATAGGGAGGTTTTGGAGAGGCTTGGCTTTTGGGAGAGGCGGAAAGACCCTGTCGGAAGCCTGTCGCAAGGTATGAAGCAAAAGCTTATGCTCGGCTTGACGCTGCTCAACGAGCCAGACATACTACTGCTTGACGAACCGCTCAGCAGCATCGACATAGAAGGCCAGCTCTCGCTCCTACATCAACTCGAAGAGATAAAAAAAGACGGTAAATCAATAATGATTTCATCACACATAGTAGGGATGGGCGGTGTCATAGACCGTGTGCTTATACTGAACAAGGGGAATATGGTGGACTTGGGAGAAGTGGACGATGTTCTTGGAAAGCTTCAGGTGAGAAATAAGCTGTACATAAAGCTGAAGCGAAACGAAGCTGTTGACACAGAGCTCATAAGAACGCTCAAAAACGAGGAAAATGTTTACAACGTGCAGAACGTTGAAGAATGGTTGGTGGTAGAATGCGACTCAAAAAACAAGGCTAAAATCATAGCCATGGTCATCGGGAACGGTTTCAACCCGGAGGACATTGTGTCGGAAGCCGTGAGCCTAGAGAAACATTATTACGAGCTAATCAAGAGGTGAAAAATAATGGCATACTCCGCCACTCTAGCTTTGACAGTCCACAACTTCCTTGAAGGGCTCAGGGCTAAATGGGTGTTAATGTACACAGTTGTTTTCTTCATGCTGGCCATAAACGTGCCCATGATTGTTTTGATTACAGCGAGATATCTGCCCCCAGATTACCTGGAATCATATCTCGCAAGCCTCATGGCTTTATCTTTTCCGTTCCTCCCACTCCTCTCACTACCTGTTGCAGCCACATCAATAGTTGATGAGAAAGAAAACGGGCTGCTTGAATACATGCTGTCCAACCCCATATCGAGGATCAGCTATTTTACAGGCAAGCTCGCAGGTTTGTTCCTTTCGACAACGCTGGTGGTCGTGGGGGGCTACATGATAGCTGCCTTCATCTCCTACGGGTTAAGACTTAACCAGATAGGGACGGTGCTTCCGCTGCTTGGTGCTGCAACGCTCCTAAACACCATAATGCTTCTTCTCGGCCTCCTTCTTTCTATCCTGTCGAAAAGGAAGATAACTGCTATGATGATGGGAATATTTTTGTGGTTTCTTTTTACGGTTTTAAGCGACATAGGCTCTTTAAGCATACTCGTAAGCATAGCTGGCTCCGCGCCGATAGTGCTGTTTTTGGCCGCTCTCAATCCGATTGAAGCGGCTAGGCTTCTTGGGGTTTACGGCATAAAAAACATCGGTTTTACCGAGTTAGGCAGCATAGGGCTTATTCTTAGACAGCTAATCGGTGAAGGAGCACCGTTGTTCATAATGAGCGTGCAGTTAATCTGGGTTGGTGTGCTGCTGATTCTCTGCGTGAACATCTTTATTCGGGCTGAGATTTTCTAGAAACTCTGGTTCGCCAAAACAGAGTTAAAGAAACGGCGGCAGCTATAATTATCAACATGGTTATAAGTAAAAACCCGCCACCCTGAAGCTGGTTCAGCTCTGGCAGAACAGTTACTGTTCTAGTGATAGTTGTGTGCTCTGTAACCACAGCTGTCTCAACGCCTTCCTCGTTCTCTAAAGGAATCAAACGGAGTGAGGAAAGATAGCCTGGGTCGTCGACCATGCTTACTGGCAACATTATACGTATGTTTCCTTCCACATCCACACCGATTGAGGCATGTGTCATAGCTCCCCCGACGTTTTGCTTACTGTAGAGAATGCCGCCGTCGTTTTCTGAAATGATGTAAAAGTTTCCAGAAGAGGTTTGTAGTAATATGATGTTGGATGTAGCTGAAATAAAAGCGTTGCCAACGCTTCCGAGTTTCTTCTCCCAAACAACGCGACCTGTAGAAAGTTCCAACACGTACAATACCGCGTCAGATTGTTTGGAGACGCTCTGATAGTTTTTAGGCTTTAGCGGCGGGTTGAGTTCGAAGTCCTCGCCGTACAAAGGTAATGCGTAAAAGACTTTTCCCGAGCTGGGATCGACTGCAAAACTTAGGAGTGTGAACGGAGGTGGTGCGATGTGAGCTTTCTCACCGGTTTTCTTGTATCCATAACCTACGTAGGGCGTTGCCATCTGGCTCTTATCGAAGATGCTTAGCGGCGAAGATTCGGCTATGGTGGGTAAGCTAGGTGGCTTAAACATCCAAACAGGCTTTCCAGTGCTTCTGTCAAGAGCGTAAAGCCGGCCGTTACCGCATAGCGCCAGTACTAAATCACCTGCCAGCGCCGTCCCGCCGTTGCAGCCATACCCCCATATATCATGGGGTATTGCTTGAAAGAACCATAAAATCTCACCTGTCTCAACTTTAACCGCTATCACCGAGCTCGAAAGAAGGTTTGGCCCTCTTCTCCCACTTGCGTCAAGCGACGGCGAAGGGCTGGCAACACCCACGTAAGCAACTCCTTTTTCTTCATCAACGCTCCAGCCGTTCATCCATCCCGCCATCAACCCCGCTTTAGTAACCGCTTCGTTAGACGCAGCCCAATCATTAAGCAAAATATCGCTGAGCATTTTTTCATCGAGGGCTTTAAGGTCTAGAACGTTATCGCCATCCATTACCCATGCGTGAGCTGTTTTTTTAACAAGGTTAAGCGACCATTGGTGGTCGCTCTGCGTTTGAGACGGCATTAGGAAAGTTCTCCAAAGCCGGCGTACTCCTTCTCTGCTGACAGCATAGCCGTCGACAAATCCTCTACCTGCATCCTCCGAATCTGGGACAGACGATCCAACAACCAGAATGTTTCTCCTGCTGTCATAGATTAGATTAACAGGCACTCCGCCGTATTTTCCTCTATTTCCGTCCACAACCTCGTTAGCCATTATAAGGTCTAGTGAATGTATGAGTCTTCCGGTGAAAGAGTCAAGAAGGTAAACCCTCTGCCAGCTTGTTCCTATGGCTAACATCTCTTCGTTTCCGCTTTTCAACAGGAGGACTTGATAGAGATGGGCAAGGCGGTCTGGCATGATGCTGGGGTTAAGCAGGCTCGGTTGCTGTAACTCGATAGTCCAAAATATTTTTCCACCCCTCAGGTCGAAAGATACAACCAAGTAGCTGTTTGTTACTACGTAGCCAACTCCGTATTTTATCAGAATGGGGTGTGTTACACCATGCAGCCCTCCTGTTCTTGAAGGCGGTACGGGAAGAAACCATTCCTGGAGGAGTTGATTAGCGTTGCCGCTGGTCAAAGCCGTAACTTGGCTGTACTTTGTGTTATGCGGCCCGCCGCCTGCCGACACCCATTCCCCTACGGGCCGTGCGTTAGCTGCAGCAACTAATGCTGCCAATAAAAAAATCAAAGCCACTCTACCGTACAGCTGCATCTTTTCCCAAGGGTCAGCATGCGCTAATAAGCCTTTCCATGATTCAACAGATAGATACTGTCCGGATGAGGAGGGTATTTAAAGGTCTGGGCTGGCCTTCTCTGCATTGATGTTGTGGCCCTGGCCTCGAGCTGCTTTAGACGTAGTAATAAAGCCGCGGGGTTAGGGTTCTAGCTGTGTTGGGATGTATGTTTGATGGGGGCTGCCGTAGGGTTTCAAGGCTCTAAGATACATGACCTGTCTGGGAAGGCCTCCTCAACCGTTAGGTTTCCCCAGAGGCTATGCTTAAGGTTGTGAAGACATGCGTATACGTATGGTCGGCGGTAGACGTAGGTTCTGAGGAGCCGCTGGCTTTGGAGGCATCGTACGGGAGGTGTTGCCTGGACAAGCCTAAGGCCGTCGTAGATAAGGGTCCACGGTGTCCATAGGCTCTACAAAGGCTAGAATATGAGCGTCAGAGGCTCGGCGTAAGGAATAAGGTTGGAAGGTTGTTTAGGCATCTTAAGGAGAGGACAAGCGTATTCCACAACAAACTAACCGCCAGAAGCCATGTACAAGCAATAACGAACCTCAAACTATTCCTTAGCCTATCCACGATATACTACCAGGTCATGAGGGGCGGAGGCGGCTGACCACGCTTATCCGGACACTATCATTCAACACCATCTTAACATCCCACACCGACTGGGTCACTTTCCTTAAATCGATGTTTTACTCTGAGGCATCGGTGTAGGGTGACGGTATCACATTCAGCTAAACTGTTGCTGTTCTTGACCATCGCAGCTCTAGCTGTTTTCATAACGGTGTACAGCTTCTACCCTAGGTCCGCGGAACCTGGCGAAGTTAGCGTAACGATACGTATGGGAGAGTACTATTTCACGCCTAACGAAATACATGTGAGAAAAAATGTAAAAATCCATCTTATCTTTTTAAACGATGGCGCTTACCCGCACAACGCTTACTTGAGTGAGAAGAAAACCGAGCTGGTAACAATACTGTATCCAAGTAATGTAACAACGGTGGAGGTTATGTTTACCGAGACGGGGGTTTACAACATCCTGTGCACGATAGCTTACCCAGCTCCGGTAAGCCACTACGAACTGGGTATGAGAGCCAAGCTGGTCGTGGAGTAAATTGTTAACATGTCTATGTGGGGCTTTGCGCCGCTATTTTTCTATTCTTCAAAACTTTCAGCGTTATCAAAGGGGCAAGCAAATAGGCTGACGCAACCGCTACGTTCACCGGCTTAAAAACAACGTAGGGCATTGCTTCATAGATCTGGTTTATCAGAACTGCTGTCTTCCCCCTCAAATCGTTTAAAGTCTGTGCATAAGCCGCGCTTTCGCGTGGGGTTGCTGAGATGGATTCAAGCCTCTCTATTGTCGAAGTTATGTCGTTTCTTATTAGGAAGAAGTCGGTTCGTTTTGTTGGGAAAATCCAGACGGGGTTGCCTTGATGTGGCAGCAATGGCAGAGCTTGAGCGGCATAGGACGCCATATCCTCAGCATAGACTGCGGACTGTGCCCTGCTGAGGTATCCGACAGCCTGCTCCAGCGGATATATATCTTGAACGTATGCGGCGACGGCTATCGCAAGACCTGCAAAGAAATAAACCATCAACGCAAAAGTTTTCCTACCCATGGCTTTCCCTCACCAAGCTGTAGAGAAATGATAATGCGATGACGAGGGATGCTGAAAGGTTGGAGACGCTGAGCCATGCGTAGGGCTGGATGCGGCGAAGCTGTTCAACCACCTCGTTTAAACCATATCGCGCATCTTCTGCAGCCGCATGATATGATTCGAGGTCGTTTCTGTTTATGTTCTCCATCCTTTCCTTGATGGACTGCAGGTCGTGTCTTATCAGTCTGTAGTCTGTTCTTGCTGTCGGCAGTATCCAGACCGGATTGCCCTGAGCGGGCAACAGTTCAACCGCTTCATCCAAAAGTGCAACGACCTCTGTAGAGTCAGCTGAGGAAACAGCTCTCTCAATGGATGAGATTGATGTTTCTAGGGGGTAGACTATGGATGCGAAAGACTGTACTGCAGCCACCGTGAACACGATGGCTAACGCTAGGGTTACAGCATAGGTTAGGGTATTGCTGCGTGTTGGTTTGTTTTGACGCGGCCTTTGTGCAATCGACGTGAACGCTGTGTAGAGGAGGGAGAGAGTGTACAGAGTTGTCAGGGGAAGGAATGAGTAGGCACGTGTGTAGAAACAATACAATGAAGCGTAAAGGCTGTATGCGCCGATTACAAAGTCGAATATCACATATGGTTCATGCAGTATAGAGTAGCTGCTTTTCCTCCAGCTGCCTCTTCTACCTACTATTCCGAACTTCGGCGTTCTCTCAAACACTAAACCCCGCTTTAGAAAAGCATGGATGACAGCGATGGAGTTGTTGACGGACATGCCCAAACCCCAGAGAAACATCATCAACACATCCTTGACAAACCTTGCCAGGCTGTTGTACT
>JAWACZ010000029.1:0-17837 GCA_038896555.1 Candidatus Caldarchaeum sp. | reverse complement strand
CCTCCAGCCCTGACGTATGCCTCAACGTAAACCAGACCCATCTCCAAAATACGTGAAAAGTTGCAGTTAAATTAACATTGCCCACAGGTCGGTCGGTTTGGTACGACTTTGTTGGAGGCGGTTTATCTATATTCCTAAACTATATGGCCCGGCGGGTTTAACCTGGCTACCCTACCCCGCTGTTTGCCTGTTTACTAGTTATGCTTTGGTTTTAATTATATCTTTTACTGCTGTGATAAGGGGTTTTGGTTTACGAGTTTTGAGATTTTTGCGTCTGCCATTTTTCCGTATTCTATGGCGATAGCCATTGTGTCCAATTCTCTTAAACCCATTTGGGCTGTTGCGGTGAAGAGTTCTTTAACCAGTAAGGCGAGGGGCATGGGTGTTTCATTATCCTTTGCCATATCCAAAACCAGCCTTAGGTCTTTCACAGCCACGTCGACTGTCGTCTCACTGCTTCGTTATTTAACATTTTTCCACAATCTCTTCACGGTCTATGTATCTCAAGTCGGACGTGGTAGCATACACATACGAAGCCGTTGTAGAGCTTACCTGTGGAGCGGCGGATAACATGTTTTTGGAACGAGCAGTCTCATGAATATTGTAGAAAGGTCTACTGCAAATTTAACTGTGCTTGGTTTTTAAAATATAAATGTCTCTCCGAATTTCTATGCAACATGTCCAGCTACAACGTTGGCGAGATGGGTTTTCCAGAAAACACACCGTTGGGAAGGCTTGATTTTGACAGAATGCTTCGTGAGAAACTCGCTAGGGCGAGGGAGAAGTTGAAGCAGTATGGTCTCAGCGCAATTATTTGCACAACCGATATAAATGTAGGATACTGCACAAATGTTCCACCTATTTTTCCTGGGGGAATGGCTGTAGGAGGTAACAGATACGCTATTCTTCCCATCGAAGGTGAGCCTGTGCTCTTTGAAGAATGCAACACTGCCTATGTCCTCAAGCATACAATGTCCAGCATTAGAGTTGAATATTCGATACCAGGCTCAGGCGGCCCACATCCAGCCAGCGGCGCAACCGCAGCCGGCCTCGCTTTTTCCAACGCTATGGCCTATGTCGAATCCACACTTAAGAAAGGACTTGATGTGGACACCGTAGCTTCGAGGATAGCGTTTTACACATACATGCACATAGACCTCTCCGAGGAAGTTGCCAAGCTAAGAGCGATGAGGAGGATTTGGGCTAGGCTTTTAAGAGAACGGTTCGGGGCTAAAGACCCAGCCTCCATGGCTCTTAAGATAGGAACCGCTGTTGGTGGCAGCGTTTACACAGTTGAGGAGCCGCTGACAAATATCGTGAGGAGAACGATCGGTGCTTTGGCTGCTGTGCTTGGAGGGGTGCAGTCGATGAATATTGCATGCTTCGACGAGGCGTACGCAATTCTAACACCACAGTCGCTGAAACTCTCCGTTCGGACCCAACAAATAATAGCCTACGAGAGCGGTGTGGCTGATGTTGTGGATCCATTGGGCGGCTCTTACTATGTTGAGTGGCTGACTGATGAAATAGAGAAAAAGATTACAGAAGTGATTAGCAAAATAGAGGACGCGGGGGGTGCGGTGGAAGCTATTGAGAAAGGCCTTTACCATCAGATAATTTCAGCAGAAGCCTACGATTTTCAGAAAGAAGTGGAAAATGGGGACATACCAGTAGTGGCCCACAACATCTTTAAAGAAACAGCTAGCGATGAACAGGAAATCGAATACTATAGGTTCGGGAAAGAAGTCTACGATAAGGCTCTTGAACGTTTGGAGAAAACTAAGCTGAACAGAGACTCGGCGAGGGTGAAAACAACGTTAAAGGCTTTAAGAGATGCGGCTGAATCTGGTGAAAACGTTATGCCAGCCATAATAGATGCTGTGAAAGCTTATGCAACAGTAGGCGAGATGTGAGAGGTGTTGCGAGATGTATATGGCGAATACAAAGAGCCTTTACCGATATAGGAGGAAACCAAGAATATTGCTTGCTAAAGGCGGTCTTGACGGACATGACAGAGGCCTCAGGATTCTCGCCTTGGCTTTGAGGGATTCAGGGTTTGAAGTGGTTTACCTTGGAATGAGGATTACTGAAGAGACCGTACTTAACACCGCCATAGAAGAGGATGTGGACGTTATCGGGCTGAGCTTTCTTTCAGGAAGCCATCTGCCCTACTTGGAGAAGCTGATGTGGCTGATAAAGAACGAGCGTATAGAGAGACGGTTCAAAATAGTGGTGGGCGGAGTCATTCCACGGAAGGACATAGATGAACTATACGCTATGGGTGTTGACAAAGTTTTCCTGTGGGGTCAAAGTTGGGCGACATAATCTCATACTTTGAATCGCTGGGATTGGAAGATGATGAGAAAAAACAAAATAACAACCTTTGAAGACGCTCTCCAACACGTCAAAGATGGATGCCGGGTTGCGATAGGAGGTTTTCAGCTTGCTTCAAGACCTATGACGTTGCTGAGGATGGTGATGAAAAACCATATCAGCGGGCTTACGGTGGTTTCTCCACCAAGCGGGCTCGACGTTGATATGCTCATAGCAGCCGGAGTTGTTAAGAGGATAATCACATCCTATGTGGGCGGTGAGACGATAGCAGGCATAGGGCCTGTCTTCAGAAGAGCTGTCGAGAACAACGAGATTGATGTCCGCGAATACGATACAGGCATGTTAATAGCCGCCTTGAGAGCTGAAAGCGAGGGGCTGCCTTTCGCGCCATGGCGTGGAGGGTTAGGTACCTCGATACAGCAAGTAAACCCCGATCTAAAAACTTTCACGGATCCCATAACTGGTTCAAGGCTGCTCGCTGTCCCGGCGTTATCGGCTGACGTAGCTTTGATACATGCATCTTTGGCAGACGAGTATGGAAACATACAACACCTAAGCCACCCGTTGCTGGACAGGCTAATAGCCTCTGCAAGCAAGAAAGTGATCGTGGAAGTTGAGAAGATAGTCAGTAACGAATACATCAGGGCCCATTACTGGAGAACTTCAATACCTAACTACATGGTTGAAGCGGTTGTCGTAACACCGTATGGAGCACACCCGACATCCAGCCCTGGGTTCTACACAACCGATATCGAACATCTTGCTCACGAGTATGTACCAGCCGCGAACGCGTGGTTGAAGGGAGACCAAGAACCGTTGAAAAGATACCTCAGCAAATATGTTTACGGCCCGAAAGATCACTGGGAGTATCTGCAGCTCATAGGTTTTGAAAAACTGTTTTCTTTAGGTAGTATCTATCATGATTCAGTTTAAACCATCTTGGAGGGAGATCCTAGCGACGTTCATATCACGCCAAATCCACGACAACACTGTCGTAGCCGTCGGTACAGCCTTGCCCGTCCCTAGGGCAGGCGTCCTGCTCGCACACCTTACACATGCTCCAAACATGACGGTTGTTCTAGGTCCGTATGCATGCAACCTTCTACCGTTCAAACAAGTGTTCTCTTTCGAGTTTTTCACAGACTGGAGATACTCCAGATACGCGGAGGCCACAGTAGGCTTAGACGAGATGATGGGAAAAACAAACTTTTTTGACGTATTTTTTGTCAGTGGTCTACAGGTCGACAAGTTTGGGAACGTTAACCTGTTCGGAATTAGGGATGGCAATGTTTACAGGCTTAAGGGTCCAGGCCCTATAGGCGTGGCTTCGTTGACTACAAACTCTCGCAGGTTCATCATCTACCTTGAGAGACATGATGCAAGAACCTTGGTCGATAGATGCGACCTCGTGAGCGCCATGGGATGGTGTAGGGACAACATATACCGTGATGAGCTTGGTCTCCGTGGAGGGCCCGAGTACATCGTGACACCTCTAGCCGTATTTTCATTCGACACGCCTACACGCCAAGCTAGACTAAAGTATTTGATGCCCGGGGTCACGGTCGACCAAGCTGTAGCTCAAACAGGATTCACATTTGACTATTCGGATGTGAAAGAGCTTCAACCACCGTCTGACGAAGAACTAAGAGTTTTGAGGGGGAAGGTCGACCCCGAGGGAAAGCTTAGACTGGGAGGAATCTAGCCCGATGTCTGGGCCAACCAGCTCTTAACTAAGTCGGGAACTTTAGTGTTGAGCTCCATCTTACTGCCTGATAATGTTACTCGCCCCTTATCTCCCTATCTTTGACCTCCATGTTTACATCATCCAGAACTATCACACCCTTAATGTAGCTCGCGCTAAGCTTGCTTACCACCAAAGGTAACGATGGCAAATCCACCTGGGTCTCAACAAAGGAAGGGACAGTGCATATGCCAAGCTTGCAACAAACACTCCTGCTAGAAGAGGCGCTAGAGGCATTGGGATCCCTAAGAATTTGTAGAAGACAGTAACAGCGTAGGCTCCTAAGCCATAGAATGCAACCTGTCCAAAATTCACGTAGCCTAGCAGGTCGTAAAAGAGGTTAAGAGCCATCCCTAAGCATGCGTATCTGAGAATCTCAAAAGCAATGGCTGTTTGGTACGTAGTTAAAATGAATGGGAAGATTATGAAGAGTATTGTTACTGCGATTAGAGGAGCGAGCTCCAAAAACCGTATTGGTGACACCAGTCTCAACGGCTTAGCCAAAGAGCTTTTCACCTCTTACCACAATCGCCGAAACTATAATGGCCAACGCTAGACCTGTAGAGAACACCGGGTCTGTCAGAACAGAGAAAACAGACTCTATTGCTCCGAACGCTATCGCTGAAGCGAGGACGCCGAAAGGGTTTGTAACACCGCCGACGAGAACTATGGCGAAGGATTTCAGAGTGTACAGAGACGCCATGAAAGGATCGACGTGGGCTATGCTCCATGAAATCAGCCCGCCTGCAACGGAGGCTAAAACTATTCCTATGACAAAGCCTAAGAGATAAACCATGTCCATGTTTATTCCAACAAGTGCCGCGGCACGTCTGTTCTGGATGACGGCACGCAGGGCTGAACCCCAGTAGCTTCTGTAAAGGAAGATGAATAGAATGGCGACGAACGTTATAGCTATCGAGAAAGCTAGCAATCGGCTTCCAACAAGAGTTACGGGCCCTAAGGTCAAACGGCCAAGCTCCAACGCAACTCCCTGACGTCAACAGACCATATGAGGATGATTATGTTTATCATTATTAGTGAAAGTCCGAAAAGAGCAAGAAGACTCGCTAAAATTTCAATCTTAGCCAGCTGCCTGGCAACAGAGAAGTATAGTATGGTTGCAAGCCCTAATCCAATCAAGGCCGAGGCTATGATGGCTGTCAAGACCTGCACCGAAAGCTCGCCACCTCGCATCATGTTTATGGCCCAGTGTGAGGCATAAGCGCCCCCCATAAGGAACTCTCCGTGAGCGACGTTAACAAGCCTTAAAACACCTCACGTAACCATCAGTCCTAAACTCGCCAGCGCGTAAATACCTCCTTGAAGACCAGGTACTAGGGATTGCATCAGCAGCTCTGCAGACAGCACGGCTAGAGGTCTTTTTCATAAGACTTAAACTTTTTTAGAGCTGACAATGTTCTGATGCAGTGTCCCGCAGACACTGGCTGCTGGGTCGTCGCGTAAATTCTTATTAGAGCCGTTTGGTTAGCTTTTTCATGGTTTTGTTTTTTGGAGCTGTGCTTCCCCGTTACGATGTAGAGGTCAGGAAGGTTGTTGACTTGGCCGTGGTGTTTGAGGGTTTGGGTTTTTCATCTCTCTGGGTTACTGACCATCTTCAGCCTCGGGCTTCGACAGTTCTCGAGTCCTGGACTCTTCTCTCAGCTCTGGCTCCAGCTATAGACGTTAGGCTTGGAACATGCGTGCTCTGTGCATGCTACAGGCATCCTGCCCTGCTGGCTAAAATGGCTGCTACGCTGGATGTTGTGAGCGGCGGAAGGCTTGAGCTGGGGCTGGGCGTTGGGTCTGAGCCTCAGGAAGAGGAGCTGACGGCTTTGGGAATGGAGCGTTGGTCCGGTGGAGAAAGGTTTGAGAGGTTTCGTGAGTATGTGGAGGTTGTCCGCCTGCTGCTGACTGGGAAGGAGACTGTGGATTTCAACGGCAGGTTTTACAAGCTTTCTAAAGCTGTCTGCAACACTCCGTCCTTTCAAAAACCATCCCCGCCTATCTGGGTTGGGGGTAGGAAGCGTCGGATGGCTGAGCTTGCCGCCGAACTAGGAGATGGATGGAACTTTTACGGAGAAACCCTAGACGAGTACGAGAAGGTTACACGCATATACGATGAAAAATGTAAACAGTTAGGCCGTAAACCCGTAAAATCTGTTTTCACCAACATACTGGTCTACACATCCGAATCCGACAGGCTTGAGAAGATGAGAAAGCTCGGTAGCTATAGCTCTGCTGAAGAAGCTTTGAGGAAAACGTTTACTCTTCTCCATGGCAAGCCAGACGAAGTCATCAGACAGGTTGAGCTTCTCCAAAGCCTAGGAGTGGGTTTAGTCATCGTCCGAGACATGGACGTTGAAGCCTCCAGCATCAATCTTTTCGCAAAAGAAGTTACCCACTCGTTCGCCTAGCATGTTTATTAAAAGCTTGGAAAAAATATTAGACATGAAATCATATTCCGAAACAATCGTTTTAAACACAAGATCTAGAGTGGAGCTGAACGATGTCTCAGACAAGGTTGAGAAGATAGTGGCGGCTTCGGGTGTTAAAAACGGCTTGGTGAACGTTTTCTCCCTCCATACCACGTTGGCCCTCTACCTTAACGAGAACGAGTCAAACCTTAGACGCGATGTCCTCGAGCTTCTTGAAAGGCTTGCCCCAGAGGGCCGAAGCTATCATCATGACACGATAGACCCGACAGCCAACACTTTTTCACACCTGCGTTCAATACTTCTTTCGCCTGCTGTAACCCTCCCCGTAGAGAACGGCAGAACCGTAAGGGGTACGTGGCAGTCGATTATCGCAGCCGAGTTTGACGGACCTCGGACGAGAAAGCTTTACGTCCAGGTTCTAGGTGAGTGAGAACACTAATCCACATACTCTCTTCCGATAAGCTCTCTGGCTACGATTATCCGTAAAATGTTTTCAGCACCCTCAGCCCCCACTACATAGCTGAAAGCAGCCAGCCAAGCCCTGAATATCGGCGTCTCTTTGAAGTATGATGCTCCGCCGTAGATTTTCATGACCTCTTCTCCGATGTCTACGGCTAGTGAGGCGCATTTGAGCTTCGCCATGGCCCCCATTCTAGCGACGTCGCTGAGAGACCCGGCTTTATCCCGGTAGTATCTGTCAGCTGCCCAAGCAGCCTTGTAGCTGAGCAGTTTAGCAGCCTCAAGCTCCGTCGCGAAATCAGCCAGCTTAAAGCTAACTCCTTGATAGGAGGCTATTGGCTTACCGAATATTGTCCTTGTCCTAGCCCATTCTAAGGCTCTTTCAATCAGCCATCTTGCGCAGCCTACGCAGACGGCGCCTATCATGGTGCGGGCTAGGTTGAAGCCTTCCATGGCTATTTTAAAGCCGGAGTTGACCTCTCCAATCCTGTAAACATCGTCGACAAGCACGTTGTTTATGGTCAGGACGGATGTGTCGAGCCCTCTTCTAGCAAACTCCGTCCAAGGCTTGTATGAGATGCTTTCAACTTTTAAGCCGTTCTTCTTCATCAGAAGAATGAAGTCTGTTATGGTACGGTGTTTCTGAGCCGGGTCGCCTGTTCTAGCTATAAGAAACCATCCGCCTCCCCAGGGCATCCTATCTATTATGGACGGAAGCGAAACCATGGATTTTTCACCGCTTATCCTCCAGCTTCTTTCGTCAACTTTAACCGCCTGGCATCTCACAGCTGAGACATCGCTACCTCCATGTGCTTCTGTGCTCGCTATCCCTATGGCTGCTTCGCCTGCAGCAACCCTTGGAAGAACTTCGCGTTTAGCATCCTCGGAACCATACTCCTGTATGATGTAAGGCCATGAACATTGCAGAAGGTACATGACCGCTATTGAGAGGGCTGGACCGTGGTAGGCAAGCTCCTCCGCCGCTATGGCTGCTTCGAGGAAAGACCCGTCCTGCCCGTTGTAGTCGGCTGATATCGTCATCCCCATCAGACCAATCTCAGCCATCCTCTCTATAACAACTCTGTCAATCTCACCCTTCTCGTCTATCTCAACCCACCGAGGCTCTATCACCCGTTTACAGAACTCTGAAACCTTTTCACGGAGAAGCTCCTGCTCAGTACTCAGCCTGAAATCCATGACAAAAGCTCAAACACCTACCTTATTAATAAATGGTTATTCCTTCTTTTTTCTTGTTTTTCCTTAATACTCTGTTGCAGTAGAGACATTTATCCCTGTTTCTGTAGGTTCTATGGCATACACTACATAACCCTTATTGTAATGAGGATGATAGCCAGAGGGGATATACCAGCACTCCTCATGCTCTACTTTTTGCTCTCTCAAACGATAGTGTCCGGATAAGGATGGTCATCCGCCTCCACCCCCTCATGACTTGGTAGTATAGCGTGAATAGGTTAAGGAATAGTTTGAGGTTCGTTATTCCCCGTACATAGCTTCTGGCGCTTAGCTTGTTATGGAATACGCTCGCCCTATACTTAAGGTGTCTGAAGAATCTCTCAGCCCTGCCCCTCATGCAGACCTCTGATACTCCAGCCTAAGCCTCTGCAGAGCCCAAGGATACCATGGACCCTTGTCGACGATTACCCTAGGCTTGTTCAAGTATGGCTTAAGAGCCTTCTTGAGGGATCGTAGGGCGTTTAGACGGCTCCTGCCGTAGGATGTCTCCGGAGCCAGCAACTCTTTAAACCTACGTCTACCGCAGACCATGCATGTACGCATGCCTTCTCGACCCTGAGCTTTGTCCCGTCCACAGCCATGCATCTTCTATACTTTGTCTCTGAGATAGCTTTAACCCTAGACGAGATCTTCTCAGCAAGGCCGTCGACAGTAGGCTTGCTTACAGGCTCCATGGCCATGCTAAGAGCCTTGGAAACCCTCCTACAGCCACCATGGAGCATGTACTCTAGGACTGCCAAGACCTTAACCCCGCGGCTTCGTCTAAAGAAAGCAGCTTGAGACCAAGGCAACAATGTTCACGGCAAAGATAGACCTACAGCCCCTTAAACACCATCATTATCCGGACACTACCTCTCAAACCGTGAAAAAGTTAAAATACGATCTAAAAATTGGCTAAATATGGCTTTCTTATCTGGAGAAGACCTTAAAGGAAGAATTTCAAGGGGTAACGATTTCCTTGAAAAAAATAAAGATGAAATAAATCTACTCGAAAAAACCCGCGCAGTTTTTATACAAAATTCATTGAGAAGTTAGAAGAAGACTTTATTATTGTTTATCCATATGAGAAAGAGAGACTGGAGCCAATATCATACCAGTTGTCGCTAGGAGACCAAGTATATGTAACAGCCGACGAGGCCCCTCGAAACCTACGCCTGCCCAAGTCTAGTTATATTACCATCGAGCCCGGCGAGTTTGCAGTTTTAACCACCTACGAATATGTCTATGTACCGAAAAACTTGGTAGCCTTTATATCCATTAGATATGGCTACAAGGAGAGAGGCCTAGTAAACGTGTCGGGTTTTCATGTTGACCCAGGTTTCTTCGGCAAGCTACTCTTCACAGTTTATAATGCTGGGCCAAATGATATAGTGTTAAAGCATCGTGAGCCTTTGTTTATGATAATGTTCGCGAATCTAACCCAACTAACGGACCCCTATAAAGGGAAGAGACAGGCTCAGACAGATGTACCGCCAGAAGTTGTAGCCCGTCTCCACGGAACCAGCATTTCTCCGAGGAATCTTGACGAAAGACTAAAGAGGGTTGAGCTCTGGCTTTACCTCCTGACAGTAGCAGTAATACCCATATTCGTGTCTGTTCTTGTCACCATACTGGGGAGGTTACTAGGATGAGGAAGTTGCGTGAACTTGTTTTAGATATTACTAACAAGTGTCCTATGCAATGTCTTCATTGTTCAGCCAGCTCAACTCCATTGCTTAACAGGTTTATCTCTTACGAAAAAGCCGCTGAAGTCATCATAGATGCGGCTGGCCTAGGACTAGAGATAATATCCTTCACAGGGGGTGAACCTCTTGTTCATCCCCGTCTCAAAGACATGGTTAGGCTAGCATGTTCGCTTGGAGTTAAAGACATACGTATTTTCACATCTGGGCTGAGATACGTAGGGAAACATGTAATGCCCTTGGATATTCAGACGGTAAAAGATTTAGCAGAAGCCGGCGTGAAAAAAGTGTTCTTCAACCTACAAGGCGCCTCGCCCAAGACCCATGAATCCATCACACTGACTTCCGGGTCCTTCGACGCCGTTATCACTGGAACCAGTCTTTGTAAGAATGCTGGGCTCTATGTTGGTTTCCATTTCGTCCCCATGAAAATGAACTGGCGTGAGCTAGATGCGGTAGTTTCTCTTGCAAAGAGGCTGGACGTAGATGAAGTTGGTGTTCTGAAGTTTGTGCCACAGGGCCGGGGATTTCATAATCGTTCAATACTAGAGTTAGATAATGGTGAGTTTCAGGCCTTTCTTAAGCTTGCCGCAAGCCTTATAAGGAATGACGGAAAGCCTGTGATTAGACTGGGCTGTCCTTTCAATTCTATTGCTAGACTACTTCCAGGCTGGGTGCAGAAACGCTGTCCAGCAGCCTCCGAAATGTGTCATGTTCTGATTAGTGGTGCGGTTGCGCCGTGTTCGGCTTTTAAATACCAAGATGTTATGAAGGGCGGTAATATCTATACGGAGAGGTTGTCACAAATATGGTTGAAAGGCTTTCCCGTTTTTGAGTCAGAACGGCTGAAACTGTCGGCCGAATATAGCTGTACAGCACAAGAAATTCTTGCAAAAAAACTGTCTGCTGTAATTTAACACCTCTGGTGAGAGGTTTGTACCCGTGCGGTCCGGATTCTTGGACGACACATATAGGCCTCCTTATTTTAGGCGTTATGTTCTTGTGGTTACCAACAATTCTGACAGCCAAAAAAGCTGGCGGGATGTACGTAGTCCACAGCAGACTGATAGCTTTTGTTGGAGCATTGTTAACAATAGTCACCACGATTAGATTAATTGGGCTATTGCCTTGCTTTGGCTATTAGAATTTATGCAGTCTCCTAAAGGCACTGTCAACTTTTGTTTAATCGTTGTTTGTTATGACTATGGTCCTAGCTGTCTTGATGGGTTTGTGCATGTCCTCGATCATCTTGTTTACTTATCTCCAAAACTGAATGAAAAATCCCGCACCCTCGGTGGCAGTCAGCAAAGGATGCTCGCAATAGCCGGGGCTTTAATGACGAACCCCAACGTTCTACTTATAGATGAGCCCTCAGCAGGCATATCCCCTATAGTCGTGAAGCAGATTTACCATCACATAGATGTTCTCAAAAAACTTTCAATAACAATACTGCTGGTAGACCAGAACATTCAACAAAGTAACATTTTTAATCGCAAGTGATTGTTATTTTCATGTAGCTGACTCTCCTCGGACGGCCGTTCATGTTAAACTCCTCGCTCCAGATGGAAATATCCTTAACTCTAACGTCTTTCCTGAAGGAGTTGCGGAGCAGCTCGACTGTGTCGACGCAGAGGGGGATGTTGCGGCCTCTGGCCACGAGCTCTATCTCCTTACAGCCTCTGTTTAACAGGGTTATAGAGGCTGTGACATACCGGAAGACAGGTTTTCGGCCCACTATAACCAGACGCGGCCTAGTCGAGGCTGCAGCCATTTTAACATCTAGCGTTCTGGCACACTAATAACCTTTGTTAATGCTTCCGAAGCGGCCTAAACGGCAGCGCCCTGCTGTTGAGTGGGATGGATGGATTTTCCAGCGTCTGGGGAATTGAGTAGGAGTTAGAGCCTCTTTAAAACTTATATCATGGCTGGAGAGCGGAAATCGAACCGAATGGTTGAAGAAAAGCGGCTGACCAAGAAAGGCTGGGTCAGCCAGACGCCTGAGGGAGACCTTCTGCTCGTCAACGAGAACGGAGACGCATACAAGGTTAACGAGGCTGTCATCGCTGTGTGGAACCTTTTTGAGGACAAAACGGTCGGCGACGTTGTCGCCGAGGTAGCGGCTCAGATAAGCCGCGAGCCTTCGGAGATAAGGGAGTCGATTGAACAGCTTGCCGTAAAACTGTTGGAAGCAGGGTTAATCGGCTAATTCCTATAGGATTAAAACCGTGAGGACGGAGGCCGCGAAGGCTAGAGCGCCGGCTAGTGTGTAGGTTTTTACGCCGAACGAAACGCTTCCAGCAACGACTTCGAGAAAGTCGGAGAAAACCTTCACATCTTTGAGGACCACAGACTTGTGCGTGGCCGATGCCGGCGCTATGTTTGTGACGGATTCTCTATAAACCTCGTCAATCAGCTCTGTGAGGATAGGGGGTTCAATGGTCTCACCTAGTGGATGGTATCCGCGGCCCCCGAGCGATACGGCGTTAACCATGTGAGTGTCTGTTGTGCAAAGCTCTTCTTCAACGCATCCATATCTTTTACCTATTTCGACCACTGAGTCCCTAACCCATGGCAATGCGTTGTTTGCGTCAGCCACGACCACCGCTGCTCTCCTGCCGCCGGATTCAAAGACGATGCATGAGATTCCGCCGGCTCCCACTCCTTCCGCCAAACCAATCTTGGAAGGCACGATTCTAGCGAAGCCTATGCTCACTCCGTTTACATCTTCCACATCTTGTTGCATGGTGGTTTGTAAAAGCGTCTTAATTCTTTCTACAGAGTCCTTCTCCAAGGCTTCGAACCCGTCGCTGAAGCTGTTGTGGGCATCAACCACGACAACCCTGTCAGATGAAACGTCGGCTACTATTTCCGGAATCAGGTCTTCCATAGGTTGAGGATGCAGCGTCAGAACAGTCATCGTTCTTCCAGCCATGCCCCAGGTCAGTGCGCTGACACCGTTCAAACAATGTCTAACAGGGAATGTGAAAGGCTTCAAACGCGAGGACAAACTCAAAGCCAACGCTTCTGAAGCTATCTGCTCGGCGATGCTTTCGGAAGTTTCAAAATTTGCGATGTTTTTTTCATGGCTTGAAAGACCTTTAAAAACAACTGATTCAAACCCTTTCGCACCCAGCTTTTGCTGGACAAGGCTAGGGAACATGCTGGAGCCAACATTCCTGAAAGGCCCGGGATGAATCTCAGAGACAACGATAGCCAAAGGATTCTGCCCCTCTCTCTTGACGACAAACAGCTCGCATCTAACTTCTTCAGACCTCCCAAGCCTTTCCATCATCTCTTCAAGGTCTTTAGACCTTCCCGAAAGAAGGCTTGACAGAAAAGCTTGGAGCATTGTGAAAGGTTTTACGCCTTGAATGGATTTTACTCTGTCAATCACGTAACGACAGGCCTCCATAAAAGCTAAACCCACCAAGTAGGCTGTAGCCGATGTCTGCAAAGCTTTCAGAAAGCTGTTGAGGTACACGTGGAGCGGTATTATGCCTAAAATCATGGGCTGTGTTGACAGAACGGCTGCGGTCAGAGGGTTTACCTTGTATCCGATAGCTCTTCTGACAGAATATCCGATGAACACTGCTGCCGTGGTGAACGAAGCTATGACAGCCACAGCTCCTGTTGGATGCAAAACCCCCACAGCATAAGATATCGGTAAAGCAGCCGCTAAAACAATCATCTCAACTATCGACAATGCCGTGAGCCTCCTAGCTGTGTAGTTTTGACAACGTTGGTTGAGGGTTTTTTCAACAACGTAGTTAACCGGAAGAGTGATGACCAACGCTAGCGTGAAAGCTGTGAAAGCCAAAACCATGCTTCCAGTAACCAAGACGGTAAACGCTGCAAAAAACACAGCCATGGCCAGTATGATGGCGGCGGCTTTACCACGCCCCCCATGGAATCCCTTAATCAGCCTGTATCTGTCGGCTATCGCTCCAGCCGATGTGTTACCCATCAAGACACCTCTCTTCTTGCCCTCTAAATACGAAAACTTAATTTAACCATATTTTTAGGAACTGGAATGTTGAAGCCACCAGACTAAACCCTTCCCCAAATCCTTTCATAACCATATCATTTTGCATGCTGTTGAGTTTCTATACTTGTCTCCTAAAACTATTCCCAACCGGCACAGATCCAAAGAGTCGATGGAACGTGTGGATGAACGTTATATTTGGAGCGCCTCCTCTATCTCTCTTCCCAGCACAAGCCTGAACCCGTGTCTCTCAGCCTCCTCAACCAGCTTATCCACCGCCTGCTTAGACGCAGTAGCTACCGAGAGAACCGTCAACACAGGCCTCAGCCCATACTTTTCCTCCACAGCCCTCACCCGAGTGAGAAGCTTTTCAACCTCTCTGGAGGCTGAGGCTGCATCCTTGAGCAAGGCTATTACCTCACCTACAACCAAGGGGTTTTCGGAGAATAAGTCTATCTCGAGGATCTCATCTTTGTGTAGGATGCATTTCTTCTCAACCCTAGCACCGACATATCCCATCTCATACAGAATCAACTCGACGTAGGCTGCCGTTTGCATCTCGAATGTGACGCCTAATGCGGATTTCAGCTCGCTGAAAGCTGTGGACACGTAGTTCCGCACTCTCTTTGCTTCCTGACGCTCCCTAAAGCTTCTTACTTCTTCCCATAGTTTGCTCTGGCCCTCCCTGAGGTTCTTCAGCTCCTTCAGTATTTCAGAGAGCCCTAAGTAGCCTGCCACCGTGTAGCGGAACTCCTCATCCTTCTCCAGGAGCTCGATGAACTCGCGCCTGAGCTTTCCAGCCATTCAACAGCCCAATGTGAGATGTGTTGAGCACGTTATAAAGAATTTGTTGACGGCGGCGTGTCAGCTAGCTAACCGCGTGCAATACTTGGTTGGATTTGTCACCTTTCATATAACAGTGATGGTTTGGTCGCTGCTCTGTGGAGTAAATGGTGCTGGGGACATCAGCCTCCAGCCCACAGAGCTGAAAGAAGGTTTCATCTACTAGCGAGAGCCTAGAACTCCATCCCATTGGAAATACTGCAACTTAGCGGAAAAGCCTTAATACATATGGGATAAGTTATGTTGGGTTGTTTCGCATAAGCTTGGACGGCGGGGTTAAGGCGGTTTACCGTGGGAAACACATCTGCTTTGACGCAGCATACAGTGAAGGGGCTTGGCCGGTCAGGTGTATATCTCACGCTCACTCAGACCATGTTGATAGGCTTGGTGAGATAATAACTACGCGTGAAACTGCCGATTTGATGAAACATGTGTGGTGTATGGAAAGCTGGTGTAGAACTGTGCGGTATGGTGAGAGGGTCATCTTAGACGATGGGCTTTGTCTGAAGGCTTTCAACTCAGGCCATGTCCTAGGCTCTGCGATGTTCAACATAGCTGGTGATGGGTTTGACCTGACTTACACAGGTGACATAAACACAGTTGAAACCCTGACGACGCAGCCGGCCGAAGTGCGTAAAGCCGACACACTTGTGATCGAGTCAACATACGGTCATCCAGAGTTTGTTTTCCCACCCCGTCATCAGGTTTACGCTATGATAGTGAAGTGGGCAGTGGAGTGTTTGGCTGACGAAGTGATTCCAGCCTTCAAAGCCTATTCTATCGGAAAATCGCAGGAGTTGATAAAGCTCTTCAACACCTACACCACTTTACCTGTAGTCGTGGGGCCTACGGTTGCTAAAGCATCTAAAATCTACGTTGAATCCGGGTTGAAGCTTGACTATCTTCAAACCGGTGAGGCTGATGGAATGAGGCTGCTCTCCTCGGGGGGATGCGTTTACATAGACAGTCAGATGAGAAGGATGACTACTCATAGGAGGGTGAAGTGGGCTGTGGCCACGGGCTGGGCTCTACGGTTCAGCCATGAAGCAGACGCAGCCTTCCCGCTAAGCAGCCACGCGGACTACAGGAGCTTGGTCGAATACGTTGAAAACGCTGAGCCTAAGAAGGTTTACGTCTTCCACGGCTTCAGCAGAAGCTTTGCAAACACTTTGAGGAGACGCGGGTTTGACGCTGTGGCGCTTGGTTAGGGATGGCGACATGCATATATGTGACCTTTTGCCAACGTTGTCAGAGTCATGAGCACTAGGAAACGGAAGGAGGCTCCTATGCCTGCAAGCGGAGCCGGGCTGCTGAGGTTTTTTGAGGAAGAGTCTAAGGGAATAAAGGTCAGGCCTGAGATAGTCATAGGGCTTGCGGCAGCTTTGATAGCTGCTGTAATGATTTTAAGGGCTCTGGCACCCATCTAACCCAGCGTTTCCTCCAGAGAAGCTTGGCCGACTCCAGTAAGCCTCCACACCGCACGTCTCCCAGCCCTGCGTTTTCTCACAACCCCGTCAGCCAGCATGTTCCGTAGATGGTATCGAGCCTTGGATTTCGACATGCCAGACATCTTGCTCAGCTCGTCGACAGACAGCTCCTTCTTCAACAAAGCATCTATTATCAACGTCCTAGCCTCAAGCCCTTTCCTAACATTCTTCATACTCCTGAGATAGGCTTTCGGGTTTATCATTCACAAACTAATGTTGCTTGTTGGATAATAAGACTTTCAACAATCTCTGCCAGCCAATGTCTAGATAAGCCTGTTTGGTTACCGTTGTTATGCTAAAAGCGATTTATTATGTCGTCTTTTTACCTTTAGCGGCGTCCTAGCAAGGCATACAAAATTGTAGCCACGCACGAACCGGGAACTTTCTAGTTAGCCGTTGCAAGCTTCTACATTTTAGTGCGAATCGATGTCCGGGAACTTAGGCTAACCTCTAACGTTCTCTGCAGCCCACTGCTTGCACACTAGGCCTATCGATACTTGAAGACACGCTCATTGTTCGTCAGTTATGAAGGCTTCTATACGTGTCTGTTTAAAAGTTTCTGTCTTTTTCTTGGATGTTGTGAAGAGGTCGGTCACTGTTTCGACTGCGGCGAGCGTTCTCTCTATGAGGTAGGTGTTTTTCAGCCTTTTTTCAGCCATCTGCTCCGCCAGCTCTACGTATTTTTCGACACCCCCTCGATGAACCGTTAGGCTCAGCTCAACCTGGCACTGAGGACACTTGCCCGTCAGCGGAAGTCTTCGGAACTTCCTGTTGCATTTTTTGCAGCGGAAGCTCTGAACCATGTAGGCTTTGATGTTTCCGATGATGTCGGGGAGAAGATGCGACGCCACTATGCTGTCAACCAGCGTCGAATCCTTCACGCTCGCCAGCCTGTCCATCAACTCCAGCTGGACGTAAATCTTGTCCATCATCGTCTCAAGCGACTTATAGGCCGAGACTATTCCGGGAATCGTTAACGTTGACTGGGGATGTGTGGACGAAACCCCCACACCTTCGGTTCCGGCTTGGAGGTCGTCGCCCAAAGTCCGGATGAAAGCACGGGCTTCGGCCACCTTTCTTTGTTCAGCAGCCATCCTGTAAAACTCGGCGGGAACGCTCCCCCACACGTCAACGTTGTGAGCTTGCTCGTCAACCTCCTCGGGATAAACTATGCGTGTTATCAGCAGCGGAGTGTCCATCTTTCCCCCTATCCTGTCGGGGATGTAGAGACGGGAGAAGTTCATCAGCACGTCGGCCAACAGCATCAAGCTGTCCTCGTCTCCGTCGCAGTCTCTTCTCTTGGCGGCATGGAAAACTGGATGTGCAAAGGTGACTTCGGCGTCGACGAACCCTATTATTCTGCCGACGACGCCGACGTAGGTGTGGGGCGAAAGACCTACGACAAGCTGGCCGGTCAAATCTTCATTCTTCGCAAGCTTGTAAAATTTTTCCAACCCCGCTTGCTGAAGAAGTTCGTCAATGTATTTTGAGACTTTGATGAGATATGCGGCAGCTTTCTTTGAGATTACAAGATCCTGTAGCATAAGCTCGCAGACTTGATGAGGCGAGGTTAACGGGTTGCCGTGTATGTCGTGAGTATAGCCTAACTCCCTCAGCCTT
>JAWACZ010000028.1:0-18210 GCA_038896555.1 Candidatus Caldarchaeum sp. | reverse complement strand
TCCTTAATGTCCTCTTTATGGAGGAGAAGGTTGACTCAGTCATCCATCTGTAGCCGTAACTCTTATCAGACCCCCACCTCCTATAGTCCATCTGCTCTACCACATCCTTCCTCTGGATCTGGGTACAGAGTTACTCCTAACCCTAATCCCTGGGTCGATCTTTCTCCATTCCAAGTAGTTGAAGCTGGCTCTAGTATCATATCCCCTGTCCCCAAGGACTCCTACTACCCTACATCTCTGCATAGCCTCATCTACCAGCGGTTTAAGCATCCTTGAATCCATCACCTTTTAGCGATACTATCTTCCTCCTCATCTTAGGCCCGTATAACTCCCTCATCCACCCACCCCTATTATGCACCTTCACTCCCGTGGCATCCACCGCAGTCCCATACCGTCTCATCTATAGAAGGCCTAAGCCTACAACCCCTCTCCCATATTAAGCCTCTTAACCCTCTTGGACAGAGCTCTCACTATGCCTGTAACCAACCCTAAGGAAATGCTTTATATCGACTAGGCAGTCTTTGGAAAAAATTTAATAGCGCGAGGAATACTTATTAGCTATGAAGCGTCGGGTTCTTCTGTTCGTCGCTGCGGCGGTTGTGGCTGTTGCGGCCAGCGCCTTTGCGGCCTATGCCATGAGAACCCTTATTTCAGGTTATAAGCCGCCTATTGAAATACCGGGAGAAAAGGTTCTGCCAGACTTTAGGCTGACAGACCAGAACGGACAACCTTTCTCCCTCTCATCTATACGTGGGAAAAAAGCCGTGTTGATCTATTTCGGATACACCCACTGCCCAGACGTATGCCCCACCGTGTTGTCCAAGTTTGCTAAAGCGATTTCTACCCTTGGACCGAAGGCCGATGAAATTGCCTTCCTGCTTGTGACGGTGGACCCTGAAAGAGATACGCCTGAAGCCATGAAAAAATACATCTCATATTACTCGGATAAGATATTGGGGCTGACGGGCAGCCCTGAAGAAGTCGCCAACGTCCTCAAACTCTATAACGTCTATGCCGCCAAAAACCCGCCCGACGAGAAAGGCAACTATCTAGTCGACCATTTCGCCCTGGTGTTGGGGGCTGACCGAAACCACGTCCTGAGAATAGCTCTCACTGTTGAGATGCCTCCCGACGAGTATGTGGAGGGTGTCAAATGGCTGTTGTCAAAGTGATAAACCGAGCCGAAGCCTACGCTGCAGCTGTTCTCATAACCATATCCTACATGATCTTCTACATGTTTTTCACCGGCGCAGCCCAGTACATCCAGACAGCCAGGCTAGGCATACCTGAGACACGTTTAATTCTCACCGAGGTCCAGACACAGCTTTACACAGGGCCATTAATCCAAGTCGTCGGCGACGGCTTCATCCTCAACATAAGAGTTTATCCCCTTCTCATCGGGTTAGCAGTTTCATCGATCGTCGGCTTGAACGGAACGCTGCTCTGGCTGATTTACCGCAGAAGGCTTATGAGAGCGTGTTTGCTCGGCGGCGCGTGGGGAGGAGTTGGAGGCGTAATCGCCAGCATAGCCAGCTTCGGATATGTATGCTGCGGATGGCCAGCCTCACTCGCATTGTTCGGACTAAGCATAGTAGCCAGCCTCAGCCCCTACCTCACAACAGCCGCCATCATCCTGCTCGCAGCCAACGGCTACACGCTCCACAGAAGACTAAACATACTCCATAAAATCAAAACAACAAATATATAGCGTGACATAGTAACCTCAAAAACAGGGCCCGCGGTAGCTCAGCCTGGTAGAGCGCCCGGCTGTAGCGGTCAGCCTGCGGCTGCGCCGCACCCAGCCAACCAGGCTACATGGATACCGGGTGGTCGGCGGTTCAAATCCGCCCCGCGGGACCTTTTCACATGGTTGAGATCTACCCGGCTTTGCGGAGTAGATGCCGACGTTCTTAGTATGCCTTGTCTGCCGAGGGGTGCTGTTGGTTAAGGTAATTCTGTAAGCTTGTTGAACCTTTCCACCGGTTTTATCAAACAGTTGTAGGCTCATTGTTGGGTTTGTTCTATTTTTAGAGGTGTTAGGTCTCCGCTCCATTTCAGAACCCAGACATCTCCCTGCCTTGCGTATTCAAGCGCATCAGGCGTCGCATAATCGGTTTATATGACTTTGATGAGCCTGGGTCTTAGCAGGTCTGGCCTGCTGGTTTTCAGCAGAGCGACCTTCTTCAGCAGCTCGTCAACCAGCCCCGTTCCAAGCCTTACAGCCGTCTCGCCAACAACGCAAACATCCTCAGAACATCCGTAGATGTTGATTTCTCCGGAGTCTACAAATATTCTCTCCAGCTTTATGTCCACTTCTACATCGCTTCTAACCCTGTGTTTTATGAAGCTGAGCTTCCTCCTCAACGCTTATAGTCAGCCTGTCCAATGTGACAGCCACCCTGTTCAAAGTAACCCTCATATCCCTCACCTCCTCCCAAAGCCTGTTGTTTGACTCCCACATCTTGTTCATTTCTTCTTCCAACCTATCTAAGCGTTTCAGTATCTCCAGTATCCCTATCCTCCCAGCCACAGCATACCGGAACTCCTCATCCTCCTCGAGAAGACGTAGCAGCTCACGCTTAAGGTCGGCAGCCAAACCAAAAACAACTGCCCAAAAATAGCTAAAAAACGTTTTTGTAACGTTGTGAATTGAGCTGTCGCTGAGAAGTTTGGATTGGTGAAAACATTAGGACATCACATAAGGCTGTTGTCGGCAAAATATTACACCGAGTTAAGCCATGTGTTGATGTTAGTCCCGCCGCTGTGTCTTCTGTCCTATAGCTTTCTCAATCAATCTTTGTTTTATGGTTTTATGTAGGCTTTAACCAGACATGGCCGGGATGGTTTGAGCCTGTGGGACAGGACGGAGAGAAAGCTTAGACAGAAAGAGTACCGTAAAGACAGGGAGCAACGGTATCTTATAAAAAGGTCGGAGTTGGACGAAAGCCTCGAGGAGGTCTTCGACCGTCAGACTCTCATGACCATCTACGACATGCTGAACACGGGCAAGCTTAGGGAGGTGATGGGTGTTGTTTGCGCGGGTAAAGAATCCCGCATATATCATGGATTAGACGGGGCTGGAGCTGAAGTGGCTGTTAAAATCTATCTTGTTTCCTCTGCCGAGTTTAGAAGAAACAGGCTGCAATACGTTGTAAACGACCCACGGTTTAAAAAAATTCCACGCAATTTCAGGAGATTCATATACCTATGGTCAGAACGCGAGTACGCAAACCTAACCCAAGCCTTTGATACTGGGATACCTGTTCCGAAACCGTTGTTCCAGCTCAACAACGTGATGGTGATGGAGTTTCTCGGAGAAAACGGGGCCAGATACCCACTCCTGCACGAGGAAAGGTTTGAAGTTGACGAGCTTGAGACAATCTACAGCCAAGTAACGGATATTTTGAGAAAGCTTTACAGGGACGCAGGCATGGTTCACGGCGACCTAAGCCAGTACAACATCATGGTTGGTAAAGGGCTTAAGGTTTACCTGATAGACTTGGCGCAGGCGGTCTCGAAAGACCATCCAATGGCTGAAAACTTTCTAAACCATGGGGTGACGGTTTTATGCAACTTCTTCAGCAAAGCGGGACTTTCTGTGGACAGCAAGGATATGCTGAGAAAAATTACAAACAGGGGGTGAATTATGGAAGGCCCGTCTAGGTTTAGGGGTATTACTCATTCGTCGTTCGTGGTGAACATTCCAAAGGAGCGTGTCGGCGTTCTGATAGGCGAAGACGGCTCGGTCAAAGCACAGATAGAGAGGACTTTGGGGGTTGTACTAAGCGTAAACAGCAGGGATGGAACAGTGGTCATTAACCTAGCTAAACCTGTCGAGGAGGGCGGGGACCCAACCTCCCTCTTCAAAGCAAGAGACATCGTGACAGCGATAGGCAGAGGGTTTGCGCCAGACAAAGCCTTCAAGCTTGCGGAGGACGGCTACTACCTTTCGGTCATAGACCTAACTGAGTACGTGGGCAACAACTTCAACCATTTAACGCGTGTGAAGGCCCGCATTATAGGAACCCAAGGCAAGACAAGACGTATAATCGAGGAGACGTGCCATGTTGATGTATCAATTTACGGAGACACCGTCTCCATTATAGGAAACTATAACGACGTGAGAGCTGCTGAGGAGGCTGTTACCGCCTTGATAAACGGAGCGTCTCACGGAACCGTCTATAGAATGGTAAACGACTACGCTAGACGTAGAAAAACCGGCGGCCTTTATCCTCCAAGGTGAAGTCCTCCCACATATAGTAAAAATCCGGCGATGACCAGCAGGATTCCCAGATAGAAAGCTAATTTTCCGACATCATATTTGACGCTGAGGTCTAGCATAAACTTGATTGTAGCCAATCCCGTGGCCATTGCAGCAGCCGCTCCTGCCACCATCTCCAAGCTAATCTCCCTTACCCCCAAGAATAACGGCAGCGATACCTGAGCCCCTGCCACAGCCGGTATGCTGAGCATGTAGCTTAGCTTCAAAGCATTTTTTAAGCTAAACCCGAGGATGAGCAGGGCTGTGATAGTTACGCCCGACCTGCTCACGCCAGGTATTATAGAGACTCCCTGAACTAACCCAACCGTCACTGCCGCCGTATAGTTAAGGTCAGACCCGTTATGGTTTAAACGTTTTCTCCTCGGTGCTAGCGAGACGACTATGATCAAAAACCCTACTGCTAGCGTGAAAAGGCTGTCGGGGATGGATAGGTTTCGGAGAGATAAGAGAAGGGGCACGGCCGTCAACGCCGTGGCTGTTGTCGCCGTAGACGTGAAGACCAGCAGTCTTCTGCCCGGGCCTTCTTTCAAAAGTCCTAACGCAGCCGAGTAAAGGTCTTTCCTGAGGTAGATGCATGCAGCTAACAATGTTCCCACATGCAGCCAAACAGCCAACCCCAGCGACCTATCAATACTCTGGCCGTAAACTATTTTCGAAACCAAGGTCACAAGACCTTCGCTGCTTATAGGCAGCCATTCGGCGAAACCCTGCAAAACGCCCAGAAGTATGGCGTCCGCTAAGCTCATGGCATAGGGCTCGCTAGCCCATATATATGACTTGACATTCTATGGCTTCAAGCTGGCTCAAAAATTAATAAAAAGTTGGTTGGGGAGAAGGTAGTTTAGTCAACCTTCTCCGTGGCTGTTTCAAGATGCTGGAAGGTTTCCGGCAGTTCGGGGAAGTTGCTCTTCATCCTCTGCGCCGCTACTTCAGCAGCCTCCTCCATTATCTTCTGTGCTTCGGGGTCGCTGACTGAAACATACACGCTGCCGCCTGTAACATTGCCTGCTTCTATGATGATGCTCTCCAGCATTTCGTCGACCCTTCTTAGGCTGTGGGCAACCTCTGGCACGATCCCTGATATCTCATGCTGCACCTGCTTTATTATCTGTGTCGCAGGTCCGAGGACATGCATCACGTCGCCGAACTCTTTCACCGTCTCAAGACGTAGGACAACTTTGTCGAGTGACATGTGGCTGGCAAGCAGGGTTCTTGTCATCTTACGTAGCTGGGCTATCTCGTTGGCGTAGATTGTAGCTCTTGCGGTGTCTTTCTCCTGCTCGGCTCTGACGCACTGTTCGAAAAGCTGCTTCCCCCTGTGCTTAAGCCTTTCAATGGTTCTGTTGAGCTTCTCGTTCTGTATCTTCAGCTGCGTCAATATCTCTAGCATTCTGTCTTGGTAGGGTATCGGCTGGACGTAAGCTGGTCTTTCCACATGTTCCTTCTTCCATGGTGCTCGCATTTCTTTTACCTCGTGAACTGGCTTTGAGTTAGGGGTATTTATCGCTTGGCTTCAGCAGCCCGAGGCAAGATTATGTGCGGTATATCTGGGTTATACTGGGATAGTATTCATCCGATGTATGCCATCGACTTCTTGAAGTTGCTGACTATTCTGTCGTATTCTGCCTTCTCCTCAGCTCCGACGCTGGGCTTGATCTTCGTCAAAGCCTTTTCAAAATGCCTCATCGAAACCTTTTTGGCTTCAAGGTTTTCTCTCGCTGCAAGCATCGCAGCCTCTCTGACCACGGCCTCTATGTCAGCCCCAGTATAGCCCTCCGTCACCGAGGCCAGTGTTTCGAGGTTTACGTCTTCGTCAAGCGGCATTTCGCGAGTGTGTATCCTGAATATGGCCAACCTAGCTGTCTTGTCGGGCGGCGGTACATATAGAACTCTGTCAAACCTTCCCGGCCTGAGAAGTGCTGGGTCAAGTATGTCAGGCCTGTTTGTAGCACCCATGACAACAACGCCTTTCAGCGTCTGCATGCCATCCATCTCCGTGAGAAGCTGGTTGACTATGCGGTCCGTAACACCCGCGTCTGTATGGATTCCTCTCCGAGGGGCGATGGAGTCAAGCTCGTCGAAGAAAACTATGCAGGGCGCTGTTTCCCTCGCTTTCCTGAAAATCTCCCTGACAGCCTTCTCCGACTCGCCCACCCATTTAGATAACACCTCGGGGCCTTTTACGCTTATGAAGTTGGCTTGGCTCTCAGTTGCCACCGCCTTTGCTAAAAGGGTCTTACCTGTGCCGGGCGGTCCGTACAGGAGGATTCCTCGGGGAGGCCTTATCCCCAGCCTTTTGAAAACATCGGGATACTTGAGAGGCCATTCTACGGCTTCGCGTAGCTCCTGCTTAACGGCCTCCAAACCTCCAACGTCATCCCATTTGACGTTCGGCACTTCCAGAACAACCTCTCTAAGCGCTGACGGCTGTATGTTTTTCAGAGCGTTGGCGAAGTCTTCACGCATAACTTTTATTTTCTCAAGCACGTCGGCAGGTATTACTTCTTTTTCAAGGTCTATTTGCGGCAAAAACCTTCGCAACGCATTCATCGCAGCTTCCCTTGTTAACGCTGCTATGTCAGCGCCGACGAAACCGTGCGTTATGTCAGCCAGCTCGTCTAAGTTTACGTCCTCGGCCAACGGCATCCGTCGTGTATGGATGAGCAGTATCTCCCTGCGGCCGTTTCTATCGGGCACGCCTATCCTAATTTCACGGTCGAACCTTCCAGGCCTCCTGAGAGCCGGGTCTATCGCCTCTATTCTGTTGGTTGCGCCAATAACTATTACTTGACCTCGGCTCTTCAACCCATCCATCAAAGTAAGCAGCTGCGAGACTACTCTTCTCTCAACCTCGCCGGTGACCTCGCTCCTCTTCGATGCGATTGCGTCAAGCTCGTCTATGAAAATTATCGAGGGAGCGTTCTGCTCAGCCTCTTGAAACACCTCACGCAGCCTAGCTTCAGACTCTCCGTAAAACTTGCTCATAATCTCGGGCCCGTTTATTGAGACGAAATGAGCGCCCGTCTCGTTAGCTATAGCTTTGGCGATGAGCGTTTTACCTGTGCCTGGAGGGCCGTATAGTATGACGCCCTTCGGAGGCTCTATGCCCAAATGTCTGAAGAGCTCCGGATGCTTGAGAGGCAGCTCTATCATCTCTCTGATTCTCTGAAGCTCTTCGTGGAGGCCGCCTATGTCTTCATAGGTTACTCCCGAAACTTCTTCAAGCCTCTTGGCTGGTGTAGTACTTATTTCGACAACGGTGCTCTCAGTGACCATGACTATAGGCGATGGGCTTGTCGAGCTAACCTTGAGCTCCACACCCATGCCCAAGACAGGTACTACGATAATATCCCCCTTAGCAACAGGAATGTTTAGCAGCTGGCTCCTAACTATCCTGCCAAAGTCGCCCACGAAGGGCAGCGGCTCGAAAGGTGCTAGAACAATCTTTGTTGCAGGCTTGGCGGTTGTTTTACTGATTCTAACATATTCGCCCACACTGACCCCTGAGTTGCGCCTGATCTCTCCGTCAATTCTTATAATACCCTGTCCATCATCCTCTTTGTAGGGCGGCCAGACTATAGCCACGGTTGTCCTCCTCCCCGTTATCTCGATCAGATCCCCGGGGCTGAGGTCGATTTCTTTCATACCCTGGCTGTCCACGCGCGCGATTTTCCTGCCTATGTCCCTTTGCCTCGCCTCAGCAACCCTTAGGCTAAGCTCTTTCTTTTTGACCGAAGACATAGCCTACCAATCCCAGGTATAGCTAGGTATAAAACTTTGCCCGATAAGAAAGCCTTCTACAGCATCATAAACCCTTTTAAACCGTTGCGAAACAGCAGCTCCGCCGACAATCTAACCCCCATAATAATAGTGTTCGCCGGCTTTCTTCTGCAGCTGGTCCATCTGCGAGCCTTTTTTATTGATGCGAGGCCTTCTAGTTATTTGGTCGCGGCGGAAGGTGACGTCCATAGCTTTTAAAAACGTGTTGAAGCCTGTTCTGAGGTCGGTTGGTGGGTGGGCGTAACCCTCGACCCCGGGCTGGCCCTCGAAAACCATTATTGCCGTGGATGCGAAGTCGAGGACTGTAAAGTCATGTTCCACCAGTAGTATGTATACACTCATCTCTAAAGCCATTCTTTTCAGCAGCTTAGCCATGTGGTATCTTTCCTCGACGTCAAGGAAAGCGCTCGGCTCATCCAAAACGTATATGTCGGCTCTCTTGGACAGCGCCTGCGCTACAACCACTTTCTGCAGCTCTCCCCCGCTCAGCTCCTGCATGTTTTTGTCCAGCAGCTTCTCCAAGCCAAACGGCTTTATGACCATGGACTGGTATAACGACGTCTCGTAAGATTCTCCTGCTGCACGTTTCAAAGCATCCTGTACGGTTATGTCCTCGGCTTGTGGATACTGTGGTTTATAGCTTACGGCTTTTGGGTCAAACGAGTATCCTTCATCGGTTTGGGTTGTTCCAGCGATAATCGAGGCGAAGGTTGTTTTTCCGATGCCGTTAGGGCCTACGATGCCCAAAACCTCACCCCGTCCAACCCATCCCTCGGCGACGTGAAGCTTGAATCCTGGAAAACTTTTAGCCATCTCAGGCCATCTCAGCTTCTCCACGCCAGCTTCAAACTCTCTTGTCGGGGGCTTTAGCTGGAAGTCTATTCTCTCATCCCTAAACCTCACGTTCTCATCAGGCAAGTATCCTTCGACAAAGATGTTGTTGCCCTCCCTTACGCCGTAGGGGCCTGCGACAACACCGTAGACTGAGGGCTCGCCGTAAAGTAAGAAGATGGTGTCGGACAGATAGTCCAAAACAGCTAGATCATGGTCGGCCACGACCGCCTTCTTGTCTTCTCCCACAGTGTTGCGTACCGCCTCGACCATCCTCAACCTCTGCCTGATGTCAAGGAAGCTTGAAGGCTCGTCAAGGATGTATATGTCGGCATTCTTTAGCAGACATGCTGCTATGGCCAGCCGCTGCAGCTCACCACCGCTTAGAACGCTGACATCCCTTTCAGCTATCAGCTCTAGTTCTAGGTCTTTCATTACTCGATGCACATCTTCAGCCTTCCCAATCCTTTCCAAAACATCCTTGACCCTGCCTTTAACTACACTAGGCACGTCGGCTATGTTCTGCGGCTTATAGGACACCTTCAGCCTGCCTTTAGCTACTAGGCTTAGATGCTCCTTCAGCAAGGATGAGCGGAAAAATTTCGGCGCTTTGTCCCAGCTTAGCTGTTCCTCTAAGCTGCCGAAGTTGGGGACAAGCTGGCCTGCAAGTATCTTTATAGCCGTCGACTTTCCTATTCCGTTCTTCCCCAACAATCCAACTATTTTTCCACGCTCAGGATATGGTAGACGAAACAGCTTGAACTTGTTGACGCCGTAGTGATGTGCTACGCTGTCCTTGAGCTCTGTAGGCAGGTTAATGATTGTTATGGCTTCGAAGGGACATTTTTTGACGCATATACCGCAGCTTATACAGAGGTTTTCGCTTATAATTGGGAAGCCGTCATCACCCATTTTTATGGCCTCTATTTTGTTCCTTACCGGTGGGCAGTAGGTTATGCAGGGCCAGTTTCCGCACTTTTTTGAATCGCATAAATCTCTATCTAGAACGGCTACTCTGTGGTCGGACACCATTTTCAACACCTTGTGAACCTGCTAGAAATAAGCCGGTATCATTGTTCAGAGATTCACGGCTGTAGCAGTTAAAAAACGTATCAACGTTTCCTAAGTTTGGCCTGAGCCAAAGCCTTCAATAGCTTCGATGACTGTTTCTCAGGTAGGTTTGTAAGCCAGTCCACAGAATCGCCTTTAGCCCCGCTATTGAGTATTTTAACAAATTTTGCCACAATCTGTTTCTTGTTTTTTCCGGTTATGTCTATCTGGTAAACCCTCCGTTTACCCAGCGCTGCCAAGGCGTCTAAGAACACTATGCCAACAAACTCCGCTTCGACGTTCTCCGTGATTTTTCGAACATTATAGCCTCGTTTTTCCAGTCGGCGCCAAAGCAGTAAAGGGTTGAGCCTCAGCACGATACATTTTTCATTTCTACTAAGTCCCGGTAAGACGAAATGGCTAGATATAACACAGTTTTTCAGCCTCTCTTTTTGCAAGGCTTTTCTGACCCGTCTCACATCAACTGTATAAGATTTCTTGGCTCTGTCATATGATTCGTAAATTTTTTCCCGCTTTACAAACTGTGGTAGGTCAATAAAGCTGTATCCAAGCTTCTGCGCCAAAGCCTCGCTGACAACGGTCTTCCCCACGCCAGGAGTTCCAGAAACCCATATTATCACGTCATATAATCTCCTGTTTTGGTAGTAGATAATCTATGCGGTTGGTGCTTTTGGTTGAGGTGGAGGAACCTGGGTTGGCTGAGGCCTTGTCCGAAAAACTGCACAACATGCTAGGGGTTGAGGTTGAGACGGTGAAAACAAGCCTCAGAAACGTTGAGCGAGCCTTCGACAGCTGGCGTCAGCAGTTCAACGCAAGCGTTCTGCTGGAAATAGTTGGAGAAGGCGGTGACTATACCTTGCTCTTGACCGATAAAGACCTTTTTGTTCCAGGTCTCAACTTCGTCTTCGGATACGCCCCCGGGAGAAAGGCTGTCGTTTCCACGTGCAGGCTGGACCCTGAATGGTACGGTGGAAGGAGTGATAGGAAGCTTTACTTCTCAAGAATTGTCAAAGAGGTTGTTCACGAGTTTGGGCATATGCTTGGCCTAGGGCACTGTAGAACCGCTGGATGTGTGATGAATTTTAGCAACAGCGTTTATGAAGTTGACCGAAAACAAGACGTTTTCTGTCCAAAATGTTTGGAAAGGCTCAGCGCCTCGCTGTCTCGATGACGTAGTCAACTATTTTGGCGGGTATGTCGACTGACGTGGCCTGCATCAAGCCTTTGAACTCTGGAACGCCGTTAACCTCGTTGACGAGATAGCTCCCGTCTGTTGTCTCAAACACGTCAACGCTGATTACCTCACCGTTTACAGCACGGGCGGCCTTTAGACTTATCTCGATAAGCTCGTCGTTCAGGTATGCGGAGACAGGTTCTCCTCCCAACGCTATGTTGGTCCTCCAGTCGTTGGAAGGCCTGTACCTGTACATGGCTCCAATGACTTCATCCCCGATGGTCAGAGTTCTTATGTCCCTGTTAGGCAGGTCTATGAATTCCTGTATGAGATGTGTTTTGAGATAGCTGCTTGGCATCATTTCCCGGTGTTCTAAGACGAGTTTAAAGTCGTCGTAGTCTCTCAGCAGGGCTACGAGCCTTCCCCAGCTTCCGATGGGTGGTTTGTCAACGGCTGGAAGGCCAACCTTTTCCAAGGCTTTCTCAGCGGCTATGGTGTCAAAGCCAACAGCTGTCCTAGGCAGAGGAAGACCGGCGGCCTTGAGCCTCGATACGGTGAGAATCTTGTCCCCCGCGTAGAGAATCGCCGATGAAGTGTTGACAGCCCTCACTCCTGCCCCCTCACGAAGGGCCGCTGCATGCACAGCGCCGTACATTGACATGCATCTCACTAGGCAAACATCCACCGACGGTTTCTCCAGCCCAAGTGGCTGCTGCCTGACGTTAGTCAGCTTGACCTCAGACCCTTTGATGGAAGCTGCTTTAGCCAGAAGCTTCTCCTCTAGCCGCGGCACGTCGAAAGCAATCTCAATCACGAACCTGCCCGGCATAGATCAGCTTATCCGAGCCAAGTGAAAGAATGCGACTATTAAACATATGAGTTTACCAGGTCGGGGGGAAAGCTGTCTCCCATACATTGGGGCCGCTGGGATTTGAACCCAGGATTGCCAGCGCTCAATGCGGCAGCGATTCCACGGCTGCCGGCACCCCAGGCTGGAGTCTTAGACCAAGCTAGACCACGGCCCCTCGGTCACTATACATGGAAAACGGCTCTCTTTATGTTTTGGCGTTGGCGGATGGCTTGAAGCAGCCTGTTGAAATTAAAGTTTTGTAGACCAGCTTAGGCTGCGGCTATGGCATGTTCTCAAGGCAGCTAAACAATATTATTGTAGTGTTGCCATACCCCTTGCGTCGACAGCTGTTATTTTATCGCCTGCGACGATCAAAGGGTTTATCTCAAGCACGGTTATAGAGGGGTTTTCGAATACTATTTTGGAGAAGCTGGTTATCGTTTTTTGCAGTTTTTTCCTGTCTACAGGAGGGATGTTCCTGAACCCTTTGAAGAGGTTTGAAAACCTCAGCATGTCCATCATCGTTCCAGCCTCGTCATACTCGAGCGGGGCGACAAACGTGACGAAGTCTCTGATGGCTTCGGTGAATACGCCGCCCAACCCCACCATGGTGACAGGCCCAAAGACAGGGTCTATTTTGGACCCGAGTATCAGCTCAAGACCGTAAACCATCCCCTGCACAGCTATCCCGTCTTTCTCAACACCGAGCCTTGCAGCCAGCTCGGAAAGCTTTCTGAAAGCCTGAACGGCTTGCTGGCTGCTGTTTATTCCCAGCACCACCCCTCCGACGTCTGTCTTGTGCGCAAGCCTTTGGGAACCTATTTTCATCACTAGCGGGTAACCCATTTCTTCAGCAGTATCCCAGACCTCATCCTCCGAATACACAACCTTTTCCTTAACAACTGGGACATCATACTTTCGCAGCATATGATATATCTCATCCCGTGTTAAGGGCCGTTGACCTCTGCCGTTCTGCGGCTTAAAAATCGGAAACTCACGTCTTGCCGGTTTTAAGACTTTAGCCAAAGTCGATAGGACTTTAAGCGCCTCCTCCATGTTTCGGTATGAAGGAATTCCGTTTTGAACCATGAGCTGGCGTACAGCCACAGCCCACTCCGAGCTTCCAGTATCGCATCCAACAACCATTGCTCCGGAGTTTCTAGCTATGGCTGCGACTTTCTCAATAACCGTTTCATCCATCGAGGGAGGAAAGTGGAAGGGCATTATCAGATGCATGTCGTACAAACCACTGGCGGAAACTACTCTGTAGGCTTCTGCAAAAGTCTCTGGGGTTGCGCTGCCGCTTAAGTCTAATGGGTTTGCTGGAACAACTATAGCTGGAATCTTTTCCATCTTCTTCAAAGACTCTAACTCCATGGCTAAATGGTTGGGTAGCGGCTGTATTTCTAGGCCGGTTGCTTGGGCTAGGTCTGAGGACATGACTGAAAAACCGCCTCCGTTTGTTAACACAGCCAACCTATTTCCCTTCGGAGGCTTCTGGAGGCTCAAAGCCACAGCTACGTCAACCAGTTCTTGGACACTTTCTACAACTACTGCCCCGGCCTGTTTTAGAGCCCCAACGAAAGCTTCCCATTCGCCGACCATGCTAGTTGTATGCGTGTAAGCAGCTTTCCTACCTATGTCTGTTCTTCCTGCTTTGACTACTATCACATGTTTTCCCGCCCTAACAGCTTTCAGAACTTCGTTGAGAAACTTTCTGCCATCGTCAACCCCCTCAACATACAATGCGATGACCGCTGTTAAAGCATCGTTGGAGAAATAGCCGACCAGCTCAGATAAGCTGACGTCCACTTGGTTTCCAACACAGGCTGCAGCCCTCAGCCCTACACCTCTCTCTCTCCTAGAGAGTCTATGAAATAGTAGGCTATGGCTCCGCTCTGCGATACGATGGCTATGTTCCCTCTCCGCGGATATGTTATGCTCCGTGCCGGCCTTCCGTTCGAAAAAGGTTTTAGAGGCCGTGTAAAGAACGTGTCGACGCCGGTGTAGTTGTCTATTACGCCGACTGTGTTAGGGCCGAGAACTCTGATTCTATAACTGGAGATGATTTCTTTCAAAAGCTGCGTTAGATGGATGTTGCCGGTTTCGGAGAACCCTCCGCTTGCTATGATCGCGGCCCTGACGTTGTTTCTACCAGCTTCCGAGATTATTTGAGGGACGTGAGAAGCAGGAACGGCGACCACGACCAGGTCGATGCTTTCATTTATATCTGAGATGCTTGCAAACACACGACGTCCCATGATCTCGGCCACTGTGGGGTTAACCGGATAAACCTCAGCCCTCAAAACACCACTCTCTCTGTTAGCCATCAACCTTTCATATACGACTCGGCCGATTTTCTCAGGATCTCGTGAGACTCCAACTACGGCTATCGAGCTGGGGCTAAAGAATGGTTCAAGACTGTTCAATTACACCACCCGATTATCGAGCCCAAGCTTAGGCTTGGCATGGGTATTGTCCGTGGCCCATAATTTAAACAGGGTTTCAAAAGCGTATATAAAACGCCGTGTGGATTGTTATTGTAGAGCCCCATGCTCAGAATAAGGTTTCACGGCAGGGGCGGCCAGGGTGTTAAAACCAGCAGCCGTATTCTCGGCCAGGCAGCTTTTCTCGAAGGCTTTATGGCCCAAGACTCTCCTGTATATGGGGCTGAGAGACGGGGTGCGCCTGTTGTCGCGTTCACACGCATCTCCAACAGCGTTATCCTGGAGAGGGGTTTTATCTTCGACCCCGACATCGTGGTCGTCATGGATGAGACGCTGCTGGACGACTGGCTGGCCAGGCCGCTGGAGGGTTTAAAAAAGGGTGGAGTTTTGTTCATAAACACACACGCCGACGCAGTCGATGTAAAGCATGGAGTTGCAAAAGTTGTGAAACACAGCCTGACCGATGCAGCGTTAAAAATAGTCGGCAAGCCTGTGATCAGCGCGGCCGCGGCGGCTGCTGCTGCCAAGCTATCCGGCATTGTCAAGAAAAAGTCGGTCTTGGAGGCTACTCTGGCGGAGTTGACGGAGCTCGGCTTGAGAGATGATTTGTTGGAGAAAAACCTTAGGCTTGTTGCTGAGGTCTACGACGACGTCCCGCGTCCGGTGATAAACGTGGAGCATGAGAGCATAAGCCGTGAGGTTGTTCCCATTTTTTCAGGCGGTGTTGTAACCTTGGACATTGTCAACCTCGGAAACTCAACTCTCAGACGGACTGGAAATTGGCGTCTATTTAAGCCGGTTGTCGATTATCAGAGGTGCACTGGCTGCATGGTTTGCTACGTCTACTGTCCGGAGTCAGCGATAGCTCTAGACCCTGATAACAGGCCGTTGGTAGACTATGAAAACTGCAAGGGTTGTATGATTTGCTTGAAAGAGTGTCCTCTGCGGGCTATATCGGCTGTCAGGGAGGTGAAGGTTTATGCGTGAAGTGGAGATGATGACTGGAAACACTGCGGCAGCGTGGGCCGCTAGATTGGCAAATGTAGACTACATACCGGCATATCCGATAACACCCCAAACAGAGATTATCGAGACTCTCGCCAAATGGATAAGCGAGGGTCTTATGAAGGCGAAGCTTGTCCAACTGGAGTCGGAGCACTCAATGCTCACCGCCGCGGGTACTGCCTCTTGCGCTGGGGCGAGAGTTTTTACAGCAACCTCAAGTCAAGGTCTTCTTTACGGCTTTGAAATGCTCTACAACATATCGGGCTGGAGAGCTCCTCTGGTGTTGGTGAATGTCTCTCGCGGAGTTGCTGCTCCGATAACCCTTGAGCCCGACCACAACGATGTGTTAGCGGCTAGGGACAGCGGTTTCCTCCAGCTGCATGCAGAAAGCTGTCAAGATGTCTTTGACTTGGTTCTACTGGCTTACCGGGTTTCAGAGGACAAGAATGTGATGCTTCCCTCACTGGTTAACATGGACGGCTTCTACCTATCCTTCACCCGCGAGCCTGTGCGTCTTCTGGACGAGGATGACGTCTCCTTCTTCCTACCACCCTATGAACCGATAAACCCTTTCAGAGCAAGCCGGCCTGTCGTCAAAGGTGCGGCTGTTATCGGCGGACACGTATACACATACTTCAAACACAACATACACGAGTCTATGGATAGAGCTTTAGAGGTCTTCGAGAAAGCCGCGGCGGCTTTTGAAAAAATGACTGGAAGAAGGCACGGGACCGTCGAAGGATACCTGCTAGACGATGCCGAGTATGTTCTGGTCATGAGCAACTCTTTCACAACGATAGGGAGAAAGGCTGTGTTGAAGCTTAGGAAAAAAGGCGTGCCCGCGGGACTTGTCAAAGTTGTGATGCTGAGACCCTTCCCCAAGAAACAGGTCGTCGAGCTTCTTAAGGGGAGGAAAGCCGTGGCTGTCTTCGACCAAAACCTTTCCCCCGGGCTTGGTGGAATAATCCACAGCGAAGTGGCTTCATCACTGTACCACGAGCGTAGGCGGCCGGAAACACTTCTGTCAGTTGTGGGTGGGCTTGGTGGAAAATACATGTCACCCGAAGAGTTTGAACATGTCTTCAACCTTTTGCAGAATCCTGATGGATTGGACCTAACAAAGCCCGTGTTCCTTTTTAGAGAGGATGAGCTAAGCGACGTTAAGCGTGTGTTTAAGCTGGCAGGCTTGCAGGAGGTTGATGCACAGTGAGTGTGACAAGGTTTAAGACGTTGAGGGATATTCCGTTGGGGGAGTTTTTAGCGGCAGGGTCTCCGATGTGCGCCGGCTGCGGCGGCCTGCTTGCCTTAAGGGTCTTCCACAAGGTCTTGGGTGGTAAAGCTGTCTTCGTAAACGCCGCCGGCTGCCTTACTCTTCTCCAAGTCTATCCCTACTCGCCGTTGAAGTCAAGTTGGATGTATACGGCTTTTGCGTCGGCTCCGGCTGGGGCCCAGGGCATAAGGGATGCTTTGGATGTTTTGCTCGAAAAAGGCCGAATCCCGGCTGAGGAGAACGTGAAAGTTGTTGCCTTTACAGGGGACGGGGCCGCCTACGACATCGGTCTTCAAGCTACTTCAGGAGCTATTGAGAGAGGTTTAGACTTCTACTACCTAGTTTATGATAACGAGGCTTATGGTAACACTGGTTTTCAGAAAAGCGGTGCAACTCCTTACGGCGCTGCGACGACAACCACTCCGCCAACAGAGCTAAACCCCGTCGGCTACACCGGGTTTAAGAAAGACCTTTTCGAGGTTTGGAGGAGTCATTCACCGCCTTACGTGGCAACGCTGGCGCCTTCCCATGTTGTCGACATGTTGAGAAAGATAGAGAAAGCGTCAAAGTACAAGGGTCCGAAGTTATTCATCTGTTTTTCGCCCTGTCCGACGGGATGGGGTTTCGACCCATCCGAGACGATAAGAATATCTAAGCTAGCTGTTGAATGCGGTGTATGGCCTTTGAAGGAAGCGGTGTTCGGCGAAGTCAAACACACAGTTGTCCCCCGGTTCCTAAAGCCTGTTGAGGAATATCTCTCGACTCAGGAGAGATACAAACATTTGTTCCATCCTGTTAGGCTGGATGAAGCCATCAACAAAATACAGAAGCAGGTCTACCTCTACTGGAGGAAGGCAAAGGAAGCCGAAAACCTCGACATAATCTTGTCTGAGAAAATGCCGATAAAGCTAAGCCGGTGAGAAAATCGCTGCATCGCAACCGGCGGGCGATTCTGAAAAAACCGCTTTGTGGCTGGGCAAAACGGAGCCGCCTTTACTCTGACACGAAGTCTATGAACTCGTTCCACAAACCCTTCGGCGGCGGAGCGGGCTTGGGCTCTAAAAGCATCTTAATCTCATTCAAGACTTTCAAAATCTCCACACTAACGTTGTCGCTTCAGACATGAAAATACGTGAACCCCATTAAATTTAGCATAGTTCAACTATTTGTGCTAGGGCAAGATAACTATTTTGACCAGTGAGGACAACAGCTAAATGAACGTTCGAACAGTGAAAACCGGGCCCGTAGCTCAGCCAGGACAGAGCACCGGGCTTTTAACCCGGGGGCCGCGGGTTCAAATCCCGCCGGGCCCGCATCGTTTTTTCGAACTGTTTTCACTCCGCTATCTCCTCTAAAGCCTTGCCTTTCGTCTCGATGCCTAGCAGAAGAACCGCAGCCGCTCCCGAAAGATGGGTCAGCGAGAAGACTGTGAACGCCGCCGGCAAGCCTCCTGAAACGTACAGCAGCGGTGTGGCTGTGGGAGCTATTATACCTGCGACT
>JAWACZ010000027.1:0-18477 GCA_038896555.1 Candidatus Caldarchaeum sp. | reverse complement strand
TGGTCGTTCTATCGCTGGCGACGATACTGATGGGAGGGTTCATGGCCTTGGGCCAATCGGACATCAAGCGGCTGCTGGCCTACAGCAGCGTGAGCCAGATGGGTTTTATTCTGCTGGGTCTCGGGCTTGGTGGTGGGAAAGCCGTTGCGGCCGCAGTCCTCTTTGCAATAAACCATGCCATCATAAAGACCATGCTCTTCCTCACGGCTGGAACAGTCATCCACATAACGAGAACAGCTTACTTGCCCAAGCTCGGAGGCCTGTCCAATAACTCGACATTCCTCACAGCAGCTTTCTTCATCGGAGCCATGTCCATATCAGGCGTTCCCCCTATGAACGGGTTCGTCAGCAAATTCCTCATATTCCAGCTGCTGCTGGAAAAAGGCCAGCTACTGTACTTCCTCACAGCCTTCGCAGGAGCTCTGATGACCCTCTTCTACTCGTTCAGGCCTTTCATCAAGATCTTCTGGGGAGAGGTCGTCTCCCCTCCCACGAAGCCTGTGACAACTTCCTACGTCCTGCCCATAGCTTCGCTCGCATTCTTCTGCGTGTTCTTTGGAGTCTTCGCAGAACCTTTGTTGATGTTCGTCAACGCTGTTGGAGAGCAGGTGTCAAACCCATCGGTTTATTATGAAGCGGTTGAGAGGTTGAAGACAGCGTGAGAAAGTACTGGCTGATGATAATCCTGATGACGCCGGTCTACATGATGCTCAAGGGTAGTCTATCACCGATTTCACTCGTCGAAGGGCTCTTCTTCTCCACGCTTGCCTTGCTCGGAACCCGGACCGTGGTCAGGCAGCAGATAAAACAAACGCTGCCTGGGATTCTCAGACGCGTACCAGCACTAGTCGTGTACGTGGCTTTCTTCTTCAAGGAAGCGCTGCTATCTACGCTCGACCTGATTTACAGATGCCTCCATCCACGCCTGCCCATCTACCCGGGAATAGTGGCTGTAGACATTCTGGGGATTAGCGAGCTTCACGCAGCCATGGTCAGCAACACCCTCAACCTAACCCCAGGAACCCTAGTGATAGACGTAGACTTGAAGCGCAAGGTGATCTACGTGCACACGATTAACGCTAGAGATTTGGAGCAGATGAAGAAAAGAATAATTAACGTTGAGAAACACGTTGGGAGGGTCGTGGAATGATGTTCCTCGCCGCCATGTTTTTGCTGAGCTTGTTGATTCCCGCTGTTTTGTTCAGCTTCATTAGAGCGAAGACGTTGGTTGACAAGGTTGTTGCGCTCGAGACCTTGGTTTTCATCGTGACCGCGGTCTTGATTCTAAACTCTTTCCACAGCGGTTCCTCAGTATACATAGACGCCGCCCTTGTGCTGTCTGTCTTCGGCTTTTTGTCGACCGTTGCCATCGCTAAGTATCTTGAGGAGGGGAGTGTGTTTGCTTGAAGTGGTCTCGCTAATCTTTCTGGGGTTCGGCCTCTTGGTGTACTTCACGGGGATAGTTGGAATATTGAGGCTTCCCGACGTCTACAACAAGCTGCACGCCGTGACAAAAACATCGTTCATCGGGGTTTTGTCAATAATTTTTTCAGGGGTTTTCTACTTCGGGTTCAGCCCGCTTACCATAAAATCCATCGCAATAGCCATCTTCCTCACCATCACATACCCCGTGGCTGGGCATCTGCTTGCCCGTGCAGCATACCGTACGGGAGTACCGACTTCGGAGAAGACGCTTCACGACGAGTATAGGAGCTTCATCAAGCTGGTGGAGGAGAAAAAAGAATAAACCTTAACGGCTTTTCTTGGCAATGAGGTTTTTAATGTACTCAGGTTTGAGAGGCGTCTGGTCGACCACCACGCCGAGGTGTGCTAGGGCGTCGTTTACTGCGTTGGCCAGCGCTGCTGGAGCCGCAATAGCCCCTCCCTCACCCATCCCCTTGAAACCTCCGGGCTGCGGCGAAGGTGTCTCCATATGTTCTATGTTGATGTTGAACATTTCGACGGCCGAGGGGATGAGGTAGTCCATGAAAGTGCTGGTCAGAAGCTGGCCGTTTTCATCATACACCAGTTCTTCGTAAACCCCTCCGCCGACGCCGTGGGCTACAGCGCCATGTATCTGGCCGTACACAGTTAACGGGTTCACAACCCTTCCGCTGTCGTCGAAGATGTTGTATTCGAGGACATGTATTCTTCCTGTTTCTGGGTCGATTTCAACCACGGGGATGTGGACGGCGTAGCTGCATGTTGTGAAGGCTTTAGGCTCGTAGTGGGCTGTCGCCTCCAGCCCCGGCTCCATGCCTTGTGGAAGACGGGTTGGCTGACGCCATGCAACCTTCGCCACGTCGGCGAAAGACACCGACCTTTCGGGTATGTCTCTGACATAAAGCCTGCTGTCCGAAGCCTCGATGTCGTCAGGGTTTGCTTCAAGAAGATGTGCAGCTATCTTCCTCATCTTGTCCAACACAGCTTCGCAGGCCCGTATGATTGCGCCTCCTACTGCGACCGTGCTTCTGCTAGCCCACGCGCCGAAGCCGTATGGGCATGTTTTGCTGTCGCCTTCAAAAACCGTCACATCATCCATGTTTGCGCCGAGATAGTCTGCGGCTATCTGCGCATAAACCGTGTAATGGCCTTGGCCTTGGCTGGCTGTGCCTGTCAAGACAACCACCTTTCCCTCCGGCTCAACCCTAACGGTTGCCGAGTCGTAGCCCCCCACCTCCCATCCAAGACCTTTGTCCAACCGTTCGCTGCTCGGCGTAGTGTATTCCACGTACATGGCTAAGCCTATGCCTATCAGCCTACCTTCCTTCAAGGCTTCCTTCTGCCTCACACGCCATTCCTGATATCTTGAAAGCTTGAGAGCTTCCTCCAAGGACTTGGGATAGTTTCCGCTGTCGTAGATGATGCCGTGGATGTTTTTGTAGGGCATGGCCTCGGCTGGTATGAGGTTTCTCCGCCTAATCTCAGCGGGGTCGAGCCCAAGCTGCTGGGCGGCGTCGTTCATCAACCGCTCCATGACGAAGGCTGCTACAGGCCTGCCGAAGCCTCTGTTAGGCGCGTAGGGGGCTTTGTTAGTTGCCATGCAGAAGACCTCATACTCGTAAGCTTCAAACGTGTATGGGCCTGGGATTGCCGCCATAGTCACCATAACCGGCTGTGTCTCCGTCCAGAAAGCTCCGTAAACTCCTATGTCCGCTATCACCTTATCTCTTATTCCCAACAGCTTTCCATCCCTTCTGAAAGCCGCCTCGATATAGTGGACCTGCTGCCTTTCATGGCCGCAGACAAGCATGTGCTCGCTCCTTGTCTCAACCCATTTGACAGGCCTGCCGAGCTTCATCGCAAGCTGTATGGTAGCCAACTCCTCTGGCCAGACGCTCGACTTTGGCCCGAAGCCTCCGCCTACGTCGGGGGCTATAACCCGTATCTTATGCTCGGGGTAGTTGAGGGCCTGCGACAGGTATGTCTGCAGCACGTGGGGGAACTGTGTCGAATCCCAGACGGTCAGCTCTCCTCGTGCTTTGTCAAAGTCTGCGACAAGCCCTCTCCCCTCTATAGGGGTTGGCGCATAGCGTTGGTTGGCGTAACGGCGTTTGATGACGAGGTCTGCGGAGCCGAAGGCTTCCTCAACGTTCCCAGCCTTAAAGCTGTAGTTCATGATTATGTTGTCGCCCCACTCCTCGTAGAGGAGAGGTGAGCCGGGCTGGAGAGCTTTCTCAGCATCCACCACCGCTGGCAGGGGTTCTATCTCCACCTCAACCAGCGAAGCTATATCCTCTACGCTGTAACGGTCTTTCGACACCACCGCCACCACCGGCTCTCCCACAAACCTCACCTTACCCTTGGCCAAAGAAAACCTCGGAACATTCCTCAAGCCTTTATACTTCATCCAGCTGGGAAGAGGCGCAGCCTCGTCCGGTAGCAGCGCGGCAACGAAGTCGGGATGTTTAACAGCTTCCGAGAGGTTTATCGAGACTATTCTGCCATGGGCGTATTTCGACCTGACGAAGCCTGCGTAAACCATTCTGGGGAGATTTATGTCGTCGACAAACCTACCACGGCCTGTAAGCAGGATGGGGTCCTCCCTTCTCCTCACAGGCTGTCCGATATACCTGCCCATCGCAGACCACCGTATTTAATCGTGAACTCCCGTTTAACTTTCTTTCTGTCTTGGTTGCACAAGTCCATGGCCGCTATGCTGTAGACCTTCGTGCAGGCTATCAGGTTTGGGATGTAGAGCGTTCCACGCATCTCCTTTCCCGGACCTCCCGATGGACCGTAGTTGACGGCTACAACACCGTTGCGGGTCAGCACGTTTGCGTCAGAAGACCATGAGAACACAACCCTCTCAGCTGGAGCTCCAAAAACCGTTCGATGAGCGTTGTCTATCGCTTTGACGACAGCCGCGTCCTCGGGGACATGGGCCCATGCATCGCTAACATAGATGTCGAGGTTGGGTCTGAAACCATAACGCTGTTGGACAATGTCAAGCATCTCCTCCAAAGCCTCTTTAACGTCCACAGCAGAGTAGGGAGGCGGATACCTCAGGTCGACGTAAAGGTTGCAGAACCACGGCGTCCTAGAGCATCTCCACGGCCAACCCCCCTCTATCGAGCCTATGTTGACCGTGGGTTTTACTCCGTTGAAGCTAAACCTCTCCTGATATGCTGGTATCCATCCCTCTAAAACGTTGAGGACGCGGTTCATCTGCAGGATTAGGTTGGTCAAGCCTGCCGAGTGTGCCGTGTGGACCATCTGGCCTTTCAGATATATTTTTGCCCAGACAGAGCCGAAATGGGTCAGCATCAGCCTCAACCCAGTCGGCTCTCCGAGCACAGCAAAATCCGTCACCCCTCCATGTGTTACAAGATACGCGGTTCCTGTTCCATAGCCCCTGTACTGGGAGCCTTTGTACTGGTCGACCTGGGTCTTCTCAATCTCGCCTACAACGCCTGCGGTCATTATGTCGCCTTTGAGCTCGACCCCCGCATTCTGCAAAGCCTCGACGGCGGAGATGTATGCTGCCAAGGCTCCTTTCATGTTGAAGACACCCATGCCGTAAAGCCATTCGCCTTCACGGTAAGCCCAAGGAGGCTCAAGCCTGTAGACGGGAGATATGGCTCTGAGTATCTCAGGAGGCTCCCGCGGCGAGAAAGACGTGTCGAGATGCCCGTTGAACATCAGCGACGGGCCGCCGCCCTTCCCCGGCAGTATGCCGACGGCGTTGTACCTTCCCTGCTCGACTTCCTGCAGCTTGACACGCATCCCAACCTCCTCCATCATCCTAGCGTAAAGCTCGGCGCACTCGCCTTCAAACCCTGTAGGGCTTTCGACGTTTGCGAGGTCTAGCGTCCTCTTGATGGTTTTTTCTACATCCACCCTAGCCAGTACGTCTTGTATCGTCGCGGTCATTCAAGCACCCGGCATGCTGAAACCGCCGTCACAGATTACGACGTTGCCCGTCATATGCATGGCGTCGTCGGAGGCCAGAAAGAGCACAACAGGCACGATGTCCTCAGGCTTTCCAATCCGTCGGAGAGGAGTGTGCTCTACTATCCATTTCCTTCTCTCCGGCGTCCAGTCAGGCCTTTGTATCAGCGACTCGGTCTCCATATATCCGGGGGCTGCCGCGTTAACCCTGACCCATGGAGCGAAGGCGTGGGCGTATGATTTGGTCAGCCCTAGGACGCCGTATTTTGAGGCTGCGTACTGTGGGGCTCTTGGGCTTCCTGTGCTGATGACGTTGGAGCAGATGTTGACGATGGAGCCTTTCTTCCTCTCAAGCATCCTCAACCCAACCTCATGCGTCATGAAGAGAGTCCCCTTGATATCCACGGCCAGAACCCTGTCTATCCTCTCCTCCGTTATCTCACGCCAAGACATCTGGCCTGGAGCGGTGTCGCCGACGTTGTTGACCAGCACGTCGATTGGTCCGAACTCGTGCCAAACCTTGTCCACAGCCTGCTTGACCTCATCCCATTTCGTCACGTCAGCCTTGACCGTGAAAGCCCTCACACCCATCGCCTCTATCTCTTTAGCAGTCTGGAGCGCGCTCTCAACAGAAGTGTTGTAGTGGACTACTACGTTGCCGCCCTCGCGGGCGAAAGCCAAGGCAATCAGCCTTCCAAAACCCCTCCCCGCACCGGTAACCATGCAGTTAAGGCCTTCAAACCTTCTGCCAGGCTTGACAAAACGTCTCTCCGGCACAACCTCGCCCTCTATTTTCGGCTCCGTGGGAAGACGACCCCAGCTCATAACACCTACTTAATGCTTGCATGATGATTTAAAGCCTTACCCCTTCAAATCCATAACAGTTTTCATGTCAGCGGGTTGTCACCAAAACCACCCCACAGGCTAGCCGACAACACAGAATAATTGTAATAGCCCGGGCCGGATTCGAACCGGCGTCCTCGGGGGTCCCCTCACCCCTGCGTGATCCAGAGCCCGAGATCCCTGACCCCCGTTGCTGGGGTGGAGGGTTTGGCCGCTAGACGACCGGGCTGCAATCTATTGTTTGTAAACGGTTGTTTATAATGTTGTCTTGAATATGGGTAGGACGCCGAGGTATATGACGTCTTTGTGGTGTTCGCCTTCGACTAGAACGGTTGCTTTTTTGGTTACTATGCCTCCAGCCATTTGGACGATTTTTTCCATGGCTTCCATGGTGTTTTTTGTGCTGACTATGTCGTCTACGATGCCAACCCTCTTGCCTTTGATGTAGGGTACGTATCTGCCGTCTATGACGAGCTCCAGCTCTTTCGAAGACGTTATAGGTTTGTATTTCACAGCTATGGGGTCTTTCATGAAAGCCTTCCTCTCCTTCCTGCAGACAATATAGCGTGGATGTTTGAGGATTGATGCTATTTCATGGACGAGTGGTATGCCCTTGCTCTCAGACGTGACGAGAACCTCGCAGTCTGCCAGGTTCTCTGCGAGAATTCTCGCACAATGCTCTATGAACTCTCGGTCGCCTAAGCTGTCGAAATACGCTATCCACGTGTCTGGTGAAACCTGTAGAAGCGGCAGCTGCCTACGGAAATTCCTAATCACCAACTCGTAATAAGGCCGGCCATCATACTTCAGCACGGTTTCTTCCAAGCCAGCCACACCGACATTATAAAACACACTTAAAGGACGTATTTTAATTAGCCGTTTCCTCGGACAGCCGCAACAAAACCATCGCAAAAACGACAAAACTGCCGAATACTATCCGCGAATTACGCGAGTGCTGGCTTTAGGGATAATCCGAGAATAGCATGCAGCGTTCATGGAACAACGGATAAAACGAAGCTGGGTACTTGCCGCCTATTTCGATGAGAGAACTCAGCTACATCATCAGCAATGAGATTGCTGATTCATGGAAGCTTGTTGGAAGAAACTGGGGCTCATCGCTCCACCGCATCATGTCGAGAACGGGTTCTTTTCCTCCAGCGTTGGCAAGATGGGTTGTTGAAAAGTTCTCCGACAGGGGTCAGTTCGTGCTCGACCCTTTTTCCGGCAAGGGAACAGCACCGCTTGAAGCATGCCTGTCCGGACGTGTTGGGGTTGGAAACGACCTGGCTCCCGAGGCCTATGTTGTCACACGTGCCAAAGTCAATCCTGTAATCCTCAGAGAGGTGAGGCGGTGGGTTGAAGAGGCTTCCAAGCTGATGAGGCCTGACACCGTTTCAACCTTCGACGTTGACGAAGACGTTCGCGTCTTCTTCCACCCCCAAACCCTTAAGCAAATTCTAGCTGTACGGGAGCTGCTTCTGCAAGCTGAAGACGATGTTTCAAATTTTGTCAAAGCGTTGATGCTGGGGATTTTACACGGGTCTTCTGAGATAAGCCTGAGCCTCCCATGTAGCCATTCTTTCTCCATGGCTCCGGGCTACATTAGACGATATGCTCAACATCACAGGTTGAAGAAACCTGTTAGAAACGTTCTTGCATGCCTGCTTCGGAAGGCTGAGATGGTTTTGGCGGATGGTGTTCCGCCTGTGAAAGGTGCTTGCTTCAACACGGACGCGCTAAAGCTTCCGTTAGCGGATGAATCCGTCGACCTCATCGTCACCTCCCCACCATACTTTAACATCCAGACATACGCTTGGGATAACTGGCTTAGGCTATGGTTTCTCGGACACGACTACCGTGAAGTTGGGAGAAAGCTTTTCGGAACACAATCTGTGGAGAAATACGTCAGGTTCATGGAAAAGGCCTTGAGCGAAATGTATCGCCTGCTCAAAGATGATAGGTTCTGTGTTTTGGTTGTCGGCGAGGTACGGCTTGGCGGACGTGTTGTAGACATGGCTGAGCTCTTAGTCAACCCTGCTGAGAGAGCCGGCTTCACGGCGAGGACCGTGATAAGCGACGGCATTAGGAAAGAACACAAGTATCTCATGTATCTCAAGAAATGGCAGGGAGTTGGGAGGGAAAGGATTCTTGTGTTGAGCAAGGGAGAGCCGACGGTAAAAGAGCGGCTTTTATCATGGCAGCAGAGATGAGCGGAATGATCTTCGAGCTGCACGGCGACGCATGCAGGCTTGGCTACCTCAAGCTTGTAGCCTGCATACTTGAAGACGGTGCAGCAAGGTCTCCCGACTATCTTGCATCACTTCTGCTGGAGACATGCAGGTGTTTGGAGGATGATTCAGCAGGCAAGATGCTGGGGCTGTTGAGGAGCGATGTAAACGCCCGCAACTACGTCAAGCTAGCTGCTGAGCTCGGCTTCTACGACAGGAGAACGGGGAGGTTGGGTGAATTTGGCGCAGTTTATGTTTGCTTAAACTCGTCAAACGTTTTGAAACAACACGTGGCTGGAGAAAGTACTGCGAAGCTTTCCGTGGTTCTCGGCCTCAACACTGTGGAGAAGCTGTTGTTCATCCAATCGTTGCTGACCAAAGACTTTTACATGATGGGCCGGATTATCCGCTGGGCTTTAAAGACACGTGTCTTTTCTCGCCAGCAAGCCATGGAAACCATCATGGAGGAGATCTACCCGGAAGCCCTTAAGCAAGCCATGAAGCATGCGTCGGAGAAGATGCGGCAGGCCATATCGTCCGAGCTTCAGGAAGCCATCAAGTTTAGGGAAGCACGTTTAGCATATAGGTCGAAGACTGAATGGGTGAGGGGCCGTCAGTACGCCAAGTACAGGCATGCTGTTCCGCCGAGGCTTGAGTGGCTTGTCGACATAGGTTTGTTGGAGAGGATGCAGAGGGGAAAATACGGCACATCGGCTGATGCGGTTAAGCTTTCCCGAGACCTTGAGGTTGTGCTCGAGAAGCCGCGTGACAAGCTTGAGCAAGCGCTGTTCAACTATCTCACGCCATCCGTGCTGTCTCTCAAACATCCTACACAGAATATTGAAGCCCAGACGTTGACTGAGGTGTACAGGGTCCTCAACAGGGTTCTGGGTAGGGTTAGGCTTGACGTCCTCTGCCTCGCCGCGGCTTACAAGCTTGTCGAAGATGGTTTTAGGTCGTCTCCCTCCTCAGCCGCACGTGCCTTCTCATACCTCTCGCTTCTCTACCCCGATCGTGTGTTCGCAACATATTCTGAGGACGGGTCGACAGAGGTTACTGTGTTGGACACATCTTTAGCGTAGGTTGGTCAGACTGCCCATCGCCTATCACGGCTCAAGATGGACGTTCGTCATCATCCCGTACAACCAGCTGCGAACCTGGTTAAAAATCTACGCAGAATGGTTTGAAGGTCTGCGGCATGCTCAGAGCCTACTGTGATAGAAGTTGTTTAGCCTTTTCTAAAATTCCTGCCCCCCTCTCTGTTTTATAGAGTATTCTCCCCGTCTCAACTACCGTCTGAATGAATGGGCTTCTTCTGAAAACCATTTCCTCAAACTCCTCAGCGGTGTAGCCTACAGGCTCCAGGGGTATGGATTCTTGATTAAGCGTCAGCATGAGCTTTATCCTGTCCAGAAAAGGCTCTTTGAAACGAGCCACTACCAGAAGGTCTACGTCAGAGCCTTCGTTGACGTCGCCCGAGGCAAACGAGCCGAAGAGCATTATCAGATCCGGTTGGAGAAGCGCCACAATCTTATCTACATACCTGTTCAGCTTAACAAGAACCTCTTGACTGCGTTCAATATCGACTCGGCGTAGTTTAAGCATCTGGATGCTATTTCGTAGCTGTAGTATTTAAACGCGGGTCCTTTCGGGTAAAAGTTGGGATACCTGCTGCCTATGTAGTGTCTGTCCAGCTCCCGCCCCTGCTCAATAAACTCTTTAAAAACATCGTGATGCTTCCCAGCCTCTTCAAGAAGCTCCGTCACAGAATGGGTTATCAAAGCTCTATAGCCTTTGGAGTAGAGCAGACCTTTCAAGGATTTTTCCGCCGCTTGCTGGCTGAAGAAGGCTGTTGCGTAGAAGTTGCCGTCCTCTAAGCAGTCGCGGGCTGTCTTCAGGTCTGCCTCAGCCTGCTCAAACCACCTCAGCCCCTCTTCAAGGTTCTTCAACGTTCAGCACAAAGCTTTAATGGGTTAAAATGCTTTCGTAACCTGGCTGTTAAACCAGTTTTCTAAACCTTCGTGTACACCTCTATCTCCAGCTGTTTCGCAGCTTCTAAGGCCTCTTCCTCGACGTAGGGGGTGACAATCACCTTCCGCTCAGCAGTTTTACCCGTCTTCAAGCCGTAAAACTCCGTCTTCCTACGGAACTCGTTGACGTCGGAGCGTCTTACGTGAGACTTGACCTCCACTAAGATTGTTTTGCCGTCTTTGACGGCCACGTCTATGTCGACTGTGCTGGGATACCCGTACACATAGCCTTCCCCATCGTAGGCCGTCCACCTCTCAACAACCAGCCCAAGCTCCCTTTCCAAAATACCCCTCAACCCCTCTCTGAAAGCAGACTCGGCCATAATACCCCACCTAGCACCCAGCGCGTCAAGATGACGGTTCATCAGCTCAAAACCCTTAGCCATATCCTCCCTCAACCTGACGAACTCTTCATCATGTCTCTTGAACCCAATCATCATGTCTTCTCTCAGCTTTGCTATCTCCTCGTCATGCCTTCTGAATCCTTGAATCATGTCTTCTCTCAGCCTGTTGGTCTCCTCCCTCAGTTTAGCCAACTCCTCGTCATGTCTTCTGAAACCTGCTATCATCTCCTCCCTCAGCCTATTAGTCTCCTCTCTTAGGTTCGCCAGTTCCTCGTCATGTCTTCTGAATCCCTGTAGCATGTCTTCCCTGAGCTTGACGAGCTCCGCCTCGTGTCTGTCGAGGCGTTTAAGTATCTCCTCCAAGCCGAGGAGGCCCGCCACAGCATACCTGAACTCCTCATCCTCCTTCAGCAGCCTGAAGACAGTCTTCTTGATGCGGACGGCCAAGGCTTTCCCAAGACTCTTCGTGGGTTGGCTTATTAAATCTTGTTATGTTCTGCTGATGAAGTAGCTTGTCCACCCTCCCTGTGAAAAGCCTAAAACCTTTCTTACCGTCGTGTGAAGGTGAAGTAGACGGGTTGGCCAAGGCCGGCAGGGAGATTATCAAGAGGCTTACGGCTCCCGAGCTAAGGGAGATAGTTAGGGAGGAGCTTTCAACCGCTTTACAGCCGTTCACGATAAAGATGGAGGAGATGGAGAAACGTATAACGTCCATGGTTGCCGAGTTCGATAAACGTCTGTTTTCTCAGATTTCCGAGCTTGACAGGCGTTTGTCCTTCCAGATCTCCGAGCTTGACAAGCGTTTATCTTCCCAGATCTCCGAGCTCGACAAACGATTGTCTTCCCAGATTTCTGAGCTCGACAAGCGTTTGTCTTCTCAGATCTCCGAGCTTGATAAACGTCTAACGTCGGAGATTTCGTCGTTAAGGTCGGAGGTCCAGTATGCTTCCAGAGTGGCTGTTCTGGAGACGAAGCTGGCTGAGATAGAGAAAAGGCTTGATGAAACGCAGTGAACAGCAGCCAAGCCCGTTTTATGCGCTGGAATGCGCCTGTGGTGGAATCTTTTTCTTGGCTGCTCGATGCGTGCTGGCCGTTTGGTTGGAGGTTCTGGAGTGTGCGGGGATGGAGTAAGGCTCCGGGCCTGGCGGCTTCTGGTCCAGCGTTGTTAAACCAGACGAAGGAATACCCCGGGGGCCTCTGAATCAACGTTTTGGCACTAGGTTGGACGCGTTATCCGGCAGCACCAACACCAAGAGCGAATAAGCTGCCCTTTGCAGCCGGCGCGCCGAGGAAAGGGGTGGATGACGGTGGGGCCGGGGGAAGCTGACGGAGCGCCTTCTCTGAGTGGTGACGTTTTGGGATGGAGGGTTGTGGTCTGTGGCCGTGGTTGGTTTGGTGGTATGTTATGGTGGCTTGGTGTTCCGTGGTTTTCTAGTCGTTCTAGTTTTTGGAATGCTGGTTTTTCTGGCTTCTATGGCTTTTTCTCACGTGTTTTGGGTTTGTTTTTAAATTTTTGGTTTTACGCTGGAATTTCCCTTGTCCTCACCTGAATGTTTCTTACAGGATTGTGGAATTGTTCTAGACTGTTATGGGTTATATATGGGCTGGTTGGCTGGTTGGGCGATGATTGGAAAAAGTCATGTAGTTTTGCTAGCTTTGCTGCTGGCTTTGCCGACGGCTTTTCTCGGAGCAGCTGTTCTGACGACGCAGGCTCAGCCAACATACACCGCTTGGCTGAAAATAGTGACCAGCGCATGGAAGGGAGATACTACCTACCTCGCAATACCTGCTGGAACCACTTTCGCCGAGAGGTATAACGTTACGAATGTGTGCGTTTACGTAGCCCATCTCAAAAGTCAGGGGAACGCCTCAGACCCTATACTGTTCGCGGGAAGCCCCAACGCCACAGGTTTCATCCAGATTTCCTGGCCTACGAGCTGGCAGAACGTTACCGTGATTGTGAAGGCTAAGACATACCAGGGTGAGTGTACCGGTGCAGGAGGTCTTTACGACGGCATTATCGTCTACTGGCTGACGGTTAACTCAACCGAGCCGTTCAAACAGAGGATAACGGGTACTAGACAGTACGGCGGTCTGCCCTACGGTGCTAACGCCACGGTGAACGACGACGGTATTGTTGACCAGTGGCCTGACGCTGATTTGTCCGGTTGGCGGATTCAGAATGACAGGGGTAGGGCAGGCTTGAGCAGCGGTCCTGTTGACTTTCTCGACCATGCCAGCCCGAGGGGGATGGACCCGGCTTGGTTTGCGGGGAACTTCAGCACTCCCGCGAACGCTTGGGTTGCACGAGCTGCTTACATCTTCAAAGTCTTCCACGAGCACACATGGTATGGTGCTGATGATGTGCTGACTTATGCGACGATCTTCATATATGATGTTGACCACACAGCTGCAGATTCACCCCAGTCGTTGATACAGGCAGCCATAACAGGACGCGACGGCCAGTCAAGATACACTCGGGAGATTTATCCAGCCAGCGTTGGTAGAGGCGAGTTTGACGTCAGTCCCGGCAGGTTTGCTGACAACAGGCTTGTGCCCATACCTTTGCAGACGTTGAACCTCGCGAACAGGACGGCGTTCCACGGAGGAATAGGGGCACCCCAGAACACTCCTCCTGTTGACACCTTCTTCAGGGTTGGGGCGCCGCATCTCAACGCCACCAAACGTGTCTGGTGGGAGACCGTCCTAACCAACCAGACCTTCTACGTAGGAAGAGAATATAACGGAACAGGTTCCACTGCACCTGTAGCGGGTAAGCAGAGGCCTAACTGGGGCGCTTTCCCAGCAAGCCCGACTTTAAGCTCAACCGTCACTCAGGGAGGTATTACCGGCGTTGCAGCAGGCCCGTTGAGCATGGCTTTCAACCATACCATAACCCGATCATCAGGAGCTGATGGTTTTGACAGTTGGGGGGGCCTAACCGTTAATGTTACGAACGTCGCCAACTTCAACAACAACACGGTGTTCTACGCACGGTTCTGCGTCCAGGACGCCGACCTCAACATCCAGCATCCAGAAGTAGGCGATAAGATGGTTGGCGCCGAGGTGACGCTCAACTTCAAGACAAGGCCGTCCACACCCTACTACCTCAGCCACAACATCCTCGACACAGACAGCGGCGGATGCACCGACGACCCCCACAAATGGCCCGGCTACAGGACCCCCCAGTTCAGCAAGTATGCTAGGTTCCCGAACGGAACCAACTGGGGGTTGAGAGGAAGCCTCAACGCCAGCTACCACTTCAACCCAGCCGACGACACCGCCGGAGTATGGGGCCCAGGAGGCTTCTTTGAAAAGGCTTGGGGCGGAAGCTGGGACGGCCCATACGTCAACGCTGGAAAGAACTGGAGCGCCCTAATACCCGAAATAACCTACATGAAGACGAGAACTCTGTCCGACGACAAAACATGGGACGGCTTCGACATCCAGGTCAAGTGGAAGGGCGGTAGCAGGAACGGATACGGTGGAACAGCGGTCTTGGTAGACGAGGTCAGGGTTCGCAACCCCTACGCCATAGCCGCGACAAACACAACAACATACAACGGATGGAAAACACCGAGCGTAGCGCTTGGGAACAACACCGTGCTCATCAAGATACACAACACCGCAACCATCACACTCACTAGAGGACCAGCTGGAACACCTAGACCAATCAAAGGCCCCGTCACCCTAATGATAACATCAAACACACCAATAGGCTTTAGGCTTCAAAACTACGATCCCATAACAGGCACGTTTGAAATACACATCAACTATCCATTGGCGAAGAACCTCCGAGTTGAAATCGTAGACAACGCCACGCTCGGAGGCTTCATACTGACACCGTTCACAATCAGTGGCGTAATTGCTACGGTCAAATACCATGACGCCGCGGCAGGCCGGCCGATCGTCGGCAACGTATCGTTCTCCACCTTCGGATGGCAGGACATAGGTCCGGACGGCGTAATAGACAGCACTGCGATCAGAAGATTCAACGTAACAACCACAGGTGAGACTGGAGCCGCTGAGGTGGAGATCTGGCCAGGACCGCCTGGAACAAGAACGATCAGGGCGCTCATAACAGTCAACAACACAGACATACAGGTGCTAGACCCGTTACTCACCTATGATGATTTTGACGGAGCGATGCTCTTCAGCGGCCAGCCAGCCTCAGGAACATTCGCGATACTTAACGCAACAAAGCGTCAGGTAGTCGTGCTCCAGAGCCTAGCTCCACACGAAGCCCCAGACATAGCCCTCACCAGAGCAGGCATCGTATACATAACCGCCAAAGTCCACGACATCGCCTTCATACTCAAGGACAACATGGGCAACCCGCTTCCAGCAGCCAACACAGCCGTAACCCTGATAAGAACCAACGGCCCCAACGTAGTCAAGTCAGGCGCAGGCAGCGACCCCGACAGGCTTCTCGGAGGGCTTGGATGGAGCTACCAGATGCACGGCGACGGCTGGGCGGTCTTCTACCAACTACCAGGAGAATACGCCTACGACGTAGTCGTAACCTTCGACGGCACAATCGTCTACGACGAGCCAGGCTTCGAAATAGAGAAGCTGGTCAAGACCGAGATACTAACTCTGGTCGTCAACGTCTACAAACTGAAGCTCGTCTTCGTCGACTGCGAAGGCGCGTTGGTCAAAGGAAGGGTCGGCGCCAACATAGCCGCATGGGTCAAGTACACAGACACGGCGGGCAACGAGAGAATATCCTGGATAGACGAGTCAGGAGCCCTCGACTTCGGCACAATTCCAGGAGGAACAATAACCGTCAAAGGCCTCTGGTGGAAAGGCGTATGGCTGAAGTTCGACAAAGCCACCGTCGGCGCTGAAGAACTACCCGTCAACCCAGACGGCACAGTCACAATAACCCTAGACAGAAACTACGACGTACCAGTCAAGATAAGAGTCCCCATCAACAACTTCATCTTCACAACATGGGACTACAACATGGACAACAGAATCCCAAGACTCAACATAACGCTGATGTGGGTTGGAGCTCACCCGCTGACGGGCAGAAGGCTGTTCTTCCTAGAAACGCTTGACCCAACCGGCGACGCGCACGGCGGAGCGTTCAACACATCGCTGTCCGTACAGTTCCTCAACTACACGGTCAGATACTTCGAGGGAGAGAAGTCTACCAGCGCGGGCCTGAAGACCTACGGCAAAGTCGAATACGTCTTCTACCAAATGCCCAGCACATACTACAACATAACCGTCACAACAGTCACGACAGGAGACCCTGAGACCCAGCAGACGCCCGGCAACAGCAAGTGGCCAGGCAGAACGGACGCAGCCGTCGACTACGAGATAAAGATAGGCTTCAACTTCAACGACCTGACCAAACCACCCACCATCATAAAGTCTCCAGCCGGTTACGTCAACGATAGGGTTGTGCTGAGAGTCTTCGGCACGATGGGCGGACGGCCGGTGACAGACCCCAACCTCAACCCAATAGGCAACCAAACCCTCTACACCACATGCGGCCCAGTCAAGATAGACCTGCTGACATGGGCTCACACCTTCTACAAACGCGTTGTTGACGGCGACTGGGACTACCTAAGAGACGCTAGACGCATAGGCAACGCAACCTTCAACATCGTCAACGACAACGGCAGACAGATGGAGGAATACTACCCAGACACCGGCGCGTTCTCGACAGACTTCACCAGCAGGTGGACAAGCGACCTCCTAGACACAACCAGACTTAAAGCCACCAGCCAGCACAGCAGCAACATATGGTGGAACGGCAGCTACAGAGCCGAAAACCTCCGCTTCCTCAGCTACGTCTACCCGCTCGAGTTCACACGAGGCGAACAGCCATGGGCCAAATTCTACGACAAAGTAGGTTTGACAGGTACAGGATGGGAGACAACAGAGCGGAAAACCGGAACAAAGATCTCAACAGACAACTTCGTTGTCGACAGATGGTTCAATCTAACCTCAGGCATTAAAGCAAACGCGTCATGGCCAACTCATAACTTCACCGTCGTGGGCAACGAAGGACTCTGGAGCCAGCAGAAATGGAGATGGGAGAAATGGGTTGCCGCAGCACCGTCAGGAACGGTTAGGGAGCTGCCATCAAGGCCCTACAGCCTAGTCTTCGAGAAGGAGGTGTTAACGCTCCCGATACCCGTCGGCTTCATAACGCTGAACCTCAAGGACGAAGACCTGGCTAGGGCAATACCATACGCAGTAGTCCAGCTAGACCTCTACAACGCCACCGACGGCAGTAGAACCAAGCTAGCGGGCTGGAAATACAAAACAGGCAGAGACGGCAACCTCACCCTACTATTCCCGACAAAGCTAATGCTAGACAACATACTCTCTACCCTACCCGATGGCACATCTCCTGCGACAAGTGACTTGTTACACAACTTCACGTTAACCGTCTACTGGTACCTCAACAGCAGCATCGTCTACAAAGACGCCTTCAACCTCACCAAGAGAGGCTACAGCGTCGACAAAGTCGCCATAGCTGACGTAACATTCGTCCTAGCCATAAGCGCCGACAAAGGCAGACCCGTCAAAGACCTCTACGCCATGATATGGTGGTACAACGTATCCTCACCTCAGCCGATACCGCCACCTGGACAGTATGATGGCAGAGTATTCGTCCACCCAGGCAGAATCACAGTAGACCACGCCAAGAAGACATGGACATACACAGCCGTGCCCGAGACACGCGGAGCAGCCAAATGGACAACAGGCCAGCTGACACTGCCATGGCTGCCGACAAGCGAACGGTTCACCAAGAGCGACTGGGACCTAAGGTTTGACTCAGCCACAAACAGATGGGTGTACAGATCTGTGACAAGGTCATGGGACATACCATACCCAAGCTACGACGACGGCAGCATGCTCGCAGGATGGCCATACAGCCCAGCGCCAAGCGGATACTACAGAGCGCTAACATACCTTGAAGACTACAGAATCCAGTACAGAATCAGCGTGTGGAGCGACCAGCTACCCATCGACCCAGCATCCGCTGCCTTCGGCAGAGGAGCTTGGAGCAGGGCAGCACCAGAGTCAGCCGCACGCGACCACTACGAGCTCGTCTGGACAAGGCTCAGCACAGGAGACGCAACACCGCCCATCTTCCACTTCGCTTGGATGCTCTTCGGCCACGGCGTCTTCAACATAACATGGTACAGAGGCTCAACAGGAGTAGGCGTCTTCCAGCCCATACCCGGCTACGCGCTCACCAAGACCAGCGAAAGAACACCATCGGAAGGCAGCAAAGTCGTAGCCATCAAGCTCAACGCCACAGACATCGAGATCCCAGTCTTCTGGCAGGTAGGCGACCTCGAACTCGGAACCTATGACTGCGGACCACTCGTAGGATACCGTGTGACAGGAAGCGTCATCCCACCACGCGGCGCAACATTCCCAGCCATCACATTCGACAGAACAACATCAGCCGGCAGAATCCGCGTAGGCGACAAAGTCGTCGACCTATGCATCGTAGGCAAAGACGTAGGCCTCGTAAGCCTAGGAAGCGGAGACACACCGTCAACGGTCTTCTGGGGCGGAAGCACCCTCAGAATCACCGCAGTAGCACCGCCAGACACAATCTGGGCAGACAGCACATCGCCAGCAAGAGGAAAAGGCACTTGGAGCGACTAC
>JAWACZ010000026.1:0-19436 GCA_038896555.1 Candidatus Caldarchaeum sp. | reverse complement strand
CCATAGTGACAACCACGCCGCCTTTGAGCAAAACAGCTTCAGACCCCAAAACCCTACACCCTTGCTATGCTTTCAATCACGTATTCGACGTTTCCGCTCAAAGGCAGCAGCAGCGGCGAGGTGCAGCCATGCTCCATGTACTCTTTGACCTTGTTCACGACGTCTGTTGCAGTCCCCGAGGCGGTTATCATTCTGACGACGCTGTCGGGGACAATCTCGGCGGCTTTCTCGATCCCGCCGGGCTTGGCAGGCCATCCACCCATAATCCTCTGAACCTCCTGAATCAGGTCTTCGCTCACCCCGCTGGCTTTCATGATGTGCGGCTGCTGGCCCAACGTCATCGTCACATGTTTTTTCGCAAGCTTCACGGCCTTGTCGGCGTCCTCATCCATCGAGCATGCAACGAGCTGAGGCCTGTCAATAACTTCGAGCCTCCTCCCAGCCTTGGCCGCGCCTTTCCTGATGTGCTCTAAAGCTGTGTCGTTGTATTTTGGCGAGACAAGGTAGTTGAGGAGAACGCCGTCAGCTATCTCGCCTGCAAGCTCCATCATCTTCCACCCCGTGGCACCTATGTATATGGGGATGTTTCTCGGCTTTTCACCAGCACCGTGCAAAACGTCTAAACGCACACCTCTCATCTTTACGAATTTTCCCTCAAACGTTACTTCCTCCATCCTGAACAGCCTGCGTATTACTTCAACGTATTCTCGCATGCATGTGAGCGGCTCTCTTCTCTCTATCCCAACTTTCCAAGCCAAAGGGTCCCACCAAGCTCCTAGCCCAAGCATCACACGTCCGTCGGAAAGCTCGTCCATGGTGGCAAAAGTTTGGGCGATCAAGGCGGCGTTACGTGTCCAAGTGTTTATCACACCGGCGCCAACCTTCAGCTTCGAAGTGACTGTCGCAATCGCTGTCATGGGTGTGAGCGCGTCTCTCGCCAGCCTCGACTCCGCAACCCAAGCCGACTCAAATCCGTGCTGTTCAGCAAGCTGCGCGTAACGAACCATGTCTCTTACATGCATGTCCTGCAGATACAAACCCCACCGAATATTCATATACGCTCGATATTATTGAGGGGGTGATTATTTATTGTTTGTGTAAAACGTCTAAGGTTATATCTACGGCAAACACACATACCGAAGAGCGATGGTGCGTTCAAAGCTTTACGAGGTAACTAAAAACTTGGTGAGGACCGCGCTTGGATTGGAGAAAGCCGACCTCGTGGTTAAAGGGGGGAATGTAGTCAACGTCCATACACGCGAGCTGTTGGAGAACGTGGATGTTGTCGTTAAACTTGGACGTATTGCTTTGGTGGGCGATTCAAGCCCCTGCATAGGGCCCGATACCGTAGTTTACGACGCTGAGGGAAAATACGTTGTTCCCGGCCTCTTGGACCCTCACGTCCACATAGAAAGTTCTATGATAAGCGTGACAGAGTTCGCTAGAATCGTTCTTCCGCATGGAACCACTACTGTTTTCATAGACCCTCATGAGATAGGGAATGTTTTCGGGCTTGACGGCGTCAAGCTGATGATTGAGGAGTCGAGGAACCTGCCTCTCAAAGTCTTCATCACATATCCCTCATGCGTTCCAGCTGCACCAGGTTTTGAGACAGCGGGTGCGGTAATCGGTCCCGGAGACGTTGCAGAGGCTATGAAGCTTGACGAGGTGATTGCTTTGGGGGAGATGATGAATTTCCCCGGGGTTTTAGCCTCTGACGAAAACGTTCACGCAGAGATAGCTGAGACGCTCAAGGCGGGGAAGCTCGTTGAAGGCCATGACTCAGGTCTTCTTGGAAGAGAGCTTGCAGCCTATGCTGCTGCTGGAATAACTTCTACACATGAAAGCGTCACGAAGAGGCAGACGCTGGAACGGCTGAGGAACGGGATGTATGTTTATCTCAGGGAGGGGAGCGCATGGCTTGACGTCAAGGAGACGATAAAAGCTTACACCGAGACGGGAATAGACCCCCGTCACATATGCCTCTGCACGGATGACAAGGAGCCCGCATCAATTCTCAGGGATGGTCACGTAGACCACAGTCTCAGAAGGGCGGTTGAGGAAGGCGTTGACCCTCTAACAGCTATCCAGATGTGCACGCTCAACCCTGCTGAGAGATACAGGCTTTCCTACGATCTGGGCAGCATCGCACCAGCAAGGCTTGCGGACATACTGGTCGTCTCAGACCTCACGAAGTTCAGGGTCGAAGCCGTTTTCGCAAACGGTGAGCTTGTTGCTGAAAACGGTAAAATGGTTAAGGAGCTGCCCGAGTTCAACTACCCGGAAAGGTTCATGAAAAGCGTTAAGCTGCCAAGACAGCTTACGCCAGAAGACTTCAAGATACACGACAGCCGTGAGGGGGAGGAGGTGAGGGTGAGAGTTATCCAAGCCATCGAGGGAAGTGTAATCACAAAACATCGCATAGAAAGGCTCGAGGTTAAGGGAGGCAACATACTGTCCGACCCTGACAGAAGTATTCTGAAAACAGCGGTAGTTGAGAGGCATGGAAAAACAGGCGGGATGGGGATAGGGTTTACGAAAGGATTTGGCTTCAGAAAAGGCGCTGTTTCGTCTACAGTCGCTCACGACAGCCACAACCTACTCGTCCTAGGTTACGATGAAAAGGACATGGCTTTGGCGGCTAATGAAAACGCCCGCATAAACGGTGGAATAGTTACAGTTGCAGACGGAAAGGTCTTGGCCAAGGTTGAGCTTCCGCTGGCAGGGCTTATGTCGACCGAGCCGGCTGTTTCCGTTGCAGAAAAACTCAACAGAACCTACAACGTCTGGCGCAGGCTTGGATGCGAATGGGTTTCACCTTTCATGACGATTTCACTACTCAGCCTGAGCGTAATCCCCGAGCTAAGGATAACCGACAAAGGATTACTAGACACCGTCACATTCCAATTTGTTGACATCGTCGTCGATTAGCATAAACATATATACCTCACAGAGTATCATATTATTTGATGAAGGAAAAAGCCCGGATTTCCCGGCGAAAGTTTCTAGCCGTTTCCTCGGGCGTCGCCGCGGGCTCTGTCGCTGCTGCAGCAGTTGTCGGCGGTCTTGCAGGCTATTTTGCAGGGACGTCCCAAGCACCTTCGGTTGTGACCGTCACAGGCCCCGCTGTTACTAGGACAGTCACAGCAACAGCCCCTGCTAAAAGGTTGAAGGTGGGCTACATCTACGTCGGGCCTGTGGGCGACTTTGGATGGACATACGCCCATGACCAAGGAAGAAAATGGGCTGACAACATTTTCAAAACAGTAGACAGCTTATACATAGAGAGCGTTCCGGAACCCCAAGCGTTAGGCGCCATAGAGTCTCTCGTAAACCAAGGAGCAGACCTAGTCATAACCACTAGCTTCGGCTACATGGACCCAACAGCGGAAGCAGCTGCCAAACATCGAGACAGATATTTTGTTCACATCTCGGGATACAAGAGCGGGGCGGCGGGAAACGCGCCTCAGAACATGAGCAGCGCCTTCGCAGAGTTTTACCAGCTCTACTATCTTAACGGGCTTGCCGCCGGCGCGGTTACACAAACGGGCGTCGTCGGTTATGTCGCAGCACATCCAATACCTGAGGTCGTCAGACATATCAACGCGTTCGTGCTAGGGGCAAACTATTCATATAAGAAACGGACAGGTAAAAACATAAAAGCATACGTAAACTGGCTTTTCAGCTGGTTCGACCCGGGTAAGACAAGGCAGGCAGCAACCGCCCTAATCGAAGAATCGAACGCAGATGTTTTAGCCTTCACTGAGGACTCGCCTACAACCCTGCAGGTTGCGGAAGAGTATACAACGCAGAAGGGCAAGAGGGTTTGGAGCTTCAGCCACTACGGCGACATGAGCCAGTATGGTCCGAACTCCCACCTCACGGGACAGATCGTCAACTGGGGTCCGATATATCTTGAGTTTTACAGGATGGTTGCCACAAACACGTGGAGGTCTGTGGACATCTGGACAAGGATTGGTGATTACATGCCTTACAGATGGAGGCGGCCAGTGGAGCAGAGCACCGCTGGGCAAGTGGATGGAACGCTGCAGTTAGGCAAGCTTCATCCAGCTATTCCGAGCGAGTGGCAGACTGAGATAAAGAAAAGATACGAGGAGATGAAGGAGCTTCTGTTTGAGCCTTTCAGCGTTGAGGGAAACCTCGGAGAGCCCATCAAAGACCAGAAGGGAGAGGTCAGGATCAAAGGCTCCGAACGCGCCGACTGGGACATGCTCTGGAACATGAACTGGTTCGTCGAGCACATCCAGAGCGAACTGCCCCGAGGCTAACGGTTTAAACACCTATAAATTTTTTATCTTTTACGGTAGCCTGATGAGAGCAGGATGATGGGCGATGAATTGTTAGTCGAGATGAGAGGCATCGTCAAACGTTTCCCAAACGTGCTAGCCAACGACAACGCAAGCTTCACATTGAGACGGGGGGAGGTTCACGCGCTTTTGGGCGAGAACGGTGCAGGCAAAACGACGTTGATGAACATTCTTTACGGCATTTACAGTGCAGATGCGGGAGAGATAAAAGTTAGGGGGAAGAAGGTAGACATCAGAAGCCCAAGGGACGCCATCAAGCTGGGCATAGGAATGGTTCACCAGCAGTTCAAGCTGATTCCAGTTCACACTGTAGCTGAAAACGTCGTTCTTGGACTGAAAGAAGCTGGGCTTGTGTTCAACACTCGTAAAATCAACAGAGAGCTGTCGCATATGATAGCTAGCTATGGCTGGAAGATATCGCCCGAGGCCAAGGTTTGGCAGCTGTCGGCGGGCGAGAAGCAGCAGGTTGAGGTACTCAAGGCGCTCTACAGGAAAGCCCAGATAATCATCCTCGACGAGCCCACATCCGTCTTAACACCTCAGGAGACCGTCATCCTTTTCCAAACTCTTCGGAAGATGGCTTCGGAAGGGCTGGGCATAGTGCTGATAACCCACAAGCTTGATGAAGTCATGGCTGTCAGCGACAGGGTGACCGTGATGCGCGGCGGAAAGACGGTGGCAACCAAGCTCACCAAGGAAACGAACATCGAGGAGCTGGTCAACCTTATGATAGGCAGGCCCTTGGTGAAAGTTCAGACAAAAAGGGTTCTAACGTGGAAAAAGCCGGTGCTAGAGGTTTCAAACCTTTTGGTGCTAAACGACAAGGGTCTTGAAGCGGTCAGGAACGTCTCGTTTAAACTGTATGAGGGTGAGATTCTTGGTGTGGCGGGGGTTTCGGGGAACGGGCAGCAGGAGCTGCTGGAAGCCGTCGCGGGGCTGAGAAAAATAGTCGCGGGCGAGGTTCTTCTAAACTCCGTCGACATAACAAACCGCCATCCATCAGAGATAATCAACCTAGGCGTCGGCTACATACCGGCTGAGGCCCTGAGGTACTCCGCTCCCGACATGACGGTGGCGGAGAACATCATTCTCAAGGCATACAGGGCGAAGGAATTCTCGAACGGCTTGTTGATAAACTGGAAAAACGTGACGAAACATGCCCATCATCTTGTCAAAGACTTCAACATAGTCACACCATCTATACAGAACAAGGCCGCCAACCTGTCGGGCGGCAACATTCAGAGGCTTGTGTTAGCCAGAGAGCTTGGAACCCTTCCCCAGCTAAAGGTCATCCTCGCAGCATACCCCACACGAGGACTTGATATCGCCTCTACCGAGTTTATCCACCAAGAACTGGTGAAAAGGTCTGAGCAAGGGGTTGCTGTTCTACTGGTTTCGGAGGAGCTTGAAGAGCTGATGTCGTTGAGCGACAGAATCATGGTCATGTACAGAGGTGAAATCGTGGGTGTTTTCGAGAGAGGCCAGTATGAGGTTGAGGCTATCGGGCTTATGATGACGGGTGTTAGAAGACAGGAGGTGAGCGCCTGAACGTGGTAGTCGGCCTGAAGCTTGAGAGAAGGCTGGAAACCACCCGCAAGCTCTCCGCGGCGATAACTGCCTTCTTCATAATCTTGGCAATGGTATCGGCAAGCCTGATATTCGAAACACTCGGCGTCAACTCTTATGAAACTCTTTCAAAAGTCGCCTACGTTTTCACAACGCCTTCAAACCTGATGCAGGCAACGCTCCGAAGCCTGCCGATAATGTTTGCAGCATTAGGGCTCTGCCTCGCCTTCAAGATGAATTTCTGGAACATAGGTGCGGAGGGGCAGATTTACATGGGCGGGGTGGCGGCTACGGGCGTTGTTCTCCTCCATGCGAGCTATGGCTTGATTCCGCCGCCGCTGGTTTTCCCCGCCATGATTCTGGCAGCGTTCATGGCCGGAGGGCTTTTCTGCGCTCTCCCCGCATACCTCAAGGCACGTCTGGGCGTCAACGAGATACTTCCCACTCTGATGCTCAACTACGTCGCGATGCTTTTCGTGCGTTTCCTCGCATACGGGCCTTGGAGGGACCCGAAAGGGTTTGGCTTCCCGCTTTCGATCACGTTCCCTGACTTCGCGAGGATGGATGTTCTGTTCGGCCAAACTGTGTACATGGGCCTGCCTGCGGCAGTGGTTGTGGCGGCACTGCTTTACGGCATGCTGCAGAAGACACGGTTAGGTTTTGAGATGCGTGTACTCGGCCAAAACTTGGAGGCCGCACGGTACGCAGGAGTGAAAATAGGCCGCACCCTGATGCTGGGAAGCATGGTTTCGGGAGGCTTGGCTGGGTTAGGCGGATTGGTCATAGTCAGCGGCATACTGGGGAGGCTCAGGCCAGACTTCTCACCCGGCTACGGCTACACGGCCATAATCATAGCCTTTCTAGCCGCCTTAAACCCGTGGATAGCCGTGCCAGCATCCATCTTCTTCGGAGGCCTGCTTGTTGCCGGCGACGTTCTCCAGGCGACGTTAAACCTACAGTTCGCAGCCGTCCAAATTTTCCAGTCAACAATCTTCCTAATGATTATCTTAGGCGAGTTCTTCAAACGCTATCGGGTGAGGGCCAGGTTATGATAGACGTGGGATGGTTGAGCTCGGTGCTGTCGGGTGCTGTGGCTGCTGGCACAGTCTTTCTTCTCGCCTCGCTTGGCGAAACATACGCAGAGCGTTCAGGCGTGCTGAACCTAGGGATGGAGGGGATGATGATAATGGGGGCGGCTATATCTTTCATCTTCACCAACGCGTTTGGCCACGGAGCGGCTTTGGCGGCGGCCGCCTTGGTTGGATTGGTTCTAGGCCTTTCGCACGCCGTCTTCACCGTAAGCCTCAAGCTTAACCAGATAGTCGTGGGCCTCGCCTACACGATACTCGGCCTGGGTTTAAGCGGTCTGATAACCGCGGCCGACATTAGAAGACGGATAATCCTAGCTCTTAACCCTGAGACGCCTGAAAGACTCATCATCACACAGGAGGCTGCTAAGCTTCCCACAACACCCATACCTGTGCTCAAGGACGTGCCGGTGTTGGGGCCGATGTTTTTCACCCACAACGTTCTCGTTTATCTCTCGCTGGCGCTAAGCCTTTTGATGTGGTTTGTTCTCTTCAGGACCAGATTTGGCCTCAGCCTCAGGTCATGCGGAGAGAACCCGTCGATGGCAGACACGCTCGGCGTCAACGTCTACCTAATCAGGTACATATCCATGGGAATTTGCGGCGCTCTAGGTTCTCTTGCAGGCGCGTATCTGTTCATAGGTTATCAGGCTTTCTGGGTTGAGGGGATGACGCAAGGCCGTGGCTTCATATCCCTGGCGCTCGTGATTCTCGCTACATGGAGTCCTTTGAGGGCGATTCTAGGCGCTTATCTTTTTGGAGGGGTTGAGACGCTACAGTTCAGGCTTCAAGTAATGGGTGTCGCCGCCCAGCTCCCCCAGTTTCTTCTCATGCTTCCATACATAGTCACCATAATAGCGCTCACCCTGCTTTCCGTGGAGTCTGTGCGGAAGAGGATTGGCGTTCCAGCTGCATTGGGAATTCCATACTCACGTGAATAACCGATGCCCGCTGTCGACAGAATTATTCCCAAGACCATGAGCTCTCAGCACCCTGACAACGTAAGCAACCCACCTTGGCTTGACAAACCGCTGATAGCTGGCGACGATGAGGTCGACGAAGTCTTCAACAGCTGGACGAGGCTCGGATGCCAAGAAGCGATGTGGGATGCGGAGGGAAAGGACGTTGACCTCAACGTCGTGAGAAAGCTCTTGGCAAAATACGGCGAGACATTCCCGCGACAAGATGATAGGCAGGGATTATTTTCTCACATACAGGATACCAAACCCCTCCGTTGAATTGAGCGACAGGAAAATCTTCTTCGAAACCCTTCAAAGCATTCCGAAACACTTCGACATCTGCAGGGCTTTCTACGGGGAATACGCCATACCACCGGTGTTCGAAGTCATCCTCCCATTCACAACATCCTCACACCAGCTGATGCAAGTGGTCAACACTTACAGGAAGGCAGTTGTCCAGCTGGAGGAGGTTTTCATAGATTACCCTGACGTGAAGCTGAAAGACATCATCGGCGACATAGTCCCCAAGAGCATACATGTGATACCGCTTTTCGAAGACCTTGAAAGCATGCTCAACGTTGACAAGATAGTCAGCAGGTTCGTTGAGCTGTCGTCTCCACGTTACATGAGGGTTTTCATAGCTCGTTCGGACCCAGCTCTCAACAACGGCCTCATTGCTGCGACGTTGATGGCGAAGATCGCGTTCAACAAGCTTGCCAACGTCCAGCGGTCAACGGGAATCGATATCCATCCGATAATAGGGGTGGGTACGATGCCCTTCAGAAGAGGGCTAAACCCCTCGAACATCGAGAAATTCATCGAAGAATATGGTTTCGTCTCAACGGTGACGGTCCAGTCAGCCTTCAGGTATGACTATCCAGAACCGCAAGTTGTAGAGGCTGTGGAAAAACTCAACAAAAGCCTTCCAGCGGAGGAAATCGCTTCCTACGACCTTGACTTGGGTTTAGCTGAGAGTGTTGTGCAAAAGTGTTCAGCCGCTTACAGAGAGTTTGCGGAGTCGGCGGCCTCCACGATAGCGGAGCTGTCCAAGCTGGTTCCGTCGAGGAGAACACGGAAGCTGCATGTGAGAGCTTTCACCTACAGCCGTAGGCTGGGCAACGTCGAACTTCCCCGCGCCATACCATACGCATGCGTTCTCTACAGCCTCGGCATCCCGCCGGAGTTCATAGGTCTGAGAGCATTACGGGAGTTGACCGAGGAGGAGTATCGAGTCCTCCAAGCCGGATACACACATGAGGGAAGACCTGGCCTCCGTAGCCGGCTTCGTCTGCTTCGAAAACATAAACCTGCTTCTGAGCAGTGATTCAGAAACAAAACCTGCGCTGCAGCAGCTCAGGAACGCTCTGCCTCTCTACGCAGAGGACCTTGAGACAGCAGAAAGCCTCTTTAACGTTAAGCTTGGCCCTCGAACACTTTCCGAGAGAAAGTACGGCAATATAGTCAGCAACTTTCTCATATCATACATTCAGGAAGACCACAAGTCGGCGGTTGACGAGATGCTCAAGGCTGCGGCTTTGAGAAGATGTTTGGGCTAGGTTTACCGTGAGGCCAGCGCAACCCTCTCCAGCTCGGTCTTCTTCTTTATGGCAAAGCTTTTGCTGTCCTTTTCAGCTGCCAGCATAATTTCGTCGGCGAGGCATTCGTCTATCGTTTTACGGGAGCGGAACGAGTTTTCTCTCGCCGCCTGAGCTATGTTTCTGAGAGCGAGGTCAACCCTTCGCTGAGGGCTTATGTCCACGGCCTTAAAGTAAACTATGCCTCCGTAGCTCAGCCGCGTGACGTCCTCCAGGGGAGCCGAGTTCTCAACCGCTTTCACCAAAACCTCTAAAGGGTTTTTTCCAGTCCTCAGATGAATTATCCACAGAGCGTTCTTTACAGCTGTTAAGGCCTTGGATTTTTTGCCGCCGTTTTTACCCGGTCTCAAAAGCATGTTCGCCAGCCGCTCTACGATGTTGACTTGGGATTTTGCGAACCTTCTGTGCTCATGCCTGCCGCTCGAGTGGGGAACAACAACCGGCTTCAGGCTGATATACCTTTTCAGACCTTCGTCTAAAACCTGTATGCCTTCCACGCTCCACAGGTTGAAGAGCTTGATCTCCTCCGGCAACCTACACGGCTTTGTGGCTGGCGTTATTAAAGCCTATCTTCACTGGACCGTGACATGCTCTATGTTGAAGTGGCGTTTCGCCAGCAAGCGTGCTAGGTTGATGTTTTTGCCATCCTTCCCGATGGCTACGCCCTTGTCTCTTGGATTGACCGTGACTACGGCTATTGTTTTTCCGTCAGGCCTTTCTGTAAGCCTGACAGGGTCTATGACCTCCGCAGGGTATAGAAGGTTTTTGATGAAAACTGCTGCGTCAGCGGCGAACTCTACCACTTTTATCCTCTTCCTAAAAACTCTGACAAGCTCCTTGATCTTGGAGCCGTGGCCGGACAAGGCTTTCTTAAGGTCGCCTTGTCTCACTACGAAAGTGAGAAGGTCTCCGTCCTCTACACAATCAACTACTACGGCGCCTGTAACCGTCTCAAACATCTGAATGTATTTCATTTCTTTTTCGGTTATTCTGATTCTTTCACCCACTTTGCTCCACTCCCGCTTGCTCTACGATGTCGGAGCTGCCAGGCTCTAAGATGGCTATGAAAGAGGTTGGAAAAGGTTTTCGCAGAGCTAGGCCTAGCTCGCTGGGCGTTAAGTCAGTGAGCAGGACAGGAATGTTAACGGCTTTAGCGTTGATTCTGATAACGTCCAACATCAGCCGTTCAGCTTTGTTCGAGGCCACGACTATTACAGGTCTTTTCCTATGGATTTCCTTCAAGGTCTGGCGGTATCCTACGACGTATTTTCCTGTCCTACTTACCACCTGAAGCGACTGTTTCACGTCCATTCTCAACACCTTGTTCATGGCTCATTAGAAGCGTTACCATGCCCGTGCCTACTGGAATCTCCCTTCCTATCAGTATACGCTCGACGTTCCCCTTGAGACGGTCTGTTTCACCTCTGGCAGCTGCTTCGAGAAGTGTTTGGACGCTTATCTCGTAAGCCGCCCTCGCCAAAACGCTGCTTTTCAGCTTCACAACACCATGTCTGCCGATCTGTCTAACGCTTCCGCTAACCGTCATCATGTCAGCGAGCAAAAGTAGATGTCTGATGTCCACGTCAAGGCCCTGGTCCTCCATGACCTCTTTAGCCTCCTCGACTATGACGTTCCTAGCCGCCTCAATTCCCAGCACCTCAGATATCTCATATATATCGTTTGTCTTAACTTTCCTCCAGTCCACGCCCGGAACCTCCATTATCTCCCTCAAGTTCGACCCCTCCGTCCTTATAACATATCTCTCTTTTTCTTTGAAAACCGTTGCCTTCTTGATCCTTCTTATCCCCTTAACTTTTACCTGCGAAACTTTCTCTCTTATTTTCTGAATGTCCGTAAACCCTTCCTCGCCAAGCTTTACCGATATTATATGTTTTTGAGCATCGTAGTCTGCGTCCAAAGTTTTGATTGCTTTCTCGATGTCTCTTTGAGACACACCGTGCTCCTCTAATGCTTTGCTGTCGAGCTGGAACTCCACTACACTCTTCTTGTAGTTGACCACTACGCCAGATATCAGGTCGCCTATCGTTGTATACTGTATCTGTTTGGCTAGACGACGAGCTTTAGCAATGTTTGAAGCATACTCAGGCTCGAGAGGTATGTACATGATCGGTGTCGAGGGGGTGCGGCGGGCGTCAACGATCTCTATCAGCCTCGGCAACCCTTTGAGAATGCTCTGCTCACCCACGCCGGCGAAGTGAAAAGTTCTCAGCGTAAGCTGTGTTCCCGGCTCGCCGATAGACTGGGCCGTCACCACGCCTACGGCGTCTCCTGGCTCGGCGAGAGAATCGAGATATTTTCTGACCGTTTCTTCGACGATGGCGTCCACCGCTTCCTTCGAGGGGTTGGCTTTTATCAGCTCCTCACGAAGCTCCTCCCTGATTCTCGGTGGCAGGGGTTTTCCAGCTTCGGCAACCTTTTCAGCGATGTAGCTTTCGGTTGCATGCGTTTTCGACGGCATTTGGCTGAGAATTGAGGTTACGATGTTCGAGATAGTTATCGCTTTTCCGTGGTCTGACTTGGCCGGGTCGACTCCATCCTCACCGTAGGAGAATTGGATGATCCGTCCCTCGTCGGCGGTCCTCACGGTTCCGTCGTAGTCTATGTAAAGTGATTCGAGGGCGTTGATGAGCCGGCGCTGCATGTAACCGCTTTGCTGCGTCCTGACGGCTGTGTCGACAAGCCCGTCCCTCCCTCCGACCGCGTGGAAGAAGAACTCAATCGGGTCTAAACCTGTGACGAAGGAGTTGTAGACAAACCCTCTAGCCCGCGGCGACAGGTCTCCTTGTTTGAAGAATGTCATAACCCTGCCTCTGAACCCTCGATGCACCCTCTCCCTGCGTACAGACTGCTGACCGACCACCGCGACCATTTGGTCTATGTTTAACATCGTGCCCCTAGCTCCCGTTTTAGCCATTATGAACGCAGAGCTTTCCTGAGATATCTTCGTCCTGACAAGCTTTCCCGCGCTGTCCCTCGCCTCGCTGAGGATTTTCAGCACATCTGCTTCAAACGACTGTTCTTCAGTCATCCCCGGCGGAATCTCTCTCGCCCCGCTCTCGTATTCGCTTCTGAGCCTTGCGAAGGCGTTGTCCGACCGTTTGAAAAGCTGCTGTATGTCGGAGTAGATTTCAGGCGGAACATAGAGGTCGTCTATCGAGAAAGAGAAGCCGCGCATTTCTATGAAAGTGTTGGCAAGCCTGACCACCTTGTCGAGGAACTGCCTTGCAGCCTCAGGCCCATAATCCCTAGAGAACCTGTGAAGGATGCTGTTAGCCTTTTCCACACCGACCGAGTTTTTGTCGATAACACCGACCACTAGAACCCCGTTTTTAACAACAACCTCTTGGTTGTTGAAAGATGATTTTGTGACGTGGTTAAAGTCTTTGGGAAGCAGCAGGCTGAACAGCTGTTTCCCAGTCCACATCGGAACTGGTTCCTTAATCGCAGGCTCTGGAACGTCACCGTTATAGTGTATCGAGGCCAGAAGTGCAGACAGCTCCGACTTGGTCAGCTTGGTGTCGTCGCGTGTCAACAGATACAGCGATGTTAGAAAGTCGCGGATGACTCCGATAATGGGTGCGCCATAGCGTGGGGATATTATGTTTTTTTCGACGACTAATAGTTCACGTGCTTCCGTTTGAGCCTCCTCGCTCTGCGGCACGTGAAGGTTCATCTCGTCGCCGTCGAAGTCTGCGTTGTAGGGTGTGCAGACGGACGGGTTCAGCCTCAAGGTTTTGTAGGGAAGCACACGGACATAATGTGCCATTATCGACATTCTATGCAGTGATGGTTGACGGTTGAACAGCACTATGTCGCCGTCCTGCAAATGTCTTTCCACGACATAGCCCGGCTCTAACGCGGCTGCAAGCTCCTCTAAATTTGTCACAAACTTAAGCCTTACCCTCTTCCCGTCCGGCCTTATGATGTATTTTGCGCCCGGATACTTGTCTGAACCGTTTCTAACAAGTTGACGCATCTTTTCGATGTTCCACGGCGTAACCCGCTCCGCCACCGTCAGCTGCATGGCCACTTCCAACGGGACGCCGACCTCGTTGACTTTGATGTTGGGGTCGGGCGATATTACTGTCCTTGCCGAGAAATCCACACGCTTGCCAGACAGGTTGAGGCGGAAACGCCCCTCCTTACCCTTCAAACGTTGCGCCAGCGTTTTCAGCACTCGTCCGGACCTGTGTTTGGCAGGCGAAACGCCGACGGCCTCGTTGTTGATGTATGTCGTCACATGATATTGGAGCAGGTCTGAAAGCTCTTCTATGACGGGAGACGGAGAGCCAGCTCTTATGTTGTCCCTAAGCCTTTGAGCAACCCTGAGAATGTCGACAAGCTTATGGGTCAGGTCGTCCTCAGACCGGTATCCTGATTCGAGTGTTATCGACGGCCTCACATAAACCGGCGGCACCGGCAGAACTGTTAAAACCATCCACTCAGGCCTTGAGGTTTCAGGGTTGATGTCGAGGAGTATCAGGTCGGAGTCGGGGATTCTTTCAAGCCTAGCTCTAACCGTGCTGGGGCTTAGCTTGGTTGTCCCCGCCTCTGATATTTCGACGAAGGTTGTTGGTTTTTCAACCTCAAGCCTGAGCTGTTTCTCACCGCAGTGCGGGCATGTCTGCTCGTTCATCGCCCTCTGCTTAATCCTGTAAATGAGGTTTTTGTAAGGTAGGTTAGATTCCTGAAGCTTCTTCAGCTCCTGGTGGAACTTGTCTATAAGATCGTCAGACAAAAGGATTCTTCCGCAAGACCTGCACGTCGACCTCAGCAGCTCGTAGATGGTTTTCGCGAACCCCACATGTATGACGGGAACTGGAAGCTCGATGCGTCCAAAGTGGCCGGGGCAGCCGAGGTAGGTGTTTCCGCATGTTTTGCACCTTTGTCCCGGCTCCAGAGTTCCCAGCCTAGGGTCCATAACGCTTGTAGGTATTGGAAGCCCGTCCTCGTCGTAGGTGTCTGGGCTTATTATCTCCGCCACGCTCATCTTCCTGACGATGTCTGGGGAGAGTATGCCGAACCTTATCCCAGCAATGGACGCTGTGTAGCTCATATCTCAGGCTCCTCTAAGATTATTTTGGGATGTATGCCCATGCTCATCATCTCGTTGAGCAGCAGGTAGAAAGCGTAGGACAGTGAGACGGCTTTAACTCTTACTTCCTTGCCGTCAACCGGACAGATGAAACGTTCCTGTTTCAAGTCATAGTAGCACGGTAAGCCGCATTTCTCGCAGAAGTAAGCTGTGTATTTGTCGCTTTGCTCCAGAAGCCTGTCCAGCAGGAGATAGGAGGCGCCGTATGCTATGAGACAGTCTCTCTCCATTTCGCCGAACTTCAAACCACCTCCTCTTGACCTTCCTTCTGTAGGCTGGCGGGTAAGCATCTGTACCTGGCCTCTGGACCTGGCATGTATCTTGTCTCTGACTAGATGGTGCAGCCTTTGGTAGTAGACAACACCTATGAAGATTTCCGCTTCTAAGGCACGTCCGGTAACTCCGCTGTAAAGGATTTCACGTCCGCTACTTTTGAACCCAAGCCTTTCCAGCTCTGCTCTCAACTCCTCCAACGATTTCCCTATGAAAGGTGTTCCGTCAACAAGCTCGGCTTTAACGCTGCCGACTTTTCCAGCTAAGCTTTCGATGAGTTGGCCTATAGTCATACGTGATGGGAAAGCGTGAGGGTCTATGAGAAGGTCTGGAACGATGCCGTCTTTTGTGTAAGGCATGTCTTCTTGGGGGAAGAGCATCCCTACAACTCCTTTCTGGCCATGCCTTGATGAAAATTTGTCGCCTATCTCGGCGAAACACGTGGACCTGACTTTTGCTTTAACAAGCTTGTTTCCGTCGGCGTTTATCGTTATGAAAATGGATTCGACGGTCCCCGACTCCGAGAGCTGGACCGCTTCTGAAGAATCTCTCCATACCGTCTCCCTTGTCGGAACTCTCTGATATTCCTCTAAAAATCTTGGCGGGCTCATCATTCCCACGATGACCATCCCGCCGGAAACGTCCGACTCTATCTGCGCGAAACCATCTTTGTCGAGGACTCTGTAGAACTGCTCGCCTCTGTATCCTCGGACTGATGGGTCGGGTATGCCGAATTTGTCTTTCTGGCCGCCTAGAGTTTGACGGGCTTCTACTTCGTAGGTTCTCCAGCTAAGCGAGAGGCCTAGGCCTCTCTCGACTGAAGACCTGTTTAAGACGACGGCGTCCTCCATGTTGTATCCTTGGCCGGTGAGTATGGCTACGACCATGTTTTGTCCTGAGGGTCTTGTGTTAAGCCCTATGAATTCGGCGGTTCTTGTCGTCACTATTGGTTTCTGGGGGTAGACGAGCAGATGGCTTCGGGAGTCTGTTCTCAACGAGTAATTGGATGCGAAAACTCCGAGCGCCTGTTTTCCCATGGCTCCTTCGTACACGTTTCTCGGTGATTGGTTGTGTTGTGCGTAGGGGATTATAGAGGCTGTGACGCCGAGCATGGCGTATGGGGTGATTTCAAGATGGGTGTGCTCGTTTGTCAGCTTGTCTGGCGTCAGCGCTACGTATGCGTTTTCCTCCTCCTCAGCGTCCAGATACTCGATTATTCCAAGGCTTACCAGGTCTCTGAACCGTGACGTCTTTCTCTTTATGAGTTCGACGTGCTGTTTCTGGAGTGTGGGCTGGCCGTTCTGGACTGTTATCAAAGGTCTTCTAATCCTTCCTTCGTCGGTGTTTATGACCACTTCTTGGACATGCTGGTAGCTGTACAGAGCGACGTTGACGTTCTGGCTTATGGCACCCTCTCTCCTCAACCTACGTATCTCGTTGACGAGCATTGTTCCGTTGGTGTGGTATCCCTCGAGAACTCCGTCGACGAAGACCTTGACTGGCGGCTGGGCTTTCTTTCTCGCTATTATCTCGTTCAACGGTATTACGTTAAGCTGGTATAGCTTGTCCATCAGGTCTTTTTTGTTGGCTTGGAAGGAGAGCTCCGCTGAGAGGGCGAGGTTTTTGACGAGTCCTGCGTTGCTGCCTTCGGGGGTTTCGCATGGGCAGAGCCTTCCCCAGTGTGTTCCATGAAGGTCCCTCGCTTCGAAGTGTGGCTGTCCTCGGCTGAGGGGTGACTGAACCCTTCTCAGATGGCTTAGCGTGGCCATGTAGTTTGTCCTGTTTAACAGCTGTGTGACGCCGACCCTTCCGCCTGGCCAGTTGCCTGTGGCTAAGGCGTGTCTAACGTATTCCGAGACTATTCCCGGTCTGACGTAAGTGTTTATCTGAATGGGCTGTCGTGTTGGGATTATTCTCTCGAGCTGGTATCGGAGGTCGCGGAGGAGTTTTAACAGCGCCATTCTATAAAGCTCCGTCAGCAGCGCTGACTCGAGCTTGAGCCGTTTGTTGGCGTAGTGGTCGCGGTCGTCTGGCTCTCTCAGGCCTAGGCTTGTCTCCAAAACTCTTCCAATCATCTCGCAGAGGTGGACTGCTTTCTTGATTCTCGCGGCCTTGTTTGTCCCCAGGTGCAGCAGGAAAAGAGTGTCTATCGTTTGCTCTGCTTTCTCCAGCCTGTATTCTTCGGCGTAGCCGAAGGCGATCCTGCTGCCTATGTAGTCGAGCGCTTGCTCGACGGTTTCTATCCCCTCGGCTTCTTGGAAGCTGGGTTCAAGCAGTTCCTGCACTTCCTTGAGCGGGGATATCATGTTGGCTATCTCCTGGTCTTTTGTCAGACCCAGAGCTCTGAGCATGATGATTGCGGGAACGCCTTTGTATATTCGTGAGAAGAATACTTTGACGGGGGCGTCTTTCCTGTAGTTTACCTCGACTCTCACCTGTCTTCCGTGAGCTGCTGAAAGAACTACGGCGGAGTACTGGGGTCTTCCCTCTCCCTCCTTCTCCGTGACTATTATGCGGTTGGGTGCGAGGTCTTCTATGGCTACGATGACTCTTTCGGAGCCGTTGATTATGAAGTATCCTCCGGGGTCCTGTGGGTCTTCGCCTATGGCTAGCAGCTCGTCGGGCGTCATTTTAGAGAGCGGGCATATGTCGGACTTTACTAAGACGGGGATTGTTCCTATCCAGACGCTTTCAGGCGGGGCGAGGGGTTTGCCGTCAAGGTATAGGCTCATTTTTACGTAGATGGGTGCTTCGTATGTCAGGTTTCTGAGCCTTGCCTCCGATGGATACAGGTCTTGCGGGGTTGGTGCCGCCACCTCTCTTTTGCTCGGCCTGCCTATCTCCACTTGGCCGAACTTGACGGTGACGATTCCGTGACGTGTTTTTATCTCATGTTCTCCCAGCGAGTAGATGAGTTCTTGAAGTCCTTCTTTGACGAAGTAGTTGTATGACTTGAGATGGTGTTGGACTAGTCCTTCGTCTTCTAAATGTGATTTGAAGACTTCCCATAAATCGTCTTTAGTGAGCTGTGAGGACACTTATCCTTCACCCCAAACAACCCTGTAGTAAACGGCTTCGCCTGCGGTTTCTGAGCGGCGTGTTATTTTGATTATGTCGCCTGCCTTTGCCTTCAGCCTTTTGACCAACGGGTCGGACGGCAGAATGTAGGGGAGTTTGTCGGCTGTGACGCCGAGTGTTTTTAAAAGCTCTTCGGCCTCGGCTGGTGAGAGAACCTCGTGTTTAGGTACGAGCACGTGTTCGGCGATATCTTTCACAGAAGGCTGCTGTTTTTCCCTAGCCATGGTCCACACCCAAAAACATCCAAGCTGCTATCATAACGTTTCCTGGCTATTAATAAGGCTTGAGCCGGGCAAACTTTAAGAAAAGCTTGCAGCGGTGTTTGGGATGGGCCCATAGCTCAGTCAGGTTAGAGCGGCCGGCTCTTAACCGGCAGGTCGCGGGATCAAAGCCCGCTGGGCCCGTTTATGCGGTTTTGTATGTCAGTTTTTCTTTGGGGAATTCGCCGGGCTGGAGGATGTGGAGCCATTCGCGGACTTGGTTGCGGTGTTCGACGGCTATGTCCATTATTTGTCTCAGTTCTTCCCGTGATGTGCCGTTTTCAGGCGCGTTGGGGGTGATTAGTTTGAGGAGGCCGCTGGCTATTTTGAGTATTGATTTTTCGTCCCTTATTGTGTAGTTGCCGACCAACTGTGTTTCCTGCTGGATTATGTGCTGGTAGTCTTGTTTGCGGAGTTCGTGGAGGGCTTCGGCGTAGTAGTCGCTGGCTATGCCGTAGCCGTGGCTTAGGTGGAGCGCTGAATGGCTTATTTTCGGCAGCTCCCAGCCGGGGATTACGGGAGTACCCTGTCTATAAATGCACAGTTCCTCACGACTCCAGAAGGCTAAGTAATTCAACTTCCATGCGGTCGTCCATCGTCCCTTATACCAATTGACTACCTTTAGGCAATAAGTTCGCGTAATCAATATCTTGCTTTGTCTGAATCCATTTCGCTATTTGTATGAATTTATTGTTGTCGTAATAGAGGATATCGTCTCTTCTATGCACATTAAAGAGGAAATTTATGCTATCGGAGACGCCTGCAGGCGACAAGATAAGGGAGAGCTCAGGTTTGGCAACTTTACTGTACCCTAACAGTTGAGACACATCCCTGAGGTTTATCTTGTTAAGTTTGCATTCTACAAACGAAAGTCTAGCCTCATCCTCACGTCTGATGAGTCCTGTTATGTCCACTTCAATTTCATACGTTTGGTAGTCGGGAAAAAGAGCATGAAATCGTGCTTCAAACAGGAATCTTGACAGCATTACTTTCGATGTATCATACACACTTATGCTCCAGTTCGGAAACTTCGAGATAAGCAGTTTTCGAAACCATCTGACCACATCAGGGTACATTTCTGTTTCTTTTTCATATAACATGTGCTATCACCACAGTTTCGTTTGACTTGCCATAGATCTCTGATATCTAGGACAACCCAAGTCTACGCAGATC
>JAWACZ010000025.1:0-19482 GCA_038896555.1 Candidatus Caldarchaeum sp. | reverse complement strand
CGTGGCCAGACTGGGAGCCACTGCTAACTGTTTTCAGCGAAGAAGACGATGTCAAAACATGTGCGGTTAGAAGAGCGTTCAGATGGGAGAAATATCAAAAGGATGAGATAGCTTTTCAAGACGATGTTTTGGAAATCTTGTTTGAAGGACAAAATCACCATCCCATCATAAGAACATACAGCAGTCACGAAGATTTCGACACACGTAAAAACAATTTTTTGCAGATATCTTGTACACCGGCCAGAATACAAAAGAATGATGTTCCTGAATACGCCAGGGATTCTAAAGCGCTATTATGGAAGTTTCCTTCGCTCAAGCATTTTGTGGTTGAGCTTTATCCATATGTGGTAAACACTCCTTCCGTCGATGAAAAGGTTGTAGAATTACTTTCGTGGGACTGTTAATACGAACGATAGACTGTCTAAGGTTTTCTTAACTTCGCGAATCTTCCCAGCGCTGAGCATGGCTCTTTGGCTGCGCAGCGTTAGCGCAAGGCTTTCTTTAAAGTCGCCTCCATGTCTCCCCCTTTCAAGCTCTTCCAAGGCGGCAAGAAGCAACAGAATGGTCTCCAAGCTTTCTAACTCTTTCTTTAATATCTCTATCTCTACGTCTTCTTTTTCAACCAAGCCGCTTGAATATTCAACTGTTTTCAAAATATGCCGCCTCACCTCAGCGGGAGACGTGCGTAAAATGATTCTCGTCGCTCTCAATGCTCTCCTTATTCTCTCGCTCCTCTTGTTATCGGCGTGAATCTCCTCAAGCCATTCCGTTTCCTTCACAGCCTCTTCAAACTCGTTTAATGAAGCAGCGTCTATCGAGAATGAAACAGGAGCAACACGCTTATCATTTATTCCAACCATCTTGGTCAATATCGGTGCCTCCACGGTATATTAAATAGTTAATAAGATTCTAATAATTAGAATAGTTAAAAGTTAATAAAGCAGTAGCCGCCAACACGCCCTTCGGCCCCAAAACACAGAAAGCTTAAGTGGCCTGCGTTACAACAAAATGTGTGAAGACTGTTAAGCAGACGGTGACCTGCCCCATATGCAGAAGCACCAACATACTTCCCGCGAGAGTTGAGGAAAACATACCTCAGGCCTTCGAATGTCTCGAGTGTCAGACCCAGTTTAGCATACTGCGGCCCAAGATAGTTGGGTATGAGGTGGTGCGTGAGGAGGCTGAGAAGGAGAGGAGGGCGCGGGAAAGGAAAAAGACTATGGCAGAGATACTTGACGGCATACTGCTCGGCTGGCTTCTCCGCCGCTAGTTTTTCCTGACGTAGAGAGTCCACTGCGAAGGGTTGAACTCGTTGGGAAAGTCATAGAATACTGCGTGTCTGTTGACGACGAGCCAGAGATTCACGTTCAAGACGTGCGTCGCGTTGTAGTCCACGTAAACGACGCAGACAATCCTGTTGTAGGGGTCTATGACGTTGGTGTTGTCGACGTCAAGGTAGACGGTCTTTCCTTCAACAAGCCTGCGCAAAGCCTCCGTCGCCTCAGCATAACCCGGCTGCCCTCTCTCAGGAGTGTTGACGTCCGCGAGCCTAACCCTTCCAGCTGGAAACGCGTCGAAAGTATCTCCGTCGATAACCCTGTATACTTTGGCAACCATGTCCACACGCTTACCTCCTATCAGAACTGTGGCGTGGACGGTTGTCGCATATGTCTCCGTGGTTGTAAGCGTCTCCCTCACGGTAACGGAGGCTGTTGTTGAAAGCCTTTGCGTCAACGTCGTCGTCTTCAAAGCGGTGAAAGTTGTTGATGTTCTGCCGCCTGCGAAAAATCCGAGGAAAAACCCTGCTGCGAACAGGGCGACCGCGAGCGCGACGACGACACGCATAAAAACATCCGTCAACGGCTACAGAAATACCTAACCTAATCTCAACACTTTCACGCTGCAAACATCTACAGCATCTCTCTAAGGGCTTCCGTCAACGCTCTCCGCATGAAGCTCCGCGGTGGAAAACGCGAGGTTCCGAACTCGACGTAGCCTGCGTAGGGCGCCGCAGCCTCAACTAGGTATGCTGTTTTTCCCACTCTTCTGTGGGTGATGCTTTCCCTCAACCTTCCCGTCCTAACCGGCGCATATACCCTGGCCTTCTCAGCTGTTTTTGCGGCTGTTTCTCCGAGCAATTTTCCAACGTAATCCAAGGCCTTCTCCCCCTCCTGAGCCAAGCCTGCGACAGCTTCTTTAAGGCCGTGTATCCTTATCATTTCCTCATCTTCCTTCGCACTTGTTTTTCGAAGGCTATGGGCGCAAGCAGATAGTACAGAGCCTCAGCCCGTGTGAGCCTGAGTATCTCCTCATGCGTCCACCCGTATCGTTCGGCGAGGAGAAAATATTCATAAGCGTGGTTTAGCCTGATGCCTGCGAGAAGCTCCGAAAATCCATGTTCCAGAGATGAAGCTCGGTTACTGTTTGGATGAGGCGGGCTATGACTGGTGCTGGAAGCTCCTCAACATAGGACTGGAGACGTGGCTCTACTACAACTCTTTGGAGAAGGCTCTCCCAAACCTTTACAACCCTCTCAACATCTGTCAAGCCATCCTCGCCCATTATCTTCTCCCTCAAACCATACCATTCAAGCTCCTCAGCCAAAGACATCCTTCTGACGACGAACCTTTGCCCAGCGATATCCACTTCCGCAGCTCTTTTGAAGAGCTGTGTCGGCGAAGTGTTTTTCTTAAGCTCGTCCGGAGGCGTAGGAGTTTTCATGGCTTCAGTAGCTTGGTATGTCGTCTACGGCGAGAAGGCTGACGCCAGAGGGCTTGAGGGAGACTGTCTGCATCAGCTCGCCTTCAGAAGCCAGCTCGGACTCCACGCTGCAGACACAGTCGTCAAGCCTCAGCTCAACATAGTCCTGCGGCCCCCTGCTGAACCTAATCTTTACGTCGAACCTTGTCTTGCCGACCATCAGGTCTACGAGGCTGCTGTCTATATAGTAGAGCTCGAGCTCTGCTTCGCATTCGGCGTTGCCTGCCACGTGTTTAGAGGGGAAGTCGCCTGACCGTGGAAACGCTGTGTGGTTGTTGGAGAGTGTGAAGCTGCCTGAGACGACATAGCCTATCTGGTTGCCGTCCACCTCAACCGTTTTTGAAGATGTTTTGAAGTAGGGGCGGCTGTCCGCTGAAACGGTTGGAAGAGCTGTTGTTTTTGAGACGCGGTTTGAGGCAAAGCTCATCGAAGCCTTGAGCAGGCTGTCTTCCTCCCAGCCTAATGTTAGTTTGTCTGCTCTGCAGCCGTTGTAGAGGTATCCGTGGGATTGGCCTCCCAGCCTGTGTTCGAGGAGAGTTATGGATGACAGCTCGTATCCGTCGGCTATCTCGAGGAGATGCGTGTAGGGCGGGGATGAGCCTGTGTCGGTTGTTTTTCCGAAAGCATACTTGAGGAAACGTGCTGTCTGGACGTAGAATTCTATCGAAGGTGTGGCGTCCAAGCCATGGACTATGGCTGAAAAAATTCTACCCCCCGACAGAACGGGTATGTTTTCGCTGACGAGCTCGACGCCGCCGTTGAAGGATGTGACTCCTCCAATCCATTCGGAGACGTTGTCAGGCGTAACTCCATAGGCTGTCTCCTCCCCATAGGTTACAAGCTTCCTGTAAACCATGGAGATACCACGGCAGCGAACTGTTATAGGGGTGAGAAGGTTTTACGCAGCGTTTCAGCAAGCTTCAAAGCTGCTGAAGCGTTAACCAAACCCATGCCGGCGAGGTTTCGCGGGTCGAAGAGACGAGGCCAGCTGACCAGCAGCTTTCTTATCAACGCTGCTTTCCTGAGACCGGTCAGCATGGGCGTGGTGGGCTGGTTGAGGTTTACAGAGGTTGCTGTCAGCTCCAAGATTCTCGCAACGTTTTCGGGAGAGTTGAGGAGCTTCACCAAAGGCGCTGCCACGGCGGCGGCTATGGGTGTGGCGAAGCTTGTCCCCCAAACCTCTGTTTTCCCGCCTGCGTACGGTGTTTTGAAACCCGTCGGCGCTACGACGTTAGGCTTCCACCTGCCGTCTAGCGTAGGCCCTCTACTCGACCTCCTCCAAAGCCTGCCCTTGACGTCTGTGGCGCCAACCGTCAAAGCGTTGACGGCGACCGCTGGAGACCCTATGCTCATCATTCTCGGACCGCCGTTTCCTGCGGAGACGGCTACGAGAGATTTTGTGGCGACATGGTTTACGTATGTGGAGGCTGGGTCTGAGCCGTCGCTGGGAACCTCGCTCGTTATCGAAAGACTGACCACGTGAGGCGAAAGCTTAATGGCTTCGTTCAACGCAGTTATCAGCACGTTGTCAGGCAATGGGTCTGGAACCTTAACCAAGTAGATCTCAGCGTCAGGCAGCATCGAAGCAAGAATGGAGTGGATGTGAGCTCCGTGGCCCTCGGTGTCGACCGCAGAGTCGTCGGTGAGGTTTATCACATCTTTGAGCGGAAGGTCTTTGCCGCAGCCGCTGTCTATGAAAACAACACGCACGCCAGCTCCGCTGAAATATTGTGAGACATCAAGAAACTTTACCAGGCTTAGGGCATGCTCGAAGCTTTGGCTCATCCATTCCACCAAGCCTGTAAACAATCTCCTTCACCACGTACAACGCCTCGCCCGACGCCAGGCTCTTCCAAGCCTCCTCCTGCGAACCTGCGCGCTGCATCGACGGCATAAGCCAGTAGCGTGAAGGTTTGAAGTCTCTGTTGATGAGGCTTTGCCAGAGGATTTCGCCGAAAGGGCATACTGCGGGAGAGCATGGCAGTGGATAGCGTTTGCCGCAGAAGTATTTGCGGCCGCGGCTGAGCCTAAAGATGCACATCTAACCCACCATCTTAAGCCTCAGCAGCATAGTTTTCCTGAAGCATTTCTCGTCGTCTACGTCTATGACGGCTTCAAAGTAGATGCTGTATGCTTCAAGCTCTTCAGCGAGGCGTTGACGTGTTTCCTCGAAAAACTGTATCACTTTGTCCGATGTCTCATCCCTTGCCCGCGGGCTCGCGTGACAGAGGTCTATCTGAACGCTCATGTCCATCAGATGTTTTGAGGACGTGAGGTCGAGCGGGGTTATCTCACATCCACGCATCTGCAGCGTTATTGAAGGGATGACGGTGGATTGGCTCCATCCCACGTTGACGCGGAGGCCTGTAACCCTCCTAAGCTCGTCCACAAGCCGTTCAAACACGGCCGTCAAAGGCCTCAAGCCCTTCCAACCCTCCTTGGCAAAGCTCTTTTAACGTTCTCAACCTTCTCCCTGAGTTGGCGGAGACGGCTCTCCAGCTCCTCTGAGGTGAATCCAGCGACGACAGCCCCGCCGTAGTCCGCCGCGAAGGAGAGAGACCTTTGAAACCTTGTCAAAACCCAGTAGGATGCGAGGGTGAGGATGGCCTGCCTGACTGTTGGAGGTGGTTGCTGGTATCCTGCCTGGTAGACAACCTCAACCGTCAACGGATGGGAGAGATACCACGGCGGCCTCGGCTCCCCCGCGGAATGCCTCAGCCTCACAAGCCCAGCCTGATGGTCTAAGATGTCGGCGTCGGCGTTGTCCATTACCAGGTTTCCCGCCGAATCATATATTCTGACGCTCAGCAGGTTTAGCGCCGGCTCGGAAAGGTTGATGAGGCTTCCTCTGTGAAGCGTTATCCGCTCTATCCTTGGATGCGGTGCGTAGATTGTTCCGGTCAGGGCCTCCACCTCGGCTTCAGCAGCTTCTACAGCCAAGGTTATCTCACCGTCTCCCACGGGATGCCAGCTGTAGCTCGCCTCAACCCTTGCATTCTCCGACGGAGGAGGGTAGATGGATATTATTCCCTGGTCTGGGTCTATGGCTTCAGGCTCTATTATTTCGCCGTCGAGATACGTTTCCACATCGTCTATGATTGTCCCATCCCAGTCTGCGTCAACCAACGGCCTGTGGGGTGTTCGGTAGTTTGTTTCATCGATTCTTCTCAACGGCTGACGTATTGCTTCTATGGGCTGCCAGCCGTTGTATACCCTGACATCACGTATTGAGACGTAGCGCATGGAGAGCGTGTTGGAAAAAATGTTATAGGGGTAAGATTATTCGGCGAGAGCGTTTTTGATGATGTGTATGGCGTCGGTTCTCGCTATCTTCCATGCAAACCTTATGCTCGCAGCGACCTTCGTCAAACCTGCCTCAACATCTCTGTCACGTTCAACCTTCAAAGACCTTCTGTATCCACCTACGCCTGCATCCCGTGCATGGCATATAATCACGTCGCTAACCTTGGTAGTGTCGGTTCCGCTGTAATTCCTTTTTTCCAAGTTTGTGGTGACGTAAACCTTTTTCAACCCAAAGACGGCGTTCACTTCGCCTGTCCTTAGAACATCGCTGCTGATGGATTCAAGCCCTTTGTTGGCGAGGTCGTTCCTTAAGCGGAGAGCAACTTTAGGATGTATGAACATCACAAGGTTGTCTCTGTATCCACGTTCCTCAAGCGCGGCGACCGCTTGGTTCACATGCTCCACCGTTAAAGCGTTCTTGGCTATGTCCGTTACCGATGTCTGGCTGTCAGCCAAGGTGTCCGCATGCTGCAGGCCTGTGAAAAGGTTGTATGCATCGGAGCCATCGCCTCTTCCTCTGAGAACGTTCTTGTCCACAGCGTCGGCTATGCTTCTCGCCATGTCCTCCACAGTCATCGCAACAAGGTCTACCACGCTCTCTTCCTCGGCTACATCCGATATCCTGCTCACGGCGCGCAGCTCGCGTGCTTCGAGAACTATTGGCGGGTCGAAGGTCAGCTTGGTCTCAGTCGGTGCGTTGCCTTCGGAGGGAGCATAAACGTTGGGCACTCCTGCCTTGACGTAGAACTTGACGACGTCGGAGCCCATTGTGATGAACCTGAAGACCTTCGCCGCTATGCTTTCTTCGATGAAAGTGTCGAAGATGTCCGTGGAGACTGCGGGCGGAACTTCTGGGAAGTTGCTGTCGCTGCTTAGCAGGGCCTTGCCGAAACGCAGGTATTCCTGCTGAGCCTTCCTAAAATCAATCATGAATCTACAGACGCTACAACCCGCTTAAGTCTCTGAGAGTCAAGCCTTGCCCGCATCATTCTAAGGTATGGGGTGTCGAGCGGCTGGTCAGCGTGTTTTGCTACGGCTTCAAAACCTGTGGCTAGGGCTTTAGGTCCCAACACACTTTGAAGGCTTTTGCCGAAAACCGTCAAGATTTTTGCGTTGGGGTTTACGCCGCGTTTTGTGAGAGAAACCTCGGTTATCTCGGCGTCTTCAATCTCCCTAAACCCTTCGCCGAACCTAATCCTTTTCACGTAGCCGCCTATGCTCAAAGCGTTCAGGACACCGTTCTTCACCATACGCCAGACGTTCTCGAAGACGCGGAATATCCCAGCCTTTACCCACAGGCCTTTTCCCTGCTCGTAACGTGCCTCCACTATTCTGCCGACGGCTGCGTCGCCTACCGTTTTATCCCTGCCGTGCATGAGTAAAACAGGCTTCCCCAACAGCTTTTCAGTGTTTTTGATGATAACCTCTTCCGTGAACCTTTCGCCCTCAAGGTCTATGTCAGGTGTGGCGGCGAAACCCTCGAAAAAACCTATGAACCCCTCTTCGTCGAAGCCTTTGACAACACACGGTTTTACGGGGATGCTGGCTTCCCAGAACACGCCGTCATGCTTACTGCTCTAAGCTAAAGCGTTGAGAAAACCTTTCGCCAAACAGCTTTGAGCATGTTCTCGAGCACTGCCAGCTCTCCCGCGGAGAGAAGAGCGTTGAGCTCTTCCTGCGAGACCTGAAGACCTAAAGCCGTGTTTAACGCTATCAGAAGCACCCCTAAGACGGCAGTTTTCAAAGCCTTGGCCCCGTCGAAGATTTCCCGGCTTTTTAGGAAGCCTGATAGAATGTAGGCCGCAATCCCGAGCAAGGCGTAGAACGCTTCCATGCAACAGCCACTTGTTCGACGGCTTATCTCTCTGAGAGAATTAAGAAAAGCATTCCCAGCCCATGGCATGCAGTTTCTCAAACGTTTGACGGCAAAGCCTAAAGCCCTAGCCTCTACGATGTCTTCTTTCTACGGCAGATGGGGTGAGCCGAAGCCTCTTGACCAGCTTAAACTTCTCGAGCTAGCTGAAGGCGATGCAGACGTTAGAGCTTGTCTGGACGCTGTAGTAGACGCCGTGGTTGCTAACGGATGGTACGTGGTAGGCAAAGGCCCGGGAAGAACGCTGGTTGAAGAATGGCTCAACACACGAGAGGACGAGTTCTACCTCTTTCTCCGCAACCTGGTCCTCACAACGCTAGTCTTCGACGAATCATACGTGGAATGCACCTCCGACTTCCCCCGCATCATCGCGCCTTGGACCATGCAGGTTGTGAGAGACGAGTACGGCAGCGTGAAAGGATACGTACAGCAAACCACAAAAACCGTCAGCTTCACGCCAGACGAGATAGTCCACATAGTCCTGCACCCTCTCGGCGACAGAGCCTACGGCACGCCGAAGATAGCGACGCTCTCCCGCATACTTCTGGCAAAACGAGAGGCTGAGCTCTTTCTCTTCCAGGTCTTCATGAGAAAGGGTGTGTTGTCGAAAGCGATTGTGCTAAAACATGGCGATGAAGCAACCTTCAACCGTCTCAGAAACATCTTGGAGACAGCAAGACCTGGGGACAACCTGCTGCTGATGGGTGAGATAGACGTTAAAACGTTGAGCCAGCCTGTCGAAGACCTTCGCATCATAGAGCTGCTGGCGGAGTTCAGGCAGAGGATCATGGCTGTGTTCCGAGTCCCCCCGATAGTCTACGGCGTCGTTGAAGGCGTGAACCTCGAAACATCGCGGAACCAGATGACAACCTTCGCCCAGTACATCAAAGCCTTGCAGAAAGTCTTCGCCGCGGGAGTGACACTTGCTTTGAAGAGAATTCTCGGGGTGGATGGTTTTGCGTTGAGGCTTGTTGAGTGGATGAACCCGGAGCAGGAGACACAACTCCACATCGCCCGCGTCCAAGCAGGCTTGGAATCCGTTGAGGAGGCGAGGCGTGCCATGGGGTTGGAGAAACCAGGCAAGGAGGTTGAAGACATGTGAAAACCTTCCATCTCGCATCCGTCGCTGCAGTGGTCCTCGCTTTTCTCGCATATGTCCAGACAGATGCAAGGCTCTGGCTGTTGTCAGCCGCTTCCGCCATAGCTTTTCTTGCTTCAACAACCATATTCTATCCATTAAAAGACGTGCGGAAAACATCGGGCTGGCCTCAAAACCGCCTCATGTTGATAACCCTCGGAGTTCTCGCGTCAGCATGCTTCGCCTCAACAACAATCAACGCATACGCGTCCCTTCCAGCCGTCTACATACTTGCACTCTTCGCCTTGAACACTTATCTCATGGTTAGGCTGCTGGCAGAAGCCTTGACATACATGCGGTTTGACAGGGGTCTTGCTTTCTCAGCTCTAATCCTCGGCTTTCTCTCCTACCTTGTCTACGGCCTCAGCTTTCTGGAGGCCCTGAGGTTTTGAAGACGGTGGAATGGCTGGACACCTCGGCTAAAATCCTCACCATAGCCTCAACCATCCTCTACATGCTCGGCTACATAGACCTGGGTGTTTTTCTATCGGCTGTGGCTGCTGCAGCGACGCTGATGTCAACCCTGCTGCTGCATAGAATGGGAAAAACCATCAAAAACCTGTCCCGCTCAGACAAAACCGTCGTTATCCACAGCCTCCAAGGAGATGTGAAAATTGCTTCGCAAACATGCCAAGTATGCCGCCATCCCGAGAGAGCGGAGATAGACAGCATGCTTTCAAAAGGTCTGAGCTTTGAAAGCATATTGGAAAAATATCCAACGCTCAGCAGGAAGAGCCTATCCGTCCACCGAAGCAGACATGTCACACAACCTCCGAGGAAGCAGCAGGGAATTGTCGAAGAGCTGGAGAATCTTCTAAGCAAGCTCAAAGACCTTTACGAGCAGCTCGAGCTAATGGCGGGGGAGAAGGCTGTCGAGAACATGGCTATGCGAGACTTCCTCGCATCAGTCAACGCAAGGCTCGACATCATAGCAAAGATAAAAGATGTCCTCATGGCGCTGGAGAAGCTCAAGCCTTCAACAGAAGCGACGGACATATCAGCCCTGCTCCAGCAGCTAGTCGGAGAAAACCCCTGAACCAATTTTCAAAGTCTTTTCTACAACCTTTTTGTGTTTTGGGCTAGGGTTGACCCAGACACCGTAAACCTTAGGCGAAGCAGATGACTTGATCATCTTCAAAAGCTTGGCCATGGTTTTGGCGTCAGACCGTCTCGTGATTTTCTCGAGCTCCGTAAAATAAACGAGGTTTTTCTCCAGCCATTTTCTAAGCTTGTTGAGCTGGTTGCACCGGGCTATGAAACCCATCACCTCAGCCACACCATGTCTCTGAAGCTCTATGCCGAACAGCTGCTTGAACTCCTGTAGCTTAAGCTTCTTCTCGGACGCTGTTTCTATGGTGACGTGTTTCATCAAACCTTTGGTGAAGGGGATGAGCCTCTCCATGCTGCTGAGTATTTCCACGAACGCCACGTCAAGCCTCGGCATAGACTCTTGCAGAAGCTTTTTTGCAACGCCTATGCCTCTGAAGCTGGGGTGGACGACAACCCTCTGTATCCGTAGAACGTTGCCAAACCTCTGGCTCAGATACCACTCTCTGTCGAAGAAACGGCTAAACCCAGCAGGCTTCAGGTAAGGATTTGAATAGACAACAACTCCGACAACCCTCCCCTCCAACACGGCTCTGAAAATTCTGACGACGCCGCCGATTCTATGGCTCCGGTAATGCAGGAAGGAAAGCAATCGCCAGTCTTCGGCGGAGCCCTCCTCAACCACAACCTTGTTGAGAAGGCTGCAGGGCCTCGGCTCAGGCTTCAATCGTTTGATGCTAACCTGTGGGCCGAAGTGTTTGACGATGTAGAGGCTGGGGTTGAGGTCTTCAAGCAGGTCGTTTACAGCCGTCGCAGCCACGAGCGTTAGCTTTCTCTTTCTCGCTAACCGCTGGATGGTGTAGGCTGTGGCCTTCGCCGTCTCCCTGTCAAGCGAGGAGCAGAACTCATCCAGGACAACAGTCTTAGCGCCTGAGTCAAGGGCCTTGGCGAAGACGAAACGCATCCTCTGCCCGTCGCTCAGCTCGTCAAAGCATCTAAACCATGTAAACACATCCGACAAACCTGCGGCCGAGAGAGTTTCAACAGCTTGGTAAACGTCTCCGCCCACCAGGTCAATCAACGGCCTATCTCTCTTCACTTTGATGTTCCACGAGGTTATCACGGGGGCGAAGTCAGGATGCTTCTCCATCTCAGCCGCAAGATGTCTGAGCAGAAGAGACTTACCGCCCCCGCTCTCACCCGTAACGTAAACCACGTCACCCGGCTCAACCTCAACCTCTACTTTCTGGTAAACAGGTAGCCTAACTTCTTCAAGCCCAAGACCCATCAGCTCCGCCACAGAGCCAACCCTCTCAGACCTTCTGACAACACCGTCAAACACCTTCGTCAAACCAGTTCGTAGGCCGGCTAAGCCGAAACCACTGCGGCCTAGCTGGGAGAAGTCGTCATAAGCCACATAAACCTTGAACACCGTCACGTCCGAGGAAGCCGTTGACGCCGTTAAATCACTCAGTAGAAAACGGGTAGGCTACGCTGTCTATGAAGACAACCCCCCCATACTCATGCTTCAACACCCGCAAAGGCCTTAAGCCAAGATCGTCAAACCTCTTCCTAACTTCAGGGAGAGACAGCGCGTAATCCACGTGTATGCAGTCATCACGGAGACAGTAGCAGCAGCGAGCGTTCGGCGGCATAAACACCACCTCCACCGTCACACCGAGAAGGTTGTCTTTAACCAGAGCATGCGTCTCGTAAATGTTGACGTGCTCAAGCCTCTTCCTGACCCGCGGCTTTATCAAACCCTGCTCTTCGAGAAAACCAACCAGAAGGCTGACCACTACGTCGGCCCTGCTTCTGTATCCATACAGCTCCGCATCCTCCTCCATCAAGTAGGAGTCCAAAGCTCTGGCAAGAGATTCCGGAATTTTCACAGTGCAATAGCCACGGCTTTTGGCCGATGAATCACCAGCGGCTCTCTGTTGAACCATGCTTGACTCATTCCTCTTCACCGTTTTTAACCCCCTCCGGCACAGCATGACAGCGATGAAGCCTGCATATATCCATGGGAGATGGGTGAAAGTGGAAACCGAGGCGTCGCTTTTGTCCAGCAGCTGGACAAAAGCGACATCTCGAAAACACTCGCGGAGAAGGAAGTATCATAGGCTTCAGCTCAGGATAACGGAGGAGATGCATCGGTGGCTTGCTGATAAAGCCGCTGAAAACAAAGTCTCCATCGCATTCTTTCTCAGACGGCTGATCAGGAGGGAGATGTGGAGGGAGGGGCTGCATGCCTAAAATGTTCTCCAAGCAAAGCGCCGTCAAAACAATCTTAACGCTGGGCGACATGCTCGCAAACATTGCGTCGGAGAAAAACCTGCAGCAGATGACGGTTGGCGTCGGAGAGCTGAGACGCCTACTCAACGAAGGCGAGAAAAGAGGCAAATCAATCCTTAGTTTAGCGCTACAACGTTTCGCCGCTTCAAACATCTTCCAGACACCAGCATGGGTTCTCGAGGTTGTTGACGTGAAAAAACCCATACTCGTGCTCAGGAGGCGGTGACAATGTTGGAAAACGTGATGCTCCACGTTAGCAGGCTTAGGAGAAGCCATTACAACCCTCGTATGGTTCAGGACCCAGAGAGGAAGAGAATTCTTGTTGAAAGCGTCAGACGCGAGGGGGTGAGACAGCCTTTGCTCGTCTACCCAGCCAACGACGACTTCTACGAAGTTTTAGACGGCGGGCGGAGGCTTGAAGCAGCTCGTGAGGCAGGGCTTGAGAAAGTACCATGCATAGTCGTCGAACCCGACGACATACCTCGAAGGTCGCTGGCAATCCACCTAAGCCAAGACGACCTCACGCCGGAAGAGCTTGTGACATTCGTGGAACGCCTCGTCAAAGAAGAGGTCTTCAAAAACGTTGAGGATGTCTGCAGGTATCTGGGTGTTTCGAGGTCGTGGTACTACCAGTTGAAAAAAGCAGTGAAACTCAAACCTGTGAGAGAGAGCATCCCCGTCACGACGCTTGCTATCGTCGAAAAGTTTGGTTTACCTGAGGAAAAGAAGAAACGGGTTCTCGACATCATAGCCCAGCGCCCGCTACCCCGCAACGTTTTACGGGAAGCTTTACGCGAGGCTTCCGAAAACCCTGACATCGACCCTGCAGCAGTCCTTGAGAAACATTCATCCACCATCCCGCAAAGGCTTGAGGAAAACGTATTCATGGCATCAGGCCGCTACACCTACTATCTAACGAGACAGACGAACGCCGTGGAGTTTACTGCTAGGAGAGGGTTAGAGACTGTTTGGCGAGCTGTTGTCCCGCTGGAAGACCTGCATGTAGTCAAAATGCTTTGGCAGCAGGCGTAGCCGCTGAAGATTTTTTACCTCGTTTTCACAGACCGCATGCGATAAAATGGGCTACACGGTCTTTGAAAAAATCTGGAACACTCACGCCCTAGCCGAACGCGAAGACGGCCAGACACTCCTGTACATAGACAGGCATCTGACGCATGAGGTTACGTCTCCTCTTGCCTTCGAAGGGCTGAGGGCTGCTGGAAGGGTTGTCAGACGTCCCGACCTAACTTTCGCGGTCATGGACCACAACGTCCCCACATCCGACAGGTCCGAGTCCGTCCGCGACCCCATGTCAGCAGCCCAGATGGCAGCCCTCAAAAACAACGCCAAACAATTCAACATCATGCTCTTCGACTACTTCAGCCCGTTCCAAGGCATCGTACACGTCATAGGGCCTGAGCTCGGGCTTACCCTTCCTGGAATAACGCTCGTCTGCGGCGACAGCCACACATCAACCCACGGAGCCTTCGGAGCCCTCGCCTTCGGCATCGGAACCAGTGAAGGCGAACACGTCTTTGCCACGCAGACACTCTGGCTCAAGAAGCCGAAGAAAATGAACATAAGACTGACGGGAAGCCTGTCGAAAAACGTAACAGCCAAAGACATCATCCTCTACATCATCAGAAAGCTTGGCACAGGCGGCTGCATAGGCCACGTCGTCGAGTTCACAGGCGAGGTAGTCAGGAAAATGAGCTGCGAGGAGAGGATGACGTTGACAAACATGTCGATAGAAGGAGGTGCGCGGACAGCGATAATCGAGCCCGACGAAAAAGTCTACTCCTACCTAAAGGACGCGCCCTTCAGCCCGAAGGACGGCGAATGGGATGAAGCTGTCAAATACTGGAAGAGCCTGAAGACAGACCCGGGAGCAAAATACGACACAGCCCACTCCTTCGAAGTCTCAACCCTCGAGCCGCAGGTGAGCTGGGGCACAAACCCAGCCATGACAGTCGGAGTCACCGAAACAATTCCCTCACCCGACGACTTCGACGACCCAGCTGAGAAAAAATCAGTCGCAAGAGCTCTCGAATACATGGGCCTTAAGCCAGGTATGAAGATATCCGACGTTACGGTTGACACAGTCTTCATAGGCTCTTGCACAAACGCAAGACTTTCTGACCTGATTGATGTGGCTCGTCTCGTCAAAGGACATAAGAAAGCACCGGGCGTCAGGGTTTTGGTTGTCCCAGGCAGTCAGCTGACGAAACGGAGAGCCGAGAGGATGGGCTTACACCGCATATTCATCGAGGCTGGGTTCGAATGGCGCAACGCAGGATGCAGCATGTGCATCGCCATGAACGAGGACAGGCTGAGGCCTGGAGAACGCTGTGTTTCGACAAGCAACCGCAACTTCGAGAACAGGCAGGGCGTGGGAGGACGGACACATCTCGCAAGCCCTCTCACAGCAGCGGCCACAGCCCTCACAGGAAAAATCACAGACCCAAGAACATACGAGCTACAAGAACTCTAACAACTCAAATCTCAGCGCTTCTCAAAACCCCCACATACTTCCTAGCGGCGTTATACAGTTTTGAACCGTCGGTCACAAGCTCTAAACCGTTCTGGATAGCTGCTTGGAGATAGACTGCGTCGTAGAAGGTTATGTTCTCCTTTACGGCCAGCGATAAAGCGTCCGTGAGGCTTAACGGTGCGTTTTTCATCAATGTGATTAGCGCCTGAAGTTTTTCAAACACGGTCAGAGAATCTTCACGTCTCATGCTGCCCCGTCTTTTCCAAACATATTTTCCAACCTCAAACTTGGCAAGCCTGACAGAATAGTGGCCAACAAGCTTTGAGGCTTTGCCGAGCCACACACAGTTGATCAACGCCGAAGAATCAAAGAGCCTATCTTTCATCCCTAACCCCCCTAATCAGCCTAACGTTTTCCTCGGGGCTTGTCAGAAACTTCCTCACATCATCCAGCTCTTTCAAAAGGTTTTCCAGCTTTTTCCTCTTCACCTCTTCTTCGAGAGCTCTCCTAATCACCTGCGATGGCTTTACCTTCATTCTCTTCAATTCCTGCCTCAGCTCGTAGGGGATTTTTGCGGAAACGGTTACGTATCTTCCCATGGTATTACACATGGTAGTATATAAAATAATACATAAGACGAAGGAGCTGGGCCATCATTATCCATCAGACTCGATTACTTTCGTGAACGTCGCCGCAGCATCCATCAAGGTTTACCCGCAGAACATACATAAACAGTCCTCGCTGGAATATGGTTTCGCATGAGGCGGTAGGACATCATCGAATCCAAGAATTCCCGCTAAAAATAAAGGCTGGGGATACGTCAACGTTTTATACATCCCAGCCACATTCTACACGACCGCCGTGATAACGGGGCTTGAGCTGAAGGGGTTCAGGGGCATCAGGGAGACGGCCGAGCCAATACCCTTAAAGAAGTTTAACGTGCTGGTGGGCAGAAACAATTCCGGAAAAACAGCAGTACTAGAAGCACTAGCCCTGCTGCCTAGACCAGACGCCACACTACCCATGACGTCGTTTTCACGTTTAAATTTTATTATCAGTCAACATAATAGTAGAACTGATTCACTTGTATACGGATATGCCGGTCAAGCAACCCTGACCTTTCAAGGTGATGAGGCCAACGCAAAATACGAAATCGACACACAAACTAAATTGGTACAACATGTAATTACTGATTCAATTTTTGAATCAAGGAATGTAAGTTGCTACACTTCACCTGACGTTTATAGATTTATTCAAAATGAGTTAGTTCGAGAGAATACTTGGAAGGCGCTGGAGAAAACTAGGGCCCATAACTATGTTGTCAGGGATGTGATAAATCCAGCAGTTTCGGATAAATTTACAGAAATTATACCTCAGTTTCTACAAAAAGAGGGCATTTGGATTTTGCAGGCGAGAAAAGAGTTTCCCGACGGGACATCAGCTTACATTAGGCTGAGCGAGATTGGCGCCGGCGTACAACGTGTAATAGTTCCGCTTCTGTGGTTTGAGGCGGCTAAACCATCCATCGTTCTCTGGGATGACATAGAAGCTTCTATGCACCCCTCGCTTCTTGAAAATGTTTTGAGATGGCTTGCGAGCAAAGACTGGCAGATAGTGATTTCCACGCACAGCATAGATGTGCTGCACACTTTGACTGATGTGGGGCCGAAACACATGCAGGTGATAACGCTCAGCAAAACTCCCGACGACATCCTGATGCGTAGAACCCTGACTCTCGATGAACTCCAAACATTCATCGAGCATGGAACAGACCCCAGAAGGCTTGCAGACCTTCTACTACTAAAATAAACAACATGAAATTGATTAAAAACATAGACCCAAGCAAAATACAGGACAGCGGGGCAGTAATACTGTTAACTGGCGACGGACAGACAGAAATAAGAGTAATCAACAGCATCTGCGGAAAAATCAACGGACAACGCGGAAGCAAGTATCTTTTTTGGTTGCAGCCACATGCACTGCATCGACCGCATCGAATTACTGGTCTGAGTTCTCTAAGGCAGGTGCGAATTTTAATGGAGAAATATCCTGTTAATCGCTTTCTATGGATATGTGATGTGGAACATTTTAAAAACAAACCTCAATGGCTTGCTGAAATAACACAAAGCTTACAGCAATTTGGAGTAACTATTCCCAAAGCGCAAAGTTGGCGCCGTTCAGCGCTTCTTGAAGTAAAGCTTGGTGATAAAGAAGCGCGTTTATGGATTGCGGTCAACGGCGAGGAGAGAAACATCGAGGAAGACATCGCAAAGCTCATCAGAATACTTCGGAAAAGACACCTTAATCCCGACGAGGTGAAACATTATCTGCGTAACGAGGAACCTGTGGACAATCTAATCGCAGACGCAACAGATGAAGAGCTGCAGCAGTCGTTTCCGTCATTGTTCAATGTACTGAAAGTTGTGCATAGCGATTGCTAAAAAGGTTGCAACAACCCATGCGTTGAGAGTTTTCGAAAGCTATTTTAACGGAATGGTGTTGTGTGTTTTTAGTTTGCTGTGACGTTAAGGAATACGTTAAACAATCGTAGGTTAAGGGAGCGGATTGACTAGATAACCTCCGGAATGCGTAGATGATTTGATTTGGGGATGTGACGTGTTGCTGAACTGATTGAAAAGTTGATGAATATGATGCGGAAGCTCGGTTTGACAAAATTTACCTAATCAGATTTTTCTTGTTTTTGCTCTTCCGATGAAGGACTGTGCTTTTTCGCGTGTCTGGATGTGTAGCTCGAAGGGAGGCCTCACACCAGCTCTCCAAAGAGCCGACCGCACCATCACGTGGTCTTTGTCCGTCACTATGAGAATGTCTATGTCGCTTGAGAGAGTGTACCTTTTTTCAGCCACCGACCCAAAAAGATAAACCTCGGCGTTTTCATCCACCGCCAGAACAGCCCGCTTCACCTCCTCCAGATGTTTCTCCAAGTTGGCGAAAACCTCCCTCCTCTTCAAAGCCTCTTCGATGAGAAGCTTTTCAGACATTCTCCATCAGCTCCCTCACAGATTTCGTAACTCTCTTAACCTCTTCTCTTCTATACTCCCTCGGCACGTATCTCGAGGTTATGTAAGCGTCCTCGAGCAAACCCAGCTCGGTCAGATGCTTCTCCAACAACGTTCTAATTACTTGTTCTTTGCCGCGTGAAACATTTCCCAACATCTCCAGCAAGGATGTGACGCTGTGAGTGTGTGGGTAGTCGACGCCGTTCTCCAGCAGCCTCGCCTTCAGAAAAAGCTGGAGAGCCTGTTCCAAACTGAACATTGCCAGGTCATAGTAGCCAACGCTCGTCTGATGCTCAGCCGTTTCGAAGAAACGTTTAGACCTTGTCAGAAGCGTCTCTATCTCTTCCTTCTTGGGCATTGCCATCTGTGTTTAGCGGTAGCGTCTATTTAAGCAGTCGCTGAAAGAAAATCGTGTCGGCAGTCGTTGATGAGGAACTGTAGGTTCGTTTCCATCTCTGTTCAATGATTTGGAAGCTGTGCATAGCGGTTGCTGAAATGGTTAAGCAAGCTGTTGGCTGGAAGTTTCCGCAACATATTTTAACGGAGTGGTTTTGTGTGGTTTTGGTTTGCTGTGGCGTTATAGGTTTGAGTATGTTTTACCCGCGGGCCCTGACGTGGTTTACGGGTTTTTCCGCAACACTGAGAACATGGGGAAGGTCTGGCCGGCGGAGTTGGGGATGAGGGTTGTATCACGTGAGGGTGATGTTTACACGGTGGGTTTCAGGCTTCTCGGCCAGTTTTTCACAGCACGGTTCAGAATACAGGAGCTTCCAGGCTTGAAGCAGCATCATGAAACCCTCGACTTCCCCTTCGGCAGGCTCGAGCACACCATCTCTGTTGAGCCGAGCGATTCAGGCTCGCTTGTAGTAGAGGAGATGATGCTGCGGTCGCGCAACCCGTTCGCAGGCCGTTTCTTCAGAAAAATCCTCGAATACCGCGCGCAGGCCGTCAAACACAGCTTCGGAGCCGCTGAGAAACCCGTTTACCGTGACCCGTTCAGAATAAGCCTTGCAGCAGGCAGCCTGGTAAGCGTCGCAGGAATAGTGGCGGCGTATGCGTTGCTGTTTCTCCAGCCGTTCAGCTTCACTGGCGGACGTTTCATCGCCGGCATCATAGCCTTCATGCTTCTCTGGTTCTTCACCCACGACATCGCACACTACGTCGTCGGAAGAATCGTAGGCATAAGGTTCAGCAACTACTACATCGGTCTCAGCAACATAGTCAGACTCGCCGTCATACCCAAACCATTCAGAACGCTGCCCATCGCGCTTGGATTAAAAATCGACCGACAAGCCAGCAGAGCCACGCCACGTGGATACGCAGCCATGTACACCGCAGGCCCGCTGGCCTCAATGCTCACACCCCTCACAGTACCGCTGACCATGCTGTCGACAAACCCGTCGAGCATCGCCGGTCTTCTCCTCCTCGCCTTCGCAGCAGCCAACATCATCTTCACAGCCGTCTTCAGCCCCAAAGCCGGATGCTTAGCCAAAGCCAGAAAAGCCATCCACAAAAACCGCCGACAAAAATGAATCGGTTTTAGCATGCTGGCGCT
>JAWACZ010000024.1:0-21425 GCA_038896555.1 Candidatus Caldarchaeum sp. | reverse complement strand
TTCCATGAGAGTCGTAGGGCACGTCTGGAAGCGAGAGGTAATGGTAAACCGGGCTTGGAACATACTTTACGGGGGCGCATGGGAGGAAGCTTAACAGCGGGAAGTCGTGAAACCTGTGCCCCAGCGAGGGGTCGAAGGTTAGGACAACTTGCACCATCCTAACGTGCTGATTTAAAACCTGTATATAAGCCGTTTCAGGATACAGTCTAATAGCGTGTCCAACAAGCTTTTCGGGATGAGCTTGCTTACGTTTTTCAGCCGTCCTTCACGCTTCTTCACTTCTCTGGAGTCTCAGCCCCATCTGAAGAAAGGCTTGACAGTCTTCGGCATGGCGGCTGTCTCTCAGATACTTGTCTCGATCTACATCCTCGGCTACAAAACAGTCTATGAGGTTGCTTTGGGGGAGTATTCGATGACGGAGATAAAGCTTTTCAGCCCAGACTATCTGGTGATGTCAAGCCTGACGACTGTTTTCGTCGCTTTGGTGATGCTTGTGGGGGTGGGGAGGATCATGGGCAGGTTCTTCGGAAAATCCACGTCGTCAATGAAAACTTTCATCAACGCAGTCCTTCACCTTTTCATGATACTGGCTTTCGTCAACGCTGTATACGTTGCGTTAGTCGTCGGCGCCCCTTCTGAAAAATACTACGTGTTCGGGGTTGAATTCACGGACGTGGTTTTCCACGGAGCTAAGCTTTCGTGGACAGGGTCTGACGGAGAGAAGGTCGCCGTCGAAGCTGAAATACTTTACGCCAGAAAAGCAAACGTCACACGTGTTTACCAGAATCAGACGCCTGTCGAGAGCAGTGCTTACACGGCTGAGGAGATAAAAACCATTCTGAGAACAACGCAGCTTCATGCAACGCTTTCTCAGCCCTCAGCTCCTCCCCACACGCTGCCGGAAAAAATAACTGTCGAAAGCTTCAGCTTCACAAACCTGAACGTCAAAAACGTCGTGTTGACATCCGTGGCTGCGGTGAGAGGAGAGCCGGGAGCTTTTCTCGTCCAGTTGAGCCTCTTCAGAAACGTTGCGTGGAAGGCTCTTACATCAGTCTATCTAGGGTTTTGTGTTTCAGCGCTTCACGCCACTTCCAAGAAAACATCGTTTCTCATCATGTTGGTTTCTTACTTGGTTTTGACAAACCTCGTGCCTACACTGTTTTAGCCCTCCCGCCTCACAAGCCTGCCCTCAGCCGTTATCTCCCCCTTCATCACACGCGTGGTTGAAACGGGGTGGCCGTCCTCGGCTACGACGAGCGGGCAGACGAAAACCTCTAAAGACCTCATCATCCTCTCCGCTCTTTTCGAGTTTATCTCCACAGCTCTATAGGATGTCGACGGGCTGACTATCAAAGCCTCTATCATGGGGTCTTCAACTGTTGGGCCGTAAGGGTCGTCCAGCCTCACTACCTCGCTTCTCTCAAGCCAGCCCTGCCCTGCGAGAAACTGCTTGAGCATCCTCGTCCTCTCTTCGTAGGGTGGGATGGAGTGTGTTTTCGACAGCGTCGACGCGTAAGTGTCTGACGTAACGCCTATGATTACTTTTTCAGCGGTCTGGAAAGCTGTCAGAAACAGCTCCATATGCCCTACATGTATGATGGAGAATGTTCCGCCCAACGCTGCGAGGGTGTAGCGTGGTTTCTCAACGTCTTTTATCTTGAGCATTTCAAGCACTTCGCTGCCTGTCTTCCTCAGCTCCCAGAGGATTACCATGGCCTCCCCCCGAGTCATCCCAAGCCTGTTCACAAGCTCTTCAACCGTCACATCAGGCTTGTTGAGAAGTATTTTGTCGCGAACGTAGGCTTTATGACTAGCATAAAGCGGTAGTGCATGAACTGTCTCCACGAGAACAGACCACTCAACCTTTGGATGAAACTGTTCCACAGCAACCCCCTTGTTAACTCGGTATATTACAGTATAGGAAAAACTTATTATCCCTGGATTACGCCCTGTTGTCGGATGAGATGACGGTCGGCAAGGCTGACGCCCTCCCGTCGCTGAAGGAACAGCTCGAGTACTGTGAGAGGATGGTGGCGATGGAGGCTCGGCTCGACCTTGTCGTCGTAATGCTTGAAGAGCTTATTCAAAGGCTTTCCAGCCAGTCGCCCGACTTAGAGGAACGAGACAGGCTCACGATGCTTGAAAGAGCACGGCTTGTATATCACAGGGCGAAAACCCTGCTCTACCTAGCTGAAGCAACAAAAGACACGAAATACTAACTTTAATAATTTCGCCACACTGTTTGAGACAGGCATGGAGGAGATCCTCAACCTTGTGCTGAAGAGAGGCGCAGAGCTAGGCGCCTCCTATGTTGAGGCGCGTTTTCAAGCGGATCACCAGTCTGAAATCTTGCTGAAAAACGGGGTTCCCGAAGTCTCAGCCGAGTCGGTGGAGAAGGGTGTGGGTATCAGGCTTTTGGTTAACGAAAGCCTGGGCTTCGCATACATTAACAAGCTTGACCGCCCGTCGGTCAGAAAGGCTGTGGCTGAAGCCTATTCCATGGCTAAAGCGGCTGCCCACAAGTCGCAGAAGATAAGAATGTCAGATGAAAAACTTGCCACGGCGTCCGACATTAAAAAGCCTCGCGTAAAGTTCGATGACGTTGACGTTGACGACAAGATAGAGCTGTTGAAAGAGGCTGATAAAACCGCCGTCGAACAGGCTGAGAAACACGGTGTAAAACTTGTCTCACGTCTAATAACGGTTGGCAGATGGGACACCGAGAAACATGTAGTCAACAGCGACGGGGCCGACAGCAGGTATAAGGTCAGCAGAGCGGCATGCAACTACATAATCACTGCCTACCATCCTCAGAAAGGCTCTGTGCAGCGTTTCGAGAATTTGGGCGAGGCAGCTGGATGGGAGGCGGTTGAGAGATGGGACCTACCTCAAAGGATGGGTTCTGAGGCAAGCGACATAAGCATGGCTTTGACTAAAGGAGTGGAGCCGCCTAAAGAGGCGTTGGACGTTGTTTTAGGCTCGGAGATTGTTGGGCTTATCTGCCACGAGTCATGCGGCCATCCGGGCGAGGCTGACAGAATGCTTGGGCGTGAGGCTGCTCAAGCAGGTGAGACTTACGTCAAGCCCGAGCTGCTTGGCACACGCATAGGGTCGGAGCACGTCACGGTTGTGGATGACCCGAGGCTGCCCCGCTCCTTCGGCTACTATCTCTACGACGACGAATGCGTAGCATCACGTGAGCGAGTCTTGATCGACAAAGGTGTTTTGAACGAGCTTCTCCACAACAGGGAAACGGCGGCCGAGCTGAACACACACAGCAACGGCGCCTCAAGGTCGAGCAGCTACAGCCGTGAGCCGATTGTAAGGATGGCGAACACCTACCTCAAGCCCGGCGACCAAAGCCTCGAAGAGCTCCTCGAGCAGGTTAGATACGGTGTTTACATCAAATCCTACCAGGAATGGAACATCGATGACCGTCGCTGGAACCAGAGATACGTCGGCGTCGTCGCCTACCTGATCAGGGATGGAGAGCTGGCTGAGATGGTAAGAGACCCTGTGGTCGACCTTACGACGAAAGGCCTCTGGTCGTCGGTTGCGGCGGTGGGAGACGACCTCAGCTTCTACGCGGGCTACTGCGGGAAAGGAGACCCTATGCAGGGCATACCCGTCTGGTTCGGAGGCCCCTCGGTGCTTTTGCATAACGTCAAGCTTGGTGTACGACGTCCTGCGTGACCCTGTATGTCCGAGGAAGACATAGAGCTGAAAAGACTGCAGCTCAAGCGGATGATGAAGCTGATGTCGCAGAAGGTGCAGCAGGAGGCGGGGAAACAGCAGACGGCCCAGGATGTTGAGCCTTCGCCGCTCGAGATTGTCAGGTCAAGGCTGGGTGAGAGGGGTGGGGAAGTTCTCTCAGCAGCCCTAGAACAATATCCTCAGGAAACCATGGCCATAGTGAAGAAGCTTGCTGAGCTGATAAAGGCTGGGAAGATAACGGAGCCGATAGAAGGCGGAGAACTCTACAACCTATTCAGAAGCCTCGGGCTACGCGTCAAAATCGACACAAAAATAATGTATGTTAAGAGAGGGGAGGCGAAAGACCTTAGAGAGCTTTTCCGATAAGCCTACCACTCGCCCTTGTTTGCGTAGGGGATGCTCCACAACGCCACCGACAGCGTCACAGCCTTAAACCAAGCGCTGTGCATCTTCTCAACCTCCTCCGGCGAATGACCTTTCTTAGCAAGGAAAGGTTTGATGGTCGCTGTTATGGGGACGATGAACGCAATCATGTATCTCAGCGGAATGTGTTCGACTGAGTCAACTTTGTCCGTCTTATTCTTCTTCGACCTGTGATGACGTTGACCTATCTCATACTGGTAGTCAAGCCACTCGCGGTCATACCCTCTAAAGCACGTGTCCAGAATCCACTGGCCAAACCGTCTCCTCACAGCCTGCAGATACTCTGATATGGGCTGCCCCGTTTTCCTGTCCCCGAAGTAGTAGACAAGATGCTTGTGTGAGCCAACCCATCCATACCAAAGGTCCAGAACGTCTTCAACCTGGTCCTTCAAAACCTCTCCAGCCAAACGGAGGTACTTGATGTCCTCGTCAGTCATCAAAACCGTCGTCTTCAACAGCTTGAACTCGTCGTCGCTGACAGGGGCTTTCGCCACCTCCTTCGAGCCGTATGTGTATCCTGGGATCTGCACGTTCATGCGTTTACGCCATCGTCCTGCATATTTGAGAGTTAGCTGACAAAACGGTAAGGCTGTTACCAGAAAGTAACTGTCCGTCAACCTCTAAATGTTTATATTTTTTGTAGGAAGCCGCAAGCCGATGACTCTCCAGCCTCACTATGACACGGCAGCCTCGTCCATCTTCAGATGCAAGCATACTGTACCCATACTCTCAGCCATGACGGCAGGTCCGCTGAGGTTTTCCGAGCTCGTGCAAAAGCTTGACGTCAAGCCAACCGTTCTTGTTAGAAAGCTTTCGCTACTGCAGTATAACGGGCTGGTCAGGGTTGAGGGCGCTAGGTATGTGTTGACGGAGGCGGGAGAGCGGACAACAAAGCTCCTCACACCCATAGCTTCCGAGATACCGCCTCAGGCTTTGGCAGAGGTGCTAAAATGCAAGTGGTTAAAGGAGATTTTGACAAGCCTGTTGAAGGGCCCTATGTACAGCGTCGACCTGGTCAACGGCTTGGACGGACTCAGCTGGAAAGTTGCTTCTGAGAGGCTGAGAAAACTCCAGAAAAATGGGCTGGTTGCAAAAACGGTTCAGGCCGAGAACACGCCAGTCAGGGTTGTGTATAGTTTGACTAAGAAAGGAAAGCTACTGGCTTGGTGGCTTCTGAGCATAAGGCTCAGCATCCAGCCGCAGACCATAATCCCCAGAGAAGCCACCCTACAAAACCCCTGAAAGCGCTCTCGGGCTTCGGCAACATACACTCACGCCAACCCCTTTAAACCGTCGTCTTATCTGATGATGGGCTGTTTTCCCCGCAGAATAAGCCTATGGGCTAACATGTGTCGCTTGCCGGCGGCCTCCAGAATTACCCACTACTTGCGACAGTTTACCGCCGATTGGGAGAGTAGACAGATATATATTAGACCTTTTTAGGCTTTCCGTGGATTATGTCGGAGAACTACGAAATACCCGGGGACCTACTTTACACCAAGGACCATGAATGGGTTAGGCGTGAGAAGAAGTATGCTTACGTGGGGATAACTGACTATGCTCAGAAAAAGCTGCGGGAGATTATCTACATCGAGCTACCTCACATAAACGTCAAGATCAAGGCTAAGGAGGTTTTGGGAACCGTCGAATCCGTTAAATCCACGGCCGACGTATTCTCGCCTGTCTCGGGGAAGATAGTCGAAGTTAACTCAAAGCTCCTCGACCACCCGGAGATACTCAACGAATCACCCTACACCGAGGGCTGGATAGCTAAGATAGAGCTTTCAGACCCGTCGGAGCTGGACAAGCTGATGGACGCAGACGAATACCAACGCTATCTCGAGGAGCTGGAGGAAGAGAAAACCGAGGAGGAAATGTGAAAAACCCACATGCATGAAGAGAGAGTTTTACTCGCTTTAGACTGCTGGAAGAAAGTTTTCACGCTGAAAACACTGGGCGGAGGATATGTTAGATGTTTTCTGTTGTTTGGTGAGGAAGGGTTGACCGCCGTTGAGACGTCGGAGAACGCTAACATCCCGCCATGGGTTGTTGGAAGCACTGGCGACGTAGCTTCAGACATTCTGTCAGGGGTTATCGCCGAAGCTTCACGGCAGATGGGCTTTGGATACAAGCCCTACATTGAAAAAACTACCGGTAAGACAGTCGGTATGATGCTCAACAGCCTAGGCAACTCCGTCCGCAAATCCTGCTACAGTCCATACCAGAGTCTACTGAAGCTCGTCGTCAAGAAGAGGGGTGAGGTTCGTGTTTTAAGCAAGGCAGGCCGTGTTCAGAAATACCTTGTTCACCCTGAATCCTTGTCTCTGTTAAATTAGTTTGTCATGGAGACTCTTGCCGGCAAACTGGTTTTGGAAACCGTTGCGTGAAGAAATGCATGAACGTTTTCTGCCCGTGTTTGGAAAACCACACGCTTTGCCGGCGGCTGGATGGCTAGGATGGAGCTTTAAACCAACAGCCATCACTTGTTTTTATACCCGTACTAGCTGTGAAAACATGTGGTTGAGAGGAGTCGGGACTGGATAGATCAGGCGGAAGGGGACCTTGAGCATGCGAAATCCGACCTGGAACGTGGTTTTTATGACTGGGCGTGTTTCTCCGCCCAGCAGTCGGCTGAAAAAGCGGTGAAAGCTGTCTTCCAGAAGCTCGGAGCCGAGGCGTGGGGCCATTCCGTTTACGACTTGCTCATAAGCCTCAGAGAAAAAACCACGGTAGACGAAGAGCTTCTAAGGTATTCGCTGGAGCTGGATAAAGCATACATACCAACCCGATACCCAAACGCACACCCATCCCTCTCCCCACGCAGAAGATACACAAAAGTAGAGGCTGAGAGAATGATATACTATGCGGAGAGAATCCTCGGGTTCTGTAAAGATATTTTATCCAAAGTATAGTTTGGATGATGTTGTTTCAAGGGTGCGTGAGGCCGTTGACAGGCTTTCAAACAGGCTTGGGTTGTTGAAGGTTGTTGTATTCGGCTCTTATGCGGTGAAAAGGTTCACGGCGTCGAGCGACGTAGACATCTTGATAGTTTACGACGAACAAGTGTGCGACGGCGACACGGTCTACAACGTGTTTAGGACAAACCTGTCTCTCGAAAGGGCGGAGCTACACCTACTTTCAAAAAAGCAGTATCAATCGATGAAAGATGGTAGATGGTTGAAGACCGTTGCCGCTGAAGGTGTTGTGGTGTGTGATGTGTTTCAGGGTTTGAGCTAAGCCTTTATATTGATGTTAGTGAGTTTGTTTGCAGCAGAGCTTTCCGAAGGGAACTGGCTTGGTGTTGGTCAAAGTTCAGAGAATCACAAGTTACACGGACCCGGAGACGATGAGGCCGGGGAAGATTATCGAGCTTGTCGAGGTTAGGAGAGGCGGCGGTTTCCAGCCTGCGGGATTTGGCGAGGAGTCGCTGATGGTGCAGAGGATGCTTCAAACAGCCATGCTGCAGCTTCAGTCGATGGGCCTTATGCCTGTAACCCGCGAAAACATCTTCCCGAAAATAATCCTCTACATCACCGAGCAGGAATACGACATGCTCAACGTCAAGCTCGAAGTCAACGAGGTCTATGAGGTAAACTTTGTCGAAGGCTCAATCGTCTTCAAACGCCCTCAGGAGATCGGCTGAGCTATTTCTCTCCAGCCATAGACGCTTGAACCATTCTGGGACCAGTGGTTTTTCGACGATGTCGTAGTAGTCGTAGGGCTTTATGTCGAGGACAGGCGTTCCCGTGTAAGCGTCTAAGCCGACAACCTTCAAAAAACCCTCACCAACCTCGAGGAGCTTGCAGACGGTCAAGCCTATCGGGTTTGGTCTGCTGGGAGCCCTTGAGGCGAAAACACCTACCTCAGGCATGTCGGCTCTGCTCCTCGGCCTTATCTTCAGCTCGGCTGGATGGCTTACGAGCATGAAGTAGATGATGAACACGTGGCTGTATTCTTCGAGACCTTCGAGCCCGGGGCGGTATTCTTCGTTGATTATAATGGTTGAGGGGTCTGTCCAGCGGTTCCATTTCACGGTTTTGTCGACGGGCATGCCCTGAGACACGTAGCCTATCGGTTTGAGCACAATCTTTTCCACGGCTATCTCCTCCCCGAGAGAATGGATATCGTTGCCCAGGCTCTTTGGACGGCTGTAACAGTCGAAACAGCGGTGATGAAGATTGCTGAGGCTTGAAGGGCCAGCGGATGGACGACGGCCAGCAACGTTCCCGCTATCGCTGCGAGAAGCCTCACAGCCCTTTCGCCAAACCCTACTTCCCTCAAACTGACGTTCAACGACTCACCCCTCGCTCTTGCGTAGCTGACCAACATGCTTGAAGCCAGCATGGCTACCGCGAGAAACCCGTCAATAAAACCTGTCAGCATGAAGCCAACAACGATGAGTGTGTCGGAGACTCTGTCGATGAAAGAGTCGAGGAAAGCCCCTGCGTTCGACTGTCTGCCCGTGTGACGTGCTAGTGGCCCATCCAACCCATCCAACAGACTGCCCACAGCTAATAACAACGCTGCAAACAAAAAGTAAATGCTGTTGGCTTTTGCAAGCATGTAGAATAATAGCGATGCAGCCGTAGCCACAAGCCCCAAAAAAGTAAGCATGTTGGGAGTAAAACCAGCGCGGGCAAAAACGCTGACAACAGGCGTCACAACCCTCTCGAAAAAGCTTCTGCCCCTTCTACTTACAACCACGTAAAACCACCAACCTGGTTCCGATATTAGTCTATGGTCTGCGAAGCCTTCTGTCAAGCAGCATCCTAGCCGCCTCAGCCGTGACTGGGTCTAAAACCTTGTAACGCCCCTGGTCCTTCTTGATGTAGCTGAGGTTTTCGAGGTTTTGGAGAAGTGTGAATAGCTGTGGGTCACTTACAGTCCTTTTGAACCTCTTCTCCAGAGCAATCCTCAACTCAGACCAAGTGCTGCCCTCGCTGCCGACGTCAGCCAGCAACCCTAAGTAGAGAGGAGAGCGTAAGTAAAGTTTTTCAAGTTCGATGGCGCAGAGCTCAACCGCTTTTGCTCGCACGAGCCTCGTCAACTCCTGAAGTGTCGGTCTGACATCATGCCTGTAGAGCCTCACAGCCTCAGCCCCAAAATACGTCAGCCAGCCAATTAATCCGTCAAACTCTTCAACGGCTCTAGCCAAGATTTCTTCAGACGGCTTTATCCCATGGTACTCAAACCCCTTCCTCAGAAAATCAACAGATTTCTCTTTGCTGAGTCTTTCCAGCTGGATTACAGCGTAATGGCGGCCGTAAAGAGGCGAGCTTGGGTCATCAGCTCCGATGAAGCTGTAGAGGAGTCCTATTTCGGAGCCCGACAGTATGATGGTTGTTCTTTCAAGGTTGTCGTAGCAGAAGCCTAGTATCTTTCTGAAGTCGATACGACGCCTCCCACCCCTAAAGAACCGTAATTCCTGTGCCTCATCGAAGACAATGGGCAACGTAAAGCCTTCGTCAGCAGCCCAAGCATCCAACGTCCTCAGCATGCTGATGATGTTCGGTTTATCCCTGCCGATTGCGAGGGAAACCATCCCATCCCCAACGGAAACACCGCGCACACGTTTCAGGTACTGGAGAATTTTCTTAGACAACGGAACTATTTTGTTGAGCTCGTCTGCCAGCAGCCTGTAGAGAGACCTGTCCTCGTATGATTCCAAGGCTCTCAGGTCTATGAAGACGTAGGGTTTGCTGAGCTGGTTTAAAGCAACTCTGATCAGCGATGTCTTGCCTATGCGTCTGACGCCGAGAACCAGAACAAGCCTGCTCCCATCCTTCACAGCCCGCTGTAGTTGCTGTAGCTCATTCTCCCTGTCGTAGAAGGCTTGGAGGCTGGTTTTTGGGACTGTTGAGAAGGGGTCTGCGGCTAATGGGGTCATAAGTGGGCTAATGGGGTCATAAGTTGATAAAAAACGTTACCCCAGCTTTTTCCGCAGCTCAGACCGCTTCAGCTTAAACGTTGCGGTTTTAGGTATCTCTTTAACGAACTCCACGTCTCTCGGAGTTGCATGCGGTCCGACGGCTTTTCTGACTGCTTCGCATAGTTCTTCGACAAGCTGCGTGGATGGCTCAAACCCTTGCTTGAGGACTATGAAGGCTTTAACCGCTTGGTATCTTTCGGGGTCGGGGACGCCTATGACGGCTGATTCTTCAACAGCTGGATGCCTGTTGATAGCCTGCTCCACCTCCCAGGGTGAGAGCCTGTAACCCGAGGTTTTTATCAGGTCGTCGGCCCTCGACTTGAACCAGACATATCCATCCGTGTCCATCCAACCCAAATCACCCGTAAGCAGGCAGCTATCTCGCATCTTCATGGCTGTGGCTTCGGGGTTTCTCCAGTAGCCGAGGAAGGCTGCTGGGTCGGGGAGCTTGAGAGCTATGTGGCCCAGAACACCTGCAGGCAAAGGCCTAAGAGCCTCGTCGAGGATTTGTATGACATGGCCTGGGACGGGTTTTCCGACGGAGCCGGGTTTCAGTATTCCTGCTGCAGCCGAGTTCGCCGTCAACAGGTTTGCCTCTGTCTGGCCGTAGGTTTCGTTAATGGATGCGTTCATCTCTTTCCGCCCCCATTCGACAATCTCCGCCGTGACAGGCTCCCCGCCGCTCAGCACAGCCCTTAGCGAGAGATTGTAATGTTTCAAAGGCTCTGGGTTGAAGCGTCTCATAATCCTCAAAGCAGTAGGAGGTATGAAGCTGCATGTGATTTTGAACTGCTCCATAACCTCGTAGGCTTTGGCTGGGTCGAACCTGCCCAGCCTCCTGACGGCAACGACGGGCCTGCCGAAGAGGAGTGCTGTGAGAAGTAGGTTTCCACACCCGCCTATCCAAGCCCAGTCAGCCGGGGTCCAGAAAACATCATCCTCTCTTGGCCCGTTGTCGTACGCCAGCTTAAAGCAAGGTATGTGGGTTAGTATCCAGCGGTGGGCGTGGACAGCGCCTTTCGGAGGCCCCTCGGTGCCGGATGTGTAGAAGATATGGGCTGCTTCATCGGATGATGTTTCAACGTCGCTGAACGAAGCCAAGCCGCCCATGAGCTCTTCAAGGCCCTGCGTCTTTTCTCCACCCTCGCCGTTGGCTACAAAAATCTTGGTTTGCTCTGTGTTGATGTTTGAAAGCTTGTGTTTGAGAGCTTGGTCAACTACCACGGCTTTAGCGCCGCTGTCCTTCACACGGTATTCAACGGCTTCGCTTCCCAGCAGAGCAGGCACTGTAACAGCAATAGCTCCAAGCCTGTAAACAGCCAGCAGACAGCCAACGAATTCACGTCCTTGGAGAAGATGTAAAACAACTCTATCGCCTCGACCAACACCGTTCTCCCTCAAACCATTCGCAACCACGCTGGAAAACCGCAGCATGTCGTTGAAGGAGTAGACTGAGACAAAGCCCTCTTCATCTACGTTGATGATGGCTGTCGAGGAGCCTTCGTTCTGCAGGACAGCCGAGCCTGCGTTGAAAAGCTTTGGTATCCGCCACGCCGAACCATGCTCGAGCATGTCAAGATACTGCCGCATGCCTGAAGAATTACTGATGAAAAGATGTATAAACATGTTTCACGTCCGGTGGTTTTGATGCGACAGGTTTATTAGCTGTCCTTCGAATTATTAGATGATGGCCGCCGATGAAGCGTTGATGCATGCACAGAGGCTTGTCGAGGCTGCGAAAACACATCCAGAGACTTCTAAGAAGGCTGCTGGATGGAACAAGGTTGTCCAGTTCAAACCGAGCGATGGGAAAGCCTTCTACATACATTCAACCGCCGGAGGGCTGACAGTCAGCGAAGGCCTCCACCCCAACCCCTCCGCATCCATCGAGTCAACACACCAAGACCTTGTGTCGATTTTGAAGGGGGAGCTGGACGCCGTCAAAGCATTTTTCTCAGGCCGTATCAAGATCAAGGGCGATGTGTTCGCGGCTCAGGAGCTTAACTCAATCTTCGCCGTGTTGTTGAAGAAATAACGCACCGTTAGCTGTTGGGCAGTAGGCTTCGAAGAGATTCGACGGTGGTTATTCCATACCTTTTCAGGATTCTCAGTCTTTTGTGATAGCTTTCGTCAACCTTGACGCCTGCAGATGACAACTTCTTCGCCAGCTTCTTCATGTTTTTCAAGCCTTCTCGGTCAAAGTCGAGCAGAAGAATCACTCTCTTAGGCATTTTCCCCATCTCGCTGCGTAAACGGCTTGCGAGAAGAACTCTGCCGGTGAATCCAATCATTCTCAAAACCTGCTCATCTCTTACGCCTTCCACAAGAACTACTACATCTTCTGCTGATTCTGCGACGAGCTGGTCAAAAATTTTTTTAACTTTCTCGCAGACCTCATCATCCACGGTAGGCCACCGCCGACTGACCGCATAATCATTAGTTGATTAAATTATAGATTTTGCTTAATCTCTTTGCTCATTCAAACAACATGTGGATGGTGAAAATCCAAGCCAAAAGCCTTGGAAAAGAATACATCTGTATTACCTATAGTTATAATCATCTACGCAGTTGTGCGGGCCTAAAGAAAGAGGTGATGGAAAAGTTGAAAGTGGTAACGGTGCATCTGCCTGAACCATACCTGCAGGCTATAGACGAGCTCGTACGCCGTAGGCTGTATCCCAACAGAGCTGAAGCGATCCGAATGGCCCTCCGAGACTTCATCAGAACGGAGGTACAGATAAGTGAGTAACGGTTTCGAATTCATCCAGAACCCTGAAGACATACGTATAAAGCTGATAGGCGTCGGAGGAGCTGGCTGCAACACCGTAAACAGGCTGGTAGCCTCAGGGTTGACCGGGGTCTACACAGTGGCAGCCAACACCGACCTGCAGCACCTCGACATGGTGAGGGCTGACAGAAAGCTTCTCCTAGGCAAGACGATAACACGATTACGCGGAGCGGGCGGAGACCCGGTAAGGGGTAGGAGAGCGGCTGAAGAATCTGAGGAAGAGATACGCAGGGCGCTCGAGGGCTCAGATATAGTCTTCATAGCCGCCGGACTCGGTGGAGGAACGGGAACTGGAGGAGCTCCGGTGATAGCGAGGATTGCGAGGGAGGAAGGGGCTACGGTTGTCGGAGTTGTTTCCCTTCCCTTCGCTTTCGAGGGTCAGGTGAGGAAGAGGATAGCGTTGCAGGGGCTTGAGGAGCTGAAGAACCATACAAACACATCCGTCGTGATAGACAACAACAAGCTACTGGAGCTTTACCCGCAGCACGGCCTCCGCCGAGCCTTCAGCCTCGCCGACGAAGTAATAAGCAACATGATACAAAGCATAACAGAGTCCATCGCAAAACCAGGCTTGATCAACATAGACTACGAGGACTTTAAAACGGTTGTTTCAAGGGGGAAGCTTGCGTCGCTTGGCATAGGAAGGTCTTCCTCGCCTAACAGAGCTGAGGAAGCCACTTTCAGCGCCCTGCAGTCCCCGCTTCTCGACGCATCCTACGAAGGCCTTTCCGGAGCCATCGTACATGTATGCGGGGGTGAGGAGATGCAGCTGGCTGAAGCCGCCAGGCCAGCTGAGATAATCTCGGAGCTTATGGGTGAGGATGGGCTTGTGATATGGGGTGCTAGGATAGACGACTCTTACAGCTCGACGATGCAGGTCTCACTCATCTTGACAGGCCTTTCATCCGCTGAACAGGTTGTTGAGATCAACGACATAACGCCCACAATCGTCGACCAACATGCCTCCGAAGAGTCAAGCGAGGACGTTGACAAAATCCTCGAACAACTAGGCATCAAGCCCGTAGCATCCTACCACTAAACAAATATCCCCCTCTTTTTCTTTTATTGTTGTTGAAAAGAAGAGTGGAGCAGAGTACTCTAGGTCTTCTTCTGTCCCGCAGGTCTATCAGAAGATTTCGTAAAACAGCTATGGGAGAGGATGTATTGTCTATGGTCGTCGAGGCTGGACAGTCTGCGCCAGCCTATCTGCAGGCGTACTCCATCATATGGGTTAGTGATGAAAAGCTTGTTGAACAGACTGCCAGCATATGCGAGTCGGAGAACGTTCGCCAAGCCTCAGCGGTTTTGCTGGTTTGCCTAGATTTAAACAGGCTGGCTGCTTTTCTGCAGTCCGTGGTCCCGGACAACTTCCTGAAGTTTGACACTTATCCCGCCGAGGTTCTTCTCAGCGTTTTTGAAACAGGGTTGGTTGTCGAAAACATGATAATCGCCTGCGAAGCCCTTGGATACGGCTCACTCCTTCTCGACTGCGGAGTTATGGAGTGTGAAAAATTCGTGGAACTGTTTAAACTACCCCAGGGCGTTATCCCGTTAGTAGTCCTTCTCATAGGTGAGAAGGATGAAAACCCGCCTCCCAGGCCAAGGTGGGACATCAAAAACATCCTGCACATAGACTCCTACAAACCTGTTTCACACGCCGACGTAAAGGAATACCTAGTAACCGTGGAGAAGACGCTGGCGTCCGAGGGGTATCTGATGAAGTACGCAGGCTTCGGAGGAAGCTATGCTGAATACCTGGCTGAGAGGATGAAGGTGACGAAGGAAATTAGACAGTCATATGAACAGCTCTCGGCATACCTGAGGAAACGCGGCGTGAAAGTTTAAAACACCGTGCTGGCTGGGTTGATGCCTTAAATCCATCTTCCAAGCTCTTCTACATGATGAGCCTGGAATCGGAGGTGATGGCCTTCCTTGCCGAGTATGCTTCATCTGTCGAAGCCGCTGTGGAGAAGCTCATACCCAAGTCCTTCAGCCACGGCTTTCTCGTTAGAGAGTTCGGGGAACCACGTTTCCGCTACAGCCCTGAGTCTTTAACAGAGGGTTTGTCGAAACCTTTCTGGGAGCTTTTCAGCAGGGGTGGTAAGAGATGGAGGCCTGCGTTGACGGTTTTGACCTACGAGGCTTTGGGCGGAAGGCTTGAGCAGATAGCTTTGGCGGCAGCCGTTCCCGAGATAATCCACAACGCAACGCTTATGGTCGACGACGTGGAGGACTCAAGCCTCCTGAGAAGGGGTAAGCCTTGCATCCATCTCATCTACGGGGTTGACATAGCGGTAAACACGGGAAACGCCCTGTACTACCTGCCGGTATACCTGCTCACCAAAAATGCTGACGAGGAAAAACAGGCCCAGCTTCTGAGAAGATATGTCGAGATGATGGTTAAGCTCAGCCTCGGCCAGACTCTTGACATAGTGTGGCACAAAGGGCTTGTGGATGGGGTAACCGAGGAAGACTATCTCCAGATGGCTTCCTACAAAACCGGCTCTCTCGCAAGGTTTGCTGTAGAGATAGCCTGCATCTACGCCGGCAGGTATGATTTACTGGATGAGCTCGGGGGTTTCGGAGAGGCTGTCGGCACGGCTTTCCAGATACAGGACGACTACCTGAACATCTTCGGGGAGCAGGAGAAGTACAGAAAGGAGATTGGCGGCGACATAACCGAGGGAAAATACACGCTGATGACCGTTTACGCCCTGAGACATCTTCCCGCAGATAAAAGCAGCCGGCTCCGTGAAATCCTCGCAAGCCATACATCCGAGCCTGACGAAATAGCTGGAGCCATAGGGCTGATAAACGAGTCGGGAGCTGGGGAATACGCCCGAGCCGTCTCGAGAAAAATCGTTGAAGAAGCTTGGATAAAGGCCAGCAAGGTTCTCCCATCCTCTGAGGCTAAGAAAAAGCTGGAAAAGCTGGCCAGCTTCTTGGTTGAGAGGACGTTGTAGAAACACTTATGCGGGACTTTTTCAATTGTTTACATATGTCAGGCGTCAGGCTTGAGGTTGTGGACGTCAAGGTTCCAGAAGGCTGCAACGTTGTCTTCGGCATCTCCCACTTCATAAAGACGGTGGAGGATGTTTACGAGGCTGTTGTGAACACTGTTCCCGGAGCCAGGTTTGGGCTTGCTTTCATGGAGGCGAGCGGCGAATGCCTCGTCAGACATGAGGGTACAGACCCAGAGCTGAGGAAGCAGGCTGCTGAGACGATGTTGAGGATAGGATGTGGCCACACCTTCCTCCTCTTCATAAAAGGCTTCTACCCCATCAACATCATGCAGAGGCTTAAAGACGTCCCCGAGGTATGCACCATACTGGCCGCCACAGCCAACCCCATCCAAATAATAGTCGGGGAGACTGAGCAGGGCAGAGGAGTTTTAGGCGTTATAGACGGCTTCAAACCTAAAGGCATAGAGGAAGAGAAACACATCGAGGAGAGAAAACACTTCCTCAGAAAAATCGGATACAAGCTGTGAAGCGTCAGAACGGGTATTGTCATCACCTATCAGAAATACCCGCTTTCATCACGTTGTTTACTTTTCTCCAAGTCTCTTTTAAAGTTGTAGCAGCGAAAAAGCGATAAGACAGCCTCTCCCCTCTACCCACATGTTTAAAGCCGGCGACATGGCTCCCGACTTCACGCTGCCATCCTCCAACGGCGGCGTCATACAGCTCTCCAGCCTCAGAGGCCGTAGAGTTGTTCTCTTCTTCTATCCCAAGGATGGTTCGCCGGGATGCACCCGCGAGAACTGCCTGCTCAGGGACATGCTGCCGGAGTTCGAGAAACACGGCGCGGTTGTTCTGGGCATAAGCCGTGACAGCCTTGAGAGCCACAAACGCTTCGCCGAAAAACACCAGCTGACTCACCTGCTTCTCAGCGACAGGGATGGAAGCGTCTGCAAAAAATACGATGCGCTGGGTTTGTTCGGCATGGTCAAGAGGAAGACGTTCGTAGTCGACGAGAAAGGCGTAGTACTGTATGTGGTAGAAGGCATGACGCCCGACAAACACGTCAGAGAGTCCCTGCAGGTTCTCGACAAAATGACGAGGGCCGAAGCGTAACTGGGCTTGACAATCTCCATTACCCTTATTTAGCGTGTTTGCTTGTTTAATGATTATAAGTCAAGAATATAGATAATACATAAGTACAACAGCCCCATACATATTTTAAGGGCCCCCCATGGCAGAAGAAACTCTTTTCGAGATAGATAGGAGGGGGTTCCTAAAGCTGGGTGGAGCTGCCGCACTGGCCACCACCCTGCCCGCTGTACTTATTGAAGCTGGGGCAGAGCCTGCGGACACGCGAAAAATCAAGGAAGGCAGGAAGGTTCCAACCATCTGTCCCTACTGTGCTGTTGGCTGCGGAATGCTTGTGAAGGTTGTCGACGGAAAGGTTGTGGACGTTGAGGGCGACCCCCAGCACCCCATCAACGAAGGAGCCTTGTGCAGCAAGGGCAACGCATACCTCCAGCTCATCAACAGCGAGCGACGGCTGAAGTATCCTATGAAGAGGACGAACCCTAAGAAAGGAGTGGACCAAGACCCAGGCTGGCAGAGAATAACCTGGGACGAAGCCTTCTCCACGATAGCGAAAAAAGTTGCCGACATCTTCAAATCTGTTTATGAAAAAAGCGTAAAACACCAAGACGGCTACTACTGGGTTGGGAAAGACTCGCCAATAGCGTTATGGGGCTCAGCATACTTCAACAACGAAGAATGCTATCTTGAGAAAAAGCTGATGTCCATATTGGGTTCGCTGAACGTAGAGCATCAGGCGAGGCTCTGCCACGCATCAACCGTCGCGGCTTTAGCAAACACCTTCGGCTTCGGAGCTCAGACAAACCATCCGATAGACCTCAAAAACGCTAAATCCATAATGATCATAGGCAGCAACGCAGCTGAACAGCATCCAATCGTTTTCAGATGGGTTCAGAGAGCGAGAGAGGCTGGTGCGAAGCTGATTTCACTCGACCCGAGGTTTACACGAAGCTCTTCATGGGCCGACATCTACGCCCCGTTCAGGCCGGGGTCTGAGACAGCAATCTATCTGGGGATGATTAGGTATGCGATAGAGAACAATCTCATTGACAGAAAGTTTCTCGAAACAAGAACCAACGCACCCTACACCTTTGAGGGTTTGGAGGTTGGACTCGACCACCCTCAATCAATCTTCAGCAAGCTGAAAAAGCTTGTCGAACCTTACACGCCTGAAGAGGTTTCCCGCATAACAGGCATTCCGAAAGAGAAGTTTGAGGAGATATGCCGGGTTTACACGACGACGAGGCCCGGTTCCATCCTCTACTCGATGGGCACAACACAGCACACCAACGCGACATACGCGATAAGGGCGATGGCAATACTGCAGCTGGTTCTCGGCAACGTAGGCAAGCCTGGAGCTCAGATAGGTGCTTTGAGAGGCATAAGCAACGTGCAGGGCTCGACCGACATGAACATCCTCTCCCATCTCATAATGGGTTACAGGGTTCCGCCGAGAAGCCCGAAGGATGTCCGCGAATACCAGAAGTGGAAGAACGACAAAGCCGGCTACGAGAAGAAGCTGAAGGACAACGGATACTGGGCTTACTGGCGATGGGGTCCTGCTAGAATGTTTCCGACGTGGGAGTGGCTTGAACAGTACTGGGGGGTTTACATCGGAACATATCCAGGCGTCGACCCCGACAACGAACCCCTGATATCAGACATACCCATCGGAGTTGGATACCCCACGGTCCAGATGTACAGAGCGATAAAAGACGGCAAAATCAAGGTGTTGTTCAACTTTGCCGGAAACAACGCAGTCTCCCTTGCAAACGCAGCCTACAACGTCCATGAAACATTTGCAAACTCTGACCTGTTCATGATCTGCTACGAAATTTTCGAGACCGAGACAGCGCATTTCGCCGACCTTCTTCTACCCGGCACCGTCCAGGTGGAGAGAAGCGGTTCTGTGACGAACACCGGCCGGTGGGTGCAGTGGCGTTGGAAGGCTGTCGACCCGCCTGGAGAATGTATGGATGAGCTTACTTTCCTCACAGAGCTTTTCAGAAGAATCAGGGCGGAGCTGAAGAAGGAGGGGGTTCTTCTGCCGTCGGAGCTGTTTGAGAAGGAGTTGGGTGTGAAGCTGAATAGGGCGAAAAACCCTGTGTCAGGAGCGGTTGGCGTTGACGCTAACTGGCCCACGAGCTTTGAGCCGACAGGCACTCCTGAAGCGGTTTACAAGGAAATAGCCCATACAAACGCGCTGTACCGATTCCCCGGCCCAGGAAAGAGGTTCAGCGCCTACGACCTTGAAACAGCGCCGGAGCTTGATGGTATAATGGCTAAGAGACGTGACCCGACGCCTGCTGACGAATACGACAGACAGTACGGCTTGTTCAAAAACTGGGGCTGGTCTTGGATGACAAACCAGAGAAACCTGTATGATTTAAACGAGCCGCCTGAAGACAAGAACAGAGTGAGAGGATTTTTTGTGTGGTGGGCACATAGCCCAGAGCCTTTGGACAAGCCCGGAGGAGCTTGGATTGGGTTGGACAAAGCCGCCATCTGGGCGGGAGGGCCGACAGGTCTCTACGACCCATCTAAGCCCGACAGGCATCCTCTCAAGCATGGCATGCCTCTCCACAACGAGCCTGTCGAAAGCCCGGTGCCAGAGCTAGCCGCCAAATATCCGACGGTGTGGGATGAACGCTTCCCTGTGAAGAAAGGAAGGCCTGAGGAATTTCCTGTCGTGCTGACCACTTTCAGGGTTACTGAACACATGCAGGCGGGAGCGATGACGAGGAACTTGCCGTGGCTTGTGGAGCTTCATCCCGAGATGTTTGTCGAAATGGATAGGCAGCTTGCCGCCGACCTAGGCGTCAAGAGCGGAGACATGGTTAGGGTGACCACTGCTAGAGGAAGCATCGAGGTCAAAGCAATCGTCACAGACAGGTTGAAGCCGCTTAACGTCAACGGGCGGAAGCTTCATGTTGTGGCTATGCCATGGCACTGGGGCTTCAAAGGCCTGAGCACAGGACCGATAGCCAACAACATCACGATAGACGCCGTCGACATCCACGGAAACATACCTGAGACCAAGGTTTGTCTCTGCAGGGTTGAGAAGGTGAGTTATAATGACGAAAGCTTTGTTGATAGACATTAAGAGATGCATTGGCTGCAGGTCTTGTCAGGTAGCCTGCAAGAGATGGTATGGCCTGCCCGGCGAGAAAACGTCTCTAAGCCCCAGTTGGACCAACCCTCCAACCATGACAGCCTACACTTGGAGCCGTGTGAGGTTCGTCGAGCTTGACGGAGAAAACGGCGATTTCAAGTGGCGTTTCGTCAAAGAACAGTGTATGCACTGCCTAGACCCAGCCTGTGCTTCAGCCTGCTTCGTTGGTGCGCTCCACAAAACCGAGGAAGGGCCCGTCGACTATGACTACACACGTTGTGTAGGCTGCCGGTACTGTATGATTGCATGCCCGTTCGGCGTGCCTAAGCTCCAGTGGGATAGGATCCGTCCCTACATCCAGAAATGTGTGATGTGCGTCGAGAGGATCAGGGAGGGGATGAAGCCCGCCTGCGCCAGCGCATGTCCAACTGGCGCGATAATGTTCGGAGAACGTGAAGAGTTGTTGAAGGAGGCGAGAAAAAGGATAGCTCAGGGAGGTTACGTAAACCACATTTACGGTGAAAAGGAGGCGGGCGGCACATCCGTCCTCTACATATCCGACGTGCCGTTCGAGAAGCTTGGCTTCCCGAAGGTGTCGGAACAGCCATACCCCAAGCTCACCGCCGCCTCTCTCGAGAAAATCCCGTTCGTCGTGCCTGCGCTGGCAGCTGGCTTGGTAGCGCTGTGGTTCTACTCGGAAAGACGTGAGAAGATACAGGCTTTGAAGGAGAAGGGAGGTGGTAAATGAATGCAGAGCTTGAAGACGTCTAAGCCGTTTGCCGCATGGGTTACGGCGTTGCTCGCCGTCATAGTTGTGGGGGCTTACGCAGCATACTTGAGGATGACCGTCGGCCTCAAGGTTACGGCGTTAAGCGACTACTATCCATGGGGTTTGTGGACAGGCTTCGACGTGCTCAGCGGCGTTGCGCTGGCTTCAGGATCGTTCACGCTAGCATTAGTCGTCCACCTTCTCAGAGTTGAAAGGTTTAAGCCTATAATCAGGCCAACGATTCTCACAGGCTTCCTCGGCTACCTGATGGTTGTGTTAGGCCTCATATTCGACATAGCGCAGCCCGAGAGATGGTGGCATCCCCTCTACCCGCTTTTCTGGCAGCCGCGTTCAGTTCTGTTCGAAGTTTACTGGTGTGTTTTCCTGTACACCATAGTGCTTGCCATAGAGTTTTCCCCAGCCTTTTTCGAAAGGCTTGGATGGAGCTCGGTTCTCAACATCTTGCGTAAAATAGCAATTCCTGTGGTGATAGCTGGAGTCATACTGTCAACGCTGCATCAATCATCCCTTGGAGCGCTCTACACAATATCCCCCGAGCACGTTCATCCGCTATGGTATTCTCCGCTTCTCCCTGTTCTTTTCTTCACATCTGCCGTAGCGGTCGCGCCCGCTATGAT
>JAWACZ010000023.1:0-22432 GCA_038896555.1 Candidatus Caldarchaeum sp. | reverse complement strand
AGTGGAAGGCATACCTACACAACCGGTTCATGGAAATGCTACCACCACTAAACCTGTGAAAGCTTATAAAGGAGGAAGGGGTCAAGAATTATCCAACACACCACCAAAGACTTGCGTGAAAACAGACAATATTATTATCCGCGAAGCATGATGTATTGGATAGGCCTGCAATGCGTGCGCCGCTTAAGGTTGTGAAGCGTGACGGGAGAGTTGTTGACTTTGATGTGTCGAGGATAAGGGAGGCCGTTAGGAAAGCCATGGCCTCCCAAGGAATTGTTGACGAGAGAAAGCTGGGAAAGGTTGTTGATACTGTTGTTCAGAGGCTTGCCGAAAAATTTAGCGCTGAGAAAATCCCTCATGTCGAGGAGATACAGGATATTGTTGAATCTAGCTTGATGGACCATGGGTTGAAAGAGGTTGCGAAAGCATACATCCTCTACAGGCATGAACGCACGAGAATACGTGAGGAGAAGAAGAGAATCCTCGGCTCGGACGTTGTGGATGAGGTTGACAAACGTTTCTCCGTAAACGCGATTAGACTCATGGCGTCACGATATCTTCTCAGAGATGGTCAGGGCAGGCTTCTCGAGAGGCCGAAGCAAATGTTCCAGAGGACCGCTGCCTTGATAGTCATAGCCGACATACTGTACAACCCTCTCTTCTTCGACCTGACCGCCAGCCAGCAACCATCGCCGGAAGAGGAGATAGATTCGGCGGAGCTAGAGGGCCGGCTGGGTCTCGGCCCCAGCTCCAACGAGCTTGAAGTAAGGTGGAACATTCACCATCTCGAGAGACTTGCCGCGCTGTACAACAGGCTCAACAAGCGGGGCTGTATGAGGAAGCCGCTGAAAGAAGTCGTCGAATATCTCCAAGCAAACCCGCATGCCTTCTATCCAAATTACAGACAGTATTATGACATGATGGTTGAGAAACGTTTTCTCCCCAACAGCCCAACGCTTTTCAACGCCGGCACCGTCTTAGGCCAGCTAAGCGCCTGCTTCGTGTTAGACGTTGACGACGACATAATATCCATAATGGAGTCGGCGAAGGAGGCGGCGCTAATCTTCAAGTCAGGCGGCGGTGTTGGAATCAACTACTCGAAGCTCAGGCCCGAGGGTGATGTTGTTGCGTCTACGGGCGGTGTAGCCTCAGGGCCTGTCTCCTTCATGCGTATCATCGACACCGTTACCGACGTTGTTAAACAAGGTGGGAGAAGAAGGGGCGCCAACATCGGCGTCCTCGACATCAGCCATCCAGACGTTGAAAAATTCATAACCTCTAAACAGGCTCCGGGACAGTTTGAAAACTTCAACATATCGGTTATGGTTAAGGCTGATTTTTGGCAGCATTATGAGAAGGGCGAGCCTTTCCCGCTGGTCAACCCCCGTGACGGCTCTGTCTGGAAGCTGGTCGACCCGGCAAAGCTTTTACGATTGGCCGCTGAAAACGCATGGCGTACGGCTGACCCAGGCCTACTATACCATGACAACATAAACAGGTTAAATCCTCTCAGGGAAATATACGGCGACATAAACTGTGTAAACCCCTGCGGCGAACAGCCCCTCTACCCCCACGAGTCATGCAACCTAGGAAGCATCAACCTGTACGAGCATGTGGACAGGGAGAGGCGCAGGATAGACTGGGATAAACTTGGAAAGACGGTAGAGGATGCAGTACGTTTTCTAGACAACGTAGTGGACTTGACGAAGCATCCTACAAAGGCGATAGAGGAGATGACTTTGAGGACGCGGCGCATCGGACTAGGTGTGATGGGCTTGGCCGACATGCTCTACGCTCTCGAAATCCCCTATAACAGCGAGGAAGGCTTCGACACCATGTCGCAGGTTATGGAGTTCATAGCTTATAAGGCCATAGAGACCTCGGCGAACTTGGCGGCTGAAAGAGGCCCGTTCCCCGACTTCCAGAAGTCAAGCTGGGCTAGAGGTAAACTGCCTCTCCAAAGCTTGGAAAACGGTAAAGGTAGGCTTGATTGGAAGACCTTAGCTGAAAAAGCCTCAAAAGGAATCAGGAACAGCCACCTGCTTACGGTGGCCCCCACTGGCAGCATCTCCATGCTTGCCGACGTTTCATCCGGCCTCGAGCCCCAGTTCGCGCTAGTGTACAGAAAAGAGGTATCGGCTGGGGTTTTCTACTATGTCGACATAGAGTTTGACAGAGTTTTGAACATCTCGGCAGCTCCTAGAGAAGTTGTCCTGAAGATGGTTTCCGAGAACGGAGGTTCATTGCAGGGGCTTGACGACCTTCCCGAGGAATGGAGGAGAGTTTTCGTGACTGCTCTAGACATACCTTGGTGGGATCATCTAAGGGCCCAGTATGAAATCCAGCAGTGGGTCGACGCCTCGGTAAGCAAGACTATTAACATGCCTTCCTGGGTATCGGTTGAGGACATGCACAAAGTTTTCATCGCAGCACATCGTTTGGGGCTGAAAGGTGTGACGGTTTACAGAGATGGTTCTAAGACAGCTCAGGTTCTCATAACCCCGACTCATAGGCTCCGAGCATACGCTTCAGCAACCAGTAACAAAACCCTTGAACTGCTTAAGTCGCTGGGGATCGAGGTTGAGCAAAGAGTTGAGATAATCTCTGCTGCGCCGTTTACGCCTATGACATGCCCAGCCTGCGGCAGCGTCCACGTCGTTTTCCAAGAGGGGTGCCAGAAATGCATGGACTGTGGATGGTCGAGCTGCGTCATAGCGTAAAGGTAAAAAAGAGGAAGATGCTGCTCGGGATATGTCCGCTGTAGTAAGCGTTGCAAAAGCTGTCTGGGAGGGAGACCTTTTCCACGGCAGGGGAAACATAAGCTTTGGTAGCGGGGCTCTACCATCGACGACAGTAACATGGGCGGCGCGCTCCTCTAAAGTCGCTGGGATGACAAGCCCTGAGGAGCTGCTGGCAGCAGCCCACGCTAGCTGCTTTGCAATGGCCCTTTCAAACATACTCGCCAAAGAGGGGAAGCCAGCTACAAAGCTTGAGGTGACGGCTGAGGCGACCTTCGCAAAAACCGACGAAGGCTTCAGGATATCCCAGGTAAACATAACCGTCGTGGGCACGGTTCCAGGAATGGATCAAGCATCTTTCGAGAAAGCTGCTGAAGCGGCAGGCAACGGATGCCCTGTCTCAAAAGCTTTGAAGGGAAACGTCCAGGTAAAAGTTTCCGCTAGACTGGCGTGAACGAGAGATCTTTTTTCAGGTTTAGAAACCTTGTCCTGTTTTTTGTTTTATTCCTTGTAGCTATGGGTCTTTGGCTGCAGGTCATTTCTTCGCGCAGCATCTCTCAACAGCCAAGCACATCTGCAAACACGCATACAAAGCAGTCTGAGCAAACTTATTCAGGCCCCAGGGTGTTGTTCGTAAACGTTGAGATACGTGTCGAGGTAGCGGATACGCCGGAAAAAAGGGCTTTGGGCCTCTCTGGTAAAGATATGCTTCCCGAGGGCTGGGGCATGTTGTTTGTCTTCGAGAAGCCGGGCAGGTATTCTTTCTGGATGTATGGAATGCGTTTTCCGCTCGACATCATATGGGTTGGCGAGGATGGGAGAGTGGTTTATGTTGTGGAAAACGCTCAGCCATGTCCCGTAAACGGTGTCTGCCAGCCTTACGAGCCATCCGAAGACGCTTTATACGTCGTCGAAGTTAACGCTGGGTTTCTAAAAAAGTATCAAATTGGCGTGGGAAGTAGGGTGGTGGTGGACTTGGCAAACTAGCCTACCGAGCCGGACATCTCCAGCTCTATCAACCGGTTGAATTCGACGGCATACTCCATTGGCAGCGTTTTCGTGAAAGGCTCAAGGAAACCAAGAACGATCATGTTGAGAGCCTCCTGCTCCGACAGACCTCTGCTCATCAGGTAGAAGAGCTGCTCCTCACCTATCTTGCCCACCGTGGCCTCGTGAGTGGCGGTCGTATCCTCCTCGTTGATGTCGTTGTAGGGATAGGTGTCGGTTCTGGATATGTCGTCCAGTATCAGGGCGTCGCATCTGACGCTCGACTTTACACGCTTAGCACCCTTAGCCACGTGGAGAAGACCTCTGTAAGATGTCCTGCCACCGTCTTTGCAGACAGATTTTGACGTTATCCTCGACGTGGTGTCGGGAGCTAGATGTACAGCCTTGGCCCCTGTGTCTTGATGCTGTCCTCTCCCGGCGAAGGCAACTGAGAGAATGTCCGCTTTAGCGCCGCGCCCCAGAAGATAAACGCTTGGGTACTTCATCGTCACCTTGCTGTTATGTACAATCAACCCCTGAGCGATAAAATTGGCTGTCCCATCCACCTCGATGTCGTAGGTTACCTTTGTTCCAGCAGGCTCAATAGACTTCACGGGAACAAAGTACACCTCCGAATCGGGTATGATATCGCTGAAGTAAAGGAAATAATGGGTGTATGTCTTTAACTTTTTACCTAGAGGTTTCCTCTCACGTCTACGCCACCTGCTTATTTTGAGCGGGTTTAAACCACATGATATTGCAAGCGTTTTCAAGTCTTCAAGCAGCTTTTTGTTGGAACTGCATACGCTTATGTTTCTGTGTCCATCTCTCTTATATCCGTCAGCTGCTATGTAGCCATCTATGAGAGCCTTCTTTTGCTGATGCGGAAGCTTGAACACCCAGCCTGGGATTCTCTTCCCACGGGCCTTCCCCGCAAGCCCCAACGATGTAAAGAACCTGACCAAGTTTACGGAGTTAACCCGTAACACAACCCCTCGTCTTGTCGGCTTTACGTTAAACAGGTCTCTGAGCAGCTTTTCGACCTTTTCAGATGAAACGTCGTCCTTTGGGACGGCGAAATTTATGCGTTTATCCCCTTCCATGTAGCCGTCACCCAAGTAGAACCCTATCAGCCACAACAGCTCTTCCGTCGTCTCGGAAGGCCATGAAATTGTTTTGCCTTTTTCACCGGGCTTGAAGAATATCTTATGAGACTTTCCGTTGTCTGGAATTCTTCCTACAACGGCGATTAGGTCACCGACTTTAATATCTTTGAGCATTGTCCACGACAGTTTGTAGAACCTTCCCTCCTTCTTCAGAAGTAGGAAAGGATGATTGTCGGTGGCTATAACCTGCCTGTAGTTGGCTGTAACCAGCCTGTACACGGGCCTGGGAGGGTTGACTTTTTTCCCAACCACTTTTGAAGACTTTATCTTCAGGTCGGACCCTAAAGTGTAGACGGTATCCCCTACTTCCACATCTCTTATACGTTTTATATCGTTGTTCATGTAAACTAGGGTGTCGGGGTCCAAGCAGCCTATGTTTGCGTCAACCCATTCAACAGTAGCCTCCTCGTAGGCATGGGCGCGTTTGGTGACGAGGTTGTAAACGTCTGAGCTCCAGTTCTGAAGGGTTGTGTATCTCACGTACGCACCTTTCTTGGCAATAATCTCCACCACAGCCGTGTGAAGCGAGGATGTTGAGTAAATCGGGGCGGTGCAGTTGTGTACAGCGAATCCCTTCACCAAGTATGATTGCGAGTCGTCGCAAACCTCAATGTTATAGACTTTACCTTTGAACCGTTTTTTTATGACAGACCTGATTGGGACCAAAAAATAGTCTGACGTCTTTCTGACAGCATTCCATTTTTTGTTCAATGAGTAGTACAAGACGTACTGTGTCTTTCTTTTTATTTTTCTTCCGTTTATGGTATCTACTGAACCCCTTCTAACCATTATGCTTGCGTACATGTTCTGCCTTGCCAGCAGTTCCTGAAGTTGATAGGCCAGCTTCTCTGAAGCTGTAGAGGCTCTCACCATTAGCCTGCCTTTACTGTAAACACTGCCATCTCCCCTGAAGTAAGCTTCGAGCAGTATCCTTTGTTTCTGGGGAGGCAGCAGCATGATCTTCTTGCTTAGCTTTTTTTCAGAAGAGCCTTTTCCACAGGATTCAAGTAAGGTTTTCATAAGTTCTTCTGAATGGCTAACGATGACGAGCCCGTTTTTCGCCCTGTCCATTATCACCGACGGCTTTTTACCTGTTACTTCTGTTACAAGCTGGATGATTTCTGCGGCAAGCTCTTTCTCATGTGCTCCGAGTGAAAACTCAACAACAGGGACTTTAAGCTTGTTATGAATGAAGGCTGAGCCTTCCGCGAGATAGTATCCAATGAGCTTTAGAAGCTGAGGTGTGTATCTTGGGTCGTCTTCGACTTCCTTATTGATTGGGAAAACAAGGAAATCGCCTCTTCTCAGCTCTTTGGCAGGTATGTACTTGGGGCTTGTTCTCAGCAGCTTCTCTGTGGAGACCTCGGGCAGCAAGCCACTCCGTCTGCTCCTCCTCACAACGACATCATCCCTCTTCACAGCAAGAACAGGATGGTCTGGTGTTAGTTGGAATGAGTTAGCCGGCGATATAGGTTGAATGACCACTAATTCCCCTTCATAATGTCTAGTCCGTAGGGCTCGTACCAACGTATGCTCACCTCTGCCGTTGACGACAACGTCATCGGGCTGTATGCTTGAAATTTCAACCGTCAACTGACCTGTCGAAACCTTCTCATCGCCAGGTAGACATCCTTCTATGTAATGTACTCTGCTGTAGGGTTCGGCTATGATGAGGGTTCTTTCAAACTGGCCGACGTTGGCTGCGTTGATTCTGAAGTAGGCTTGGAGCGGGTACTGGACCTCCACACCTTCCGGTACGTAGATGAAGCTTCCGCCGCTGAAGACGGCGCTGTTGAGTGCTGCGAACTTGTTATCCTCGGGAGGCACGACTTTTCCGAAGTAGGGCTTGAATATGTCGGCGTACTCTTTGAAGGCGGTGTCTGGGTCAACAAATATCACGCCTTTCTTCTCCAGCTCTTTCTGGAGGTTGTGGTAGACGACCTCGGATTCATACTGAGCACCCACTCCTGCGAGAAACTTTCTCTCGGCCTCTGGGATTCCAAGCCTGTCGAAGGTCTTTTTGATGTATTCGGGTACGTCGTCCCAGCTTCTGGCTTTTCTGTCGCTCGGTTTGATGTAGTAATGGATCCTGTCAAAGTCGACGTTTTTGAGGTCGGCGCCCCACAACGGCATCGGCTTTCTCAAGAAGGTCTCTAGAGATTTCAGCCTGAAGCGTCTCAGCCAATCCGGCTCATCCTTTTGCCTGGAAATCTCCTCGACCACCTGCTCGGACAAACCCGGCTTGGATTTGTAAACGTAAAGCTCGGGGTCTTTGAAGTCGTATTTGCTATAGTCTATTTCGAGGGGTTGTTGGCTTGCCATGCGATTATAACGCCGTTATGCCATCTTTTAAAGCTTAAACAACAACAATCAAACAGCCGAAACAAGTTTCCCAGGTTTTATGGGCAGGCTTTTAATCCTCTTTCCTACGGCGTCGTAGACGGCGTTGGCGATGGCGGCGGCCGTTGGAACGCACCCCGTTTCCCCGATTCCCTTTGCGCCAAACGGGCCTGCCGGGTCTGGTTTCTCGATGAAAACTGCCTTGACGACGGGCAGCTCAGAGGCGGTTGGAAGCAGGTAGTCGGCTAGCGACGCGTTAATCACCCTCCCCCGCTCAAGAACCATCTCCTCGTAAAGGGTGTATCCCAGCCCCATCACGACACCGCCGTGAACCTGCCCTTCAGCCGCAGCAGGGTTGATTATCCGCCCTGAGTCATGCACAGAAACTATCTTCAAAACCTTGACAACGCCTGTTTCAGGCTCCACCTCGACCAGGGCGGCTTGAACGCCGAAGGAATATGTGGCGGAGATGTTGCCCATCCATCTCTCGTCCTGCATCTCGGTAGGCGGGTCATAGTATGCTGACACTACTATGTTGCTGCCCCCTGACCTGAAGTGGAGGCGTCTAACCAACTTATCCAGCTCGATTTTCTTCGCCGTGTTCCTCGAGTAGATAACCCCGTTCTCGACAATAAGATCTGAGAGGTCTGTGTCCAGCTCTTCAGCCGCCGCCTTCAGTATGATTTCCCTGGCTTTTTTAGCGGCCAGTAAAGCCGAGTTTCCAGCAACAAACGTAGCCCTGCTGGCGTGCGTCCCGACGTCCCACGGCCTTATGCCTGTGTCGTCGTTGACGACTCTAACATTCTGGACGGGAACGCCCAGCTCTTCGGCAACTATCTGGGCTATGGCGGTGTCGGAGCCTGTGCCCAAGTCCGTCGAACCTGTAATAACCGTCACTAGGCCAAAGTCGTCGATGCTGAGTATCGTGCCGCAGCCGTCAGACCTGTAAACCCTCGCGCCTCCCCCGACGTGGAAGAAAGAGGCAAACCCTATACCCCTGCTCGGCCCAGCTTTGTTTCTTCCTCTCCAACCTATCTCCTCGGCAGCTTTTCGTAAACATTCCCTAAGCTCGCATGTTGTTATTCTCATTCCTTGAGGTGTTACCGTGTTCGGCTTGTTGGCGTTGACCATCCTGAATTCTACTGGGTCCATTCCCAGCTCCTCCGCCAGCGCATCCATCTGCTGCTCGATGGCGAAGGTTATCTGCGGGTTTCCCGCACCTCTTTGCGTCCCCGTGTAAGGGTTGTTTGTATAAACTACTGTGGCGTGGAACCTGACTTCTGGAACTTCATACAGCCCGCTGTTGGTTGCCATCATAACCCTCCCGTCAAAAGGCCCCCACGATACATAAGCTCCCGCATCGAGTATCACGCGTGTATCCCTAGCAAGAAGCCGGCCATCTTTGTCTGCCGCTGTTTTCATGTAGATTATGGCGGGCTGACGTGGCGGAGCATACTGAAGTTCCTCCTCCCTTGTGTAAACGATTTTGACAGGTCTTCTTGTCTTGATCGAGAGGGCTGCTGTGATAGGGTCTAGTGGGTAGATGTCCATGCCTCTTCCGAACGCGCCGCCTATCTCAGGCTGGATGACTTTTATGCGGGCTGGGTTGATACCGATAACCTTGGAGAGCTCATGCCTGTAGAGGAAGGGTGCTTGAGTGTTTGTGTAAACAGTGAGTTCGCCTAACTCGTTGTAATAGGCTAGGCAGCCCATAGTTCCCAGCGGCGAAGCGTTCATGTAATGCACTTGATACCTGTCTTCCACCACCGCACGGGCTTTTTCAAAGATTTCTCTAAACCTTTTATCGTCTGAGGTCGAGAAGCTGAACCTCAGGTCGACTACGTTGCTGCCTCTTTCTTCATGAACTAGTGGAGCGCCGGGCTCCAGTGTTTCTTCAGGGTCGAAGACGCCTTCCAACGGCTGGTATTCCACCTCTATGCTTTCGACGGCTTCTTCAGCGGCTTCAAGCGTTTCCGCCGCCACGGCGGCCACCTCGTCTCTGACCGACCGAACCTTATCAAACTTGAGCGGCGGCTGGTCCTTTAAAATGCCCATGTTGTTGAAAAAAGTGTCGAAACCTGTTATCACAGCTCTCACGCCCGGAACTCTCCACGCCTTCTCAGTGTTTATTTTGAGGATTCTGGCATGTGGGTAGCGGCTGTGCAGAATCTTTCCATAAAGCATGTTGGGGAGCTCCATGTCATCCAGGTACCTAGCCGCTCCCGTAACCTTTAGCCCCCCGTCTACTTTGGGGATGGATTTACCGACAACACGGTATTTTTCAGCATAGGCAAGCATAAAACAAACCACACCGTCTCGGGTTTAAACCTTGCCTAACCCCGTCTGCACCGATTCGAAAGGCTGGTTCGTCTCGATCAAATGTTGAATCAGCTTCTTCAACCTAGGCCGCTGGTATTCGTCGGTTTTAAAATCGCCTAAAACCTTAGCTGGCTTGCCGAAGACTGTGTCAACGTTTTCTGAGGCCTCTTCGAGGTTGTGAGTAACCATGACCACGGGAGCTTTGCTGCCGCTTATCTCATGATGCTTGAAAGCTTTACAATTTATGCTTTTTATGCGAGAAAATAGACTTAAGAAATAGCGGATAGCCGTTGGTATGAGGTAGGTTTGTCTTGCTTTTAATGATACCTGGTCCCACAGATGTTCATGAACGTGTTATACGTGCTATGGCTAGGCAGATGATAGACCATCGTTCTGAAGAGTTCAGGGAGTTGATGCGTGGCTTGGTTGACGGCTTGAAAAAAATCTTTGAGACACGTTCAAATGTATATGTGTTGACTTCGTCTGGGACGGGTGGGGTGGAGGCTGCTGCGGCAAACCTCACAGTTCCCGGCGACAGGGTGCTGATACCTACGGCTGGCTTGTTCGCTGAAAGGATGGCCGACGCGTTTGAGGCTTACGGGGCTTCGGTTATACGGGCTTGGCTCGACAACGGACAGGGCCCAAACCCAGAAGCCGTCAAAAAGCTTCTGGAGCAAAACCCAGACGTGTCGATTGTAGGGTTCCCATACAACGAGACCTCGACGGGAATAATATCCCAGAACGTCAAGGAGATAGCTAGAATATGCCATGAACACGGAGCCTTGGTTGTCGTCGATGCAGTAACGGCAATAGGAGGCGTACGTATTTCCGTCGATGAAACTGGAATAGATTTCTGCGCGGCCGGTACTCAGAAATGCTTGGCTGCACCGCCTGGACTAGCGTTGATCACAGTCTCGGAGAAGGTGTGGGAGAAGATAGAGAGTAAAAAGACAAGGCCGCCGTATTTCGACCTCGTCAAATACAGAAGCTTTCTTGAGAGATGGGAGACGCCCTTCACCCCTGCGATATCACTTTTTTGGGCGTTAGACGAGGCTCTGAAAATAATCCTAGAGTATGGTTATGAAAGATGGCTTGCCCGCCACGCCGCAGGAGCCGCAGGCCTCTACGCCGGCCTCAAAACCTACAACCTAGAGTTCTACGCAGCCAGAGGCTTTGAATCTCCGATTGTTGCTGCGATGCATGTGCCGGCGGGGCTTACGGACGCGGCTATACGTGAAAGCATGCGGAAAAACTACGGCATACAGATAGCCGGAGGTCTGGCGCATTACAAGGGAAAAATGTTCAGAATCTCCAACATAGGCTTGATATCGAAGGACAAAATAGTCAGCACAATCTTTGCGTTGGGCATGACCTTGAAGTCGCTCGGGTTAGGGGTTGATGTGTTGGCGGCCGTTGAGAACGCGGAGAGGGAGCTGGACAGAAACTGGCCGAGATAGGCATGTTCTTCGAGGATTTCAAGCTTGGGCAGGAGTTTAAGACGACCAGCCGCACCGTGACACCTACGGACATCGAGCTTTTCACCTCTTTCACCTGGGCGGTCAACCCCCTCTTCCTGAACGAACAGTATGCACGTGAGAGAGGTTTCCCAACACGTCTAGCCCCCGGAGCCCTCGTCATATCCTTCGCGATAGGCCTTCTCTACCAGACAGGCATCTTCGACCACATTATAGCGCTTGCCGGAATCGACAAGCTGGCGTTCAAATCGCCCACCCATGCGGGCGATGTAATAATGGCGAGGGCCGTTGTCTCTGAGGTGAGAGAGATAAAGACGGGCGACAGAGGTTTGGTTAGGTTCAACGTTCAGTGTTTGAACCTTAGCAGGAACACGACGGCCTTCGAGGCTGAGATGGTCTTCGTCATAATCCGCAAATCTTTAAGCCAACCAAATGGCTGACATAGCTGTGAAACACGGCCAGACAGAGCTTCTATATCTTGACGACTCTTATGTCAGAGAGTTTAAAGCGACTGTGCTGCGTGCGGCTGAGAACGGCATAGTTTTGGACAGGACTGCTTTCCACCCTAGGGGTGGGGGGCTTGTTTCCGACGTCGGCGTGGTCAGGCATGAAGCTGGCGAGGCGAAGGTGGTCGAGGTTGTTTTCGGAGACGAAGGCGTTATACATCGTGTGGAAGGTGACCTGCCGCCAGCCGGCGTGGAAGTGACGGGGTTGCTGGACTGGCAGAAACGATACAGGATAATGCGTATGCATACCGGTCTGCATGTCCTCGCAGCAACTATGGTTGAGAAGACAAACGCCCTCATAACGGGCAACAACATCTCCCACGACTCAGGCCGTGTAGACTTCAGTCTCGAGGCTTTCGACAGAGCTGTGATGGAGGAGTGCGTGGATGAAGCAAACAGACGTTTAGCGGAAGGGCATGAGGTTAAGGTTTACTACATGGAGAGGGATAGAGTGCTTTCGACGCCGGGTCTCGTTAAGCTTGCGGGCCGTCTACCGCCTGACATCCCCATCCTGAGGATAGTCGAGATAGGGAAAATCGACGTGCAGGCGGACGGAGGCCCTCACGTCAAAAACACGTCTGAGGTTGGAAAAATAGCTGTAACAAAGCTGGAGAACAAAGGGGAGAGTAACAGACGTATGTACTTCACCGTGACCCCTTAAATAAAGGCGCCAACCTTAAAAATCCGGTGATGAGACTGACCTGTTCGGAGAGCCGCTGGCTCTGTGAAGAACATACACCTCTCTGAAATCTTTGCGTAACACGGCTGCTGTCGTCAAGCTCGGAGATGGCGGCTTTCATCCAAGGTTTCCAACAGCAGTATGGACATGCCGTGGACTGTTTCGAGCTTAAGGCCTGACGCCTAAAGTAACCTGTATGTTCAACGTCTCGCCGCCTCTGACAACGGTCAAAGTTATCGTCTGGCCAGGAGACGTTTTCTCTTCCATGTACAGCAAGAAGTCGTCCATGGAATTTACGGGTGTTCCGTCGACGGCTGTGATTATGTCTCCGCCTACCCTTACGGGAACTCCGTTAACAACCACGTTTCTGTCACCGCCTCGCAACCCTGCTTTATGAGCAGGGCCGTTAGCAGTAACGTCGACGATGAGTACGCCCTTCTGAACCTTGGCCCCCATGGCAGCAGCTATATCCATGTCCAAGGTTGTCGCGGATATCCCCATCCAGCTCCTTTTGTATGAGCCTTTCTGGATGAGCTCTGGAACAACACGGGCAACTATCGATGAAGGCACGGCGTAACCTATTCCAACGCCCGACGGCTCTATGGCTGTGTTGACGCCAACCACTTCTCCCCTCAGGTTGAGCAAAGGCCCTCCCGAGTTACCTGGGTTGATGGCCGCGTCGGTCTGTATCACGCCTGGTATGGAGAAGCCCCTGCCCGTGGGCAGCAGCCTACCCTTTTGGCTTACAACCCCTGTCGTCAAAGTTCCTTCAAGCCCGAACGGGTTGCCTATAGCGATAACCTCCTCGCCTATCTTGAGGGCTGAAGAATCTCCGAGCTTTAGGGGCTTGAGACCTTGGGGCGGGTTGTCAATCTTCAGCACCGCAAGGTCGCTGTCAACGTCCGTTCCGACGACTTTTGCTGTAAACATGGAGCCGTCGCTGAAAACAACGCGGAAAACCGTCCCCCCGCCAACCACATGATTGTTCGTGACAATATGCCCCTCCGTGTCGTAGGCGAAGCCCGAGCCGATGGCGGAGCCGGCCTGAGACGAAACTCTAATCATGACGACCGAGTCTTTGACCATCTCGTATATCGCAGTGTAGTTTGAAGCCCTCGCAGTCACCACACTGAACACAGTTGCTGTCTCGTGGACAACCGTCACAGTCTTGGTTTCAGGCTGCGTTGCAAGCGAGGAAATCATTTGACGGAGCTGCTGATTTTCCGCTTGGACGAGGACGAGCTGGTAAGTGTTGAACGCGAGCAGGAAAGCTACGATTGCCGCCGCAAATAACGCCTTCTTGGACGTCATACCTCAACCAACTGCTTGGTCTATAATATAGATGCTGTATGATGGGTCTCCGTCTTCTTAAACATCTAAATAGGCTTTTTAAAGGCTATTGTGCGGTGCCCGTGTTGAGGTTTGAGACGCCGAGGGGAATGGACGACCTGCTTCCCGGGGAGTTCGCTGTCAAGCAGCGGATTGTGGATGTCATAAGGATGGTTTACAGGCTTTACGGATATGAGGAGGTTGAGACTCCAACTCTGGAGTATTTAGAGCTTTTTGAAGCCAAGTCAGGCGATGAAATAAGGCATAGAATGTTTGTCTTCACAGACCCTCATGGGAAAAAGCTTGTTCTCAGGCCCGAGGTGACGGCTTCTGTGGCGAGGCTTGTTGCCTCGAAGCTTTCCAAACACCCCACACCAATCCGGCTCGGCTACATCGCTGACTGCTACCGCTACGACGAGCCTCAGTGGGGTCGGCGGAGAAGGTTCTGGCACGGCGGCTTCGAGCTCTTCGGAAGCAGAGACCCTTCCAGCGACGCGGAGATAATACTAGCCAGCAGAGACGTTTTCACGAAGCTAGGCTTAGCCCCGTCTGTTTTCAGAGTTGGTCATGTTGGAGTGATTCGGGGAGTGTTAGAAGGGTTGGAGCAGAAGCTTCAGGACAAGTTTCTCACGATGCTGGACAGAGGCTTGCAAGATGAAGCATACCAGATGATTTCCTCCAACCTACCTGATGATACGGTTCAAACGCTGAAAAAACTCACGGCAATCAAAGGCGGGCCCGAGGTTGGTGAAAAAGCTGCCGACCTAGTCTCGCCTTGGACCAGAGCTTCAAAATCGCTCGAAAACCTCAAACAGATAGTTGAAACACTTCTTGAAACAGACCCCAGCCTTAGGCTGGACGTGGACCTTGGCTTCGCACGAGGCCTAGAATACTACACGGGAATGATCTTTGAGCAGAGGATACCTGGGGAGGAGCTTTCGTTTAACGGCGGTGGGAGATACGACGGGCTTGTGGAGCTTTTTGGAGGAGGACAAATGCCTGCTGTGGGATGTGCGATAGGCATAACCCGTATACAGATGTACTTGACCGAAAGGAAGTCTGTAAACTACAGAGAGAGCTATGATGTTGTTGTTTCTGTTGTCAGCGACAGAGCTAGGGGTTACGGACTTTACGTGGCTGATTTTTTAAGGCGGAAAGGCCTTTCCGTCCTCGTAGACGTCTCTCGAAAAAAGCTGGCCGACGTTATTGAAAACACGGCAAAAAGGGGGATCAGATACCTGGTAATAATAGGTGATAAAGAGAAAGAGAGCAGAAAAATCACCCTGCGAGACTTGACTGAGAGAACCCAGGTTACGGAATCGGCTGAAGACATAGCTACCAGGATAGGTGGGAAGTGACGGAGCATGTTGTACAGGTTCGTTGAGGCTACGCTTGTGATAGCGGCCGTGGGTCTCATCGCTCTGGGTGGACGTTTCCTTGACAAAAAAGGAGTAGGCGCGGCGGTTCTCATAGGCTACTGCGTCTACGTTTTCGGCGGCAGAGTCTATTTTCTAATACTTTTAGTATTCTTTGTCGTCGCCGGTTTTACTACAAAATACCGCTATGTTGAGAAATATGGTGAAGTAGGTCGAGGCGTTAGAACATGGTCGAACGTCTTCGCCAACGGGTTAGCAGCGGCTTTGATAGCATTCTTAGGCTTAATCCTGCAAGCCGACAGCACACCAACCCTAGCGGTTTACCTCGGCGCTGTGTCAGCGGTTTTCTCCGACACGATGTCTACGGAGATAGGTCTTTTATCGAAAAAGCCTCCTCGGATGATAACATCTTTAAAACCTGTCAGCCCAGGCACTCCCGGTGCGGTGAGCCTGCCCGGGCTTCTTGCAGGGTTTTTTACGGGCTTCATCTTGGTTGCCGGTGTATTTCTTTACGCTCTGTTTTTCGGCGAAAGCTTTTCATTCACAGGACTTATTCCGCTGTCAGTTGTTGCAGGGTTTACGGGCAGTCTTTTCGACAGCGTATTCGGGGGTCTTTTCCAGTCCCGGTACCGTTGCACCTCATGCGGAAAAACGGTTGAGGTGAAGAAACACTGCGGAAAGCCAACAACCTATCTCTCAGGCAGCAGGTTTGTCAACAACGAAATAGTCAATCTTTTGACGTCGTTGTACGGTGGGTTTGTTGCGTATAGCCTTTTGCCTTACGTCAGCTAAAGCTCAAGCACTTGCCTGTGTTCTGCTAGCACAACAGGCTTTCCGCCGTCGACAACTACAACATCTTCAAGCCTAACTCCGCCAAACCCCGGAACATAGAGGCCTGGCTCCACCGTGACGACGTCGCCTGATGTGATGGCTGTCCGCGAATAACGGGTGAGATATGGTTCTTCTCCGATGGTTAAGCCGACGCCGTGGCCGAGACCGTGTATGAATCCCTTGTCCTTCACGTCTCTGTCGAGAAGCGTTGGCCAGCCGCGCCGCCTCAAAAACCTGCAGACCTCTATGAAAGGGGTCTCGCATTTCACACCTATGTTGATGGCGTCAAATGCTTGTCTCTGTGCAGCAGCCACGTCTTCAAACATTCTCCTGAGAGGAGGCTTTGCACGTCCACAGCAGTATGTTCGGGTAAAGTCGTATCTGTATCCCGTCTCGTCGGCTGGGTAGATGTCTAAGAGAATCGGCTCCCCCTCCGCCACTGGCCTGTCTTCATCAGCCACTGCATGTGGGTTGCTGGTATCCGGTCCGATGGCTATGATTAAACCCTCTGGAAGGCTGAGACCAGCTTCGCTACACCATACCATAACATTTCTTCGCAAAAAACCTGTTGTGATTTGTTTCCCGTCATAAACGACTTTACCCATTCGCACTTCCGACGCTTCAAGCAGTTTTTCGAGTTTTTCGACGACCGACACCGTTTTTTTCCCGACTTTTTTGATGACATCTATCTCCCAGCTGTCTTTTCGCCTCCTGCACACGTCAACAATCGTGGGCTTGGCCATTCCAGCTACCCTAAATCCACGGCGTCTAAGCAGGTCGATTAAATGTGTTGTCGAGAGGGCGTCGGTTTTTCCAGCCAGAGCCACGCTGCCCTTTACGCCTTCTCTGGCCAATACTCTTGAGACCATCTCAGCCCACCCCCTGCCAGGCCCAAACCTTCTCTGAAGCTCTCTCAAACCATAGTCCGAGTATGTTTTGACGTTGGAAACAAATCCTCTCCGTGCGCAGGCTAAGTCGAGGCTGCTCACAACCAACAAAGGCTCAGTCCCTCTCTTCTTTAGATAGATTCCGCCGCGGGGGATCGGCGCCCTGACAAAATACATAAGCTCAGGCGATGACGAGGTTGAATCACCCATCACAAGAAGCGCTTCAAAACCCGCTTGACGCATCAATTCATCGACGTCGGAGATCATTGTATAAACAAAACCCTACCTCGATAAAACCTTTAGAGAAGGTCGTACAGCTTGATGAGTGGGCCCGTGGCCTAGAATGGATAGGGCGTCGGCCTGCGGAGCCGGAGGTCGTGGGTTCAAGTCCCACCGGGCCCGCTTTCAACAAACCCCGCTAATCTCATGGTTTCCGACCCCAAAACTGCAACAAAAATCAGCTGTTCAGTTGATTCAAAGATGTTCGCAAACCGTCTATTAAAAAATCCATTGGCTGAACACTTTTTCTCGGCAAATTTTTGAATTTCACCCAAATCGCTTTGTGCATCACGTCTGACACAGAACTTGCCCTAAATGTCTGGTTCCTGCTGATGGCATCCTATAAACTTTAATATAATCAATTGGATAAGCTATTTCCATGGATCTTCGGCTGGATGCCCAAGCTGTTCTCGCTGTTGTTTGGTTTTTCATAGGCTTTGGAGCTGGGTTAGCCGTCCTCCGTTTCTGGAAAATTCTGTTGGCTGTTGTCGTGATTGCTGTTTTATTGCCCATAGTAATCAGCGTCGCAGGGCTGCGAAGCCCCTTAACGTCTGAAGATGTTGTCAACGCTTTCATTAGAGGGTTGAACATGTTTGTCTCAATCATAGCCTCAAACCAGTTTGCAGCGCTAGGTTTTTTGCTGGGAGTGGTGTTAGGCGTTATAACTTTTGTTTTGAGAAGCAAGTGATGATACTATGTTGGATAAGTTTGCGGGTATTGTTTCGGCTACGTTAACGCCGTCCGATGACTTTGAGGCTAAGACAGCGAAACTCGTGGACTTTCATCTAAAGAATCGTGTGAACGGTTTTTTCGTCCTCGGAACCAACGGAGAGGGCGTTAAAATAAAGCCGGAGATAAGAAAGAGGATAGCCGAGGCTTTCGTAAACGCCGTCGGCTCCAAGGGCATAGTCATAATACATACAGGGGCGTCAGACATAGAGACCGTGAGGGACTTGACTCGGCATGCCTCAAAAATCGGCGCCAATGCTGTCGCAGCAGTCTTCCCGTTCTACTACAGGTATGACTTCGGGTCTCTCGTCAACTTTTACAGGAAGGTTGTTGAGGCATCTAGTGTTCCTGTTCTGGCTTACAACAATCCTTCGACCCAAGGCTATGTGGTTTCACCACAGTCTGTCGAGCTTTTGCTGGAAAAGGTTGAAGGGTTGGCTGGGATAAAGGACAGCAGCAACGATCCAGAGCACCTGCTAAGCCTTTCACGCAAATTCTCGGAAAAAATGTTCATAGCATCTGGTGGAGACGAATTGATACTGTACAGTCTGGCGATCGGGGTTAAAGCTCAGGTCAGCGCTGTTGCCTCAGTATTTCCAGACCTAGCCATTGCTTTGAGAGAGGCGTTTCAATCCGGAAATATTTCCGAGGCGCTGAAGATTCAGCACACAGTCAACGTGTTGAAAAACATCGTCGAGTCCTCTGGCCCGTATCATGCAGCCTGCAAGTATGCTTTGAGGCTTAGAGGTGTTGACATTGGAGGCCCTTATCCGCCTACAAGAGAGCTGACTGCTGAAGAGTCTGAGAACCTGCGGCAATCACTCGCTCAATTTATCCGCTGACAGGGGAAAGTATAAATCCGCTGGCATGCCGCAAACTCCATGGCTAAACAGGCTGTTTCAACAGAAAAGGCTCCAAAGCCCGTAGGCCCCTACTCTCAGGCCGTACGAGCTGGAGACTTCCTTTTCCTGTCCGGCCAGGTCGCCATAAACCCTGCTACTGGAAAGATAGAGGGAGACGACGTAAAGACCCAAACAAGAAGAATTTTAACGAATGCGAAAGCTATACTCGAGTCCGTAGGCCATTCTCTTGACGACGTAGTCAAAGCAACGGTCTATCTGACGGATACCGAACATTTCAAGGATATGAATGAAGTTTACCGAGAGTATTTCAGGAACGTGCCTCCTGCGAGGACCACGGTAGTGGTCCAGCTGCCTTTGAAAGATGCTTTGGTTGAGGTCGACCTCATTGCTTATGTGGGGAGTTAAAAGTTAAAACTTCTAGCGGATGGTAGACGGGCAAGCCGGCTCCCTCCTCGACGTGTATGCAGCATACGCTGCTTGTTGTGACAACCATGTCGCAGCCGCTTTTCTTGATAAGCTCGAACAGCGGTTCTCCCACGACGTTGGAAAGCTCGTACCCCAGCACTCCATGTTTCATCCCGAACGAGCCGGCCATACCGCAGCATGTTCCGGTTTCTACGAAAAATGCGTCATAGCCTGCTAGTTTCAACAGCATCCGCACTGATTCCGAGGAGTCTAGTGCTCTTTCGTGGCAGGGGATGTGTATGGCCACACGTTTCGTTTCAACTCTTCCAACACTCAGCTTGTTTTCACGTACAAGACGGGCCAAAACCTCTGTAGCCGAAAAAGTTGATGCAGCAACTTTCCGAGATTCATCGCTGGAGTTAAGAAGCTTGGGGTATACGAATTTGAGAGAATAGGTTGCTGTAGGTTCTATCGACACAACCACTCCACCATCCCTGAGACTGTCGTACAGGTTCCTGACATTGTATTCCGCAACTTTACGTGCTTTGTCAAGGTCGCCGTATGCAACGTAGGGGTAGCCGCTCGTTTTCTGCTTTGGATAGACTATGCTGTAGCCTGCCTCTTCAAGCAAAGCGACGACCTTCATCCCGATGTCCGGCCTAACATATTGTGCAAAGAAATCGGCAAACAAAACAGCTTTTTCAACACCTTCGCGTAAAGGCTTTTTCTTCAGAAGCCGTTTTAGGGTCTTTGCCGCAAGCGGCGGTATCTTTCTCCTCCGTTCAACACCGAGAAACCTCTCCATCAAAAACCTGACTGTTTTACTGTTCATGAGCCTGTTAGAGAGCCATGGTGCGTGCGAGGCTAGGCTGTAGAAAAGTTCGTAGTTTTCAACTATTTTGTTGACAGGCAGCTGGCCTGCCTGCTTGACTATCCGATGTTTCACCTCAGCTATCATCATGGGCATGTCGATTTTCGCGGGGCATATCTCTTTACAAAGACCGCATGAGATGCATAGCTCTGAGAACATGGCTGCTTTGTCGAGGCCGTGGACGAAAGCTGTCCATGGAATTCCTATTGCACCTGTGTAGATGTATCCGAAAACATGTCCTCCGACAGCAGAGTAGGTTGGGCAGATGTTCATGCATGCGCCGCATCTGATACAGTAAAGCGCTTCCCTAAACCATGGATCGTTTCTCATAGCTTTTCTGCCGTTGTCTATTACTATGATGTGCAGGTCCCGTCCTTCTGTCCTGCCTGCCATCGGGTTTCTTCCGCTGATGAACGATACGTAGGTGGTTAGCGGCTGGCCAGTAGAGCTGACGGGATGAGCTATTATGAGCTTTAACGCGTCGTCAACCGTTTCGACGATTTTCTCCAAACCCATCACAACTATGTGGGTGGCGGGCGGGATGCTTCCAAGCCTGTCATTCCCCTCGTTGGTTTCAACAACCACTGTCCCGGTCTCAGCTATACCAATGTTAGCTCCAGTAACACCTATGTCTGCCGTAAGAAACATCTTTCGCAAATAGCCTCTAACGAAATTCATCAAATCGCTTATCTCGCTGCTGAGAGGTTTTCCGGCGATTCTTGAAAAAAGTTCAGCAACCTCACGGCTTGTTTTATGGACAGCCGGGTAAACTAGGTGGAATGGTTTTTCTCGCGCAAGCTGTATTATGAACTCTCCTAAATCAGTCTCAACAATCTTCAACCCTCTCTCTTCAAGGAAAGCGTTGAGCTCGATCTCTTCTGTCGTCATCGATTTGCTTTTTGTGAGAAGCTTTGCGTTCTTCTCTACAGCAATTTCATAAACTATCTTGCATGCCTCCAAAGCATCCTTCGCCAGATAAACTTTAGCGCCTCTTTTCTCACTGTTAAGCTTAAATCTTTCAATAAGGTCTTCTAGGTTTTCAACAGCCCTTTCCCTGACAGAACGCACAGAATTCCTAAAATCCTCAAAATCAGGAATCAATAGGTTTATTGTCTCTTTTCTGGCGTTTAGCGTGCGGGTTAGAGCGTCTCTTAAATAGTTTCTCCATTCTTTTTTCTGTAGAATTCCTGCTGTTTTTTCGATGAGTAGTTGGTGTGTTTTTTCAGCATCCTTCAAAGCCATTTTAAAACCACCGCCGCCACCACATGTGGGCCGTGGATTCCCACGACGAGCCTTTGCTCGATATCTCCCGACCGGCTGGGGCCTGAGACAAACGTTACGGCTGCATTTCTTGACCGAAAGCTCTCGCGGATTAGCTCAGCCAGCTCGTAAATCGTTCCCGCTACCGTCGACGCTTTCACAAGCATTATGTGAACTTTCGGCATGCTTGACACAAGCCTTTCGACATCGTCATAAGCCACCTCCACAAGCATGCCTGTTTCAGCAACAGCTGCAGCGGCTGCAGATACACCGGCGTCAACGGCATCCAACTTTGCCACAGGATTCTCAACCACGTCCTCTCTTCTATAAACCTTCACATGGCTAGATAAGGATTGGATAATTTGGTCCTCTACCTCTTTGAAAAGGTTTGAAACAAACACAGACTTAACAGCTTGCGATTTAATTATCTCAACCACATGCTCAGCGGCTTCCGCGGTGTCTGATGCGAGAACCACCTGTCCGTTCACTTTTCTAAACCTTTCGCAGAATAGGTCTAGCCTGCTTTGCTGCAGTGTTTTTTTCATCTGTTTAATGTTTATGCCCGTTTTCTTCAGCTGAGCCTGCAGTCGGATTTTCAGCGTGGAAGTGCAGGACTTTCCCGCTTTCAAACTTTAGGTATATGTGGAACATCTCAACTTTTTCCACGTCACCGAAAATCATGATGTGATATCCTTCGCCCTCGACGCCTCTCATACGCACCTCGCTGAAAGGATTGACGCAGACCCTGTCAACCTTCACCATACGCATAACATCTTTTTCCATGACTGTTTTGTGTAACCCCGCTTTGATGGGAAACTCTTTTCCATTAATCTCACCGTTCACCTCCACGCCTACAACGCAGTCAGGCAGGAACCCGTTGTTTTTTAGGTTTAAGAATATAGCGCCTGTATCGTGTGAAACTCTTGCAGCCACATCGGACGCCTGCGGAACGGAGCCTACCGCGAAAACCGCCGCGACGCCGGCTAAAATTATCACAGCAATTGTCACCCAAGCAAGCTTTCCTACCTTCAAGCTGGTCAACATCAAGCTTTAGTAGGGAAATATAAATATTTCACGTGACGGTGTTGGATTGTTTGAGATGAAGTACCGGCTGCTCGATATTCTTGCATGTCCTATGTGCAAGGCTTTCCCGCTCAGTTTGACCGTGTTCGAGGAGAGAAGCATTAAGCCGCCTGAGAAGATAAGGAAATGCGAGCTGTACTGTGGGTTTCACAGGGGCTATGTCAAGGAACTGGTTGAAACCGAGTGCAGCAAATGCTATGGCTTGGAGGTTGCGACAGGTCTGCTGGAGTGCGGCTCATGCAGCCGCTGGTACCCCATAGTTGATGACATCCCTCGGATGCTTCCGGACGACCTCCGCGACAAAAAGCT
>JAWACZ010000022.1:0-23072 GCA_038896555.1 Candidatus Caldarchaeum sp. | reverse complement strand
AACCATTAAGCCCGCCGCCTGGGGAGTACGGCCGCAAGGCTGAAACTTAAAGGAATTGGCGGGGGAGCACCACAAGGGGTGGACGTTGCGGCTTAATTGGAGTCAACGCCGGAAACCTTACCGGGGGCGACAGCAGGATGATGGCCAGGTTGAAGGCCTTGCCTGACGAGCTGAGAGGAGGTGCATGGCCGTCGCCAGTGCGTGCCGTGAGGTGTCCTGTTAATTCAGGCAACGGACGAGACCCGTGCCTCCAGTTGCGACCGGGCCGGAAGGCGCCGAGCACTCTGGAGGGACTGCCCCGGAAACGGGGAGGAAGGAGCGGGCCACGGCAGGTCAGTATAGGAGGGCCGACAGGGACCAGTGGCACGCCCTTATACGAGGGAAGGTTTTTGTCTGAAATAGGAAGACCAGGTGACGTGCATGGGTTGACGATTGCATACGTCGCTGGCTTGGTTGCTGCAGACGGCAGCATTGAAAGGAAGCTTCCTTACGTGTATGTCGCATGCAGAGATAGGGAAGATGTGCTTTTCGCGGCGCATGCACTTTTCCAAGCAAGCGGCAAAAAACCATCAATATTCTACGATAGGAGAGCTGGTGTCTATAAAGCGAAGGTTTCAAGCCGAGTTCTCCGCGACAAATTAGTATATCATTACAATATCTCGTCCGGCAAAAAGGCGCAGGCAATACGACCTCCTGATAAGCTCACCTTCAGACAAATAGTCGAATACGTGGCCGGATGGTTTGATGGAGAAGGCTGGTGTGAAACAGACATGAAACAAGTCGATTCGCACCCATACAATTACCCAAGAATTGGTTTTAAGATAAAGAATAAAACAATGAGAGATTGGATCTCCAAGCAGCTTGAGATTCTCAGGCTTCCACATGGTTGTTATAAAAGAAAAGACGGAACCTACGGCATATGGATAAACGGAAGAAAAAACTGCAAAGCATTCAGTAAACTTATTGGGTTTAGATATCCGTCAAAGATCTCCGATCTTAATAGATTGTTATCCGATTAACAGGGCGCGTCGGTCAATCCTGAACCGGCCTCCGCTGAAGCCCCGAATCCCCCGGGCCGCACGCGACGTTCAATGGTGGGGACAGTGGGATGCAACCCCGAAAGGGGAAGCTAATCCCTAAACCCCACCTCAGTAGGGATCGAGGGTTGCAACTCGCCCTCGTGAACGCGGAATCCCTAGTAACCGCCCGTTACCACCGGGCGGTGAATACGTCCCCGCTCCTTGCACACACTGCCCGTCGCTGCATCCGAGCTGGGATTGGGCGAGGGCTTGTCTCGTTGGCGGGTTCGAGCCCGATCCCGGTGAGGAGGCAGAAGTCGTAACAAGGTGGCCGCACGGGAACGTGTGGCCGGATCACCTCCAGAATACCGTACTTCCCGAGCCTGGGTTTGGTGGGAGGAGGCGGAAAGGGCTTGGCCCGACATTTTTCCCATTCAAAGTAAAGATTATTAGAGATTGTTTTCGTTTTCCAAAGGTGTTGTTGTTTGAAGGCCGCTGTCTACTATGGTCCGGGTGATGTTAGGATTGAGGATGTTGACAAGCCGCAGGCTGGGCGTGGCGAGGTTGTTGTGCGAAACCTGGTGACGCTGACCTGCGGAACCGATTTGAAGATGTATCTAAGAGGCCATCCTTATGCTAAGCCGCCGATGATAATGGGGCATGAATTCGCTGGAATAGTTGAAGAGGTGGGCGACGATGTTCACTGGGTTAAGAGGGGAGACAGAGTTGTGGCCGCCAACTCAGCTCCATGCGGCAGGTGCACCTACTGCAGGCTGGGCAGGTTCAACCTATGCGAAAACCTTGACGAAACAATCATAGGGTTCACGGTAAACGGCGCATACGCGGAATACGTCAAGCTTCCGCCACGGATAGTCACTTTCAACCTATACCATCTACCCGACGGCGTCGAGCCTGAGGAAGCTGCTTTGCTTGAGCCTTTGGCATGTGTCGTGAGAGGACAGCGGCTCGTCGACATCCAATCCGGCGACAAAATGGCGGTAATTGGAGCCGGGCCCATAGGGCTGATGCACTTGCTGTTGGCGAAAAACGCCGGGGCTGGAAAAGTAATCGTTTTGGACGTTAACTGGAACAGGCTGAAGTTTGCGGAAAGCCTTGGAGCCGACGTTGTGGTGAACAGCTCAGAGGAAAACGTCTCTTCAAGGGTTTTTCAGGAAACGGATGGAATAGGTGCTGATGTGGTGGTAGAGGCTGTCGGACTTCCAGAAACATGGGAGCTTACCCAAAAACTTGTAAGGAAAGGTGGGTCGATACTTCTCTTCGGAGGCCCGCCGAAAGGCACGAAGTTTTCAGCTGACACGTACACGATTCACTACGGCGAGGTCAGGGTTCAAGGCTCTTTTCACCACACACCCCAAGACGTTTTCACCACGCTAAGACTTATAGGGTCGAAAAGGCTTCCGCTCAAACGCCTCATAACTGGAAGGGCTGAGTTAAAGGACATAGTCACGGTTTTCGACGCTTTGAAGCAGGGGAAAGAGATTAAAGTAGCAATCACATACTAGGACGTTAACACCACCTTCAAACTCTTTGAAGCATCCCTGGCGATTTCAAAAGCTTTCTCAGCGTCTTCAAGCCTGAAGACATGCGTCACAGATTTCTTAAAAGAAGTCTTGCCTGTTTTCATCAGCTCTAAAACCGTGTTTGTCTCAATCTCGCTTGTTGAATAGCTGGTGATTATGCTTTTCTCGTCGATAAACAGGCTTGAAAAATCTATCTCGGCTTTTTCACCTCTCTCGGGGGCTCCGAAGATGCATACGACGCCCCCGCGTCTAACGCTTTCAACAACCAGCTGAAGAGGTTTCACTGAAGGTGTGGCGAGAACACCTATGTCAACGCCTCGCCCACCTGTTTTCTCTCTGCAGGCTTCCACAAAATTCTCCTGCAAAGAGTTGACGACCAAGTCTGCCCCAAGCATTTTAGCATACTCGAGTCGGAGAGGCGAAACCTCAGCAACCACCACGGATGAGGCGGCGAACATCTTGAGCAGCTGTATGAAAAGCGAGCCTGTGGGACCTGCCCCGACTATCGAAACAGCCCTGCCAGCGGAAAAGCCCGACCTCTTCAAAGCTCTCAAAACACAGGCCACAGGCTCTATGAAAGAGGCTTCAACCCAGTCGAGGTTTGAGGGTAGCTTGAGAACAGCGCCTCTCTCGACGTTTGTCTTCGGAACCTTAAAGAACTCCGCGAAACCGCATGGCTCTATGGTTGTTTTAAGAAAGAGAGGACACATGGTCAACGAGCCGTTAAGGCAGAAGTAACACCTGCCACATGAAACATGGTGATGTACGAACACACGGTCGCCTCTTTCAAACCCCTCTGACTTAGATTCCTCAACAACTCCTACAACCTCATGCCCCAGCATCGGAGGGGTTAAAGGCCTTCCGAAAGCTTTCTCAAGGTCGGTTCCATCTATCCCGCATGCCTTCATTTTCACGCGGATTTCACCGTCATGGACCGGCGGTACATCAGTTTCTTTAACTACGACGCCTCCGCCTTCCTTCACAAACACGGCTTTCACAGCACCACCCGCGCTACATCTGTTGAAAAAGTTTGCTCTCTACCACCAGCCTATCTTGTCGAGGAGACCCTTTTTCCTCGCCTGTTTGACGGAAAAGCTGAAAACCGCTGCTGAGCCGGCGAGCCAGCCAGCCGATATCATCAACGCCATGTAAACATTGGAGTCTACAGCCAAGCCTAACGCCGCACGTACCGCATTCAAAGCCTGGTTAACAGGAAGAATATATGACAGCGGTGCGGCGTAAGGCGAGAGGGAGGAAGTCGGGAAAAGAATGTCGCCGGTGAGGTACAGAACTCCTAAGACATAGTATGTGAGGCTCCAGTGTAGCTTGTTGGTGAAAAGATTCACGCTGGGAAGTAGGTAGAATAAAGCGGCGGAACCAATTAACACAGCGAGAATTGCACCGGCCATTTGGGGTAAGCTGGTCAAAGAGATCGTTAAAGGAAGATTGAAGACATACGTGAAGGTTGCATAGGTGACAACGAATGAAGAGGTTGTGGAGAACAACGCAGTGTACATGACTGCTGCAAACCTACCTAGCAAGTAGGGCTGGAGCGATGATTTTGTTATATAGATGCTCTTTAGGACGCCGTATCTTTCACGGTCTTGCGAGATTATCTGTCCAGCGGTCTCGGCGGTGGAGATGTATGGGATGAAAAAGACAGTACCTGTTACAATGTATGTTAGATAGCTTACGTCCACTATGCCGCCGACAAAACTCATTCCAACAAAGTACAGCAGCGGGAAAAGAAGGGTTGACGCCAGCGGTCTTATAACCTGCAGCCCTATGAATATTAACGGCTCAGTCCAGTTACTGTCCACCTGCCATCCAACCCATGCCGAAGCATAAACAGTCCTCAGATACTTTTTCACATCCATCGCAGGCTCAGCCTCCCCTCTCTCCTACCAAGGTTCTCCATATAGTTGAGCGTTTTCCAAGCCATAGGTATAAGGACAGCCGTCAACACAGCCAGCACTATGAGGTGAAAAAACACGTCCCTAAGAGTCTCGCCCAGTATGATTGTTCTTCTCAGGCCGTCGATTCCGAAAGTCAAAGGTATGAGGGAGGCCAGAAACTGTATGACCGCTGGAAAAGGCGAGTACCGCCCTACTGTTGGGAAATAAAGCCCTGACAGCAGGTATACTGGCTCTGTGAGCGCGTTGTTAAGGTTTAACGCACCCCGGCCATAAAGCATGTAAAGTGATGACATCAGCATGCCAAGGCCGTAGAGTGCTGTAAGAGTTAGAACAAAGACAAGGACTAGGGCAGCTGGGTCCGCCAAGCTGATTTTCACTTTTAACACGAATGCTGCGACAAGAAATATTAACGCCGCACGTATTGAAGTGTTGGCTATTGAGCCGAGGGACATCCCCAACAGTATCGACATCTTTGAGATGGGTGCTATGATGTAGAGGTCGAGGTTTCCTGATTCTTTTTCCCAGTAAAACTGGCTAGCCATAAGCCATAACACGTTGTCCCAGAAAGCCATCATCGCACCGCCGACGACAGCAAACCCAGCTATCTGCTCACTTCCTGAGACCCGGTAAAGGATTGAGGCGGCGAAGACTATCATCACAGGTATCAACGCATCGCTTATGAGCCATTCAGGTTCTCTGAACTGGCTCTTTACTCTGACGTATGTTCTTGCATAAACAGACCTGAGGTTTGTTTTCAAAGCCTCAGCCAGACTCACCGCCGCTCACCAGCTTGATGTAAACATCCTCGAAAGAGGGGGTGGATTTGGTTGCGGCGAGAACCTTTCCTCCTTTCACCGTGATTCTCTCGACGATGTTGGCTGTTTCCGACCAATCGTCAAGAACCACTCTCAGCCTATGGATTCCTGACGCTGGGTCGTAGGATTCATAATATCCTTCCAAGTCCTGCAAAACCTGTTCAACTCCTTCAGGAAGTTTAGCGTCTATTACGACGACAGTTTTCTCGCTTACCGACTTTTTCAGCTCCTCAGGGGTGCCCGACGCCAGCACCCTTCCATAGTTCAAGATTGCAACCCTGTCGCACAGCTCCTCCACCTCAGCCATATAGTGTGAAGTTAGGATTACGGTCCTGCCGCTGTCCTCTCTCACCCAAGACTTTATCAAACGTCTTACCTTTCTCCCAGAAACTGCGTCAAGACCGATGGTAGGCTCGTCTAAAAACAGCACCTGCGGGTTGTTCACAAGCCCGCGTGCAAGGTTGAGTCTCTGCCTGTAACCGGTGGAAAGGTTTCTCAAAAGCTCGTCAGCTACCTCGACCAGCCCAACCTCCTCGAGTAAGGTCTTTATCCTTTCACGCGCCGTGGCGCCGTCCAAGCCGTAAAGCATTGAATAGAACCAAAGGTTTTCCCTGACCGTGATAAGCCCATAACCCGGCGTGTCACCGCCTGTGACAAGGTTTATCAAAGGCCTTATCTTACCCGCCTCAGACTCCACATCATAGCCAAGGACGTAGGCTTTCCCCGCCGTCGGAAGAAGAAGGGTTGTTAAGATTTTTACAAGCGTCGTTTTACCTGCCCCGTTAGGTCCCAGAAGCCCGAATATCTCACCCTTTTCCACCTGCAGGCTGACGTCGTCCAAAGCCTTTACTATCGACCCCCGGTTTCTAAACACCCTTGTTAAACTTATGGTCTCAACAGCGTGTGTCAAACGCAGTCACCGCCGTAAGAGTATCCCAACATGCCCGAATAACGTCGAACCTATTTAACGTATCGAGCAATTCCTAAGCGAACTCTGTCGTGAAAAGCTTTCTGCGCCGCTTTTACATCGTGTGTTAGGGTTTAAATACATAGTCAAAGAGCATGTAAGCAAGATGGCGGCTAGGAGGGGCAGGGTTATCTGGGTTGCTGGGCCAGCTGTCAAAGCAGACGGCATGATGGGTGCGAAAATGTATGAGACGGTTTACGTTGGAGAGCAGAGGTTGATCGGCGAGATAATAAAGCTGACAGGCGATGTTGCGTTTATACAAGTTTATGAAAACACCAGCGGCCTTAGGCCTGGCGAGCCTGTCGAAGCTACTGGAACACCCTTATCGGTTTCGCTCGGTCCAGGAATGCTTGGAAGCATCTATGACGGGGTGCAGAGACCGCTCGACGTAATAGGCAGGGTTGCAGGCGGTTTTGTGAAACGTGGAATAAAGGCAGATCCTCTCCTCAAAGACAAGAAATGGAAGTTCACCCCCCTGCTGAAGAAAGGCGATGAAGTTGGACCCGGCGACATAATCGGAGAAGTACCTGAAACACCCTTGGTCACCTCAAAGATCATGATACCGCCCGACATGAAACCAGGCAGATTAACATACATCGCGAATGAAACGGAGTACACCGTCGAAGACGTCGTCGCCGAAGTTGAGACGAAAGACGGCAGGAAAACGGTTAGACTGTATCATAGATGGCCTGTTCGCCGGGCCAGGCCTTTTAGGCGAAGGCTCGACCCCGAAGTTCCGACGATAACCGGACAGCGGGTCCTCGACACCTTCTTCCCCATCTCGAAGGGTGGGACAGCATGCATTCCGGGAGCTTTCGGCACAGGCAAGACGGTGACGCTTCACCAGCTTGCGAAATGGAGCGACACGAAGATAATCTTCCACGTGGGATGCGGCGAGAGAGGGAACGAGGAGTCAGAGGTTTTGACCGAGTTTCCGCATCTCAAAGACCCGGCCACGGGAAGACCGTTGATGGAGAGAACAGTGTTGATAGCGAACACAAGCAACATGCCTGTGGCCGCACGGGAGGCCAGCATATACACTGGTGTGACGATGGCGGAGTTTTTCCGGGATATGGGTTACGACGTTCTGCTGGTGGCCGACTCGACGAGCAGGTGGGCTGAGGCTTTGAGGGAGATAAGCGGCAGGCTTGAGGAGATGCCCGCTGAAGAAGGATATCCAAGCTATCTTGCGAGCAGGCTGGCCGAATTCTACGAGAGAGCCGGCAGAGTCGTAACGCTTGGAAAGCCCGAGAGAGTTGGAAGCGTCTCGTTGGTAGGTGCTGTAAGCCCGCCGGGAGGCGACTTCACCGAACCGGTCACAACCCACACGATGCGCTTTATCAGAACGTTCTGGGCCCTCGACGCAAACCTCGCATATTCACGCCACTATCCAGCCGTCAACTGGATTACATCATACTCAGCCTACGTTGACACAGTAAGAAAGTGGTGGGTTGAGATCGTTTCAGCCGACTGGTATGAGGTAAGGCATCAGGCTTACCGGCTTCTGCAGAGAGAGGCCGATTTGCTGGAGCTTGTCAGACTTCTTGGACCAGAGGCGTTGCCAGACGAGGAGAAGCTCATACTCGACGTCGCCCGAATGATAAGGGAGGGATTTCTACAGCAAAGCGCGTACGACGAGGTTGACTCCTACTGTCCCCCGCTTAAACAATACAAGCTCCTCCGCCTTTTCGTCAAATTCCACCGTCTCGCAGAAGAGGCGCTCAGGAGAGGAATTCCGTTAAAAGAGCTAAGAGCCATGCTCATCATACCCAAGCTCATTAGAGCAAAGTATGAGGTACCAAACGACAGGCTCGAGCTTATTGACCAGCTTGACAAAGCCTTAGATGAGAGTTTTGAAAAACTTATGCTTGTAAAAGCAGAGGCGAGAGCAGGTTGACAACACAGAAGGTAGGGCTGGAATATCTCTCCATCCAGGAGATTAAAGGACCGTTGATGATAGTCGGCGGCGTCTCGGGGATTGCGTATGACGAGCTTGTGGAAATCGAGACAGCCGATGGAGACCGAAGGCTCGGAAGGGTTATCGAAGTGGGTGAGGGAAGAGCTGTAGTTCAAGTTTTCGAGGGAACTCAGGGGCTTTCGATAGAGGGGACGAGGGCTCGTTTCTTGGGAAAGACGTTGGAGATGCCTGTTTCTACAGAGATGCTTGGAAGAATCTTCGACGGTCTTGGAAGACCTTTAGACGGCTTGCCTGAGCCTATCGCCGAGGAAACGCTGGACATCAACGGCGAGCCGATAAATCCAGAACGCCGCGAGTATCCGTCTGACTTTATCCAGACCGGTATATCGGCTATAGACGGTATGAACAGCCTCGTGAGGGGTCAGAAGCTGCCTCTCTTCTCGGGCGCGGGGCTGACCCACAACATGCTGGCAGCCCAGATTGCGAGGCAGGCCACGGTCCCGGGAAAAGAGGAGGAGTTCGCCGTCATATTCGCCGCGGTAGGCGTTCAAAACGACGAGGCACGGTTCTTCAGACGAAGCCTGGAGGAGAGTGGCGCCATAAGCAGGAGCACGCTTTTCCTGAACTTAGCCGACGACCCAGCCATCGAAAGAATAGTCACACCACGAATAGCCCTAACCCTCGCGGAATACCTGGCCTTCAGACAGGGCTACCACGTCCTCGTCATCATAACCGACATAACAAACTACGCCGAAGCTCTCCGTGAAGTCAGCGCGGCACGTGAAGAGGTTCCAGGCAGGAAGGGATATCCCGGCTACATGTACACCGACCTTGCGTCGATCTATGAAAGGGCTGGGCGGATTAAGGGTTTGAAGGGAAGCCTGACGCAGATGCCGATCCTAAGCATGCCGAGCGACGACATAACACATCCAATCCCAGACCTGACAGGATATATCACAGAGGGGCAGATAGTTCTTTCACGCGACCTTTACAGAAAAGGCATCTACCCGCCCATCAACGTTCTGATGAGCCTCAGCAGGCTGATGGGCCCTGGCATAATTTCGCAGAAAAGGACGAGAGCTGACCACGGAGACGTCAGCAACCAGCTGTATGCGGCATACGCCAGGTCGGTGCAGCTCCGTTCGCTCGCCGAAATAGTTGGAACAGCCGGGCTATCTGAGACAGACCTCAAGTATCTGGAGTTCGGAGACCTTTTTGAGCAAAGGTTCGTCAAACAACAGTACACGGAAAACAGGACGTTGGAACAGACTCTGGAAATAGCCTGGGACATCCTTTCAACGCTCCCTGAGGCTGAGCTGACAAAAATAAAAGAAGAACACATCAAAAAACACTACCGCAAAAGAGTGGGCTAGTTCATATTTGAAAGCAGGTCTAAGTGGCTTCTGCTAGCATGGCTCTTCATCGACCGAATAGCGTACACGCTGAACTGGCTGTCTATCGCGCCCGCCCAGCCTTTCATCGTTGAAGAGCTGGGAATTACCGTCACGTCGCTTGGGTTGCTTAGAGCGGTGTTTCGCACCCGTTTCAGGAAGGGTCTACGACACCATGTCATCAAGGAGAGGGCTGTTTCTCCTGGTCAGCGGCGGAATATCCGTAGGTTTGGTTGCCCTCGCCACGCCTTCTATCCACATAGTAGTGGCAGCCATGTTGGCCCTCGGCTTCCTAACCACCTCCGCGCACACAATCTACTATCTGCTGCCGATGGGCAGAGTGAGTGAGAGCCAGATATCCCTCACCGTTGCCCAGATCAACGGTGTCCATCTTTTGGGCGCATCTGCTCTTCCATACTTTTTCGCGGTTTGTGTTAAACTGTTTGGCTACGGCTTTGCATGGGTTGGCGTGGCTTTGGTCTCTTTTTTGGTTGTTTTCCGGCTGCGGTTTAATTAACCACTGGTCCGTGGTTAAAACTCAAATATGAGCAGTGCAACACCGCTGTCGATGGACGCTTTAGAAACGGCGGAAAACGTCATGGAGAACTCGCTAGTGGCCGCTTTAAGCGTTGTGACGCCGTTGGGCCACGTCTCCACACATCCTATGCTACCTCTCTACAGCAGGGAGAGAAAAAAACTGTACCTGACGTCGAGCGTGCTGTTCAGCAAGAAAGTCGAATACATAAAGAAAAACCCTAAAGTGGGAGTGCTGTTCAGCGGCAGACAGTTCATCAAAACACCTTCATACGCTGTCGTTCACGTCAAAGGGGACGCGAAAGTGTATGAGGATAACCTGCATGAAGGCTGGCAGTGGCTGGTCGACCTATGGCGTAAAAAAGAGCCCTACATCGAGGCTTTCATCAAACAGAGGATTGCTCTCCCGCTTTTCTGGGAGAGGATAGTCATCGAGATAACGCCCCGTGAGATACTTGTCTGGGATGAAGGTGATGTTTCTAGCGAGCCGAGGAGGTGGAGAGGTTGAGCGTAGAAATTGAGCAGTTCAGCGACACGGTCGTCTCCTACCTCGACGACGACGGCTACCCGCTGAGCCTTTCAACAAAAGTTAGTCCCTCTGGAGACGGATACATAGTTGAATGGCCTAGCTATCTGAAAGCTCCGAAAAGGCTAACCATGTTGTTCAACCACATAACGCCGATACCGACAGGAGGCTACACTGACAGACGGTATATAACGATTAAGGGGGTGGCGGAACAGAAAGACAACCAGCTCTTTTTCAAGCCTCAGAAACTCTACGGATGGGATGAGAAGAAAAAACCCTTCTTCCAGTATTGCGAGGAGAGGGTTCCGCAGGCACGTGCGTATTTAACGGAGTTGAGCCGCAGTGTTGGAAGGCCGGTTAAGCCACGTCTTCCGATGTGGCAGCTTCTCTTCAGAGCAACTAGGTTTCCGTTCCTGACCGCGACCGTGGCTCCTGTCCTGATAGGCGTCGGCTCAGCCGCATACCTAGGCTTCTTCGACCCACTTTTGTTTCTGCTAACATTGGTGGGAGCTAGCTTAATACATTTGGGGCTCAACATGACCAACGACTACTTCGACACCAAGCTTGGAGCAGACCCAGCCAACATAACGCCGACACCCTTCAGCGGCGGCTCACGCATAATCCTCTACGGTCTGATGACGCCGAGACAAGTGGCCTCCATAGCCACGCTGTTCTACGCGCTGGGCATCGCCATAGGCATCTACCTCGCCGTGCTTCGAGGGCTGATCCCTATTGTCTCGATAATGACGGCGGGCGTTTTGATAAGCGTAGCGTACTCAGCTCCGCCTGTCAAGCTGGCTTACAGGGGTCTGGGTGAGATAGCTGTCGGAATAGGCTTCGGCCCTATCATCGTTCTAGGAAGCCATTATGTTCAAGCCCAAACCTTCAGCATACAGGCGCTACTTGCATCAATCCCAATAGGCGTACTGATTTTGCTTATACTCTACGTCAACGAGATACCTGACACCCCGTACGATAAGGCTGCCGGTAAGAGAACTCTTGTTACACGGCTTAACATGGGTCAGGTTATCTTTCTTTACAAATCATTGCTGGCAGTTGCCTACGTGATGGTTTTCTTGCCCGTAGTGCTGGGGTTTGCCCCACCCACTGCATTGATAGCGCTGCTGACCATACCCATGGCTTACAAGACGGTTAAAGCAGTGCGACAAACCTACGGCAATACATATCTTATGATTCCAGCTTTAGCGTCAAACATCCAAGTCGCGACGTTCACCGGCTTACTGCACGCATCAGGGTTCTTCCTCTGGGCTGTGCTTATGCATTTCATCGGATAACAACCTTAAAATCCACCTCCTAACATCGTGCGAGCGTGGTGAAGCGTAAAGCTGCTGGAAAACCCGCTTACGTAGGTGCTCTTCAGGGCAAGGATTTTCTGAACACAAACGACTTCACCCAACAACAGATAACGAACATACTGAAGGCTGCGAGAGATTTGCGGGAGAGGTTTAGAGCAAAGAAGCCCACCGATTTTCTCAAAGGCCAGACATTGTTCATGCTCTTCTACAACAGGTCTCTGCGGACGCGCAACTCCTTTGAGGCAGGCATCTACCAGCTCGGCGGCCACGCCCACTTCCTGAGCCCGTCAGACGTATACACTCCAACTCTTCCCGAAGACATGATACCTTACCAGACCGAGTCCATCGCCGACGTTGCACGTGTTCTCAGCACTTACGGCGACGCGATAGCCGTCAGAATTTACGGCGACGCCGCTAAATGGCATATAGGGAGAGGCCATCGTGTCATTCAAGAATTCGCCAAATGGAGCTCAATTCCAGTCTTGAACATGGAGGATGACATCTACCATCCGTTTCAGGCTCTCGCAGACATCATGGCAATAACGGATGTCGCCCCCAAGCCTCGTGGAAAGAAGTTTGTCGTCTCCTACGCGTATTCGGGTGGGTTGAAGCCTCTCGCCGTCCCGCAGAGCTGCATCCTGATAGGAACGCAGTTCGGCATGGATGTCGTGCTCGCCCACCCACCTGGATTCGAGCTTGAAGACCATGTCTTAGAGGCGTGCAGGAAGAACGTCGAGCAGTATGGCGGCTCCTTCACGGTCACAAACAATATGAAGGAAGCGTTTGAGGGAGCCGACTTCGTGTATCCTAAAGCATGGTCTCCGAAAAAATTCTTCCCACCATACAACAGCACCGTCGACAAAGAGGGGGCGACGAAATATCAGGATGAGTTCAAGGGCTGGATATGCACGCCTGAGCTCATGGATTTGACGAACAAGGGGAAATACATGCACTGCGGCCCGGCTGACAGAGGTCAGGAAGTGGTCGACGAAGTTATCGACAACCCAAGCTACTCGCTTTACTTCCAGCAGGCTGAGAACAGGCTCCACGTCCAGAAAGCGGTCATGTCCATGGTGATGGGAAGAAAAAGATGAAGGTCGCGGAAGACATTCTCGACGTTATAGGCAACACACCGCTCATCAAACTCTCCAAGATACCGCGGCAAGCAGGTGTGCAGGCTGAAATCTACGCCAAGCTCGAGTTCTACAACCCTTCGGGAAGCCTCAAAGACAGGATATACCGTGAGATGATTACGAAAGCCATCGAGAGAGGCGACCTAAAGCCTAACATGGAGATACTTGAGGTGTCGACGGGGAACGCAGGCATAGCATGCAGCTTTGTAGGAACGCATCTAGGCTACAAGGTCACAATAGTCATGCCTGAGGGGATGAGCGAGGAGAGGAAGCAGCTGATAAAGGCATTCGGGGGAGAGCTCGTCTTCACCCCCGGAGGAGAAAGCGACGTTGACTTGAGCTTGAAAAAGGCCGAGTCGATGATTGCCTCCAACCCTGGGAAATACTGGTTCCCCAACCAGTTCACAAACCCCGACAACATCCAAGCACACATAAAGACTACAGGCCCTGAGATATGGGAGCAGACAGACGGAAAGGTGGAGTGTTTCGTCATGTCGCAGGGTTCTGGGGGAACGGTATCCGGTGTCGGCAGGTTTCTCAAAAACAAAAAACCCTCGGTGAAAGTCTACACAGCAGAACCAAGCGAAGCCGCGGTAATAGCGGACGGAAGATGGGGCTCCCACAAAATAGAGGGCATAGGTGATGGATTTATTCCACGCAACCTAGACTTGAGCGTCATCGACGGCGTAGTAACCGTTTCATCAGACGAGGCGATAGAGATGACTCGGAAGCTGGCACGGTTTGAAGGACTTTTCTGCGGAATATCCTCAGGATGCAACGTCATAGCAGCCATCAAGGTTGCAAGAAAACACCCAGAGATCAGGAAGATAGTTACCATGATAAACGACTCGGGCAACCGCTATCTTTCGACAGAGGTTTTCGGGCCAGGGAAAAAAGCAGCCATACCCGAGCGCGAACATCCGTTAGACGAATACACTGCGGAGATGAGGTCAAAATATTTGAGTAAGCTAGAAATAATACGGTAACGTTTAACTCACCAGCCTCTCTAACAAACACTTAATAACATACAAAATCAAACGATTTTAGATGTCTACTTCTGAGCCTGAGATTCACGATAGTGTGCTTGGGGGAAGAGTCTTCATGCTCTCAGCCAAGACTTTCAACGAAATGATTAGCCTTCTTGGAGAAGCTATGTCTAGGCCTGTTGCGGACGTGCTGATGTGGAACATAGGTTACAGATATGGCGTAGCCTTGGGAAGAAAAACACGGATGATGTCTAAATCGCCGAATGAAGCGATTAAAACGCTTGTTGTTTCAGCTTTTAAGTCTGGCTGGGGGGTTCCCGAAGTGGCTGACAACATAGCAACTTCAGGGAGTTTAGAGGTTGTTGTGACGAATTGTGTCTTCTGCGATGGGTCGGTGAGAAGAGATTCGCCGAACTGCTATTTCCTGTCGGGGATTCTCAACGGAATAGCCGAATCCCTTTACGACGTAAAGTTCGAAACCGTCGAGAAAGAGTGTAGAGTAATGGGGTTTAAAGCATGCAGGTTTAACATCACGCGAATTTGAGTAATGTAGGCATGATTGTCGAAAAAATGGTCTGCTCCCGCTGTGGAGAAACATACAACTATAGTCAGAATCCGTTGACGTGCAGGAAGCAAGACTACGGCAGGCTGGACATCTTATACGACTATGCCAAAATCTCCGAAAGCTTTTCACGCGAGCAGGTTTCAAAGAGGCCGCGGAACGGTGTTTGGCGTTATTGGGAGCTCATGCCTGCCGACAAACGTTTTGCATCTCCTTTGCTGGAGGGTGACACACCTTTATTGAAAGCTTCAAGGCTTGGAGAACGTCTTGGGTTTAAACATCTTCTGCTCAAGGATGAGACACGGAATCCGACGGCCTCTTTCAAGGACAGGGCGATGTCAGTAGGGGCGGCCAAAGCCGTTGAAACTGGCAGGAGAGAGGTTGTAATTGCTTCCAGCGGCAACGCCGCATCATCTTTGGCGGCTTACAGCGCCTCTCTCGGGCTCAGATGTCATGCCTTCGTTCCCGAAGACGTCGCAACGGGCAAAGCATCTCAGCTGATTATCTATGGAGCCAAGGTTTTTCGCGTCAGGCAGGTTCAAGAGGATAGAGACCCAACAGTAGACTTGATGCTGCAGAGCTTTAAAAACCTTGGATGGTATCCCTGTCCAAGCTTCGGCCCCTTCAACCCATACCAGGTTGAAGGACCTAAGACGATAGCTTACGAGGTTGTAGAGCAGATGGGTTGGCGGGTTCCAGACGCCCTAATAATACCCACAGGCTCAGGCTGTCTTGCCACAGGAGTCTGGAAAGGGCTGCGCGACCTGATGCAGTTGGGTCTCATAGACCGGTATCCAAAAATAATACCGGTCCAGCCATCGGGCAACCAGCCACTAGTTAGGGCTATCAAAGAGGGAAAAAGGTTCGCGGAAATAACCGCCGAGGAACATCCTAGGTCTATCGCGTCAGGCCTGCTGGACCCGTTCCCGTGGGATGGCGACGCAGCGATGGAAGCGGTTAAAACCACAGGAGGCTGGGCTGAGGCTGTCGAGGAAGATGAGATTAGGGAGTCCGTCCGACAGCTGGCAGGCCTCGAAGGTATTTTCGCAGAACCTTCAGGAGCGGTGGGAGTTGCTGCAGCAAAGAAACTCTTGGAACAAGGCTTCCTCGACCCCAGCGATGAAGTCGTCATCCTCGTCACCGGGTCTGGATTAAAAGAGCCTGAAAAGGCCGCACCTCAGATAGATCTGCCCCTGATAAACCCAGATCTTGGAGAGCTTATGAGGTTTTTATAAAAGCCTCAAACATACGGTGCATGACAAACGAAGAGCTTGTTGTTGTGGCTTTGGGCGGCAACGCCCTGCTAAGACGAGGTGACAAAGGCTCTTTTGAAGAGCAGTACAGAAACTTGGCTTCGACGGCGGTCTATCTCGCCGACTTGGTTGAGAAAGGTTACAAGCTTGTCATAACGCACGGCAACGGTCCGCAGGTGGGTGCGACACTGCTGCGTCACGATGCTGGTCAAAAATTATATAGCATACCTGCTTTTCCGATGGATGCATGCGGCGCTGAGACACAGGGGTTCATAGGCTACATCATCCAGCAAAACCTACGAAACGAGCTCAAGAGACGTGGAATAGACAAATACGTAATTACGGTGGTTACGCGTGTTATCGTTGACAAAGACGACCCGGCGTTCAAAAACCCAACCAAGCCTATCGGACCTTTCTACAGTAAGGAGGAGATGGAGAAGATCAAAGCTGAGCATCCAGAGTATGTTTTTGCTGAGGACAAGGCTCGTGGTGGATGGCGTAGGGTGGTGCCGTCGCCAGATCCAAAGATAATCGCTGAGCGTCGTGCGATAAGAACTTTGGTTGACGCTGGGTTCATAGTGGTTGCCAGCGGAGGCGGTGGAATTCCTATCATCGAGGAAGACGGAAGGGCTTCGGGGGTTGAGGCGGTCATCGACAAAGACCTGGCTGGCGAGAAGCTTGCTGAGCTCATCCAAGCCAGCAGGTTCATCATACTGACGGATGTTGACGGCGCTTACCTAGACTTCGGAAAGCCATCTCAGAGAAGGCTTGAAAAAGTATCAGCACAGGAAATGAAGAAATACTTGGAGCAGGGTCATTTCGGTTCTGGAAGCATGTTGCCGAAGGTTCTGGCGTGCATAAGGTTTGTTGAAGCAGGCGGGAAAGAGGCCATCATCGCAGAGCTGTCGCAGCTCAAGGAAGCTATCGAGGGAAGGGCGGGAACACACGTAGTACCCCCTTAAACCCTTCCCGCAACCAACGCAAGAATCGCAGCCCTCACGTACAGCAGGTTTTCAGCCTGGTCGTAGATAACGCTGCGAGGACCATCCATAACATCGTCGTCAGCCTCCTGCCCTCTGAAAACAGGCAAAACATGGGTCACGACGCCGTGCTTAGACATCAGGTCGGTCAGCGTTTTAGTCAGCCGCCAGTCCTTGTACCTGTTATGAAGCTCCACTTCTCTCTCACGGCCAAACCTGTTCATCCCAGTCATGACGCATTCATGGCTGGCCCAGCTACGTGGAAAAACCGCGTCGGCATCCTTCAAAGCCTGTTTGTAGTCGTGGGATATCTTGAGGCTTCCACCGCTTTCTTCCACGTTTCTGCGTGCTTGTTCGACGATTTTCGCGTCTATGTCGAACCCGGGGGGGTACGTTAGCACCACGTCCATGCCGAACCTTGTTGCTATCAGCAGCTCGTCCTGTATGCTTCCCCAGCTTCTAACTTTGTCGCTGTACGCCCACATCAGCACATACTTCTTTTTCTCAACCCTTCCAAGCTTCTCCCGCAACGTGTAAAGGTCTGTGATGGCTTGGCTGGGATGGTACATGTCGTCGGCCATGTTTATGACCGGGATTCGAGCATGCTCCGCATACTCTCTGACAACAGCGTTGCCTCTTCCGTAAACATAGTCGACAGCCGATTCGAGAATCCGCACTCCAAGAACATGCCCGAGCCTTTCGTACATTTTAGCTATGTCTTTGACAGACTCGCCCTCCGCTCCCCGTGTTGTGGCGAAGTCTATGAACTGTGCGTGGCCGCCAAGCATCGTTGCCGCCGCCTCGAAACTTGCCCTCGTCCTCGTAGACGTGTTGTAGAAAAGCATGAACATTGTCCTGTTTTTGAAAAGTTCGGGGACGTCGCCCGCAGCTTTACGTATCTTAAGGCTTCGCGCAAGCTCCATGGTGGCCTCTATCTCCTCGACGCTCCAGTCTTGTGAGGATATTAGGTCTCTTCCGTACAGTTCAGCCAGAGTCATGGCGTTAAATCAAAGTCGTGGTTTAAAGAGTTATGTTTCCTTTCGCTGTCTCAGAGCTGCAAGCACACGGTCAGGCCTTAGCGGCAGCTCCCTTATGTAAACGCCTGTAGCGTTAGCAACAGCACCTGCTATCGCAGCCGCAGGCAGAACTACAGGTATCTCACCCATGGCCTTCGCTCCGAAAACACCCATCGGCCCGGGAACCTCGACGATTATGCTGTCGATTTTATCCGGCGCCTCCGTCGCTGTGGGGATTATGAACGTGTGAAGGTTCGGGTTTAGGACAACGCCGTCGTCGTGGACTATCTCCTCGAGCAACGCATAGCCGAGCCCCATGATGCTTCCGCCCTCGTAGACGGCGATGAGGCCGAGCGGGTTTATGGCTCTGCCGACGTCGTAGGCTGCGGTCATCCTGTCAACCTTGACGAACCCCGTCTCCATGTCCACCGTCACCTCCGCTACGAGGGCGCCGTAGGTGTATTGGTTGTATGGAGCACCCTGCCCCGTTTCCGGGTCCCACCTTGTCGGAGGCGCTATGTAATGGCCTAAAGCTTTGAGCTCTACGCCTTCCTCGTAGCATTGTCGGACAGCTTCCTCCCAAGACAGCGATATGCCTGAGCTGCTCCAAATGAAGCCCTCTCTGAAATCAAGCTTTGCCGCATCTGTTTTCAAAAGTCTTGCGGCGACCGAGGCTACAGCTGCCCTTATCTTCAGCGCCGCATCCAACGCAGCTTTTCCACCTATGACCGTCGTCCTCGAAGCAACGGTCGGCCCCGAGTTCGGTACAGCGGCGGTGTCAGGCCTCTCAAGCAGTATCATACGAGGTGGTAGGCCCAAGGTTTCGGCTGTCACTAACACAAGCGACGTCAGCGCGCCGGTTCCGAACTCGGTCAACCCCGTCTGCACAAAAACACGCCCGTCTCTTTCAACCCTCGTCAAAACAGTTGCAAAGTCATCCCCCTCAGGCCCCAAAGTGTTGCCGTGGTAAAGCAGCGCTATTCCGATTCCTTTCCTATAGCTGGAGCCGTTTTTGTTGAATTCCTGAAATACGCGTATCTTCCTCTCCCACTCCGAAGATTCGACGGCACGTCGGTAGCATTGAAGCAGGCCCTCGTCCTCTATCTTCTGGCTGGTGGCCGTCAGGGAGCCTGACCTCAGCATGTTCAGCTCACGGATTTCGAGCGGTGACAGCCCTAACTCTTCAGCCAGCTCGTTCATCGTCATCTCTGCCGCATAATGGGCTTGTGGTGCTCCAAAGCCTCTTGTCGAACCCGCCATGGTGTTGTTTGTCAGCACGCAGAAGCCGTCAGCCCAAACATTGGGAACCTCGTAGGGCCCCGTGCAGTGGAAGGTAGCCCTGCCGATGACCAAGTGTCCTTTCGAGATGTACGCCCCCGTATCTTCAAACAACGTTGACTTCCAAGCCAAGAGCCTTCCGTTACGGGATGCGCCAACCATGTTTGTTATCTCGAAAGCGTGTCTTTTGCATTGGACGGTCATGGCTTCGCTCCGCGTGAAGGCGGACAAGGCAGGCTTTCCTGTAAAGTACGTCGCCAGACATGCGTAGGCTGCTACGTCTATGGGTGTTTCATCGGATTTTGGGCCAAACCCTCCGCCCGTCGCTGCTTGGACAACTCTCAGCCTCTCTGCGGGAAGACCGAGTATCTTCAAAACCTTATTATAGACATCGTAAAGGTTTTGCATCGAAGATATGCATGTTATTCTTCCGTCGCCGTCGGGGTATGCGTAGGCTATCTCCGTCTCGAGCGGCAGACCTGTGATGAAGGGAGTTTTGTACGTTCTTTCGATGACCGTGTCCGATTCTCGGAAGCCTTTTTCAACATCGCCCTTCCTTATCTTGAAGTGTGTGACAACGTTGTCTCTGTCTTGGACGCGGGGAGCGTCCGGCTTGACGGCTTCTCTCGGGTTCGACACAACGGGCAGAGGCTCGTAGTAGACGTCCACAAGCTCCGCAGCCTCCTCAGCATTCTCTACAGTGTCTCCCACTATCAACGCGACGGCCTCGCCAATGTGTCTGACTTTGTCGACGGCGAGGAGGGGTCTGTCGGGTATGAGGCTTCCCGCATCGTTAACTCCCGGGATGTCCCGGTGGGTTATTATTTTCCTCACAGACTGTTTTTTCTCAACTTTGCTGAAGTCGATTCCCTTGACGTAGGCGTGTGGAAGCTTCGACCTTACAGCTTTCACAAACAAGGGTTTTTCAGCTATGAGGTCCGCTGTGTAAACCGGTTTTCCTAGGACGGCTTCCAGCGCGTCAACTCGGGCCACCTTCTTACCTACGACCAGAAACTCACGGGCCTGCAAGATCTCTCTAAACCGCTGTATTATTTCCTCGCTCACCTTTTTCTCACCGCTTCAAAAGCCTCTAAAAACCTAAGGTAGCTTCCGCATCTGCAGAGGACGTTTCTCAACGCATGTCTCACTTCTTCTGAGCTGGCGGAGGGGTTGGTGTCGAGCAGGTGTTTGAGAACCATGAGAGCGGCTGGGATGCAGAAACCGCACTGTACAGCCCCAACGTCTATGAAAGCTTTCTGAAGCGGGTGAAGCTTGCCAGCCACGCTTAACGACTCCACCGTCTGTATTTCACGTCCGTCGGCCTGGTAGGCTAAAACAAGGCATGAGTTTACCGGTTTATCGTCCATCAACACCACGCAGAGGCCGCAGTCGCCGACGCCGCAGCCCTCCTTAACCCCCATAAACCCGAGCCGAGTCCTCAGCACGTCGCTTAGCCTCTCGTTGGCTTCGACATCCAGCGAGTAGTTGACGCCGTTGACCTTCAGTCCCACCCGCATGTCAATCACCCAGCCGCTTGCTTGAGCAATCGTTTGAACAGGACGGCTGCAGCCTCCCGCCTGTACCATGCCGGCGCTATGATGTCGGACGATGGGTTGATGCTCTGGCTGAGCTGATGCACGGCTTTCTCCACCGTGCTGTCGTCCAACACACGTCCTTCGAGGAAACGCTCGACGGCGTAGACACGGTTCGGGATGTCTCCATCCTTGTGGGATACGGCGACCTTCGCCAACTCCACCCTCTCCCCCACCCTAACGTTCAACGCCACCGACACTATAGGTATTCGTGAAACGCCGAGCCAAAGCTTTTCAAAATAACAGCTGCCGCTCTGTTCGAAGGAGACCGCCGTCAACAACTTCTTCGACGATGCTTTCTCCTCCATGAAATCGCATAGCTTAACCCGGCTTTCTCGGTCGGACGTTAGGAAGCGGAGCTCGGCATCCAACACAAGCAGTATAGGAATGAGGTCTTCAGACGATTTCCGCAGCATGACGCTTCCCCCTATTGTGGCAAGGTTGGCGACGGTTGGTGCGGAGTAGGTTTTCCAAAAGGTTTTCAAGGCTGGAATTTTGCGGCCGAGTAGTTTGCTTAGCTCCGCGTGAGTAACTAACGCTCCTACAACAGCCTTACCGTTTTCTTCACGGAGCTGGGCAAGCTCTCTGATTCTCGAAATGTCAACAAACTTCCTGAGCTTGGTTTTTCCTTCAGCGAGGGCGGATACCGTGTAGGTTCCTCCCGCTAAAATCCCCCGCTCACCATCCTGCTCAAGCAGCTTCAACCCCTCCTCGACTGTTTTGGCTACGTGGACTTGTATCCGTGGAAGACGCAGGTAGCCTAGCTCCATCATCTCACGACTCTCAGGGGTTCTACCGCTTCCGCAGGGCTCTCGCCCAGCCTGTCCCAAAGCCTCTCGATTGTTTTCAGGATTTTCTGTTCGGCTTGTTCTTTGTCCACCATTTTGAATTTCCTGCCTTCTATCACCTGCCTGCCGTTTACGAAGACATGCTCCACATCTCCTCCTCTGATGCCGTTGACCAAGTATCCGTAGACGTTGCGGTTCAAGGGTGTAGCGGTAACCTCAGGTTTCAATACTATTACGTCGGCCTTCTTGCCAACCTCCAGCGAGCCGATTTCGTTCAAGCCATAGGCTTTGGCCGCGTCAACAGTTGCCATCTCAACCACTTTTTCAGGCGAGATGATAGAGGGGTTTCTTCTAACAACCCTGTGTATCAAAAAGGCTGCCCTCATGTTTTCGAAGCCGTCGAAAACGTATCCGTCGTTCCCAAGCCCCACGCTCACCCCCGCCTCTAGCATCTCTGGAAGCTTCATTACGCCTACCGCGTTGAGCATGTTGCTCATCGGGTTGTGAGCCACACGAGTCCCCGTCGAGGCGAGAAGGCTGATTTCACGTGAATTGAGATGGACGCAGTGGGCTAGCACGGCGTTCTCTCCCAAAAGCCCCAGGTCATGGAGCCTCTCCACTGTCCTCTTGCCGTATCTCTCGATGTTGTGGTATAGGTCGTTGGGTCCTTCTGAGACATGTATCGTGATTGGTGCGTTGTGTTTCTTTGCGGCCTCAACACCCCTTGCTATCAGGTCGTCGCTTACCGTGAAGGAGGCGTGTAGGCTTATCATGCCTTTGGCCAGACCGCTGCCGCCCCTCGCAAGGAAACGGATGTTTTCCTCAAGACCTCTCCTGCCCTCATCCACGCTGCGTCTCTCCGTAGCCTCGAACGAGACCACACCTCTAACCCCTACCTCATTCACCGCCTTCGCTATGGCGTCGAGAGAGTTTTCTGGCCTGGCGGGGGCGGAGTAAGTGTCTGCGAAGGCTGTGGTGCCGTTGAGAGCCATCTCCATGCAGGCCGCTAAAGCCGTGGCATACGCGTCGTCGTTGTTCATGTTCTCGTCCAAAGGCCACCAAATCCTCTGGAGGTTTTCAAGAAAATCCGAAGTCGGTTTGATCTTTAGAGAAGCCCCTCTGAGAGCTATGCCGTAGAGGTGGGTGTGGGCGCAGACAAGGCCGGGCATGACGAACCTTCCGCGAACATCCAACACCTTGTCGAACCTGCTTGTTCTCTCGACGTCCTGCGACTTTCCAACGAAGGTAATTTTCCCATCTTCGAAGGCTACAGCGCCATCTTGAATGACGCGTTTTGAAGGATCCATTGTGACAACCACGCCGCCTTTGAGCAAAACAGCTTCAGACCCCAAACCCTACACCCTTGCTATGCTTTCAATCACGTATTCGACGTTTCCGCTCAAAGGCAGCAGCAGCGGCGAGGTGCAGCCATGCTCCATGTACTCCTTGACCTTGTTCACGACGTCTGTTGCAGTCCCCGAGGCGGTTATCATTCTGACGACGCTGTCGGGGACAATCTCGGCGGCTTTCTCGATCCCGCC
>JAWACZ010000021.1:0-23987 GCA_038896555.1 Candidatus Caldarchaeum sp. | reverse complement strand
TAACCCGGGGGCCGCGGGTTCAAATCCCGCCGGGCCCGCATCGTTTTTCGAACTGTTTTCATTCCGCTATCTCCTCTAAAGCCTTGCCTTTCGTCTCGATGCCTAGCAGAAGAACCGCAGCCGCTCCCGAAAGATGGGTTAGCGAGAAGACTGTGAACGCCGCCGGCAAGCCTCCTGAAACGTACAGCAGCGGTGTGGCTGTGGGAGCTATTATACCTGCGACTCGTCCTATGCTTGCTGCCGAGCCTGCGCCTGTGCCCCTAATACGGGTTGGATACAGCTCCGGGGTGTATGCATACAAGGCTGACCAAGCTCCAAGGTTGAAGAAAGATACAACAACGCTCCATAGCAGTATTTCCATCGGCGTTGCTGCCATACCGAGTAAGGCGCTTCCCACGCCTGCTGCCGTTAGATAAACGGCTGCTACCGGCTTTCTACCCAACCGGTCTAACAAAAAGGCAGCGCTGTAGTAGCCTGGAACCTGTGCAAAGGTAACTATCAGCACCCATTCGATAGACCTGACCACAGTTAGGCCAAGCTCTCTGACGTAGAAGGTTGGAAGCCATATGAAGATTCCGTGATACGTGTAAACCAAAACGGCCCACATTATCCATAGCACGAGTGTTCTCTTCCAGTAGTCTCGAGACCAAAGCTCTTTAAAAGCCTCTAAAATGCTGTACCTGGGACGCGTCGGTTTTTCCGAGCCGGTTTCTTCAAGGCTCTCTAAAACTAAGCCATGCTTTCGGAGCAGATCCACGACCTCCTTCGCTCTTCCCTTGAGCTGCAAATATCTTAACGACTCGGGCGCATAGACGAGGACTAGAGGGATGAGGAAAAGCGGCACGAGCGCGACGAGGAAGGTGAGACGCCATCCAAAGGCTGGGAATAGGAGGTATGGGAAGGCCAGCGAGAGCAGGGCTCCGTATACCCACGAGGTTTCAACCAGCCCTAGGAAACGCCCCCTATATCTGGCTGGCACGTACTCTGAGACATAAATGCCAGGCTGGGGCAAAGAGCCTCCGAGGCCTATTCCAGCCAAAAACCTGAGAATGGCGAGAAATGCCGGGTCCGGTGCGATGGAGTTGAGGGCTGTGAAGACGGTCATTATCAGAAGGGTGAGAAGGAGTGTTTTCTTCCTGCCTATTATGTCTGCGAGAATGCCGCATGATATAGCGCCGACGAACATGCCTAGATAGCCAGCGCTCAAGAGAAGCCCTGACACCAATGGCTGCTGTTCAAGCTTAAACTCTGCTATTATAGACGGCAGGACCGCGGCTATGAGCATAACGTTCATTGCGGTAAAACAGTAGACGAGGCTGCCCAGCAGAAGAAGTTGGTAGTGAAAACGGGAGAGCGAAACCCTGTCTAGAAAGTCGACTGAGCGGCTTTTTCCCATGTTCTGTTAGAAATTTTTCACAACGCTTAAAAAAGGTTTACCCCGACGTAAGCCTTCTGAGACGCGTCGTTTAGAAACAAATAAAAAATTAGGGTTGTTATGGTTTTTAAGCTCTTATAGCTTCTCCAACTTCTGTCAGATGCCTTAGCGGTGGGCCGACGTAAATCTGACGTGGCCTGACTATCCTCTGTTCTTGGTCGAGTATCTGTTCCTGCCACTGGGCTAGCCAGCCAGCCATCCTGGCTATGGCGAAGAGGACGGTGAACATGTCGGTCGGGAAGCCCATGGCTTCGTAGATTATACCTGAGTAGAAGTCGACGTTGGGGTATAGCCTTCTCGAGACGAAGTATTCGTCGTCGAGAGCAACCCTCTCCAGCTCAAGGGCTATGTCGATCAACGGGTTTTTGCCGGTAACTTCGAAGACCTTGTATGCCAAGTCCTTAATTATCTTAGCCCGCGGGTCATAAGCCTTGTATATCCTGTGCCCAAAACCCATCAGCCTCCTAGCCCCGCTCTTCACCTCCTTTATGATTTGGGGAACTTTCTCGACGCTGCCTATCTCCTTAAGCATTTTCACAACTTCTTCGCTGGCACCGCCGTGCAACGGTCCATACAAAGCAGCTGCTGCAGCTGCTGCCGCGCTGAACGGGTCGCCGTGGGCGCTTCCCACAGCCCTCATCACGTTGGCGCTGCAGTTCTGTTCATGGTCTGCGTGGAGGACGAACAACGTGTCAAGAGCCTCTGCTAAGACTGGGTCTGGCTGGTACCGCATGTTCGGCGCAGGTCTGAAGACCATGTTGAGGAAGTTGGCTGTGTAGCTTAGTTCGTTGTCAGGGTAGATGTATGGCTGGCCTCTTGAATGACGGTAGGCGTAGGCGGCTATTGTAGGAGTTTTTGCGATAAGCCTCCATATCTGCTTCTGCCTTATCTCGGGGTCGAATATGTTCCTGCATTCGGGGTAGAATGTGGAGAGGGCTGAAAGCGTTCCCACCAAAATTCCCATCGGATGAGCGTCGTGATGGAATCCGTCCATGAACTTCTTTATGTTTTCATGAATCATCGTGTGGTGAGTGATGTTGTAAACCCATTCTTCTAGTTGTGAGTTTGTTGGCTGCTCGCCGTAAATCAGCAGGAAAGCAACCTCCAAGTATGGTTTTCTACCGGCGAGCTCCTCTATCGGATACCCTCTATACCTAAGTATCCCTCTCTCTCCATCGATGTATGTTATGGCGCTTTTGACCATGGCTGTGTTGATAAGTCCTGGGTCATAGGAGAGGAGTCCAAAATCTTCCTCGCTGACCTTTATCTTCCTCAGGTCAGAAGCCCTGATTGCTCCGTGCTCTATTGGTAAATCGTATTTTTTCCCAGTCCTGTTATCTATAACGGTCAGGGAATCCAACTTTTCTCACACTTACTAGGAGACAAGCCACAACTTTAACCCTTACACCGGAAGACAGGCCCGACATGTTATGTTCGATGGATAGTGAACGTCAAAACATCCACCGTCATCATACGACGAGCCTGTGAATAAAACCATGGGAAGAGGCTTTAGCGAACGCTGTTACGTCAATTTATGGTCTTGCTCTCCGTTGGTTAGCTGCCATGTGTCTGCGAAAAACTTCACCGCCGTCGCCTTTGCAAACATGTTATTGGGTGTTCGTCCTCCTACCTTCGCTGAGGGAGTGTGTAGGGTTAAAGCGCCGAGAAGGTTAAAGCAAAAGCTTTCCTGTAACGGAGTGTAAAGTTGTGTTTAAATGCTTGCAGCATCCTTTATGCAACAACGTCCTTTTAGGACGATAAAGTTTAACATGGATCGTTTCCCCAACAATTAAAGAGTTGAGACTTTCTAGGCGTAATCTGTTGGTTGGGGCTGCTTCTGCGGGAGCGCTGATGGCTGCAGCGTTTCTTTTTCCAAGGCAGTCTGAGGTGCCCTCCATCCTGAAGGTTGAGACTGTTGCTAAAAACCTTAGGGTGCCGTGGTCGATTTCTTTCGTCAGCGGTGACGAAGCGCTTTTCACGGAGAGGCATGGTTCTTTGAAACTGCTCACGCTGAGCAGTCAGAGAGTTGAAGAAGTTGGTTTTATCGATGTGTCCGCTGTTGGCGAAGGTGGGTTGCTGGGTTTGGAGACTGTGAGAAACGGCCGAAACACAGAAGTCTACCTATACCACACGTACAACGCTGGCGGAAGACTTTTCAACAAGGTAGTGAAAACTGTTTACAACGGAGCTCTTGAAGAAAAAACCGACTTGATCACAAACATTCCTGGAGGGGTAGTTCATAACGGTGGGAGAATCAAGCTTGGACCAGACGGGATGCTTTACGTAACCACGGGTGAAGGAGGGCAGCCAAGCCATTCTCAAGACCTCGGGTCGCTGGGAGGCAAGATACTTAGAGCTTCGTTGGACGGGAAAATCCCCGCCGATAACCCGTTTAAAACCTTGGTCTACGCCTATGGGTTGAGAAACCCTCAGGGCGTTGCGTGGCGTAAAGGGTTGAACACGATGTTCTGCACCGACCACGGGCCTTCGGGGGAAGGGCTACGTTATGCACACGATGAAGTAAACATTGTTGTGGCGGGTGGAAACTACGGCTGGCCTGAGGTTATAGGCGACGAGGCTGGGCCTGGGTTCATAAAGCCTTTGATTCACAGCGGGCTGGAGACATGGGCTCCTTCCGGATGCTGTTTTTACAACTCGGGGGAGATACGTGAATGGACGGGTTCGTTTCTGTTCGCAGTCCTCAGAGGACAGCACCTGCACCAAATAATTTTAAGCGGGGAAAACACCGTAGTCGCACATTCCAAGCTGTTCGACGGTTTGTACGGAAGGCTGAGAGATGTTGTCGAAGGGCCTGACGGTGCGTTATACGTCTTAACGAGTAACAGAGACGGAAGAGGTTCTCCCACCGCTGAAGATGACAGAATCCTGCGAATATCTGCTAGGTCTTGAAGAGCCGCTGGTAAATCACGTTTGTCCAGTGGGTTAATGGGTCGGTCTCGCCGTAGGCTGAGGAACCCGATATATAGTATTCATCTAGGTCGTCGGCGAGCTTCTCAACCTCTTCTACAGTCAACTTCATCTGAACCCTCAGGTTTTCAGCCTCTGCCAGAAGCCTGTCCGAATCGTTTACCATGGCAACCTCCCTGTAAAACCTTGCCCTGTTCACGATCGAGTACAGCTTCTCAATTTTGTCCATTATGTCGGACTTCACATCCTCTTCCGACATCTTTTCTAACCTGCTTTTTTCACCATTTAAGTTAATGCTGTGGAATGATGGTTTAGCCATAGTCCTTTTATACGGCGTTCCGCATGTCGGCAGCTATCTTATTCCAAAAGCTTTCACATTCATCGTCTTACGGTCGATCAGAACCGTAAACCTTCTCCACGCTTTATCGGTTCCCCTCCTAAACACACCGGCGGCTTCAACCTCATCACCCCTCACGTAAATCCTTGAAACATTTAGCTGAACGTAGCCGTACTTGGATTCGAAAAACCTTTTTACAACGGATAGAAGATCCTCGGAGTCCACGGCTGTGGAGCGGCTTGTCCGGTTAAAAATTTAAAGAAGTTTTCCGACAGAGGACTGGAGATAAGGTTGCAGCACTACCTCAAAATCGGCAGGGATTTTGTTTTTCCCGACTACCAGCCCAGATATCCTCGCCAGCCCAGGTTCCTGATAAAACACTACAAGCTCGAGATAGAGGTTGACTTGGAAGAGAAAAGAGTTGACGGGCTTGCGACTATATCGCTGGAAAGCTTTGGCAACACAGCTTGCCTGGACGCGGTCGACATGGAGGTCAAATCTGTTGAGGGCTGCGGCTATGACTACGATGGCAAGACCTTGACTCTCCATCTCCCCCGTGCAGGAGGGCATGAGATACGGGTGGGGTATAGGGCGTGGCCTCGCACAGGGCTTTACTTCATCCTACCCGACAAAACAAACTCGGAACGTCTCCCGTTCGTCTACAGCCATGGAGAGCCGGAGTACCACAGGCACTGGATGCCTATTTACGACTATCCCAACATGAAGTTCACTACCGAAATGCTTGTAACTGTCCCCGAGCCTTTGGAGGTCGTCTCAAACGGGGAGCTGGTGGCAGTAATAGATAAGGGCGAGGGGTTGAGAACCTGGCATTGGTCGCTTGACGTTCCTCACACCGCTTATCTGATCAGTTTCGTGGCTGGGGTTTTCGACAAAGTCGAGGAAGATTTTAACGGGCTGAGGCTTGCATACTACGTGCCGAAGGGCATGAAAAACTATGTGAAAAACTCCTTCGGTAAAACAGCCGACATCATCAAATTCTTCAGCGAATACCTCAACTATCCATACCCCTACAAGTCTTACAAACAGGTGTGTGTTCCCGAGTTTGTCGTGGGGGGAATGGAAAATACTACAGCTACGATTCTAACAGACCTAACTCTACATGACGACCATGCTCACCTCGATTTCTCAAGCGACCCCTTAGTAGCACACGAGCTGGCGCACCAATGGTTTGGAGACCTTGTTACATGCAGGGATTGGTCGCACATCTGGCTCAACGAATCCTTCGCAACATATCTTGAAAACCTCTACGTTCTCCATGACAAGGGACATGACGAGTTTCTCTACGAGCTTTACAGCGACTTGAAATTATACCTAGAAGAGTATCAGAAAAGGTATTCACGGCCCGTTGTAATGAGGCTCTACCGTTATCCTGAAGAGTTGTTTGACAGACACGCCTACCCTAAAGGAGGTCTGGTGCTTCATACAATCAAAAACGTTGTAGGTGAGGAAAGCTTTAGGAAAGGCCTGCACCTCTTCCTCAGCAAACACGCATTTTCAACAGCAGACACTGAAGACCTGCGAAAAGCGTTAGAGCAGGCTTCGGGGATGTCTCTTGAGCATCTGTTCGAGCAGCTTGTGTACTCGGCTGGGCATCCGTGTGCCAGGGTCAGCTACCGATGGGAGGAAGAAAGCAAAACCCTCAGACTTAGCTTGAAACAAACCCAGCGTGACGACTCGCCCGAAATATACAACCTCGAAATAGAATGCCACATACATTTGGACGGGGAGAAGGTTGTTAGGAAGTTTTCTCTCGAGGAGAGGGAGGTTTCGCTGCATATACCTTTGAAGACGAAACCCTCCCACGTATGTGTAGACCCTGAGTTCAAGCTGCTAAGGGTTGTGGAAGTGGAGAGATCTTTAGAGGAGGTTTTGAGGGCCGTGGAGAAATGTGAAAGCGTTGTCTGCAGAATCGAGATGGTTGAGTTCCTCGGCAAGCATGGTGGACGTAGAGCTGTGGAGGCTTTGGAAAGAGTTGTTAAAAACGATAGGTTCTGGGGCTTGTCATACCAAGCCGCTAAAGCGTTGGGCGAAGTCAGGTCGGAAGAAGCCAAGCAAGCCCTGCTGAGATGTTTGAAGGAAATCAAACATCCAAAAGTTAGGCGGGGAATTGTCGGGGCCCTCGGCTCTTACGAGCTGGACAACGAGGTGGCCGATAGCCTGCAAACCATCATCGAAGACGTCAGCGAATCCTACTACGTAAGACAGGCTGCCTGCATCAGCATGGGCCGGCTCAAGACCTCTGACAGGCTTCCTGTGCTGTTGAAGGCTTTGGGCTACAAATCCCACGCTGAAGTAATCGCCAGCGGTGCTGTTACAGGTTTAGCCGAGCTTGGGACGGATGAATCCTTCCTACATGTAATGCAGCGTACAAAACCAGGCTTTCCAACTCCTGTAAGGGTTTCAGCGGTGGTGGGTTTGGCTAAGTTTCCCAACAGGCATGAGGTTTTCGAGGCGTTGGAGAGGCTGTCTAAAGACTCCAGCGAGAGGGTCAGACACGCCGTCGTCGCCGCAGCCAGAGAGCTGCTGGACCCTAGATTACTCACTATGCTTGACACAATGGCTGAGAAAGACCTCAACGAGAGGGTGAGAAGAAACGCTAGAGAAGTTGCGAAAAAAATCAGAGACCATTTAGAAAAGGGGGTGGAGTACAAAGCCTTACGAGAGGAGCTAGATAAAATAAGAGAGGAAAACCGGAGGCTGGCTGACAGGATCTACAGAATGGAGGGAAAGCTCGCTTAAACGCTTCCGGCAACTAGCAATGTTTAATCCCCGCCGTATAAAGAGTTAGACGGCGATGATGAGGGACTCTTAGTTGAGCGGTGAGAGTCTCTGGGGTATCTGAGCCCTTAAATCAGAGTTTCAATAGACTCCACCAAGTCGCGGGCAGTTACGATTCCAACCAGTTCCCCTTCTTGATCGACCACGGGTAGGTGTCTTATTTTCTGGGAGACTATTATGTTCTTGGCGTCATTTACCGATGTTGTCATCTTCACCGTAATCACATTTCTTGTCATGTGAAGCTTGACCGGCTCGTCTCCCGATAGCCTCAACGCGAAAAACTTGACAAAATCCTTCTCAGTAACTATGCCGACAACTTTTTTTCCTGAGACGATGACGACACTGCTGACCCGTCCTTGGAGCATTTTTTCGGCGACTTGGGAGAGTGTATCGTCCTCGCTAGCTGTGACAAGCTTACGCGACATGATCTCAGAAACCTTAATCGACTGCAACGGTTATGATGTTAATTCAGGAGAATAAAACATTTACTCGGGGGATATTGTTTTGGGAACATCGGCGATGCTTTTAACAACAAGGTCGGCTTGGCTGGAAAGATGTTCAAAGAGCCTGTAGGCACCGGTCTTGACAAGGATACTTCTGCAGCTAACAGTTTTCGCCGCCCCCACGTCTGTGTCAACCCTGTCGCCGACAAACACGACCTCGTCTTTAGACAGCCCCAAAAGTTCCAAGGCTTGTCTCGAGGTCTCAATCTCGGGCTTTCCCACTGAGAAAGGCTTAACACCCGTTGCTGTTGAAAGCAGGGCAGCTATCGAGCCTGCGCCGGGAAGCAGTCCCTCGGCCGCCGGGTATACGTTGTCTAGGTTTGTGGCTAGGAAGAAGGCGCCCGCCCTTATGGCGAGGGAGGCTTTGGCCAGCTTTTCATAGCTAAGCCTTCTGTCAAGCCCAACAACGACATAGTCTGCTTTCCGCCAGTCATCCAGGGACAAGATACTCAAGCCTAGCTCGGCGGCCTCGACGGTGAAGCCATCTTCGGCTACTGGCAGGATGTTCTTCCCCAAGCCTCTCTTCTTTATGAACCTGGCTGCCACGACTCCTGACGTAAGGATCTCATTTTCAGAGGCTTGTATCCCCATTCTTGAAAGTTTTTCCACATACTGTTTACGTGTCAGAGTTGAGTTGTTGGTGAGGAAGACAATCTTAATCCCCATTTTCCTCAAACTTTTTACCGCCTCGGCAGCGCCGTCAACGGCTCTTTCCCCTACGTAGATGCACCCGTCCAAGTCTAGAATAAGGCCTTTAACTTTTTTGAGCATCATCTTCAGGGTAATCTAAGCTGACTCTTTGACGGCCGAGAAGGAGACGCAGGTCATCGTTTTACCAACACCCTCCATCATCCGTAACTTGTCCACGACCAGCGCCCCGATTGACTGCATCGAGTCTGCCCTCACCTTGACTAGAATGTCCCACTCCCCTGTTATCAGATGTGCTTCAACAACCTCGGGCATCTTAGCTATCTCCTGCGCCAACTTTTTCTGAGGCAGAGTTCCCTGCTGGAAGGATATCAATATGAAGGCCGTAGCAGGCTTACCCAACTTCGAATAATCAACCTGGACCGTGTATTTCTTTATTACGCCAAGCTGCTTAAGCCTTTTAATCCTTTCCTGCACGGTTGTCCTAGGCATCTTAAGCTTCGCAGCAAGCTCTGTAATCGACTGCTCGGCGTTATCTATCAATTCCTCTATAATTCTGAAGTCTTTTTCGTCGAGTTCCTGGTTCATGGCTCACTCTGTGTCTGTAGTTGTATCCTAAAATGTCTGCCTATTAGACAGTTGTCGAAAACCGACTCTGCAAAAGACTTTTAATACAACCACTACCGAAAACACCTAGATGCCCAAAATAAACAGCGCAGCCATAGTCGGCTACGGTCTCTACATACCCAGGTACCGCATAAGAGGCGAGGAGTTGGCCAGGGTTTGGGGGAAAAGCAAGTCAGACCTGCCTGTTAAAGAGAAAGCATTTGCAGGCCCTGACGAGGACACGGTTACGATGTCGGTGGAGGCCGCGCGCTACGCTTTAAAGAGAGCTGGAGTAGACCCGTCGAAGATCTCGGCCGTACATGTGGGAACGGAGTCAAAGCCTTACGCCGTCAAGCCAAGCGGCACGCTTGTGGCCGAGATACTTGGAGCCTCTAGAAACACAACCTCAGCAGACCTCGAGTTCGCGTGCAAGGCAGGGACGGAGGCTGTTCAAATGGTGACAGCCCTTGTCGAGTTGGGAAGAATAGAATATGGCCTAGCGATTGGCGCTGACACAGCTCAAGGAAGGCCTGGAGACGCTTTGGAATACACCGCTGCCAGCGGAGCCGCCGCCTTCGTCATCGGAAAAGCCGACAACAACTGCATAGCTAAGTTTGAATACTCTGTCTCGGTCGTAACAGACACTCCTGACTTTTGGCGTAGGAGCTATGAACGATACCCCGTCCACGCCTCCCGGTTCACAGGAGAGCCAGCCTACTTCCACCACACCCTCACAGCCGTTAACACAATACTGGAGGAGAACGGCTACTCAGTAGATGACATCGACTACTTCGTATTTCATCAGCCAAACGTAAAGTTTCCGCTCACAGTAGCGAAGCTGCTCTCCATACCCAGCTCGAAAATAGCTCCTGGTATGGTTGCGGACGTTGTTGGCAACACTTATGCAGCATGCTCAATGTTGGGCCTCGCTAAAGTGCTTGACATAGCTGTCCCCGGCCAAAGAATTCTGATGACATCGTACGGCTCTGGCGCCGGCAGCGATTCCTTCATCATAACCGTCTGCGAAGGAATCGTTGAAAAAAGAGGCAAGGCTCCCACGTTCCAGCAGCTGCTAAGCCGAAACAAGCAGGTTGACTACGCCACTTACTTAAAGTTCAGAGATAAGATAAGGGTGTAGTGTTTGAGGGCCTATCTGTGCGGGGGGGCTGTCTTAAAAGTGGACGAACACTGGGATAAAAGCCTAGCAAACCTTCTCGCCGAAGCAGGGTTGAGAACTCTCGAATCCTCCGGCATCTCCTCCGTGGACCATGTGTTCGTTGCAAACGTTTACGGGGAAGTTTTGCAGGAGCAAGCTAATCTAGGTACGTTGCTTGCTGAAGAGCTTGGGCTCAGAGGCGTTACGGCGACACGTGTTGAGGCCGGCGGAGCTTCAGGCTTGGCAGCGATATACGCAGGTTGCTTGGCCGTAAACTCTGGGCTGGCCAACGCGGTCCTCGTGGTTGGTGCTGAGAAAATGTCTGACGGAACTGTGGAGGAAGGTGTATCGCTTTTGACGATGGAAGAAAGACAAGATTATGTGGGCTTTTTAGGTGTTAGCCAGCTTGCGGAAGCGGCGTTGCTCTACAAGGAATATGTTAAAAGATACAGGGTCGCCCCCGAAGACGTTGCTTACTTCACGGTTTTAAGCCATGAGAACTCTTCAACAGCGTCTCACGCCCAATACCAGTTTAAGCTAAGCCTCGAATCTGTAATCAGCTCGCCCTACGTTGCCGAGCCATTACACAGGCTTGAGACGACAGCACCGGCTGACGGCGCTGCCGCAATACTGATCTTGTCGCAGGAGCTGGCAAAGCGAATAAAAGAGCCTAAATGCGTTGTTACAGGGATTGGTCTAGCCAACGATTTCATGACAGCCTTCGACAGAGAGGACCCGCTTGAGATGAGAAGTTTAGCCGACGCGGGGAGACGCGCTTTGGAGATGGCCGGCATACCGAAATCAGAGGTGGATTTTATAGAGCTTCACGATTCCTACAGCATATCGGCGCCGCTATCACTGGAGGCTTTGGGTCTTGCCGAGAGGGGGCAGGCATGTCTGCAGGCTAGGAAAGGCCGTTTCAGCCTGTCGGGTGAAATACCTATAAACACTTTCGGAGGCCTTAAGGGAAGAGGCTATCCCGTAGGAGCCTCCGGAGTCTACGCAGTGGTCGAGGCTTTCATGCAGCTTACTGACAGTGCTTCGAAAAACCAGGTAGCCAGAGCCGACGCGGGCCTTGTAGAATCTCTGTCCGGCCTAGGGTCTTACGCAGGTGTTGCTGTTCTAGAAAGGATGAGGTGAGTCAAGTGTCAGTAAGGCCTCCCGCATACTGGCGTTCAAGACCTTTCATCTACAGGCTTGAGGGCAGCCGCTGCACCGTATGCGGTCACTTCCATCCATATAAGAGGTTTGTATGCAGAAGATGCAGGTCTAAACGTTTAGACGAAGACAGACTCCCTTCAACGGGTAGATTGCTGTATTACACGGTTGTGACGCAGGCACAGCATGGGTTTGAAAACAACACGCCTTATATAGTTGGATGGGTAGAATTGGATGACGGCACCCAACTTGTTGGCCAGCTGACCGACTGCGACCCAGAAGATCTGAAGCCCGGAACAGTTGTAGAACCTGTTGTCAGAAAAATAAGAGCCGACGGCGACTCTAGGCTTATTGTGTACGGGGTTAAGTTTAAACCTCTTGTTTAATGGCTCATAACGCTCTTCCATACAAGAAGCGTCGCATACTCTCGGGGTATGGCTTCCTGCTGCGCAACCCTTTCTATCTCTGCCCTCAACACGGACTCTGCCCTAGGGCCATGTGTCAGGATGTAACGTTTTTTAACATCTTCAAACAGCTTGGCGACTTCTTCCTTGCTCGAGGTTAAGTCCGCTATCGTGCGAGGGAGGTCCGACAGTTGTCTAATCATGTCGTCGACCGTCTTCAGCCTGTTTCGGATGCTTGTCAGCTTCTTTCTGAGCTCTGGAATACGGGCTTCCAGCTCCTCCTTCAACCCTACGTTTTTCGCTTTTGGTTTATCTCCTTCGAGCTGCATTGTGTTAAGCTCTATGCTGGACCATATTAGCTCCTCTTCGGCTTCGGCGAACTCGGCGCCTAAAGCGTCTCTGGCTCTTTTGAGCTTCTCTAAAACATTTTCCGCCTTCTCAAGAACAGCCTTCCGTCTCTCTGCTAGACGGCTGAGAATGCTTCGTATAAGCTGTGGCCTTAATTCATCGAGCTTCATACAGTAGGCGATAAAATTTTTGTCAAGGTTCCTAAGCCTCTCAACTTCCTTCATAACCTCATCGTAGAGCTGGAGCGCTTCGTCAAGGTCTCCACCCTCCTTCTGCGGCTGAGGCTGGGCCTGCTCCTGCGGTGGTTCCTCCTTCACCACAGGTACTTCCACATCCTGCTGGGCAGGCAAAGCCTCTACCTCAGGAGGCTCTGAAGCCTTTTTCACTTTCAAGACTATTTTTTTCGGCACCTTTCAACACCCTTGAACAATACCACTATGTTCAGATGCCAAACAGCTTTTTAGCTTTTCCAAGCAGGCTTCCCACCTCTTCCTCCGATGAATTGTTCGCGGTCTTACCCCCAGACTCTGCAACAATTTGGCGGATGTCAAACGTGCCCAACGCATGGAGGGTGCTTTCAAGCAGCTTTGTCCTATGTACCCCTATGGAAACTGGAAGAGAGACAACCTTGCCCTCTTTGGAGATCTGGAAAACCTTGAAATCGAGGGATGAAATTTTTCGAGTTCTCGCGTAGTTAACGGGGTCTATAACCAACGCAACCGCTTTTGGATACATAAGCTGATACCTTCTTTGAGTGTCTATGTCGGTTGGGGATAGGAAAACGTCCAGACCAGGATGTGAATGGTACCAGCCAACTATGTAAAGGCCTTTGCCTTCTTGGGCCAACTGTTCAGCTACGCGTGACATAACAGATTCATCGAGTTGGACGTAGGCAGGTGTCCCATGCTGCTCGCCTGTCATAGCATCCCATATCTCTAAAACCTTACCAGCCGACTTGCCGACCAGAAGGCCAGCCACTTCTCTGTTCAAATTAGCGGTTGAATGCTTTACTATTTTGGCGAGGGCGAGAGGGTATATCCTTACACGCATTGGTTAAACCATGATAAAGGTCAATAATAAGAATGACTTGACATAGCTCGCCTACACCTCTTTGAATACTATCGAGATATCTCTCCGGCCGTTTCGGTGTTTTACACATGGTTAAACCTTATATACGCTCAAAAGAAAACACCTGCAGAATGAAGATAAAGATTGTTCCCGCAGTTGGTGGAGGTACACCCTTGGAGCTTGAGGTTTCACCCAACGCAACAGTTGGTGCTGTTAGGACTAAGGTGTGCGCTATAAAGAAGCTTCCCCCAGACACAACTAGGCTGACATACAAGGGGAGGGCTTTAAAGGACACCGAGACCCTCCAGAGCATAGGCGCGTCTGACGGTGACAAATTTGTGTTGATAACTAGGACGGTGGGGGGAGTTGGAGAACCTTTACGTGGAGCTGCCTGAGACCGTGTGGTACAAGCGTCTCGCGCTAGAGTACTCGTTGATGCAGGAGCATGAGCCTACGTTCAACCCTGTAGAAAACGACCTCACTCACTACGAGGGCGTCATAATAGGAACGAACCTGTATGAAGGCGGGTACTTCAAGGTGGAGATCCTTCTTCCACGATCCTATCCTTATTATCCCCCGGATGTTGTTTGGCATACTCGTATCTGGCATCCTAATTTTTCCGACAGCGTGCCAGCCCGTGTATGTGAGTCTGTGTTTAAAGACCATTGGTCGCCGTCTCTAAGGCTTGTAGCTGTGATAGAGTCTCTTCGAAACCTTTTGAACAACCCAAACCCGGAAGACCCTTTGAACCCGGTGGCGGCGTTCGAGTACAAGAACAGACCGGACCTTTTCATGGCTAGAGTTAGGCAGTTTATAGAAGAATATGCAACACCCGAGCAGGCGTTTAAACAAAGCAAGCGAAAGGGGCTTTAGGTTTGGGCGAAAGCCCTACGCTAGCCAGATACGATAGACAGCTAAGGCTTGAGGGATGGGACCAGTACAAGCTGATGTCCGCAAAAGTTGTGATCGCCGGGGTTGGTGCTCTTGGATGTGAGACAGCTAAAAACCTGGCTCTGATGGGTGTTGGAGAACTTTTGCTTGTAGATAATGATGTGGTAGAACTGTCCAACCTAAGCCGTCAAATGTTGTACGTGGATGAGGATGTTGGAAAGCCGAAGGCTTTGGTTGCGGAGAACCGCGTTAAAAAAATGAACCCGTCGATCAACGTTGTCAGCCTGCAGATGGATGTGCGTCAAATTCCCGAGGAGGTTTTCGCGAAGGCTGATGTTTTGGTAAGCTGTGTTGACAACTGGCCTACTAGGAGATGGATCAACTCTATGGCTGTTGAGTTGGGTAAACCGTTGGTAGACATTGCCACTGACGCATACTACGGAAATGTTCAAGTAGTCGTCGCGGGGAAGACAGCATGCATTGAATGTCATGCTGAGGCCTTGATTCCGACTGAGGTCCAGTCCGCAGAATGTTCTCTTAGGCGGAGAAAGCCTGAGGATTTGATTGCCGAACTCCGTGAGAAAGGAATATCTTTAGACCGACAGGAGGCTGAAAAGCTTTTCCGACATAATATTAAAACACTTTATGACATCAAATACGCCCCGCAAAGACTCGTGGACTCTCTGGACGAAAATCTAAGAAGCCTTGTTTTAAGACTTCGTGGTCTTTTAAACCCTAAGATGCCTGCGCTCCAAAGCGTTTCCGCAACCATTGCAGGGTTGGGTGTTTTCGAAACAGTTAGGGTATTGCATAAAGGGCTTCTTGGAAAGCCTTTCAGCGGTTTGCTTATGTACGACGGCCTCAAGGGACGGTTGACGAAAGTGCGGCTTGACAGGAACATGTTATGTCACGTGTGCAGCGTGGACGAAGAGCAGCCTATAGAGCTGGAAATATCAAACAAGGAGACGGTTGCCGACATTCGGGAGAGAATCGCCAACAAATTCATGTTCCCCGACGCACAGATACAGTTTGGTGCGAAGCTTCTCGACGACTCTGCTGAGGTTAGGGAAATCGGCTTAATGAATCGGGACATTCTGTACGTACACTCGACGAGGAGGGCTACGCCTCTAGCTATACGGGTGAAAATCCTTGAAGATAGTGATCAAAGAGGTTAACGCAGGGTTCTGGAACCCTTTTGAAGAGGAGGATAGACCGAAGCAGAAGCTTAATTTATGCGTTATCTGCGGGCTTGAAATTTCAAACGAAAAAACATATTCATGCCCCCACTGTGATGCTGTGGGGCATATGTCATGTTTTGACGACTGGCTGCTGATAAGGAAGTCATGCCCGCTGTGCAGGAGAACTATAGCGGAGGGATAAATCAATATGGCTGAAGAAAAGAACGAAAAAGTCATAGAGCTTGACTTTTTGGAGACTCCAAAGGGCCCTGTTGCTCGTTTTGACGGGGTTAAACAGCTGGCTGAGTTGGTTGTAATGGTTTTTCAAGAGTTGGAAAAGTTGAATGAAAAAATCAAATCCTTTGAGAAGGAGGAAAAAGCACCGGAGAGTATCGAAAGAAGGTTGAAGGACATAGAGGACCAGCTTGCCGTCCTTTCGGACGACATGCGTGAGATACTGAACGCCCTGGGAGAGCTTTCTGCCACAGTAGCCCAGCTTAGGAAAGCCCTCAAATTATGAGGTTAGAAAAGCACGTCTCATCTCAGTTATCAGCTCGTTCAGCTCAGCCCTCCGTTTCTCCATCTGTTCAATCTCGTTCGAAAGAGATTCTTTATAGGCTTCGAGCTTGTTGATTTCTTCTTTAAGCTTGTTGGCTGTCGCTATCAATTTCTCAGCCTCAGCCTTGCTGTTTTCGAGAATAGCAAGCTTATCCTCCAGCTCCTTCTCCCTACGTATCATCCGCTCCATTCTGATCTCTCTGAGCTTGAACATTTTGTCCATCTCTTTTCCAAAGCTTTCAAGCTTTTTCTGAGAATCTTCAAAGACGGTCAAGTAACGCTCCTTAAGCATGTTTATCTCTTCCTCCAGATTCTCCTTTTTACGCATTAAGTCCTTTAGGGTTTCTTGGGCTTCGGCTATCTGCCGCTCTTTCTGCTCAAGCTCGGCTTTCCAGCGAACCACCTCTTCTCTCAGCATCGCTAAGCTTTCTCTCTCAGTTTTGTATCGTTGAGCTTCCTTCAGAAGGTTCTCCCTCTCCTTGAACAGCAAGTCAGCTGTTTCATGCAAGCTTTCACGCAAGGACTTAATCTCCTCCGTTACCGCTTTTAAAGAGTCTAGTGTGTAGTTCAAAACGGCAGTCTTTTCAAGCAAGCCCTGCAAACTAGCCATAGCCTTATGAGGTGTTGAAAACTGCTCAAGGACCAACCTTACGTCCTCCTTGATTTTGGCCAATGCCTCCTCAACAAGCCCTATTCTCTCCTCCATCCTTTCAGTGAGCTGGACCCTTAAAGCAGCAACTTCTTTGCGGAGGTCCGCTATGCTGTCGGGCCTTTTGGAAAGCAGCCCCATACCTTACTTAACATAAACAACATCGTTATAAACCCTACCTGTATGAAAAAATCCGAAAACTCGTGGGAAGCGGTTTATCCTGTCTTAAAGACATGTTTTTATATGGTGCGTTGACCAGACACTTAGACGGCCATGGTGGTGTCTGAGCAGCAGCTTCTGATAAGGTTTTTTAAGTTAGGGTCGTTGCTAGCGCTGGTAGGCAGCATACATATTCTTACGCTTCTTCTCCCTTGGTATGTGGTGAGGGCCGACACTGTTTCCAGAACGATTGTCAGCGGGTATCTTCTGCTTGAGACGCTTCTTCTGTCGGTCATGGGAGGGGTTTTGGCAGGCGTCTCTCTCCTTGCCACATCCTTCTCGACTAAAGCAGGGGTTGTCAGAATTGTTTTGTCTATTCTGGCTATTCTGGGAGGGGTTTTAGCCTTGTTCTCCCCAATATACCTAAACCTCATCATAATACCGCGTCTCAACGTGGCGGGAGAGCCTGACCTTGGTTTTTTCGCATCTCTTTTCTCAGCCGTTGCTCTTATCGCGCTTGGCTTGATGGTGGTTTTGACAAGGCCTAAGAAAGTTGAGCTGCCCTACCCCGGCTACTACGGGATGTCAGAGACCGCAACATCTTCGGCGCCGACTGAGCAGACAACGATGGAGCCTGTGGACACGGTTGACGAGGGGGTTGTTTGTCCAATATGCTACACGACGGTTACAGCGGAAAACGCTGTCAAATGCTCCTCCTGCGGCCTAGTCTTCCACTCAGGCTGCGCCGACGCATACATCAACATCAACGGAACATGTCCAAACTGCGGCCGAGCAGTTGTATAACATGGTGCATGGCTGATGTCGCTTGAAAACATAGTAAAGCTAGGCCTAGAGAAAGGGTTCTTCTTTCCGTCGGCTGAGATCTACGCTAACGCGCCTGCAGGGTTCTGGGACTACGGTCATTTGGGTGTGTTGATGAAGCAGAAATACATTGCCGCGTGGCATAGGCTTCTAGTTCGCCGGGACGACATGATACTGGTTGACGGCTCTCAAATCCTACCTCGAGGAGTCTTCATAGCGTCGGGCCATATTGACACTTTTGCAGACCCTGTGAGCAAGTGCACGGCATGCGGCGCGGTTCACAGAATAGATAGGCTTCTCGAGGAGAAACTCAATATTAAAGTGCCTGAGAGGACGCCGCCCGAGCAGATTGAAGCCATCATAAGGCAGTCGGGTTTCAGGTGTCCTTTCTGCGGTGGGGTGTTGGGTCCAGTTTCGCTTTTCAACATGATGTTTAAGGTGTCTGTGGGAGCTTCAGGTGAAGATGCTTACTTAAGGCCTGAGACGTGCCAAAATATATTCGCAGACTTCCTGCGTCTGTACAAAATCTCAAGACGGCGTCTGCCTATAGCCATGGCGCAAGTGGGAAAAAGTTTTAGGAACGAAATTTCCCCCCGTCAATCGCTCATCAGGCTCAGGGAGTTCACCCAAGCGGAGGTTGAGGTTTTCTACGCGCCACACAAGGCCAACGAATTCCCCAAAATGATGGTGGTAAAAGAATATCAGCTCAACATGATGGTTGACGACAAGCTGAAACCGGTGTCATGTTCCGACGCCGTAGCATCTGGTTTTGTGTCAAGCTGGCTGGCGGCTTACTATCTGGCTTTGGTGCAGGATTTCTACCTGAGAGTAGGTGTGCCTAGGGAAAGGCTTAGGTTTAGAAGGCTGGGCGAAGATGAGAAGGCGTTCTACGCGGCTGAGGCATGGGATCTTGAGGTCTTGGTTGACGGTGAGTGGATTGAGCTGGTCGCGTGCAACAACAGAACCGACTACGACCTGACGGGTCATACACGCGTGAGCGGGGTGGATTTAAAAGTTGTCGAAGACGGGTCAGAGTTTATTCCCCATGTATTTGAGCTTTCGATGGGTGTGGACAGAAGCATTCTCACGCTGCTTCAGCTCGCATACACGGTTGAAGAAGGCAGGACCGTGCTAAAAATCCACCCGTTCCTAGCGCCTTACTCCGCTGCTGTCTTTCCCTTAGTCGATAAGCCTGAGCTGTCTGGATTCGCTCAGAAACTTTACGAGGAGCTGAAGCTTGACTTCGACGTTTTCTACGACGAAAGCGGGAGCATAGGAAGAAGATACAGACGGCAGGATGAAATCGGCACACCCTACTGCATAACCGTAGACTACCAATCCCTAGAAGACAACACTGTAACCGTGAGGAACAGAGACACGATGAAGCAAGATAGAATACACGTCACACAGGTCAAAGGGTACTTGGACAAGGGATTGCAGCTGGTTTAAAGCAGATTTAAATAATCGTCGATAAGTTTATCGCCGATGTCGCAGACTGACGCGCTCATCTACTACACGGTTCTCAGCGCGTTGCTGCCTGTCATCTTGTACGCCGCCAACAGGCTTTTAGCCCCTAAACGCAGCTCTCGAAGAAAAAGGCTTTCTTTTGAGAGTGGTCAGGTCCCGTTTGAATGGGCTGAGACATCTTTCCCTGTCGAGTATTTTCCATATGCGATAATATACATAGCCTACGCGGTTCTGTCGGTAGCTGTTTTCCTTTCGGCCGTGGCGATAATCGACAGGCCTGAAGCAGGTTTTAACCTGGTGCTTTTGCTAGCCGTATTGACTGCTTCGTCGATTTATGCCGCTTCCAGCTTGAAGGAGCTTCCGCAGAGGTTGTAGAAGATGGCTGTGCCCATACCTCCACCACTAGATCAGGTTGTGAAGTTTGTAGCCAGCGAGGCTTTCGTGAAAGCCGCAATCTTCCCCGGAGCCGCGTTCGTGGCGGTTTTAGGCATACTCTCCGTTTGGTATGAGAGGAAACTTCTCGCGAGGGTTATGCTGAGGATAGGGCCTTTTCATGTCGGAAAATATGGTGGATGGCTGCAGGTTGTCGCGGACGCTGTTAAGTTTCTTTCAAAAGAGTTCATAGTTCCCGCCCGAGCGAGGAAGAAGCTCTTCGTAACCATGCCTATGGCTGCTCTCCTGCTGGCTGCCATGCTTTTCGCTTTCATCCCGTTTAGCGATTACTGGGTCATCTACAGGTCTGACATAGGCGTCCTTCTAGTATTCTTGTTCCTAGCGGTTTCACCAATACCTTTAATCGTAGCGGGATGGGCGTCAGGCAGCAAGTACAGCTTCATAGGGATGATCCGTTTTGCTTTTCAGGTTTTCGCCTATGAAATTCCTTTGTTCCTAGCCTTGACCGGCGTAATTATAGCCGCAAGATCCTTCGACTTGGTTGAGATAGTTAACGCCCAGGCTGCTCTGCCGTTCATCGTAACCCAAGTTATCGGTTTTCTCGTGTTCTTCATAGCTGCGGTCAGCGAGGCTGAACGTATACCTTTCGACCTGCCTACAGCAGAGCAGGAGCTTGTCGAGGGTTGGATGGTTGAGTACGGCTCGGTTGGGTTCCTCACAATACAGCTGGCGATGTATACAAAGTTGGACGCTTTAGTGTTTCTCGCCGTTGACCTTTATCTCGGCGGCTGGCACGGGCCAAACATCCCTGGAGTACCTGAGACAATACTACATCCGTTCTGGGTCTTCTTGAAGTTTCTAATAGTCCTGTCCATAATCCTCCTCTTCAGAGGTGTTTACACACGTATAACCATAAAGAAGATACTCGACCTTGGCTGGAGGCTTCTGATACCTCTTGCTTTGATAAACCTTCTTCTCGTAAGCGTCAGTGTATACCTGCCGACCCTGGTGGCTTAACCCTTCCTCATCCTTTTCTGCTTAAACTCTAAGCCTGTGGAAATGATGTTTGTCCTCACGATAGTATAGACCACCTGGTCTAGAAGCCTGCCGTGCATGAAGTCATCCATTTTGTCTCCATATGTTCGGTAGATTTCATACATTGCTTTCAAGTTGTTCTCCAAGTCAAGCCTACCTGAGAGTGTGTGGTAGTGTTTGTTGGCTTTTATGCTTTCGAGGATGTTCACCGCTTTTTCAAGATGGGAGTAATCCTCCGTGTCAAGAAATTCTCTCAAAACTGTCACGATGTTTCTAAGGCCTTGATGGAGGTTCAGCAGCTCAGGCCTTTCTTTCGGAGAGAGCTCTTGAGCCATCACCACCCCCTCAGAAACATCACAAGCTTGTCTATCCAGCCTATCTCAGCGGGAGGCGCGGTCAGTCCTGGCCTAGCTAGCTGCTTAGGAGTGTAGAGAAGTGACCTCCTATCCATGGCAGACAGCTCGTACTCGGGCATCATTTCCAAGGCGTAGAAAGGACATGCGTCCACGCACAGCCCGCAGAAAACGCATCTACTGTAGTCAACGGATGGAAAGTAGGATTTCTTGTTGTGAGGTAGTTTTTCATCTATTTTCTTCACGGCGAGTAGTAGCTCATGCTTGCCGTTGGTGAGTCTATGGTATTCATCCTCTTTATCCGCGTCCTTCACCTCTATAACCTCGTCAACCCAGCCTTTTGATTTGACCCAGTCGAGAAATGGGGTTAAGTAGTTTTCCAAGATGGCTTCAGACCTGTAGGCGTAGACGGGCTCGGCGTTGAGCATCCACTCAAAACCGGCGTCTACAGGCTTGATGGCCCTGAAATCTGTCCACGCTATTTGCGGCGTTGGATGGGAGTTGTGACGCACGTTTTTAGGAGGGATGTGTAAGCTGTCAACCAAAGTCTCGAAAAGCTGGACGGCTTCCTTCTCACCTTTTTTGAAAGACTCCATCAGCTCCTTGCTGAACTTAAGGCTGACGTTAAAACCGTAGACCATTATTATGGCTTCTGCTATGTTTTGGCAGGCGATGTCGCAGAGGCTGCAGCCTGTGCACTTGTCGAGGTAGAGGATGTGCCGGCCTTTAAAGCCTGGATAGGCTATGCCTGCCTTCGGGTCGTAGCGATAGTTTTCACCAGTAGTGTTCACAATTTTTTCAAATGGATATTTTACAGTTACAGGGGTTGTGAATAAGTGTTTGAAAGCCACGAGCATCGGCTTAATTATGCGTGCAGGAGTCTCAAACACCAACCAGCGTTCACCGCCCCGGACTCTATGCTAAAACTACCGCAGCATTATTTAATTAAGATGTTCTTCTCAAGTTTGGCTGCTAGGTATCTTCTGTAAAGCTTGTGTCCGAATATTGCGTTTAGAACCGTGGCGGCCTGCAGGCCTGCATGGGTCATGATGAAAACGCTGAGAGGCTGTTTTAACACTACGATAACAACTATGGCCGTGATGAAGATGAAGAAGTGGACGAGGATTGCTGCGACGACCGCTGTCGTCTGGTATCTCTCTACAGCCTTGTCGATGGCTGATTTAACCGCCATTGCCGTCAGCCTTTGCCTTGACAGCGTCCAGCTTGTTGAGATATTCGCCGAGGAAGTCTGGCATGTTGTTTTTGTTGGCTTCCCACGGGTCTTCGTCAGCCTTTGGCCCGAACTTCCAGCTCATAAGTATGTTTATCAGGAATATCGCTGTCCCTATGCCGATTATGATGGCGCCTACCGTGGCGGTTACGTGTAGCGGCTGAAACTCCTCGACATATGCATAGTATCGACGGGGCATGCCCATCAAACCCAGCGCCATCATAGACATGAACACGAGGTATTGTCCGATGTTTGCGGTGGCGAAATGGATTTTGCCGAGTGTCTCGCTGTACATTCTTTTGGTCAGGTAGGGGAAGTAATAGTATGTGGCTGCGAAAGCAGCCTGCGAGATTGCTCCGAAGAGTATAAAATGCATGTGGCCTACAACCCAGTAAGTGTCTTGGAGATGCCAGTCAACGGGGATTGATGCTTGGAAGACTCCCGTGATTCCTCCGACGATGAAGGTTGCGACAAAGCTGAGGCTGAACAACATGGGGGTGTTGAACCTTATTTTACCACCCCACAGAGTCGCCTCCCAGTTGACCACCTTAATCCCTGAAGGTATGGCTACAGACATGGTCATCAGCATGAAAGGTGCCAGCGTGAGGGGTGAGAGCCCAGTCGTGAACATGTGGTGAGCCCATACGCCGAACCCGAGAACAGCTATCAAGACTGATGAAAGAGCTATCATCCTATAGCCAACTATAGGTTTTTTCACCAATCGCGGTATCAGTTCCGAGATGACGCCCATGGCGGGTAAAACAAGTATGTAAACCTCCGGGTGGCCGAAGAACCAGAACAGATGCTGCCATAAAATTGTGTCACCCCCTGCGCTGGGGAGGTAGAACCCTGTGCCAAGGTTCCTGTCCAACAGCAGCAGTGTTAGGGCGAAAGCAATCACCGGCACTGCGAAAATAATGATGAAAGCGGTGACAACTATGGACCAGACGAACAGCGGAAGCCTCCACAAACCTATGTCGGCGCGACGGAGCCTCCAAGTAGTTATTATGAAGTTTAGAGACCCGACCATGGAAGATGTTCCTGCGACGTGGAGGCTGAGTATCCAGAGGTCTATCCCCGGGTTGGGCGTCACCACTGAAAGAGGAGTATAACCGGTCCATCCTATGTTCGCCCAGCTTGACAGCAGAAGAATACCTCCTGACAGAAAGAGCCAGAAACTCAAGGCATTGAGTTTGGGATAGTACATGTCTGGAGCGCCAATCATTTTTGGAAGAAGGTAGTTTGCGAAACCCGCGAAGACCGGCATCGCCCAGAAGAAGATCATAAGGGTGCCGTGGATGGTGAAAAGGCTTGCGTAAGTGTTGGGGTCTACAAAACCTCCTCTGGGTGTTGCGAGCTCCCAGCGCATTAGAAGAGCCAAAACCCCGCCAACAACCAGGAAGACGTAAGAGGCTGCGATATACATCAGACCTATGTGGGCGTGGTTGGTTGTTGACAATATCTTGTAGACATTCTTGTACCAAGGTGCGGGTTTAACCTCAGCCCTCGTCACCGTCATCTACTCCACCACCAGCCAAGCTATCATGGAGTAATGGCCTTGGCCGCAGAACTCGGCACACTGAATTAAATACCTTCCGGGAACAGTAGGCGTGAAGTACAGAACGTTGGTTCTCCCGGGTACAGCGTCTTTCTTAAGCCCTAGATCCCGGATGAAAATGCTGTGAATTACGTCAGCCGAGTGGAGCTCAAGCTTGACGGTCTGTCCCGCCTTCACCCTTATCTCGGCGCTGGCGGTGCCGTCTGGATATATGAACTGCCATGCAAACTGCCTTGCCTCTACTCTTATAACCACGTCTGCCAGCTTAGGCCCCTCCAGAAAGTTGAGAACAATCCATGAGTT
>JAWACZ010000020.1:0-24167 GCA_038896555.1 Candidatus Caldarchaeum sp. | reverse complement strand
AAACCAACCTCCTCATCATACAAGTCTGTCAACACAGCCACTATCCCATGTCTGAAAAACTGTTTTGAAATACATTCATGCACTGAAATTTTCTCTATAGGTCTTCTGCCGCCGTCCTCGTAAATGGCCTCCGTTATCTTGTTAAGATGATAAAGCGTGGTAAAATATTCGTCATCGACGCTGAACAGATAGTCGTAGATTTTATCGCCACTGTTGGCGTATTGTTTAGGAATAACTGGTACCTGTTCGCCGTCTCGCACGAAACCGCATACAGCATTCCAAACTCTTTGGGCGAACTCAATTGAATACGACGGATAGCTGTCAATATCCTGTAAGAACCCTCTGTAAACTCTGTCCAAGAGACTGACGTTTGACTCTTTAACTACGTTGTCTATTATTTCAAGCATGTCGTAATCTATGGATTTTTCTTTTTCGACATAGCGGTAGAGCCGGCATGGAATGGTTTCGCCGTAAACTTTCGCTCCCTGCTCGGTGACGGGCATTACATAAATCTGGCCTTCTCCACCACATCTTGCTACACGTCCTGCTCTCTGAAGCAAAGAGTCTGGGGAAGACGCCTCTGTAACCAGAACGTCGAAGCTTTTATCAACACCAGCTTCAACTACCTGTGTAGCGACAACCAAAAGCTTCTCTCCCTCCTTATCTGTGAATTGGCCCAGTCTGTCTCGTCTCGTTTTCTCGATAAGTCTTGAATGAAGTAAAACAGGTCTGAAGCCCATGTTCTTCAGCTGCAGATAGTTCCTTACCGCCTGGGAAACTGTGTTGAAAATGACCAGTATCTTTTTATTTTCATGAAGGTCTTTGATTAGGTCTGCAACGTTCCCTACATAAGTTGATACGGTCAAGTGTCTCTCTACAAAGTTTTTGTCTTTCTCAGACGGAAGAATTTCCTCTATGCTGTCTTTTTGACCTGTCAGCTCGAGATGGTCTTTTATCAGGTTTTTAATGCATTTAGGCAGCGTTGCGGTTGAAATGACTACAGGTACACCGGCATTCAGAAGAGATATGATGCAGGCTATCGTGGCCGTTAAGGATTTACTTTCACCATTTATCGCTGCTTGAGAGCTCATGTAGAGATGAAACTCGTCGAAAACAACCACCGCCGAATAAATGCACGCCCTAGGTATTTCAAAGTGAGCCGTACCGTATCGTTCTATTTTGGAGATTTCGGCAGCAGGCATTTTGTAGAAACATGAGATGAACGTGTCGAGGGTTGTGATGACAAATCTTTTGCAAAGCATCGGGCTTCCGGGAGAGTGCATCTGCTGAAGGCCAACATCAGCCTCTCTTAAAGGAAAGCCTTTAGCCGTCAGCCTACTTATGCAATCATGCATCCTCTTTTGAAGGTCAGTGCCTATAGACCTCATGGGTAGAACGTGTATAACCCTCTGAGCTAGGTCATGTCTACCCATCTTGAGAGCAGCGTAAAGGCTGAGGGATAGCGTGCTTTTCCCATAACCTGTTGGCGCCTCTAAAAAAAGAATAATGTTTTCGTTACATGAGATTCTTTCATCAATCTTTTCCATGGCTTTGGAAAGCAACGGCCTAGGTTCTTGCTCCATCCCTTTGCATATCTGTTCATAAACCTCAGCCAAAGACGGCGAGCCCATCCTCACCCACCATGAAAACCTCTACACCTGGCTGAGGCCTTATCGTCATCTTGCTGCTGACCACTGGGTCTCTTGTTCCGGGAACAATGTAATCTTCCCTTGCCGGTTCTTCTCCCCATACATATCTCCATTGCCAAAATCTCTCAACATAGGTTCCCCCAAGGCCGAAGACAGACGGCTCTGTCTTAACCACCTGTTTGACAACGTGTTTAGGCAGGTAGAACCTTGTCGTGAAATCGCCGTGCAAAACCTGCGGGCTGGTGTCAACTGTTACATCTTCGACAGATACAATACTTTCTTTAGCGCCTATGTTTGTTATTCCATAGCAGGCTCTTATGATTTTACCTAAACACTCTGCTCCAAGTTTCTTTTCCGCCGTTTTCTCATCTCCCAAAAACCCAACCACCAGCGATGATGATGGAGAGTAAATTTTTCCTGCTGGCACTATGTTGTAACGATAGTCGGGGATACCACGTCTGTCAACCCTTTGAAACTGGTGTATTTGATGTCTGATAGGGTCTTCGCTGTACTTTCCTATGGCAGCTCTAAGGGCTGCTGCTTTTGAAACATCCATGAAGGCCGAGGCGGCTTTGAAAATCTCCACGTACCTTGAGGCTGCGGAAACAAGCTTTCCATTCTCTTCATCGACCTCGCCTACTCCGTTTTCCATGGCAAGCTGTTTACACAACGCCCCCAACAAAGTGGTTGGAGGGGGGAGTGAGAAAGCCGTCTGAGCCTTCGCCTCCTTTGGAGCCTTTACGCTAAAACCCCACGCTAAAGTTAGCCGTAGCAAGATTGAAAACATTTCAAGCTACTAGTCCATTTTGACGGAGACGCTCTATCAGTTCGGCTACTATGTCCTCAGTGTTCTGCACTATTTTGACCTCTGGAGTGATATCTAGGTTCTTCTCCCTGATCACCGCCCAAACCATGTTTTTGCTGTTTAGTATGGACGAAAGCTTTCGCAACCTTTCGCTTGTTCGCTGGATGTAGTCGCGGAAGTTACCTGGTGTTACGGTGAAAGGAGTTTCCGATACTGTGAAAACACATGACATCAGCTCGGTGTTCGGCAAATACCTCGCATGTTTTCCTCCGAAGCTTATCTGGCCCAGTAGGGTGGCAAGAGCTTTGAGGGCTGCAGCACGTCGTTTGGGTACTTGGCTTTCCAGCTGTCTTTCTTTTTCATGCTTCTTGCCGAACTGTGTTGACGGAACACCAACCTCAGATAAGTCAAGGTTTAAAGTCATAGTATAGAGTGCTGACGCTGCCTCGATGTTGTAGATTGCCTGACCCAGCCTCGTTTCATCGCCGGTTTTCTCTCTCTTCTGCTCCTGAGACGCAAGGTATCTTACGTGAAACTGTGCTTCAACGGCAGCCGCGTTGGTAACATCCTCCAGAGCTGGAAGAAGATAGCCGACTTGAAGCCTTGAAGTTCTCTTGACAGAAATCTTCCCCGTATATAGGAATCCACCGACATCGGCTACGACGTCTTTCAACAAAACATCAACCTCAAACCTTCTGATGTCGTCGTGGTTTGAAGGCGGTGAGATTCCTTCAAGGTAGCTGTCGCCAGAGTATTTGAGAAATTCTTTCCTCGCTGAAAACTCTCCCACGGGTAGCCCTTCCCTCAACGCTATGTCTGCCAAAACGGATTGGTATCCGTGCCCTATCGACTCGCCTGAAACCGCTGGAACGTATTTTATGGTGTAGCCCGCGTCCTGTGGTATGACGATCGGAGCCACTCTGTGTCTAGAAACGTTTCCAACGGTTTCCACGGCGTTGAGGGACTCAACGTTAACCAAGATTCTTAAAGAAGTGCTGACAAACATCTCACTGCTCACCCTGTCTCAGCATAGATTCGGCAAGAAGCGCCGAGGCGAAAGTGCCAATCTTCCTGGCTAAAGACACGTTCTGTTGAACATCCTCTATAAACCTTCTGACGTCTTCTCCCGTAGGAAGCCAGCCGAAAATACGCCTATTGCCCACCACTACGTAACTGCCTTTCTCGGTTCTCTCCGTCTTTAGGCTTGGCTTTCCCGACATTTGGTCGCTCTGAAGGATGCGGAGGGCGTCTGACACCGCTCGGACAGCCGGCTCCGGGCTAAGGGCATTAGACATACGGTCGATGAGTGAAGGAGACTCGGTTAAAGCAGAAGCGGCAGCAAGGAGAACCGCTATCTCTCTATGCGTTTTTGTCTGTTGTTCAGAGAGTGTTTCAACACCCATAGTGCAACCTACTTATAGCGGCATTTAAGATTTCTTTTCATCGGAATGATTTTATTTCATTCTAATGTAAAATTTTAAGCATAATAACAAGCGAATGCAATAAAACTCCGTTGCTCATAGCCTTCACGTTCGGGTTCGACGAAAAGTTCGCCGTCCGGTCGCTGGTCAGACATAGAACGGGTAAAGACGACCAGGTTGTTGTTTTTCTACCAAGCTCACGCGTCGACGAAAGAACAGAGAAAGCCTTAACGGCGCTTAACAGCTTCGCAACAAACTATCTAAACATGACCGAAATAGTCCGATACCGGTTGGATGTTGAAAACTTCTACGATGCAGTTTCAGAGCTGGCGGCTTTTTTCCGCAACACATCCCACAGGCCGGTAATCGTCAACCTCAGCGGCGGAATGAGGCTTCTGGTCGTGGAAACCCTCATCGCAGCCATCTTGTCCAAAGTGCCTATCACGGTAGAGCTGGAAACAGAGGACGGAAGCGTCTACACAGAGTTTGACACAACAATCACACAGCCGCCGAACCTAGACGAAGTCGACAAAGCAGTATTGACAATGCTTTCACGCGGTCCTGCAAGCCTCAAAATCTTAGCAGAGTACGCTGAGGTCTCCACAACCACCATCTGGCGGCACGTCAAAAGAATGGAGAAAGACGGAGCCATCAAAGTCGAGGAAATCAAAAGAGGCATCATTAAAGCAGCGCCAACCTCAAGAGCCAGACTATACCTAGCACTCCTGAACACACCAACCACATAAGAAGCCAGCACCTGCCGTTACAAAAAGCAGCGACGGCAAACACATGGAAAAACCATCAGCGGGAGAATACCCTCACGCTCAGTGTTGTTCATTAAACTTTCAAGCTGAAGCTCAAGAGCCCTCGAAGCATTCTTCCCTAACACGCTTTGAAGACGATAGTTGATCATGGCAAAGAACAAGTTTTGTAAGCAAGGTCCTCTCCGCGCAGTTCTTTTAACTGTATTCTATTTTCATAGGTGTCAGGTCTCCGCTCCATTTCAACACCCAAACACCGTTTTCTCTAGCGTGGTCTAAAGCTTCGGGAGTTACATAGTCTGCATATATGACTTTAATTAGCCGGGGTCTTAGCAGGTCGGGCCTGATTGTTTTGAGCATGGCTACCTTGTTCAACAGCTCATCCACTAGCCTCGCTCCAAGCCTAACCGCCGCCTCTCCAACTATGCAGACATCATCGGAACAGCCGTAGATGTTAATCTCCCTCGAGTCTATGAATATCCTCTCGAGCTTAACGTCTATCCCCATGTCGGTTTTCAGCTTGTGCCTAATGAAGCTTAGGGCCTCCTCCTCAACGCTAATAGTTAGCCTGTCCAACGTGACAGCCACTCTGTTTAAAGTGACCCTCATATCCCTTACCTCTTCCCATAGCCTATTCTGGCCTTCTCTCAAGTCTCTTACCTCCTCCCACAGCCTGTTCTGTCCTTCCTCCAGCCTGTCGAGACGCTTCAGTATCTCCAGTATGCCTATCCTGCCAGCCACAGCATACCGGAACTCCTCATCCTCGTCGAGAAGACGTAGCAGCTCTCGCCTGAGGTCCATGGACATGTCTATTCCGCCACGTATTCAGTAACCGTGGTTAAAAATGTTTTTGTAGGCCAGCATTTCTGAACCGTTGCTGTTATTCACTGACCATGCATGTCTCAAGCTGTGTCAGGGTCTTCTGTTACGTCTCCATTATGATTTCAAATCATGGTCTAGCAAACCCTTAACGTGGTGTTAAATTTCTCTAACTGATATAGTTTAGAACTGTGTGCAGCGCCCCCTCAATAAATGTGTTTTCCGAACGCATGGTAAACATCTTCCCCCTTTTCCAGCAACCCGTACTTCCTGTAGCCTAGATGTATGTCAGCTAAATATGCTAGCAACATAGTAGGCGTTCACCTTTTATGCGAGATTTGAAACGTTCCGAGAAGTTTGTCTAAAGAGCTTTATTCGGCGGTGAAACTTTGACATTGAACCTGCCTTCATAGCGTTTTGTCACAGTAATGGTCGTTGGAAAAATGAGCATGTCAGCCGCAACTATGACTCGGCTTCAGAATAGGCTGTGTAGATGGTTTAAAAGCTTTGACAGGCTTCCGCTGCGGCTCAATCAATGTATGATGGACGTTTTTCCTGCTCGTCGTATTCCTTTTCAAGCTGTTTGACGATTTCTTTCAGTCTTTCATCGTTTTCAACGAGCATGTTGACCTTGCCTTCGAAGACGGCTGACTCGACGTAAAGCCTGCTGAGGTTTAGCTGTATCTCCATGATTGAGGAGAATTTTTCGAGGACTGCGAGGATTACGCGGGGGTTGGGGATGTTGAGATAGCTGGGGACATGACCCCATATCGACAACGCTTCATAACCTTTTTCGCCGCTGTTCTTGATTATGTAGCTGTGCATTGAGGCGGGTCCGCTATAGTTCGAAGGCCTGAGGCCTTGAGCCATGCACCGCGCGTAAAGCCGCTGGCTCGTCGTAAGAAACGATATTCTCAACGGCTTCGTATGCGGTGTGTTGTCTATCAACCCGCCAATTGTAACCAAGCTCGACGACCCGAAAGTATCCATCAGTTCGAAGAGAGCTGAGATAAACTCGCTCCATCCATGGCTGAGCTCATATCCGTTGAGCAGGATCAAATTCCTATCGCCTTTGACAGCGTAATGTATCTCGAAGGAAGGCATCTGAAGCCGTCTGATGAACCCGCCTTCGATTGTGACGTAAGGCCTGTGAGCAGTATGGTCGACTAAATCACCTAAATCGATGTAGCCGAGACGGCCCGCGTTCTCAGATTCTCTCAGGTAAAGGATTGACAGGCTTGAGACGTTTCCCGCATCAGCCCATCCGCCAAACCCGATTATGGTGAGCGGGTTTTTCAGCGAAGGGCTAGCCTCCAGTTTGAGCCTGCTCAAGCTATTAAACAGTCAAACAGGAATGTATTAAACACACCGTTAGCAGTGGTATGTTTTATTTCCTCAAACCAACAGGATGTGTAAGCAACGCCATCTAACGGTGCCACTATGGAGCGGGGCCCGGGGTTGTTTTATTAGAAGTACGTAATGTTTCGCGTTTCTAGTTTCCGATGTCTTTGCGGATTTTGGGAGATGCTTAGGAAACGACTTGAGAAAACGGAGACGGTGGGAACCATCTTTGCAGACCTTTTACCAGCCTAATGTTAACACAACACCCGCGTCAACTGTAGTAAGTATTTGCTGAGGCTCGGTTCATCATTAAACGCATTTTGCTAGCCTGATTCTATTTGTGCGGTAGTCTAGAGTTATCTTAAGGTTTGTCAGCATCTCGGTTCCAACTAGGATTTCATCCAGGTCTGGATATGTTTCCACGAAGCCGTCGAGCTTTAAGTCGGGGGTTAGTAAGTGTATTGTGGCGTAGGTTCCGGTGGAGATCAGTAGAACTCTGTTTGCAAGCATTACAGTCCTTCGCTCTTGGTGGAGCTGGTCTAACGCAAGTCTATGGAATATCTTGTTAGGCACGGCGACGAAACCCTCATATCCCGTGTCTACCACGGCGGCCACATAACCCTCTACCGGATATCTCTTAGCCAACAACGGGTTCTCCAAGAACAGCTGGATGATTGGGGTTGAATTTATGAAGCCGCTCAAACTTCCCGCGCCCTAAGCCCGGCTCTTACCACAGCCTTGAGCTTAGTGGACGATATGATACGTACGGACCTTGGGTCTACTTCCAGTTTTTTGAGCTCATATGAAAGCCGTTCCAAGTTTTCTGCCTCAGCAACCAGCCTCTCACCTTTGTAAGCCCGATATGTTTGGGATGGTGGTGGGTGCTCTAAACGGTCCAAAAGCTCCGTAAGAGCTTCTTCGACAAGTCCTGAAAGAGCCCCTCTTCTAGACCCGTAACGCTGTTTGACCACCCGACGAAACCTCATGAGCACCTCCCTAGATAGTGAGACGGTGAGATTAACCATGCTGTGTTAATACGTAAACAATATTTAAACATTACGTAAAAATTGCAGACCAACGTCCAGAAGATGGAAACGGAACGATCAAAAGCTTCTCTGCCGCTACGCATCTCTATGTGCAGCCCAGCGACAAACCAAGCGTAGGGATAGAATTCGATGAGACAGCTATAGCGAAATAAGGCAACGTAGGATGGCAAGCTTGTTCCCCATGTCATTAATGGCCAGCGTTGACCTTTAGTGCTTAATCAATCGCAGTCGCCCGTCCTTAATCGTCTCATATGCTTGCTCCAGCGTTTCATAGGCTTTGGATGTGCTGTCGAAAAAATTTGGTTCACTGCTGCCGTTTTTCGCAGCTTGAACACATGTTGAGTTATCCAGAGTGCTTTGGTTACGGCGAAATACCATAGTTTTTCTGCCTGAGAGCGCTGTAGGCCTTTTCATGCATAGTTTAATATGAAGTATGCACTTAAGAACGCAGTCAAGTTGGGTTACCTGAACATTCTGCTACTGGCGGTATCGGTTGGGGTTGTCGTCGTCATGGTGTTGTCTAAGAGGGTTGGCGTTGGCTACGCGGTGTTAGCGGGAGCCGTTATGTATGGAGTCAGCTCGCTCGAACCGCAGATGGTTCTACAAGCCACCGCAGCGACCTTCGACCAAAGGATGCTTGAGGTGATGCTTTCTCTATACTTTTCGATGACGCTCTCATACGCCATGCGACGTGACGGAGAGAGAATATACAACGGCATGATTGTCTTCGGCTCAAAGGCAACAGCCGTCGGCATCCCCGCCGCCATCGGCCTGCTTCCCATGCCCGGAGGCGCATACGTATCTGCCACAATAGCAGACCGTTTCTACGAACAGCTTAAACTGGACAGGAAGCTGAGGGTCTTGATCAACTACTGGTGGAGGCATATTTGGATAGCTGTTTGGCCTCTTTACCAGGGAGTTATACTGGCTTCAGCAATCCTCCACGTCGGGCTCGCCAGCCTGGTCTCCCGAACGTGGCCAGTGGCGTTGGCTGCGGCGATAGCCGGGCTTGCAGTACTGCCGAAGCTCCCACGCTCCAATGACTCTGGCATGCTCAGGGATCTGGTCTCCCTATGGCCCCTCGCTATCGTAGCCGTACTCTCCTTCGCAATACCTCTGCCAATGGCCATAGGTCTGACCCTCCTAGCCTACATCGTTCACAGCAGAATGCCTGGCGAGGAGTTGAAACAGGTCTTCAGGCAGGCGGTCAACTTCAACGTCTTCCTGATAATCGTCGGCTCCCTCATCTTCTCAAGCTACATCTCAGCAAGCGGCCTCAGCGCCAGCCTCATCAAGATTTTAGGGCCGTTTGGACCGCTGGCCGTTTTCACCGTGCCCTTCGTGATAACGCTGTCAACGGGAATCGAGTTTGCCTTCGTGGCGTTGACGTTTCCGCCGCTAATGGGGCTTTTAGAGGGATACTGGGTGGCTCTAGCCTTCGCAGGCGGTCACATCGGCGTGATGCTTAGCCCTGCCCACAGCTGCTTCGTCCTCTCATCCGAATACTTCAAAAGCGACATGAAAGACATATATCCGCTGTTGGTCAGGGCAATAACCATTGAGCTCGTCATCATTACAGCGTTGGCGATGCTACTACGATAACATTCACACAAGCTTTAGCAGATATGGTCATGACAGCCTGTAGAGCCGCATTATGTCTGCACATGCTAATTGGAGCTGCCATCATATTTTTGTGGACGCCGTTTCTGTAAAAGAGAAGCATATCATCATCTCTCATGTTCTATTTTCATGGGTGTCAGGTCTCCGCTCCATTTCAGCACCCACACGCCTTTTTCCCTAGCATAGTCGAGAGCCTCCGGCGTTGCATAGTCTGCGTATATTGTCTTGACGAGCCTGGGCTTCATCAGCTCCGGCCTGTTAAGCTTAATCAGCTCGACTTTTTTCAACAGCTCGTCGACAAGCCCTGTTCCAAGCCTTACCGTTGCTTCTCCCACCACGCATAGGTCGCCTGAACACCCGTAGATGTTTATTTCACTGGAGTCTATGAAAGTTCTCTCAAGCTTTATGTCTATGCCCATGTCGGTTTTCAGCCTGTGTCTGATGAAGCTTAACGCCTCCTCCTCAGCGCTGATAGTAAGCCTGTCCAACGTCACGGCAACCCTGTTTAGGGTAATTCTCATGTCCCTAACTTCCTCCCAAAGCTTGTTTTGGCCCTCCCAAAGCTTGTTTTGGCCTTCCCAAAGCTTATTCTGGCCTTCCCTTAGGCTTCTAACCTCCTCCCATAATTTATTCTGACCCTCCCAAAGCTTATTCGTGTTCTCCCACAGCTTCTCCTGCCCTTCCCTTAGGCTTCTAACCTCCTCCCACAGCTTGTTTTGGTTCTCCCAGAGCCTGTTTTGGCTTTCCCATAGTTTGTTCTGGTTTTCCCACAGCTTCTCCTGACCCTCCTCCAGCCTGTCCAGACGCTGCAGTATTTCCAGAATCCCTATCCTGCCAGCGACGGCGTATCTGAACTCCTCGTCCTCGTCCAAGAGTCTCAGCATCTCGCGTTTGAGGTCTATGGACATCGCCACCCCCGGTAACTGTCCATCAACCATGGCTAAAAATGTTTCAGCCTAATCACTTGTCGCATCGAAAAAACGTGAACCTCTTCGCCGACGTGGCGATGTTAAATCGAACGTTGTGAATCTCTCTAGTTTCTCGCTTTACAGAGTTGGTGTTGAAAGAAAGCTATTTGGTAACTGTCGATTACAGGCTCGCTGAGTTCGCTTATGTAGTTAGTTTGATGTGTTTTCTTGCTCTGTATCCGTTTATGCAGCCGAGTTTTATCTCTGAAGCTAGTTTGGCAACCTCGGGTAGCTTATCATAGGGGTTGTTTAGGTTTTGTGAGTATATTCTTGCGTATGCACTTCCGACAGCGACTCCGTCAGCCCCCGCTGAGACTATGACTTCCGCCTGCTCCTTCCTTGATATTCCGAATCCAACCATCAAAGGAACATCGTCCGTCATCTTGATCGTTTTCACAAGCTCCAAGGTTGTTGGTTGGTCTGTCGGCATGGAGCCAGTTACTCCTTCAAGACCTATCACGTATAGAAAGCCTGAAGCATGTTTGATGATTTTTTCGAGTCTTTTCTTTGAAGTGGTTGGTGCTGCTTGAAGAATTAGATGAAGTTTGTGTGCTGTTGTTCTCTCTATGAATGGTTGAGCCTCTTCAAAAGGAAGGTCTGGGATTAGAACGGCCTGTGCTCCGGCCTCACGCACCCTGGTTAGAAACTTATCAAAGCCCATGACGCAAGGGATGTTGAAGTAGGTTGTCACTACTATGGGTGCGATTATCCCGGTGTTTCTTAGCTTTCTTATGCCCTCGATGCATCTTCTCGGCGTTATGCCTGCCTTCAACGCTCTCTCACAAGCTGCTTGGAAGGTTTCGCCATCTGCTATCGGGTCTGAAAAAGGAATTCCAAACTCAATCATATCCGCTCCGTTCTCCGCTAGGGTTTGGATGAGTTTTTGGGAGAAGTCTTCGCAGGGATCTCCGTAGTAAACATGCGCCATGTGCACACCCTCGCCACTAGTGTTCCTGCATTTCTCAAAAAGCTCCTCTATCTCCACGTCATTACTCACCGTAGAAATGTTTCAGAATCACGTCGAGGTCTTTATCGCCTCTGCCGGAAAAGTTTATGACCACTATGTCGTCTCTGTCGAATTCGTCGCCGTGGTTGAGAAGGTAGGCTATTGCGTGGGCTGTTTCGAGGGCTGGGATAAGCCCTTCATTCTCAGCCATAATTCGCACGGCTTCAAACACCTCGTTGTCAAAGACGTAACACGGTTTAACTCTGCCAGTCTCGCAAAGGTAGGAGAGCTCAGGCCCTCTGCCTGGGTAGTTGAGGCCGGCCGCCCTTGTTTTTGACGGCCTTATCTGACCATTCTCGTCCTGCATCACGACCATGAGGCTGCCGTGGAGGACGCCGGGCTTTCCGAGAACAAAAGCCGCCGCACTGTTATCAGCATCAAGCCCCTCACCGCCGCCTTCAACAAAGTACAGCCTTACATCCTTGTCGTTTATGAAGGGTTTGAAGGCTCCCAAGGCGTTGGAGCCACCACTTCCACACGCTACTATCGCATCTGGAAGCCTGCTTTCCCTCTCAAGAATCTGTTGTCTGAGCTCTTTTCCGATGACGCTTTGGAAGGCCGCCACTATCGTGGGAAACGGGTGTGGGCCGACTGTCGATCCCAAGAGATAGTGTGTGGTCCTGGAACATGCCGCCCACTCTCTCAACGTGGCTGACACGGCATCCTTCAAAACACCAGCTCCAGCGCTAACGGGCTTAATAACCGCCCCGAGCATCTTCATCCTTTTCACGTTTGAGGCCTGTCTCTCGATGTCCTTGACGCCCATGAATATCTCGGTCTTCAAACCGACGACGTTTCCAGCCATGGCGGTTGCCAAACCATGCTGTCCAGCGGCCGTCTCAGTTATCAGCCTCTCCTTCCCCATCTTCTTAGCGAGCAAAGCCTGTCCGAGGGCGTTGTTGAGCTTGTGAGACCCCCCGCAAACCAAGTCTTCCCTCTTCAGATAAACTTTGAAACCCAAACGCTTGCTGAAGTTTCTGCAGTAGTATAGGGGAGTGGGCCGGCCTGCGTAATCTCTCAAAAGCTCTCCAAACTCCCTCTGAAACTTCTTGCTTGGATAGATTTTCTCGAAGGCTTCTTCAAGCTCGATGAGCGCCTGCATCAACACCTCGCCCACATACCGTCCGCCATAAACCCCAAACCTCTCATTCATCAACGCCGGTCAACCACCGCAATAAAATGCCTGTGGGACAACATGACGGCCCGCCGTGAAAACTCTACATCATTTTTCGAGAACCGTAGCCAAGGTCATGCAGGCGTTTTTCCATCTTCTCCACGGAGCATGGGCCGCTAAGTATGCGTTCTGCGGGCTGACGTTGAAAACATTCACAGCGCCATCACCAGCTCCCTCACCTTACCCTTCACGTTTTCCGAAAGCATTATCGAAGTGCCTACCAAGAAGGCTCTCGCACCACATCTACGTAGGTATCGGATGTCTCCAGGGGTTTTGATACCGCTCTCGCTGACGATGATCTTCCTACAGTCTCCAATTCCCGCCAACACAGTTTCTGTCGTCTTCAAATCAACCTTCAGAGTTCTGAGGTCTCTGTTGTTGATGCCGATTAGATCGGCGTCGGTTTCCAACGCGTTCAGAAACTCTTCCCTAGTGTTTGTTTCGAGAATAACTTGAAGCCCGTGGGAATGGGCTAAACCAATCATCTCCTCTAAAGAATGTTCTGTTAGATGCTTTTCGAATATTGAATAGATGAGGAGGACTGCGTTGGCGCCGGCTGTGAACCCGGCGTTTATTTGGACAGGGTCAACGATTATGTCCTTCATCAACAGGGGGAGTTTTGTTTTCTGCCGTACAGTGGTTAGGAGTTTGAGGGAGCCGTTGAAGTGTTTTGGCTCTGTGAGAACAGATATGCCCACAGCTCCTCCACGCTCTATCTGGCCAGCAACCTCCACCACGTTCTCCACGTTCCTCAGCTTCCCCATAGAGGGTGAGGAGGGTTTTATCTCTGCTATTATCGGAGCATGTTTACAGCTGTTTATTGAGCCTGTTAAACTCATGCTATTTCTCGGAGCCTTCCAGCCCACGCCGTAGTATCCTGATTTGACTGTGTTCTTCGCATCCATGACCAATTTTTCCAAAAAGTTATCCATAGGTCGTCTCAAGCTCCTCAAGCTTTGAAACATCGCTGTTGTAAAAGCGCACCATATCCTTCAGCTTCTTGTAGGCGGCTCCGTTCTCGATAGATTCTCTTGCAAGCTCTACGGCGTAGCTGAAGTCGTCAGCCATTCCGCCGACGATTATGCCTGCTGCAGCGTTGACAGCCACGATGTCAAACCGTGGGTCGCCGCTCTTGAAATGTCCGTTCAGTATTTTGAACGTAAGCACGGAGTTGTAGTCGGGGTCACCTCCCAAAATCTCCTCCACTCTCGCCCTGTTGACGCCCAAGTCTTCAGGCTTAACCTCAAACATCTCCACCTCGCCCTGCCTGATCCATGCAACCTGCGTCCTTCCGACCGTTGATATTTCGTCAAGCCCGTCCACACCGTGGACAACCATAGAAGCTTCGGTACCCAGTCTTGTCAAGGCTTTCGAGATTTTCGCCACCATTCCAATGTCGGTGACACCTATAATCTGCGAGTCTGCTTGAGCGGGGTTTGTTATGGGGCCCAAGATGTTGAAGACTGTTCTTATTCCTATCTCTTTCCGCGGGCCAGCGGCGTTCCTCATGGATGGGTGGAAGACGGGTGCGAACATGAAGCCTATGCCAACTTTTTCAATCGCTTTTTCGACGGTTTCAGGCTCGGCGTTGAGGTTGAGCCCAAGCCTCTCGAGGACATCAGCGCTTCCGCTCTTGCCCGTCGCAGAACGGTTCCCATGCTTCGCCACGGTAAGCCCAGCTCCGGCAACGACGAATGCAGCTGTGGTGCTGATGTTGAAGGTCTTTATCCTATCCCCACCCGTTCCCACGACATCGACAAGCCTGCAGTTGACGTTTGGATGGATTTTGCGGCAGAACTCTCTCATGACGGTGGCGAACGCTGTAATCTCCTCCACGGTCTCTCCTTTCATCCTTAAGGCTGTGAGGAAGGCGGCTATTTGAGCTGGCGTAGCTTTTCCTGACATAATCTCCGCCATCGCCTCACGTCCTTCCTCGAAAGTAAGGTCCCGTCTCTCGACAAGCTTTTGAATAGCTTCTCGAATCATGGAGTCACCATCCGTGGAGGAAGTTTTCCATCATCTTCCTTCCCTGCTCCGTCAAGATGGATTCGGGATGGAACTGTACACCTTCTATGGGATAGGATACATGTCGTACAGCCATTATCTCACCGTCTTCAACCGATAAAGCGGTCATCTTCAAGCATGGTGGAATGCTACTTTTCTCGGCAGCAAGCGAATGATACCTCATAACTGTGAGAGGGTTTTTCACCCCCTTGAAAATGCCTTCACCATCGTGCTCAACCAAACACGTTTTGCCGTGCATCAACTTCTTAGCGCTTACAACCTTACCGCCAAAGACGTGGACAATTCCCTGATGGCCTAGACAGACGCCAAGCGTGGGAATCTCAGGGCTCAGCAGCTTGAGGATTTGCGCGCAGACTCCGAAGTAGCGAACGTCTTCAGGCGTTCCCGGACCGGGTGAGATGATTATTCTGTCGGGCTTGAGCTTGACAGCCTGGTCTATGTCCATTTTATCGTTTCTGTAAACGACTGGCTCGGCACCCAGCTCGCCTACCATCTGAATCAGGTTGTAGACGAACGAGTCGTAGTTGTCTATGATTAGGACTTTCATGCCTGAACTCCCTCTGCTGCGAACCGCAGGGCTTTGAGAAGGGCTGCGGCTTTGTGCTCCGTCTCATACCATTCTTTCTCAGGGTTTGAGTCGGCCACTATCCCGGCGCCTGCCTGGATGTAGGCTTTATCGCCGTCGGCCACCAGAGTCCTTATCGTTATGGCGAAGTCAGCGGCTCCGTTAAACGAGAAGTAGCCTACAGCTCCGGCGTAAGGCCCTCTTCTCGTAGGCTCAGACTCCTCGATTATCTCCATGGCTCTAACCTTCGGGGCTCCGGAAACCGTTCCGGCTGGGAAAACAGCTCTCAAAGCATCATAGCAGTCACAATCTTTCCGAAGACGTCCGACAACCCTCGAAACCATATGCTGAACGTGACTGTATTCGTATAGTCTCATGAACTCCGGAACAGAGACCGTCCCGAACTCAGCAACTCTTCCAACGTCGTTCCTGGCTAGGTCAACCAGCATTACGTGTTCAGCGCACTCTTTCGGGTCCAGCAGAAGCTCCTGCTTCAAAGCCTCGTTCCTAGCTCCGTCTTCTACACGGGGGCGTGTCCCCGCTATTGGGAAGGTTTCGACCATGTTGTTCTCAACCCTCACCAGCATTTCGGGGCTTGAGCCAACTATTTGACGCGTCCCCATCTTGAGGAAATACATGTAGGGCGATGGGTTGATTCTGCGCAGGGCTTTGTAGAAGTGAATCAGGCCTCCGCCGAACCTGAACCCATAACGCTTTGACAGCACAACCTGGAAGATGTCGCCAGCCTCGATGTAATCCTTAGCTTTGACAACAGTCTTCTCAAACTCTTCTTTCTTTAGGTTTGGCTTGGGCTCCGAGTAGGAAAGCTCTTCAATGGCCTCACTATCTTGGAGCATGTCATACAGCTGGGACAGACGGTTTTCTCCACGACAGTAGTAGTAGACATCGCCGCTTTTATGATTGTAGACTATTCCGTCGGCGAACAATCCCATCTCAAAGTCTGGGAAATTAAGGTCGTCAACGGCGACCTCGGGAAGCTTCTCCCAGTAACGTACAGCGTCGTAGGAGATGTAGCCAACCGCGCCACCGACAAGCCTAAACTCAGCTGGGTAAGAGGCCATCCCCACAAGTTCTTTGATTAACAATAGCGGTTCCTCAACGTTGATGACGGTCTTTGAGCCCTCGAAGCTGTCGCGTATCTCTGCATTCCCGTTCTTGATACTTATCAGTATCCTTGGGTTAAAGCCGATGAACGAATATTCGGCAAGCTTTTTAGGCCCTTCGACCGACTCGAGCAGATAGACGTTTTCGCAGCTCTGGTAGAGTTTCGCGAAAAGCTCAACGGGAGATTTTTCATACAGCTTTATAATTTCTAGCTTCGGCTCGCCAAGTTTATCGGGCAACCCAAAGGTTACCACCTATTTCCTTCATCACTCGCTCGACCATGGGTCATGATGGTCTTGGGCCTATATTTAAGCGTTAAATTTGAACCACGACCACAAAATCCTCCAACAGCCGTTCAGCAGCTTATCGTGAAGAAGTTTAGGTGCTGCCGACATGCATACCGCTGTGCTGTCTCGGTGTTGGACAACGTCTCGGGCTATCACTTCTTTTGGTCTCAGAGTTATCGATGGTCAAAACAGCGGCGATATCAAGCCCGGATTTCGCAGCCTTGAGCTCCCATATACGAGAGTATGAAGCTTGCTTACGATGCGGACGTTCAGACATGATAGATGGATAGCTGGAGATGAGGTGGTCAGATGGAGGAGGAGAAGATACTCGTACTTGACGCAAGCGTAGCTGTGAAATGGTTCAACGTCGAGCCGCTGCGGGAGAAGGCGTTAACAATAAGAAGCAAATATGCCAGCGGCGAGATAGACTTGATAGCTCCAGACCTTCTGCACCACGAGGTAGCCAATGCTCTAAGGTACAACCCAAGGTTTGGGATTGAAGATGTTAAAGCAGCCCTCAGAGCTCTAGAAGACATGGGCATAACCACCTACAAGTTTAAAGGAGAATTGAGGGAAAGGGCGGTGGAGTTAGCTTACGGGTTCGGCATAACGCTCTGCGACGCAGTCTATGTTTCCCTAGCCGTGCTAAGGAACGCCACGCTATACACGGCAGATAAAGAGGTTGTATCAAAAACCCCAATAACAAACGTAAAACATCTCTCTGAAGTTGAGAAATGAAGATCTTTCGCTGAAATTCTTGTCTACAAGCTGTTTAATTACGTCTTTCCCAGATTTCCACAAGCGTGATACATGAGGCTCATAGCTCCGATTACATCGGCCGTAGCAACATCGTTGGCGAAAAACCTTCACAAAATTTTGAAAAGCATCTCTGACAAAACCAGCCGTGCCATTAACCTTAATCTAACACATTATCACGCTAATGGTTTATCATAGATTCTATACTTGTTTCCATGGGTTGGGGAAATTATGTGTTGAGCGCTCAACACATCCTCTGTCTACCTGCCTAGGATTAGCTTGGAAGTCAGCTGCCGGCAACGATCTTTCTACAGGTTTGAATCAGCTCGTTAAGCGTGTCAAAGGCCAGACCGCCATACTCGGTGGCGACAAGAATTATCGTGTCCTTGTAGCAGCTGATAACTTCCTCGACGTTTATCTCCCTTGATGCCAGCCATTCAAGAAGGTGGGAGACGACACCATATGTCCGTTCTATGGCTGGGGGGCTGACAATTATGAGCGCCACAATGCTTGAAGTCTCCGAGATAATTAGCGGGCGCGGAAAACGCTTCCTAACCTCTTTAAGTTGATCTGAGCTACAGATGAGAGTAATAGAGGATATGCCGTCGAGTATCTGGTAGAATCCTTTGGCTTCGAGGGCAAGGTCTCGGGCGATGCGGAGCGAAGTCCTGTTCCTTTTAAGAATTATTTTAGCGACCCCCGTCCTAGCCACAAGCTTACTTCTAGCTATCACCTGCGCTGCTTCAAGTCGTCTAAGTTGTATATGGTCCCGCATCCTTTTGAGGGCCGTCACAATTGTCGAAACTTTTACGTCTTGATCAAGAAGAGCAGATACGCTGGGCTTCAGCAACCTAGCAAGAGCCGTCAGGTTGGCGTAGCCGCTGTCTATAGCAGACTTGTAGCTCTTTTCTAGACTTATCAGATACCTTACGGCCCGACTTACAGACCAATATCGGTACAACTTTCGCCAAATATGACATGATTGGGTCAATAAGTATATAACTTGCTGGATGACGAGCACTACAACTTAGAGAACTGGAATGGTAAGTTACGAAGGGGAGGTTAGGAAGCGACTCTTCGTCGGACTTGCTGCGGCTCTCGCTCTAGAGGACGGCACATTCATATTGGGTAAAGGTTTTGGAGGTAGCGGGACCAAAAGCGGTGAAGTTGTATTCACCACTTCTATGAACGGCTACACGGAGTCTATAACAGATCCATCCTATCAAGGGCAGATACTCATCTTCACGTATCCACTTATCGGAAACTACGGAGTCCCACCAGACTTTGAATCGGATGGAATAAAGATAGAGGCGTTAGTGGTTGCGAACGCTACAGAGCCAAGCCATCCAAAATCTATGAAATCTCTTCATGAATGGCTTCGCGAGAGCTCGGTTCCTGGCGTCATGGATGTTGACACGAGAATGCTTGTAACCAAGATACGTGAACATGGTGTAATGGGTGGAGCGGTTCAAGTTGCAGACTCGTTTGAAGATATCGACAAAGAAAGGCTGCTAAGATTAGCGCGGGAAGTTAACTATGACTCTCAAGTTTTTGAATATTCAACCTACAGTGAGCCAGTAGTCTTTAACGGTGGAGGTGAGCCTGCTATAGTTGTGGTTGACTTTGGGGTTAAGAACGGAATTATACACACCTTGGCGTCGAGAGGATATCGTTTGAGTGTGGTGCCCGGCTGGATGGGTTCAGACGCGGTTTTTATGCACAGTCCGAAAGGCATCGTAATCAGCAATGGTCCCGGAAACCCCGCAAAGATGACCTCGGCCATTAAGCTAGTTAGAGAGATTGTTGAGAGCGGGGTGCCGACTTTGGGAATTTGTCTAGGGCATCAGCTCATCGCCTTGGCCCTTGGCGCCAAAACCCACAAGCTGAAATATGGGCATAGGGGTATCAACAAGGCATGCAGAGACCTTATCACAGGCAGGAGAGTAATCACTTCACAAAATCATGGATACACAGTCTCGGCCGAAAACCTTGACGACTCGGGCTTGAGACCTTGGTTTGTTGACTGCGACGATGGCACGATTGAGGGACTGGTACACGAGTCGCTGCCTGTGGTCTCCGTTCAGTTCCATCCCGAAGGCAGGCCAGGCCCCCGTGACGCTCTATACATTTTTGACCGGTTTGACAAAATGGTGCAGGCGAATGGAAACGGTTAGAAACGTTCTCTTGATAGGTTCTGGAGGCATCAAAATCGCAGAGGCGGCTGAGTTCGACTACAGCGGGTGTCAAGCGCTCAAAGCTCTCAGAAGCGAGGGTATTTCAACAATACTCGTTAACCCTAACATAGCGACTATACAGACCACTCACATCCTTGCCAACAAAGTCTACTTTGCTCCAATAACCGTAGAATATCTCGAAAAGATAATTGAGAGAGAGCGGCCAGATGGAATAATGGTGAGCTTCGGGGGACAGAGCGCGCTAAGCGTAGGTGTCCAGCTTTACCGCAAAGGAGTCCTCGACAAGTACGGCATCAAGGTGCTTGGGACACCTATCAAAGGAATAGAAGCTGCTCTCAACCGGTCGATATTCAGAAAAACAATGTTAGATGCAGGTCTTCCCGTCCCACCATCAGCTGCGGCGGAAAACTTTTATGAAGCGGTCAAAGCAGCGGAAGAGATCGGATATCCTGTAGTGGTGAGGATCAGCTTCAACCTAGGCGGGAGAGGGTCTTTCCTAGCTCATAGTAGGGATGAACTTGAGGGCAAGCTCACACGAGCATTCTCACATAGTATGATAGGAAGCATCCTCGTGGAGAGATATCTGGAGAAGTGGAAGGAGATAGAATATGAGGTGATGAGGGATAAGGCTGGAAACCGCGTCTCTATCGCCTGCCTCGAAAACATTGAACCCATGGGTGTACACACGGGCGATTCGCTTGTAGTAGCTCCCAGCCAAACCCTCACCGACAAAGAGTATCAAACTCTCCGAGAAGCCTCCTTTGGCGTAGCCTCGGCAATAAGTTTGGTCGGCGAATGTAACGTCCAGCTTGCTCTCAACTCTAGGACGGGCGAATACTATGTTATCGAAACAAACCCTAGAATGTCTCGGAGCAGCGCGCTTGCAAGCAAGGCAACAGGCTATCCGCTTGCATACATAGCGGTCAAGCTCTGCCTCGGATATCTGCTTGACGAGCTTCTCAACTTGATAACAGGAAGCACGACAGCTTTCTTTGAACCAAGCTTAGACTACATCGTTCTGAAGATGCCTCGCTGGGACTTAGAGAAGTTTTGGCCAAGAGATGATGTGCTGTGCTCTGAAATGATGAGTGTGGGAGAAGTGATGGCCATTGGCAGAAACATCGAAGAGGTCTATCAGAAGGCCTTTAGGATGCTCGACCAGAATTTAATGGGCCTCGTAAGGCCGGACCTTTTTACAAACAACGAACATCCCAAGGATGTTTTAGACCGTCTCAAAAACTTCAGACCCTACTGGCTTTTGGATGCCGCAAAAGCAATTTGTCTAGGAGTATCAGTAGAAGAGATAGCCAACCTCACAGGCGTAGATATTTTCTTTCTAAGGCCTGTTCAGAGGATTGTTGAGATCGCGTCGTTTCTCAGACAACTCAACGCTCTTAAACAGAATGCCAGACAGGCTCTAATTAAGGAAGCGTGGAAGGCTGGCTTCACTATCGAGCAGATGGTAGCTTTAAGCGGGCTAGGAAGACAAGAAATATCAGACATAATGTGCTCAAACGGTTTGAGACCCGTCTTCAAAAATATTGACACTTTAGCAGGTGAGAAGCCAGCTAGGACTAACTATACCTATGTTACACACTCAGGCTCTGCGGACGACATTCTAGACAGCGAAGTTGACGATTTAATCGTTATCTTGGGAGCTGGAGGCTTTCGGATAGGTGTTTCGGTTGAGTTCGACTGGGCTGCAGTAAACATGTATAACAATCTGAAAGAGCTGGGGAAAAACGTTGCAATAATTAACTATAATCCTGAAACAGTTTCAACCGACTGGGATGTAATCAAGTTTCTAATAAATGCAGACCTCACGCCTGAGACGATAGAAAGTATCTCATTGCGCCTAGGCTGTGACGGCTTGGTTAACTCAGTAGCAGGTCAGATCGGTAACAACGTTGCCGAAGAGCTTAATCAAAGAAACGTGCCAATCCTCGGAACTCATCCTTCATCTATCGCAATAGCTGAAAATCGTTCAAAATTTGGCAAGCTTTTAGAGGAGCTGGGTATCAAACAGCCGCCATGGGCCTCTGTGAAGGAGCTTCCAAAGCTGTTGGAGACGGCGGAGAATATAGGATATCCCGTGATTGTACGGCCTAGTTACATTTTAAGCGGTACTTCAGTCTTCATCGCAAGAGACAGAGACGAGTTAAATAACCTGATTGAAAGACTGTCCAAGCATGCCGATAAGCCCATAGTTGTCAGCTACTTTGTAGAAGACGCTGTTGAGATGGAGGTCGACTGCGTGTCCGACGGAGCTGGAGTTTTAATGCTTCCTATGGAGCATGTCGAGTATGCAGGAGTTCATAGCGGCGATGCTACGGTCTCTGCGCCTCTTTTCAGGTCTGACCAAAGAATTTTGGAAAAAATAGCCGAGTATACAGGCCTGATAGCGAGGGTGCTCAAGATCAAAGGCCCTTTCAACATCCAGTATCTGGTGAAAAACGGTGAAGTCTGCGTGGTGGAGTGCAACCTGAGGTGCAGCAGGTCTATGCCGTTCAGCAGTAAGGTATACAATGTAGACCTGATGAGATACGGGGCTCGTTGTATTCTGGGCGGGAGATTAGCAGTCGATAACAACAGGCTTGTCGAGATATCTAAAGAGGTTTACACCCCTCTACAGTTTGTCTGGGGGGTTAAGTCGCCGCAGTTTTCATGGGCACAGATACGTGGATCTTACCCGTTCCTCGGACCGGAAATGAGGAGCACGGGTGAGGTTGCCGCGTTAGGTCTTAACTTCCACGAAGCACTGTTAAAGAGCTGGCTCTCAGCTACCCCCAACTCAATACCATCCTTGGACACACCCATCTTAGTCTACCCAGATAGTACGAAGACGCTTGAACGGTTCAGGAGAGTTGCTGAAACTTTCAAAAGCGCTGGATACGAGGTTCTGACGCTTGAAGAATCGCTCGTTCCCGGAATACCTATGATAAGGTCTGAAACTGCCGCCAAGGCCCTTAGAATGAGGAAGATAGGGCTCTTGGTGAGCTCAGGCTACACGCCCAAAATCGACTATGAAGTTAGAAGAACAGCTGTAGACCATAACATACCTGTAATATTAAACGCGGAACTTGCGGCAGAGATCGCGGCAGCGTTCAAAAGATATCTCAAAGGCGAGTTAGAGCTGACTGTAATGGAGCTTGGAGAGTATTGTGTTCTAAATGACGAGATGGCTTCTAACAACATTAAACTGGTGGAGGATAAAACCGGATACGGTTACAGATATGGTAGAGTTGCGTGAATTGTTTTAACACCTTAGCCTCGGGGCCACGTTACGTCGATAGCTGGTTCCAAGGTTTGTTTTTTATGTTTATCAACGGGTTTGGGTAACGGTTGGCTAGGGTGTCCAACGTGGACGAAGATGAATACAGTAGATGGATGGCAAGCGCCCAGACAACGCTGAACTCCGCCGTCAGAGACTTGAGGGGGAAGGATTACAACTGGGCGTGCTTCAAGTCCCACCAAGCGGCTGAGAAGGCTTTGAAAGCGTTGCTGTGGGGTTCTGGCAACCCACGCTATGGCCACAGCCTTAAAAAACTGTATGAAGCGTTGGAAAACCTCGTCGGCGGCGACGAAAAGGTTCTAGAGGATTGTCTGAGGCTCGACAAATACTACACGGCGACGAGATATCCGGACGTATGGGAGTCGGGCATGCCGGAAGAGTATTTTTCCGAAAACGAGGCGGGCGAGGCTGTCAAGAGGGCTGAGGATGTTTTAGCCTGGGTGAGGTGGAAGTGGGAGTCGCTGAAGAAAGAAGGCTGATGAAGAAAGCCGCCGTTGAATCGGCTGTTGAAGCGGTCAAGTGGATGGAAAAAATTCTTGGCCGGGTTTCAGCTGCTGTCATAGGCTCATACGCCAGAGGAGACTTCAACCGGTGGAGCGACGTAGACCTTCTAGTCGTATCGCCTAACTTCACCTCAGCCCCTCTCAACAGGTTTGAACAGATTGCGGACGTGTTGAAAAAGTATCCAAGCCTAGAGATAATGCCGTTAACGCCTCAAGAGTTTCAAAGACAAAGGAGGCTGAAAACACCGTTGGTGGAGGAATTGATTCGAAAAGGTGTGATCATAAAGGATGAGTTGAACATTTTCCTACACAACCATGCTGTAGATGAGACGGCTTAGAGCGTGGCAAATGCTCCTACTTCTGCAGCAGGACTTTCCGCCTCTGATGGCTTTTTTAACAAAACAGTTACGATAATAACTCTCAGTCATTTGAAGGCAAAAATTGATTAGTTGATGCAAAGATGGTATAATCGTGCACAACTACAACGACAAGTATGAGATGAGGAGAAAGGTGCTTCTGGGGCTTTTTCCTTATTTGGTACAGGCAATCGCTAAAATGGGCAACATGACAAGAATACATTTTGATTCTTCATTTTTTAGCGCAGCGGACGACATGGTTAAAGATGTTTTGGAAACGTTGAAAGGGCGTCTTCAAATTACAAAAACAGATGAAGAGATACATGTTACTCTTGACTTGGAGCTGTTGATGGAGATTGTTGAAGAATATTTGAGAAAAGAATACGCTGGCGAAGGAGGTGCTTCCAGCATGCTTAAAAAGGTTGATGAAAAACTTGGAACCTTGAGTGTCAC
>JAWACZ010000019.1:0-24261 GCA_038896555.1 Candidatus Caldarchaeum sp. | reverse complement strand
ATCGTATCCACGAAAAGCTCATCCCCCGCCCCCGCTGGAACATCGGTTATTTTAGCGGCCTTACTGAAGTTTTCACCGTCAACGCTGTATATATGGTGGTTTTCTTCCGTTTTCCCACCACGGTTCTTGTTAGCAAGCCTATGTATGTCGGCGTAGAACCTTCTTCCCACTCTCCCGAGAGGTTTATAAGCCTCTTTTCGGATAGACTCGGTCTTTTTCCCACCACTTCCAGCCATAGTACTGTCGTTGTTCACAGGCTACCTAGACGGTGTGGCAGTCTTTATAGGCTGTGTCAAAGGGAGATATGATGTTACGGCTGGATGGTGGCTTAGAATTCCCAACATGTTTAAAAACCTGCTCAGTTACGAGGCTAACGATGGAAGAGAGATTAAAATAGTCCTGTGGGTTGAGGATGGAACACCACGATTCAGCTATAAAGATTATGAAGAGCCTCCATACATCCCTTCAGGTGTCCAGCCACAATGCGATAGGGGAGAATGGCTATGTAGCGTATGCCGTCAAACATTCAGCAACAAAGCCAAGAAGAAAGAATAAACAGACGGATATGAATAGCTTAAATTAAGTTTTCATACGTAGAAAACAAGAAAAAGGGTGTCTAGATGACTAACACCCTTAAGATTGTGGTGGTTTATGCGTCTACCAGACCTGAGGCGGTGGCAGCCGCTAAAAAGGTGGGAAACATTCTTCAGACAAAGACCTCACAATGCAGCGTTCTTTCACTGAGCGAGTTTGACGAGAAGCAACCAATCCTCGGCGGAGAAATTGTAATGGTTCTAGGGGGCGATGGAACTATGCTCAGGGTCGCCCGCAGGATTTCCTCACCGGATGTCAAGCTTTTCGGGGTCAATTTTGGACGAGCTGGTTTTCTCAGCACCTTAGAGCCCGCCGAGTTGGAGGAAGCCTGTAAAAAACTTGCAGACGAAGATTATTACGTGGAGAAGGTTATGCGACTGTCTATATATGCCGACGGCGAGTTTTTGGCTGACGCGCTCAACGAAGCATATGTCTCCTCAAGGAAGCCGGGCAAAATAATAGAATACAGGCTGTTGCAGCGAGAGCAGCTGGCCTCCGACGTTGCCGACGGTGTAATCCTAGCAACGCCGGTAGGCTCCACGGCCTACGCATTCTCCACGGGCGGGCCAATAGTTGACGAGAGGCTTGAATCAGCCGTGGTGGCGCCTATGGCATCCATGACAAACCTAAGGCCTATGGTCTTGTCGATAGAGCTTCCGGTAACTGTTTCCGTTGTAAAAGGTGAGGCGCAGGTGATGGTTGACGGCCACACCACCAAGCTGCTGCAGGAGGGCAAGGTTGTGGTTGAAAAATCTCCGAGGAGTCTTTCCTTCATCTCCTTCGACGAAAGAAGGCTTTTCAGCAGACGTTTGAGGAAGAGGCTGTATGGGAGGCCGTAGGGTTTACGTACTGGATACGACAGCGATTCTGACGGCACAGCTTGAGCCAGGTCCTGCAGAGCTTGTAACCGTCCAAGAGGTGGTTGACGAAGTTGTGTACGGTGGGCTCGCCCCCCAGAGGCTCGCAACAGCCCTTTCAAAAAACGTCATAAGGATAAGAAAACCATCTAAACAGTCTGTTGAGAAAGTTAGCGGTGCGGCTCTTACGACAGGCGACCTTCCTAAGCTCTCTAAAGCCGACATAAACTTGCTGGCAGCGGCATGCGACGAGCTGGCTGAAGGAAGTCGGGTAGTAGTTTTATCGGATGACTACAGCCTTCAGAATACGGCTTTGAAGCTTGGGTTAGAGGTTGCGGGAGTGGCTAGGATGCCTGTACGTGCCTTCAGGCTGTGGAGTGCACGATGCAGCGTCTGCGGCAAGGTTTTTGAAAAACCTGTTAAGACCTGCCCCGTCTGCGGCGGCGAGGTAGTAAGAAGGCAGAAGGCCGCCAGCAGCGGCTAACGCTTTGAGAGAAGGTATCCCGACAGCATAAGCCCCCATGAGAGGACAGGGTAAACTATCAGCCTCTCCATGCCTCCGTGACCAAGCCCCATATAGTTACCCGATATGAAGAGGGCTAGAGCGGCAAGCGAGACGAGGCCTGCTACGGCTGACAGCAAGCCAACCAATCTGTCAAACACTCTTAAGCCATATAAGGCTGCAACACCTGCAAAAAGAAACGTTATCAAAGACATGACTGTGTGGAGCACGGGGACGTTTTCAGGAAATATTCCCACACCTGCGGCTCCAACCCCTGCTAAGGCAACGAAGATCCTGAAAAGCCTACTTTTGAATACCTCGGCCCCAAGGTATGATGACAGAACAACGCAGAGGCCGAGGAAGACTATGGAGCTGTTGAATATTGGAGCGGCAGCCCCCACACCCAAATCGCTTATGTAGTTGCCTGAGACACTGTATCCGGGGTAAACCGATTCCGCAACCCTAAGGGCCATCAAGAACTGCGTAATAGCTATGAAGAGCAAAGCCCCTGCTGCAACAGGCTTCTTCATCGCAAATTTTTGGGAAGGCTGAGTATTTTTGTTTTTACATAAGCATGGTCAAAAGCAGAGGTAACGCTACGACCAAAGGAACCTCTACACGGGCTATGTTAAAAGCTGTCCGGCGGGCTTTGACGTCACCTTTGGCAGCACGTGGACCGTAAACAAACGAATGGACAAAGTCCAGGGCGAGCGCGGTGTAGAGGGTCGTAAGGGCCGCGGCCTCGGGAAAACCCATGTTTTTCATAAAGGCCAAGTACGTTGCTGAAACTGTCAAAACTGGTATGGCTGTCCATGCGAGAGGGTTGTAGCGTTTCATCATCCCAGCCATCATCCTCAACCTCAGCAGTCTGTCGTCTAGAATTCTTGTTTCGGGTATTGCGGCGAAGGTCAGGTGGATTAGCCCTCCAGCCCATAAAACCAGCCCGTAAACCAGAGCAGACTTAGCTAGCAACTCAACGCTCATTTCACGTATCTACGTAAAACCAGTACAGTGACCTGCGCCCCGGCGGCGCTCAACACCAGGTTGGCGGCAATAGCTCCAACCCATATGACTGCAAGCATTTGGAGCTGGGCTTGGAACAGGCCGACGTAGGTGAGGATACTCATGGCAACAAGCGCCTCAGCCAAACCACTTACCAGCGTCCCAGCTAGAATCCTTCTCGGCTTCCTGCAAACGTCAGCATATTTTTTGCCTAGGCTCAAGTCGTATACTAAACCTGCCGCTGTAGTGGAGAAGAATAGGTATGGGGCTGGAGCTGGAACCACCCCAAGCAGCACGAGCCCGGCTACGACAGACATCGAGGTGACGCTCCACATACGCCCTGAATAGGCGGCTACAGCGCTCATGACAAGACCTCTGAAGAAATGGGCTGGATAACCTCTGGCTGCGGGGAGCGTGAGTCCGAAAAGAGCCGACATCAGCACGTAAAACGCTGCTGACAACGCGATTACGGAAAGGTTTTTTGTGGATAACAGCTTTTGGTAGGGTTGCATGTTGCGAAAAACATAAAGTATTATTTAAATCTATTCAAGATACCGCAAAGAAAGAACCTGGCGAAAAGGCGAAAGCTTTATCAAACGAACGCAGCAGGCCATTGAGGTGAACCAAGCCAGCGACGACGTAGTCGTAGTAGTTGACTTCGGAGGCCAGTACGCCCACCTGATAAGCCGCCGAATTAGAGAGCTGGGCGTGAAGACCGAGGTTATTCCCTACACCGCATCCTATGGGCATGTCTTTCCAGACAACGTTAGGGGATTTGTTTTGTCAGGCGGTCCCGCAAGCGTTTACGAACCTCAGGCTCCACGTATCAGCTTAGAGAGCCTCGGTGGAAGGCCTGTCTTAGGCATCTGCTACGGCCACCAGCTCATAGCCAACCTATTCAAAGGTCTTGTGAGAAGGGCTTCGAAAAGAGAGTATGGAAGAGTTGAGCTTAGAGTGGTTGAGGACTGCGAGCTCTTCAAAGGCTTGCCCAACAAGTTTAACGTATGGATGAGCCATTCGGATGTTGTAGAGAAGCTGCCGCCGGGCTTCAGAACAGCGGCCTCAACAGATACATCACCCAACTCAGCAATCTACGACAGCGTCAGAAAGATTTACGGACTGCAGTTCCATCCAGAGGTTGTTCACACAGAGCACGGCCTTCAAATACTCAAAAACTTTGTCGTAGATGTTTGCGGCTGCAAGCCTACTTGGCGTATGGAAGATTATGTCGAAAAAGTCGTTAAACTTGTCGCCGAAGAGGTGAAAGACGGTAGAGTTTTATGCGCTGTGAGCGGCGGCGTCGACTCGACAGTAACCGCCGTCATAATCTCCAAGGCCGTCGGAGACCGTTTGAAATGTCTTTTCGTCAACCACGGCTTGTTGAGAAACCGCGAACCTGAGTTGGTTTTAGAGATGTTGAGGAAGACAGTCGGAGAAAACAACGTAATCTACGTAGATGCCTCGGAAAGGTTTCTGAAAAAGCTGAAGGGCATAGCGGACCCCGAGGAGAAGAGAAAGCTCATAGGGGCTGAGTTCGCAGCGATCTTCGAGGAGGTCAGCTCAAGTTATGGTCCATTCACCCATCTTGCACAGGGAACGCTTTATCCCGACGTCGTCGAGAGCGGAAGGTCCGTGGGCGGCTCTGCTGTCATAAAAACTCACCACAACGTGGGCGGCTTGCCCCAGAGCCTAGGCCTGAAGGTTGTGGAGCCTTTGAAGGAGCTTTACAAAGATGAGGTGAGAAAGCTAGCCCAAATCCTTGGACTACCGGAATGGATTGCCCGCAGGCATCCCTTCCCAGGGCCGGGGCTGGCTGTCAGGGTGATCGGCGAAGTAACGCCTGAGAAGCTGGAGATATGCAGGAAAGCTTCGGAGATTGTCGAGGAGGAGCTGGAGAAAGCTGGGTTAATCGATGACGTGTGGCAGGCCTTTGCGTTCGTGGGAGATGACAAAGCAACCGGTGTAAAAGGGGACCAGAGAAGCTACGGATACATCGTGACGGTGAGGGTGGTTACATCGGTTGACGGGATGACAGCTGACTGGGCTAGACTTCCTCATGAGGTTCTCGATAGAATAGCGAGAAGAATCACTAACGAAGTAGAATACGTGACATGGGTTGCCTACGCCGTCTCAAGCAAGCCGCCGGCCACGATTGAGCCTCAGTAGCTACTTTCCCTTCCAAACTGGCTTTCGTTTCTCGAGGAAGGCTCTGGCACCCTCTTTCTGGTCTTCTGTCGAGAAAAGCGAGGCGAAGAGCTGGAGCTCAAGCCTCAGCCCTGCTGACAAACCTGTCTCCAACGCTGCATTCACAGCCTCTTTAGCCGCAGCCAACGCAAGAGGAGGCTTCGACAGCAGCTTTTCCAGAAAGTTTTTCACAGTCTCTTCAAGCTTCTCCTTAGCCGCAACAACGTTCACTACACCAAGCTTAGCCATCTCGGACGCCGAAACCCTCTCACCCGTCATTATCAGCTCCTTCGCCTTTTTCTCGCCGATTAGACGCGTTAGCCTCTGGCTTCCGCCTCCTCCAGGTATTAGGCCTAGGTTTATTTCGGGCTGGCCGAAGACGGCGTCCTCTGATGCGATGACAAGGTCGCATGCTTGCACGAGTTCGAAGCCGCCGCCCAGACAATATCCCTCCACCACGGCGACCACGGGTTTCTGCATATTCCGGATAATGGTTGATAAAACCATAGAGGTTCCAAGCTCGTTTCCTATCCTGACCGCGTCTGACGGGCTCCATTCGAAGAAGGCCCTTATGTCGGCGCCTGCGCTGAAGTTTCCTCCAGCCCCTCTTAGCACTACAACCCTAACTCCGCTGTCCTTCGCCGCATCCTCGAGAGCTGTTTTCAGCTCCCTCCTTAAATCCAGCTCGAGGGCGTTGTATCTGGCAGGGTTGTTCAAAACAATCCAAGCAACGCCGTCCTCCTTTCTGTAAATGGTCTTGGTGAAACCATTTGCCATGCCGAAAACCCTAGACCATCGAATATATGGTTAAAGTGCCCAAGACGGCTTTCTCTTCTCCATGAACGCCTTCATACCCTCTACAGCCTCGTCGGAAATAGCCAAAGCAGGGAGATTCGTCAAAGCCTCTTGGATGGCATGAGACCTGCTTCTGGCCAGCCATCTCCTCATCAATCTCAAAGCTCCCGGCCCGTTGAGAAACATTTTTCCAGCCACCTCCAATACCTTATCCTTTAAGACGTTTTTAGGCACTATGTAGTCAACAAGCCCTAATGAGAGAGCTTCACGTGCATCTACAGCTTCTCCCGTAAAGACCAGCCTCGAGATTCTTCTCAAGCCGAGAACGTGTCCGCCTACCGTGAGGGCTATCGGAGGTATGAGCCCGAGCCTAGCCTCGGGAATCGCGAAAACCGAGTCTTCTGAGGCTACAACTATGTCTGCAAGGAGCAAAAGCTCGCATCCACCTCCGTATGCTAACCCGTTGACACAGGCTATGACAGGTTTGTCTAACCTCAGCAAAGCATCCACAGTCTTCTGTATAACGCCGAAAAACTCTACAGACCTGTCTAGGCTTTTGAGAGAAAGCATTTCAGCTATGTCGTCGCCTGCGGAGAAAGCTCTGCCTACGCCCGTCAAAACCACTGCCCGCGAATCGTCTTGGCTTAAACGTGTTAGAGCGTCGTGAAGCTCTTTCCATAACTCTTCGTTGAAGGCGTTGAGCTTTTCAGGTCTGTTGAGAACTATCCATGTCAATAAACCTTCACGGAAAGCATGGAGGTACCTATACATGACTGGTGTTTGATTAAGCTGTAAATAACTTTTCCCGCTTATCTTTTCAGCTTGACCATCCTTATTTCAGGCAGAAACTTTTTCCGAACATAGCCGCTGAGAAAGTCGATAGAAATCACTAGGGCCAGCGTCATGGCTATGACAGTTGTGAGGCTGTTGTACTGGAGCGTTTCAATGTAGCTGGTCATCAGAAACCCTACGCCGCCTGCGCCGACAAAACCCAGCACAGCCGATGAACGAATGTTATACTCCAGCATGAAAAGAAGCTGGCTGATGAGTGTATTCATCGACTCCGGTATCACCGCATAACGCACCAAAGCCAGACGTGAAGCGCCAGTGCAACGCAGGGCATCAAGCACATCTTGGTCAACGGCTTCAAAGGCTTCGAAGTAGAGCTTTGAGAGATAGCCTAGTGAGTACACTGAAAGGGCTAAAGTGCCTGCGAGCGGGCCTAGTCCAACGGCAATGACAAAGATCACGGCCCAGAAGAGGACGGGGATTGTTCTTACTAGTCCGAGGAAAGCTCTCACAGCGGTGGTTACGTATGATGGGAAGATTGTTCGAAGCGCTAATGTTGCAGCAGGCAGGGAGAGAAAAAACCCGATGACTGTTCCCACAAACGCCATCTGAACGGTCTCCACCAAAGCATCTAAAGCCGGCAAAAAAGCCTCAGGGTTTGGAGGCAGAAGGTCGTTGGCTAACAAACCTAGGTTAGAGACGCCCTTGTACAGACGGCCTAGATCTGTGAAACCAATCTGATGGGCTGCAGCTAGAAACGCTACACCGAGTAGGAAAATGCTCAGCGATCTACCGAAATTTCAAGCCGTTAACCCCCTCTCAAAACCATGGAGAGTGACTCCATGTCTAGTGCACCGCCAGCCATTTCTAAGACAATCTTTCCATTCTTCAGAACAGCAACCCTGTCAGCGAACTTGTTCACTAGAAACGTGTCGTGCATCGTCATCAGGAGGGCTACGTTGTTGCGTTTGCAAACTTCAACTGTTAGCCGCATGACTTCCGCGGCGTTTACCACATCTAAATCCGCAACGAACTCGTCAGCAAGGAGTATCGAAGGAGACTGCATCAAAACTCTAGCCACCGCTACTCTCTGCTTCTCACCGCCGCTCAGCTGTGCCGCCTTGCGTTCAGCAAGCTTGGAGATCCCCAAGTCCTCTAGAAGCCTGTAGGCTTTCTCTACCTCCTCGCTTGGAAAATTTCCAAACAGGATTGCTGATCTTCCCATCCTTCCCAAAGCGCCGAGCAGGATGTTTTGCAGGGCTGTCAAATTTTTAACCAGACCAACCTGCTGGGGAATGTATCCAACACCTCCCCTTCCAGTCTTAACGTGTATCTCGCCTTCGTACGGGTATAGAAGCCCTGCAACAAGTTTTAACAATGTTGTCTTCCCAGAGCCGGACGGCCCCATCACAGCAACAGACTCGCCTGCCTTTAAAGCGAGGTTAACACCATCCAACACGGGTCTAGCACCATCATAGGAGAATCTGAGGCCTGTAATTTTCAGCAGAAAGTCGCTGTTCAACCTATCCGACCTTCTCAGAATACTTTAGGTTTGTTAGAGCCAAGTAGCGTCCCAGCTCCGCTAGATGCTGCTCCGTGGTTGTCGGCTGGAACCTTACAAACAACGCCGACACGAATGAACGCATGAGCTCGGGCTGTTTCTCTCCGAGCTCGGTCAATGCTTGGATAAGGCTAGACCTTAGCGGCTCCCTTAAATCTTTCGAGAAAACCACGGCGTGGCTTGGGATGGGGCCCTGCGAGTCAATTACCCTCGTTTTTGAAAGCACGTCGAAGTAGAGGTCTGCGGGGATGTCTCCCGCTATCACGATTGCATCCACATCGCCTGCCTGCAAAGCCCGCCATGACTGGGCGTAGCCGCCTGTGAATACAACTGTGAAGAAACTGCTTGGGTCAGCTTCTTTCCCGCTCTCCACTTTCACAAGGCCCTTCTCCACAAGCTTCGCCAGCGGTGCAACATAACCAGAAGTAGATATAGGGTTTGGCAATCCAACCTTCTTGCCGCGCAGGTCTTCGAGCGAACGTATTGGTGATTCCGGCAAAGTAACCCAGTAGGAGAAGTAGTAGGTTTCGTTCACTAGTTTGTTGCCTAGCCCAACCTTTCTCACCTCAGCGAGGACAACCTTCGCGTCGGCAAGCTTCCACGCCAGGTAGGATGGCCAGGCGCTCATCAAAGCCGCATGGGCGTGTCCCCGTCTCAGAGCCTCCACAACAGCTGCGTAGGATGTGGGCACGTATATCTCGACGTCAACCCCAAGCTTCTCTTCTAGGAAAGACTCCAAAGGCTTGGAGCGTTGCAGCACATCGGCGGCCGCGAGAGTTGGCTGGACCGCTATGACTATTTTCTGGCTGGGCCTGCTGTAAAGGAAAGATAGACCTGAAGTGATGGTTATTCCTATAACTACCCCAACAGCTAACAGGAGAAGCGTTTTTTGGAGTGGGGACATCGGAATATAACGGCGTTATCTCTTATTTAAATTAAACGTCATGAAACAAAACATTCACATGGTTTAACAACACACATAAAACACCGTTAAAAAACATTTAAAGACGTGAAACACCCCAAAGCTGAAGAAATAATCCCTGTCCTGAGGGCTTTGATCGCCGTCGAACTGACACGAACCTATGGGCTGAAGAACGCGGAGGCAGCACGGCTGCTGTCTATAACGCCACAGGCGGTGACACAGTATCTGAAAGGGGCTAGGGCGTTGGACAAAAAGAGCATAGCAGCAGACGAGCGAGTGAAGGGCATGGTTAAAGAATACGCGGGTAAAGTTGCTTTTAGGAGGAAGGCTGTTCAGGAAACCGAGCTTCTTGACCTCGCTTACGAGGCTTTGACATTTTCTGGAAAAGCTCCCAGCGCTGCGGTGTTATCGGCGGAGATGACAAAGGTCCAGGCTCTAAGGATTTTGAGAATGCGTTTGGCGGCCGAACAGGAGGCTGCGGAGCTTTTTCTTTCAGAAGCCATCAAGGCTAAAGACGACATGGTACGCCTCCTGTTTCGACAGGTTGCTTCAGACAGCATAAGACACGCCGACATTGTTCAAGCCACCATTGCAGCCGTTGAGAAAGGTTTGGTTGATACAGTCCTGCCAGACCCGGAAAGGCTACGGCAGCTTCAACAACATGAGGAGAGAAGCCATATGCACAGCTTCGAAGAGGTTAAAAAAATGATGAACAACAACGTGGTGAAAATACTTCTCGACTCCATAGAAGCCGACGAAGAAAAACATGACATGATTCTTGGGAAACTGATAAACCTCAGCATCAAGGCTTAACGCTGAGACTTTTAATCAGCAAGGCTGTGAAGAAGATTAACGTGGCTGCGAGCGCAATCGTTCCACCGGAGCTGACCGCTAAGTAAAAAGAGAGGTACAGTCCGATTACGGAGGAGACTACGCCTACCAATATCGATATCGTGATCATCTGTCCTATCGTGCGTGCGAAAAGCTGAGCGGTGGCTCCCGGCGTGACAAGCAACGCGATAATTAAAATGATTCCGGCTGTCTGGAGCGCCGATATCACCGTCAGGGAAATCATGATCATCAAAGAGTAGTGTATGAGTTTTGAGGGAAGACCGACTACGAGAGTGAAGGTTGGGTCGAAAGTGAACGAAATTATTTCTTTCATGAAGAGCGAGAGGATTGCGATGACGATGAACCCCAGCACAGCTGTGATGATGAGCTCCTGGGGTGAGACGCCTAGAACATTTCCGAAAAGAACATGGAAGATGTCCAGTGTTGGCCTAACTCTGCTCAGTATGACCAAGCCTAGTGCAAACGCTCCAGTCAACACTATGCCTATCGCCGTATCGTTCCGCACCTTAGCCCTAGACTCCACGAACCCGATTAAAACAGAGGCCGCAACACCAGCAGCCGCGCCTCCGAGCGTCAAAGGCAGGTTTAACGCGGCGGCCACAGCCAGCCCTGGGAGAACCGAGTGAGAAACAGCATCCCCCAAAAGCGACCATCCTCTCAAAACAATGAAAGTGCTCAGCGTGGACGCCACCAAACCAACCGTTATCGAAGTCGCCAACGCAACCCGCATAAACTCATAGCTTAAAGGCTCTGTGAGATACTGTATCAACGCCATCCAGCCACCTTTTTCACGTCAGCCAGATGCATGGCAACCCGTTCGCTTCCATAGGCGGCGGCAAGGTATTCGGCTTTCAACGCTTCGTTTGAGGGGCCAAAAGCTATCAACCTGTTTTTCAAAACTACAACGTTGTCGAAAAGCTCCAGCGTAGAACTCAGGTCGTGCGTCGTCATAACTATCGTCTTGCCGCTGTCCCTCAAACCGATGAGTATTTCGAACAGTTTGTCCTCTGCGTCGGCGTCGATTCCTGTCAACGGTTCATCCATGAGGTAAAGCTCCGCCCCCTGAGCCATTGCCCTTGCGAGAAAAACTCTCTGCTGCTGTCCTCCTGAAAGCTCGGAGATCTTCCTTGCACTCAGCTCCGCCAGCCCTGTGTTTGTCAAAGCATCCAAGACAACCTTGTCTTTTCTGCTGACCGGTTTCAGGGGGCCGACGGCTTTTATACGGCCTAAGGCGACAACATCCCATACCGTTAACGGATAATCCCAGTAGACATCCTCCCTCTGTGGGACATAGGCTACGATGCCTCTCGCTTTCTCTATCGGCTTGTCGAAAACCGTAACCCTTCCCTGTGAAGGCTTAACCAACCCGACGAAGGCTTTGAGCAAAGTGCTTTTGCCAGAGCCGTTTGGCCCTATAACCGCAGTCATAGTTCCCCTTTTTATTGAGAAGCTGACGTCTTCCAAGGCCTTTGTTTTTCCGTAGAAAACCGTCAAACCTTCAGCTCTCAAAGCATCCATCAACACCACCTCAAAAGCCCTTCAACAATCGCTTCAACGTTGTAACGCATCATTCCGACATAGCTGTCGGCCCCGCTTCCCAACGGTCCCACGCTGTCGGTGTAAAGGGTTGCAGCGATTTTACCGCCCGCCTCACGCGTCAAAGTCTCCATGAGACGTCTGCTCAACGTTGACTCAACAAAATATACACATACACCAGTTTCCCTAACCTTCTCAACAATATTGGCAAGGTCGAGGGCCGTCGGCTCTATCTCAGTAACAATCGAGTAAAAGTAGCCCGCAACCCTGAATCCATAGGATTTCGCAAAATACTGAAACGCATTCTCTTGTGTGACTAAAACCCTTCTCTCGACGGGTATTTTCGAGACCTGAGACCTTATCCACTCATCGAGTTCGAGGAGGGTTTTGATGTAGGATTCAGCGTTGGCATGGTAGACGTCGGCTTTATCCGGGTCAAGCTGTATGAAGACATCCCTAATCCTCTCAACATATTTCACAGCCACCAGCACATCCATCCACAGATGGGGGTCTTCACGTCCAGCGTATGGTCCGTCGGGGATTTTCATAACATATGGTTCAAGACCCTCAGTAACCCTGACAAGCTTTCCTGACCACTGGCCCGCAAGCAGCTTTACTGTCCATGCGTCGAGGTTGAAACCGTTGTAAAGTATTACGGCAGCTTTGTGGGCTTTAATCATGTCTTGAGGTGTTGGCTCGTATGTGTGTGGGTTTTTACCCGGCTCCACAAGCCATTCAACCCGCCAAAGCCCTCCAGCAACATTCCTAGCCATATCCCATATTATCGAGGTTGTGGCTAGAACAGTTCCTTCATGCCCGTTGGGCTCGGCTTTCTCCGAGCCCGTGTACAACGGGGTCAAAAGGTTGAAAACCAGCAGCAGCGTGGATAAAGTTATAAGGGTGGGTGAAGTTTTTTCGAGCATGTTATCTGCCGATTTTTTAGCCATGGTTAAATTTAGCCTTATCTAAAAAACTCAAACCGTCAAATAACATTATAATACCCTTCTGTCGGCCGTCCGCCTACTGGGGAAGAGCTTAATACGTCCGTCTGGGGCAGAATTTTTGAGGCTAAACTTGAGCACAATAACAAAGTATGTTATAGAGGGGAGGATAGAGGTAGACGGGCCGGTGGACAAGAACGACGTTGTAGGAGCTGTTTTCGGGCAGACGGAGGGGATTTTCAGCTCGGACCTTGATTTAAGGGAGCTGCAGAAGACTGGACGGATAGGCCGTATAGAAATCACAGTCAACACCCAGGGAAACAAGGCCGTCGGGAAGATTACGGTTCCAACAAGTTTGGACAAGTACACAACCTCTCTCATAGCCGCGATGATAGAATCCATCGACAGGGTTGGCCCTTATCAAGCAAGGGTTGTCATAGAGAAGATAGAGGACACTAGGCTCGAGAAGAAGAAGAAAATAGTTGAGAGAGCTAAGGAAATTCTAGCCGCTTGGGAAAAGCAAAAAGTTCCAGACGACGACCTTGTTCTGCGAGAGCTTGAGGAGGCGATTGTCAGGACAAAAGTTGTTGAGTATGGTTCTGAGAGGCTTCCTGCAGGACCTGAAGTAGACTCCTCGGAGGAAATCATAATTGTCGAGGGACGGGCTGACGTCATCAACCTTCTCCGGTACGGCTATAAGAACACAGTGGCAGTGGAGGGGGTGAAAATTCCGAAAAGCATCGCTGGCCTTACCCGTAGGAAAAAGCGGGTGATTGCTTTTCTAGACGGCGACAGGGGCGGGGACCTAATTCTGCAAGAGCTTCTTGCAAACTGTAAAATCGACGCAGTAGCCAGAGCGCCATACGGTAAAGAAGTCGAGCAGCTGACAGCAAGAGAGATACATGAGGCGTTGGAGCATGCTGTGCATCCTGAGGAAGCTTTAAAAGCGAAGGAATTTGTTGCAGCCGATAGAAAGACCCTTCCAGCTGACCTGTGGAACATTGCGAAGGAGGTTGATGGAACGCTTTCAGCTGTGCTGCTTGACGCGGAGCTCAACGAGATAGCGCGTCTTCCTGTGAGCGAGTTGGCAAACAGGCTGGGTATTGAGAAATCTGCAAAGTATGTTGTGTTTGATGGGGTTGTGACACAGCGTTTGGTTGACAGCGCGGCTTCAGTAGGCGGCGACGTATACCTGATAGGGGTCAGAGTTGGTGAAATTCAGAACAAACCCCAGGGCGTCCACATTTACACGACCCATGACTTAGCCCCCCTCGCGTAAAAGGGAAGGCTCTACAGCAAACCTGAGTATACATGCTAAACCCCCCAAGCTCATTAGCTTTTCACAGGCTTCGGTTCCCGAGGAGATTACCCTGACAACGACCTTGTAGGAATCGGCTTTGTCAAGTAGCTTTTCAAAGTTTTCGTCCACTAAGTTATACCATAGGAAATCTTCGGCTACCAACATCTTTTCAACCGCTTTCATGCTTAAGGCTGCTAAGGTTTCCTTCATTCCCAACGCGGTGCGTGAAGGGTCTTTGACCAGCAGCTCTATAAATTCCTCCACTTCTTCCACGTCGGCGATGGCTTTGACAGCTTCCCTCAACTCGTGCAAACTTTTGTTCCTCAGCAGCTCGGATACGCCGGCGGAATCCGTGGTAGAGACGTATCCGGTCTTCTTTATTCTTCCCGCCAGCTCCTTCTTCTCTCTTTTGACATAGTTTGCGAATTCTTCAACCATTATGGATGGGCCGAAGATGAAGAGGCTTTCGGCATCCGCTGTTTTTTCAACCGCTTCAGCGTAGATCTTCGTTTTCTCTTTAACTCTGTCCTCCGGCGCCTCCTTGCCGGCTGAGATGGTCTTCCTATAGATGGGGTTCAAGCCTGTTTGAGAGGCTACGTAAACGGCTATACCCTCGTCGTCAACCATGACTACGGTTGCGGCTTTTTTGATGGGTGCTCCTCTGTAGTAGGATGCCATGGATTCAAGCCTTGGATAGTTTTTACGGCTTTCTACAGTTATCTCTTCTCCCACGCCTAGATGGATGCTGTGACGCTTTCCCACCAGCCCAAACTCCCTGCTCTCATATCTTATCACTCCATGGAGGTTCAGGCGTCTCGTCAAAGGGTCAAGCTCTTTCCGAACAAGCTCGACACCGATCTCAAGCCGCACCCTCTCGCTGTCAAAGCTTCCGTCCCCCCTCTCTTTCTTAACCTCGCGGCTAGTAACAGCATAAACCATATCCCCAGCCTGTAGAACCCTGTAAAGATTGAGCAAATCCAAAGTCGTCTCAGGCACCACCGTGACAACCCTCTTCAACGGACTGATTTTAACAACCCTCAAACCGATCACTTCACAGCCTGCCGGGGGTGGGATTCGAACCCACGACAACGGGATTATGAGCCCCGCGTTGCAGAAATATTACTGATGGTAATATTTTCTCTGACCAAGCTGAGCTACCCCGGCTAAATAAGCCAACCGCTTTCCCCTATATAAGAATATGTCTGAAAGGAAAAAATGGAGGAGAGTGTTTGGCTGGAGGCCTGTCACCTGACAGCGTCTGGGAGGCCAGATGAAAACCGAGCATTGGCTCATAAATCGCCGTAAAGGCGTTCCGCACTCCATTGCCCGGCCTTCATCCAGCTTTTTCCCCGCTGTCAGACCGGACCTCCAGCTCTGACGTAGTTCCTGATCTTCCTCACCAGTTGTCTGACCTCCTTGGCTTTGACCCTGCGTTTCCTGTAGTAGCTTATTGCGAGTGATTGGATAGCCTGATTCATTTGATGGCTGTATCTTCCGTTGTTGGGTTCGTAGAGTCCGGTGTAGCATAGAATGCTTCTCAGCTTCGCCGTAAAGTCCACGTGTAGAAGAAGGTCTGCGAGAGCAACCTTACCATATAGAGAGTCATCTGATAAACCGAGAGTTTCGCATAAAGGCCCGTATATGCTTATTGTGTTCGTCGCCATGCTTATTATCTGTCGTGCCAGCCTGTCTTTGTTCCTGCGTATGGGTTTCACAGCTTCTGCAGATGCTTTAAGCTACTTCAACAGCTTAAGGATGTTGAGCTGTTTATGGTATTGGTCGATGAGCTTCATCAACCCAACATATTCTACCGTAACCTCCACGAAACAATCTCCATCCATCATGGATAATGTTGTCGCATCGTTCTCGTCATTCTTGGACAGCGACAGCCTGTCTCTGTAAGCGGCTATGATATCGGTTCTTCTCAGTCTGAAAACCCTGACACCACGGCCCAGAAGCGCAGAAACATCGTCATACATGACTGGATGCACGACGTCGAGGTAAACCTCATCGCCTTCGTATGCGGGAACATCCACAAGACGAGACATCCTAACACAGCGGTGTCCGTCGAAGACAGCATGCGGCCTCGCTCTACGTCCACCGTCTGCAGACCTGTGAACATCGTTCGGATAGACTCCGTTTCTTCACAGCTTACAGCCATGGTAGCGTCGTTGTCCACAGGCTACCCAGCACACAGCGGCAGTCTTTAAACATACCCGATAAAGTAGACTGTCGGTGTTGTTGGGGGAGATATGACATTACGGCAGGATGGAGGTTGAGAATACCAAATATGTATCAACCGCTGTTCCATTTTAGAGGCTGACGACGGGAGAGAGGTTAGGATAGCCGTATGGGTTGAAGACGGAATACCATACTTCAGCTATAGGGAAGATGAGGAATCTCCGTTTATTCCTTCAGGCCACCAGCCAAACTATGATAAGGGAGAATCGTATTGTAGTAAGTGCTGTCAGACGTTTATAAACAGGGATAAAGCCCTAACTACAACAGAATATTAAGAAAAAACCAAGAAGAAAGAGAAATAAGAGCGTGTCAGAGCTTTTAACAAGCGATGGTTGACTATGATGTTCTGCTCATAGCCCCGCACTCTGGCCAGGCTGAGTTACCCCGGCCTAATGTTATGAAATTCGTGGGATGATTTAAAATGTTTTATTCAGGTTGTTGTATTCGCATCCGAGGGGTTTTGACGACGGGCTGTGGGGTCGTCAGGGCGATCTATAGGTATCCGGTCAAATCCATGGGTGGTGAGGAGTTGGAGGAGGCGTTCATAACTTTTGAAGGGGTTGAGGGTGATAGGAGATATGCTTTGGTGGATGTGGAGACGGGGCTGGCGGTTTCTGCGAAAAACCCGAAGCTCTATTCGAAGCTTCTCGATGTGAAGGCATCCATCAGCAACGGGAGGCTGGTCATCCAAATGCCCGACGGCAAATCCTACGAAAGCAATGAATGTGAGGAAATCCTGTCAGCCTACATGGGTCGGAAACTAAAGCTTGTGAGGAACGACGGGCTAGGCCTCGGCTACACAGGCCTAGAGGTTGTGTTCAGCGAAGGCATAACATACTTTGAGAAAAATGGTTTCACACGGGAAAAAACATTCCACGACTCCATGCCGGTCCACGTCATCGCTGAGGAAGATTTGAGAAAGCTTTGCCTTCACGACGAAGTATCCCGGTTCAGGCCTAACATAGTGGTCAGTTCGATAGCGTCGGAGCGGAAACTGTTAAACCTTGTGCTTGAGGTGGGCGACGCTGTGCTGAAAATAGTTAAGCAGACAAAGAGATGTATCATGGTCACCCTGCCTCAAAAAGGCCTTCGGCAAGACATGAACATCCTCAAGACAATCAGAGAAAGCTTTGACGGATTTGTTGGACTGTACGCTCAAGTAATCCGCGAAGGTGTTGTGAGAAGAGCCGACCCATTAAAGTTTTATGCTGCGGAAACGCTATAGCCTTCGATGCGGCGGTAGTCTAGCCTGGTCAGGACGTCGGCCTTCCACGCCGAAGGTCGCGGGATCGAAGCCCGCCCGCCGCACATCTGATAAAAATTATGGCATAGAAATATGAAGCCGCCGGAAAAGCTTAACGCTTCTATGCCCTGTTCGGCCGAGGTAGCTTCAAATCCATCTGTTGAAAAGAGGTGAAACGCTGCTTCCTACACCATCTTCCCCAGCCCAACAGGCTCCAATTTGAAGACAATCGTCTTCAAAACCATCATCTCCTCTATCGAATATCCTATTTCCTCCCTTCCAACTCTGGATTCTTTGACGCCTCCGAACAGGAAAAATCCCACACCATGCCGTGGATAATCGTTTATCGTCACCTCGCCAACCCGCAAAGCTTTAGCCACCTTCCACATGTTGTAAAAATCGTTTGTGAAAACAGCGGCGTCCAAACCGTATCTGGAGCGCATCTACACAAAGAGGGCGTGGTTGACATCCTCCACCTCCATGACTGGGATTACAGGCCCGAAGGTTTCCTCCCAGACAATCGCAGCATTTTCAGGAACTGCGTTCAACACGGTGGGCTGATGATATGCTGCCTCAACCGACCCGCCGTGAAGCATCTGCGCCCCTTTCTCAACCGCGTCCAAAACCATCGAGTGAACTCTTTTCGCAGCCGACTCGCTCACCAACGGCCCCAGCCTAGTGAGCTTATCCCTAGGGTCGCCAACCTTCCATTCCTGAACATACTTCAAGTCTACAAACTGAGATGCCACAGGTTTCTCGACCAACACCATGCTGACCGCGTCACATCTCTGTCCAGCGTTCTTCAACGCCCCCTCAACACACTTCCTCGCCGCAAGCTGCAGGTCAGCATCATCCAAGACGATTGCATAGCTTTTGCCTCCAAGCTCGAGGTGGAGCCTTTTGTTGACTGCGTGAATGGCAATATCTCTCCCCGCCTCCGTGCTTCCGGTGAACGATATCATTCCAACGTCAAGATGCGACGCCAAAGCCCTTCCAACCTCAGCAGGTCCTGTCACAACGTTGAGCGTTCCATCCAGCAGGCCTGCAAGCTGCATAACCCTTGCCAGCAGTAGAGTTGAGATTGGAGTTTGGCTGGAAGGCTTAACGACTACAGAGTTGGCTCCCAGCAGGGCCGGTATGATTTTAGCGGCTGGGATGAAGAGAGGGTAGTTAAAAGGCCCTATCGCGCCTATGACGCCTACAGGCTCCCTTAAAACCACGACGATTTTACCCACGGTGTCTGGGGACCAGTCGCTGGGTATGTATTCGCCGCTGATGTTGCGGGCGTCCTCCATGCAGAGCCGCAGCCTCTCGATCAAGGCTTCCACCTCACCGGGCGAGTCGCTGATAGGTTTCCCCATCTCATACGTGATGGTCCTGGCGAAATCCTCTAAATGGTTCTTCACAGTTCGGGCTGATTCCTCCATTATCTCGATTCTATCAATCGCTGCCAGCGACCTTATCTTATGCTGATTTTCTTTTGCGGATTTAACAGCCTTCTCGACGTCTGCGGCGCTGCATTTCCTCACCCGCGCTATGACAGACCCGTCTATAGGTGAAACCACGTCGAAGGTGGGGCCGGTTAACGTGACCGACCAGCTGCCGTCAACAAAGTTCCCGAAAAAAGGCACTCCATTCTCATCCTCTTCATAAAGGTCTGAAAAAATCTGTTGAACGGAATCAGGCCCATCACCACGTTTCTCACTCTTCGTCTAATTAAGATATTTCTCTAACATGCGGGAAAGCTAAAGCATTTCAAACCGTGCCACTTACCAGCTGATCAATTTTCGAGCCGCCAAATTCGAGAAATCTAGCACACAATACAACGTTAGCAAAGAAATTCATACGCAGACCAGCTTCACAACATATACAGCGACTACCACGCTCCCGACATCCCGAGTGAGCCAGTTGCCCGCCTATGCCGCCATTATAGCCGTAACATCCTCCTCCTATTGGCCGGGATTCAAATTGGGATGAGACGGCGACCGACAGCCGGTTGAAAACGCCGCCGAATTTTTGAAAAGCTGAGAGCTGTCGTGTCTGCCGACTGCTCTCGTCTAAGCGTTATGGTTTAAAACCAGTCGTGGATGTTTAAAGTCGGGTTGACGGCCTTAGATTGTCTGGTTAAAGCGGGGGAGGTGGCGAAAGAAGTCAGGGCAATAGTCCCCGGCATAGTCAAGCCTGGGATGACTTTGCTGGAGATTGTTGAAAACGTTGAGGGGATGATAAGGGAGCGGGGATTCAGCCCCGCCTTTCCGTGCAACATATCCATCGACAGCGTTGCGGCTCATTATTCTCCGCCGCCCAACGACCCGACTATACTTCCGAAAAACGCAATCGTTAAAGTTGACTTCGGTGTTGTGGTTGACGGCTACGTTGCCGACACAGCAGTAACGGTGACGGACACGGCTTTGGGTGAGCTTTTGAAGAAAGCTGTTGAAGAAGCTTTGAAAGCTGCGGTGAAAACCGTGGCTGCTGGCGTGAAGGTTTCAGCTGTTGGCAAAGTCGTGCAAAACACCCTAGCTCGCTATGGCGTCAAACCCATCAGAAACCTGACAGGCCATGAGATACAGCGCTACAACCTTCACGCGGGCGTTTCGATACCTAATGTTGCTTCTGGCGACGGCGCGAGACTCCAGCAGGGGCATGTCTATGCTATAGAGCCTTTTGCAACTACGATGGATGCGGCTGGAGAGGTTAAAGACTCGGAGCATGCTACAATTTACAGGCTTGAAGCAGCGAGATCCAGCTTCAGAATGTCCGTTGAAGAGTCGAGGCTTTTGGCTGTTGTGGCGGAACGTTTTCACGGCCTTCCATACAGCTTGAGATGGTTGAGAGACCTGGACCTCGACGTTTCAACGGTCCATCAAAGGCTGGTGAGGCTTGGGCGTGTCAAGGCTTACCCCATGCTTGTGGAGAGGACAGGAAAGCCCGTCGCTCAGGCAGAGCACACGGTCTTAGTGGAGAAAGACGGCTGCACCGTCATCACTTAACCGTCTTCTTCTCAGGCACGTAAATGTTGGTTATCTTGCTCTGCATCCCACCGCATTTTGGGCATTTCTCCGAGTCAACTATCTTCAGTATGTAGTCTTCTTCCTTGAAAGGTCTTGAGTTTTCGGTTCCGCATGTGAGACATTTTAGAAACGTCAGCGGCTGCGGGTACTTTTCCTTTAGACGGGGGCCGAAAACCAATGCTGGCTCAGACGTCATCATCCACCCACCCCTATCGTGTTTCCTATCCCAGCAACCACGGCCGTCTCACCGCCGTCCACCTTCTCCAGAATGAGCTTCTTAACCCTCGCCAAGACGACGTCAGCAGCCTTGGCTATTGACTCACGCATGGGCGTTATCGCCTCTGTTATCGATTCAAACACGACGAAGGCGTAGAGAGGGATTCCACGGCTTCTCGCAAGCTCCTCTATCTTGTATTTGTCAACGCCAGGGCCTCCGATGGCCACTCCCACCCCCTCCACTACCTTTCCGCTCTCCTCGCCCTCGAGCTTTAGAGCGGCGTCGATAGTTACTATCAGCTTGGGGTTTTGCGGCAATCTTTCTACAAGCTGTTTGACGGCTTCGCCAGGCCTTCCTACAGTTCCACCCGGGCCGGCGGCTCTCACGACGTAGACCTTCCTGTTTTCAAGCTCGATTTCCTGGACTATGGTGTCTTTCGCTATCTCATACTTTGTTTTCTCCAGGCCGTCCGCTAGCTTCGCTGCCACGAGAACTCCTATCCCATCGCCTATGGGCTGGCCTTTGCTGAAAGCCACAGCCGCCTGCCTATAAGACTCAGCTATCTCAATCAACATGGGGAGAATCATCTGGATCTGCAGCACCATGTAAATGTTGGACGTCTTTTTACCGAGGAGGTAGTAGTGTCTGACAACGCGGTAAAGCGTGTTGATTCCCCTCAACACCTCAACAAGGTTTGTGAGCGATTTCAGCTGATGCTCGGTCGCGTGGGGAGCTATCTTAGCCACCTCCTTCTCGTACGCATACTCGCCAGTCTCCAAAATGTGCTCCAGCTTGTACACCAAGCCGTACGGGTCCATCGACTCGGGCTGGATGAGGAAAAACTCGCTGAGCCTTTCAATTTCAGTAGCGGGGTCCGACTCAGGCTTGCCAACACGCTTGATTGTATCTACCGTCACTTGGTTTATCTCATCCTTTATCATCTTAAGCTTGTTGAGCTTACGCTCCAAATCTCTCAACATGTATGAAAGCTGCATCCGCTGACCGAACGACGGGTAGAGGAAAAAAACCATCAGAAAAGCCAGCCAAATAAGCGACAGCAGAAATGACAGTATGTTCTCGCCACCAGAGGAAGGGTTTAACAACGCTTGGAAGACGTCGGCCATTTTCTACCACTGTTGAAACCTTTCATTTATATATGTCTTTAAAGTATTCTTCAGCTCTGACTTGAGACACTCCCAGCTCTTTTGCAAACAGGCTTGTAGCCCCTGTTTCGGCCGACGTGGACGTTGGGTATTCTAAGCCTCCATACAGCCGTAACATCGTATCTACTCCTAAACACCGAACCTTTGACACAAAAATGTCTCCTTTGGTATGTTCAAAAACTGTCATAACCGTCTTAGGTAGCTTAAGCCTCATATTACCTCTATCCTCACACCCCTTCTTAGCTGTGTAATATTCTGCTTTAGTAAGGAACCAATCTGAGGCTGGTGAGCCAAAACACCCACCAGCGTAAACACTACACACCAAATGATATAAGCTTTAGAGAATACAATTTCGCCTCTCCACGGCTTGAAAACGGAAATTTCAGGTTTTCACAGGTTTTGGCCAGAAAAACCCGAAACTCCGCCTCTCCAAGCCGTAAATCCTGAAAATTTTTAAAAACATGTGATAGATATAAGCGTTTATGGTTTGAAGATGTGGCGGGCGTTAGAAATTATAGGAGCTTTATTTGAGCCAAGATTCCTTTAGCTGTTTGAACTTGATGAAGCTGAAGCGGCCATCCAAACCCCTTGGCATGTGTCACAACATCCTCATCCTGTCTGTTATCTATTCGTTACAGGTCTGGTAGGACCATGGCTCACCAATCCGTAGACGTGATAAATCCTATGTCTTCTGGACGGCCATAATAACGTTGATAGAAGCATTCATGACTGTATGTCTCGTCTGCATCCTTCCACGACATACAGCTATTATTACACTCACATCGGATACAAGCCCTGCATATTATACGGCATTACGGTGTGATACTTGTACCGCATTTGCAGACATACGTTCCAAAAGTTGTTTAATCTATGAAGTCATGCCTTTCGTATACACATTCAATCCCTTGTATGTTATCGCAGGCATGATTAAAAGTATGTATGGACTTAAGCCGTCGAATGTCTGTCGCTTGGTTAGAGGAGAAGGGTGGAATTAAATATGGAATGGTCAAACGCTGATAAGACGGCGAAGAAACGCTCCTCCTGAAGAGTTTTTGTTGTCCTGAACACCTGTTCCAAATGGAGTCCCAGTCCAGACAGCCCATCAGGCCCCTAGACTTGGTGCCTCTCTGGTCTTTGATGAATGGAAATGTTTTAGCTGTAAATGCCGCAGGTCATTTTCACGAATGGTGGTGACGAAGAAGTCATGGTAAGGGTTCTCACGTTTATCCAAACCTCAACTGTGTAATTTTCTGGGATTAGGGAGTTTATGAAATGCAAGTCGTCTTTGCCTAGGCTGACATGTCTGAAGAGAACGCGTAAGATGCTGGTGTCGCGTGATTCAAACGGATGGCCTGCTGTCACGAATACGTCTCCGAACCTCGTTTTCAATGCAGCCACTATTGATTCATAAACTGGCGATGGAAGCATGTCAGGACGATTGTTTGTGGGGTTTCCTTCACGTCTCCACACGAGGTCTATAATATGGTCTTCACATTGGTGTTCTGGAGGACCGTACTCCCTATATATCCTGTAAGAGCTTAGGCCGCTTTGGTTCAGTATGTTTGTTTCGGCGGATGATAACGGTCTATCTACTGTGATGATAATTATGTTATTCTCATGCCTAATCCCTGTTACAGGGCCCTGGGGATACATAAGGCTTAACTCCCGAAGCCTCCTCGCAACCCGCTCCACTGCGTTCCAAATTGTGTGGTATTCTAATGGGCTGTATGAACTACATGCAACTGTTATCTGTCCATCGCTGGATCTGGTGACGGCTGGAAAACTGCAGTCAGAAGGCATGTGAAAACCTTGGGGTAGCTGATTCTCGGAGGAAAAGATAACCACGATGCCGGATTGTAAGCTGGAGAAATTGAAGACATAATTCCCGGGAAGGACTAGTACAGTGTCTCCAGGTTGAGCGGAGCGTAGAGCATCCTCAACCGTTGGATAGCAGTGTTCCACGGGACATTCCATCCCATCATCATCTACATAAACAAGATGCGTGCTGTGATCAACTGAGCTACGCCAAGAAGTAACAGTAAATACGGTTAGCAGAATGAGACCCGCGAATAGGTAATACACCACAACAGCATTAATAGCCTTCGACGCCAAGGACGCTCTTCACATTAGGCCACGGGCTCATTATTGAATCATCTACTGTACCGTCACCATTTATATATCGCTAACTCCCACCAGATGCCAAGCCTCAGACAACCGTCAACGTCATTTTGGGTAGCTTTAACACAAACACGTCCCACCATCTCCTCCGCCAGCAAGCAAGCCAGAATACCATCCACTAAAATAACCGATGTTCCAGCGGGGGCGGGGGATGAGCTTTTCGTGGATACGATTCCCGTAGAGCTAACCGACGGCTTCATAGAGCTTCTCAGGCGTGGTGTTAGGGTTTTCTACGTCCGACGACTGACGTTATTCAAAGAGGTATATGAAAGGTTTGGGGTTAAAAACAAAGAACGCTAAGAACGACGTAAAAGTGATGGTGGCGTTGGAGACCGAATGGTTCAGAGAAGCTGATGAAGACTTCGTAGAT
>JAWACZ010000018.1:0-26470 GCA_038896555.1 Candidatus Caldarchaeum sp. | reverse complement strand
CTCGAAGCCCTCAGAAAAAGGCCGATGCACGGCTACGAGGTCGCCAAGGAGATCAGCAGGGTTTTCGGCGGTCTTTACGAGCCCAGCCCTGGAGCGGTTTATCCAACCCTCCAGTGGCTCGAGGATGAAGGATACGTTAAAGTCGTGCAGGACAACGGTAGACGTGTTTACAGCATCACCGAGCAGGGGTTGAAGTTCCTGCAGGATAGGCGTGAGAGCGTCGACAGGCTTATGAAATCATGCCACCGGCTGCTGGACTCTGAGAAAACCCAGCTCTTCGTGGCTGGCAGGAAGCTGGCTCAAACGCTGATGATTCTGTGGACTGAGGGAAACGAGGAGAAGCTGCGGGAGGCCACGGCCATCCTTGAGGAGGCGAGGAAAAAGCTGGCGGAGCTGACTTTGAGATGACTGAAGCCATAGTGGCCGAGGATTTGGTCAAAGTTTTCGGAAAGCTTGTGGCCGTCGACAGGGTTTGGCTGAGTGTCCGCGAGGGCGAGCTGTTCGGCTTCCTCGGTCCCAACGGTGCCGGCAAAACAACAACGATAAACATACTCACAACGCTGCTCAGGCCTACGTCGGGCAGGGCTGTCGTCGGCGGCTACGACGTGGTTGCTCAGGCTGAGAAAGTAAGAAGGGTTGTCGGACTCGTGCCTCAAGACCTAACCGTTGACGACGAGCTCACAGGCTGGGAGAACCTCATGCTTCAGGCAGGCCTCTACCACATCCCCAAGCACGAGGCGAGAAAAAAGGCTGCTGAGGTGTTGGAGCTGGTCGGACTCATGGACGCGGCGAAGAGAAAGGTTGAAACATACTCGGGCGGCATGAGAAAAAGGCTTGAGCTCGCAGCAGGCCTCATCCACAACCCTGAGATACTCTTCCTCGACGAGCCAACACTTGGGCTGGACGTCCAGACAAGGGCCGCCATATGGGATTACATCAAACGGCTTAGGAAGGAGCTGGGGATGACTGTTTTCCTGACAACCCATTACATGGATGAGGCCGACGCTCTCTGCGACAGGATAGCGATAATAGACCATGGGAGGATAAAAGCCCTCGACACGCCTGCAAACCTCAAAGCAAGCCTGGGCGGCAGCATAATCGAGCTGGAGATAGCTGACGTAGCGGGCCACGACATTACAACACTGTTGAACAAGGTGGAGGGTGTGGGGAAAACCGTCTTCGCCGACGGAGTCTACAGGCTGGCCGTGGACAACGGTGAGGAAAAACTGCCGACGCTGCTTGAGATGCTGTTGAAAACAGGAGTCAGGGTAAGCAGGATAGTTATGAAGAAGCCGACGTTGGACGAGGTTTTTCTCGAGTACACGGGCAGGGCGCTGAGGGCGGAGACAGGCAGCTGGGAGGAGACTTTCAAGCAGATGAGGACGATCAGGAGGATGAGAGCATGATGCTGGAGGTTTTGACAGAAATTGAGACGCTGGTCGGCCGAGAGCTTAGGAAATGGGTTAGGTCGCCTTTCCTGATGTTTATGACGATGGTCCAGCCGGTTATCTGGATGGGGCTTTTCGGCAAAGCCTTCAACCTGACAGGAGTGTTCAAAATCTCGGAAGATGTTCTTACACAGCTTCCGCCGGACGTTACGTCTCGTGTTGGCGAAGTCTTCAACAGGATTATGGCGAGCCTTTTCGGCGTAGCCGACATGGACTACTTCTCCTACATGTCTGTCGGCATGCTCTCGATAGTGGTTTTGTTCACCTCGATGTCGAGCGGTATGTCCGTGGCGTGGGACAGAAGGCTTGGCTTCCTCAACAAACTGCTGGCGGCTCCGATAAAAAGAGGCTCCATAATACTTGCAAAAGTTCTCTCGGGTGTGATAAGGTCTGTGGCTCAAGCGGTTTTAGTTATGTTTCTCGCAGTAGCTCTCGGCGCCCGCTACTCTATCCCAAACCTCCTCGCACCCCTCGCAGCCATAACCACTCTCATGCTTCTCTCGCTCGGCTTGTCCTCTCTCTTCATATCGCTGGGGATTAGGCTGAAGAGCTGGGAGTCGCAGATGGCTGTGATGAACCTTCTAAACCTTCCGCTGATGTTTGCAAGCAACGCGCTGTATCCCGTTAAAATGATGCCCTCATGGCTTCAAGCCGTTGCCTCTCTGAACCCGATAACCTACGCCGTCGACGCCCTCAGACAGTCCATGGTCTACGGACAGGCTGCAGACGTGTCCACTCTTCTGCTGGACATGGCTGCAGTATCCTTGTTCGCCGCCGTCTTGACGACGGTAGGGGTGATGGTGGCCGACCGGGGTCTACGAAGAAGCTAAACCGCAGGCCAGGCTGCGGTACGGGATGTGTTCAGGAACGTGGCATGATGACTATTATTTCGGGAAGCGTCGAAAGCTTTAGCAGTTTTTCAGGCGTTGCCGACACGTCCACGGCGTATATCCTTGAAGCGTTGGATATGTCAGCCGTGCCTTCACCGGTCAGCCAATCCCTCTCCCGCGCCGATTTATCGAGATATCCATACCATTTGACAAGCCTTAGGTCGTTGCTTTGCAGGATGGCCTGCGTCTCGTCCGGCGTGAGCGGATTCTTGAAAGGCACGTAAGCTGTTACGGGGGTGTTGGGAGCGCTGCTCTGCCTCTGCTGCAGCCACGCCATCTCAGCCCTGTACTCTCTCCCGTATCCAACCCTACCCTTCAAACCCGTCGCGTAAACCGTCCCATCCCCGTCAACCTCTAAAATCAGCTCTGGTAGAGCGTTGGTTGGGTAAGGCTGGAAAGCGGCTGGCCCTCTTATCGCAACACCTGTGTCAGCGTTGTAGACGCTGCCGTGGCACGGACATTGGAACTCCCTCTTCTCAGGGATGTAGTCGTAAAGACACCAGAGATGGACGCAGACTTTGCTGAAAGCCCTAAGGTCGCCCGACGGCAGATGGACGAGGATGTACTGTCTGAAAGGGTCCGAGTCAACCATGGCGTCGCCTGTCGCGGGAAACGGAAACGTGTATCTAGAGTTCACCGGCAGGTCCTTAAGGTTGATTATACGCTGTCTTATGCTTCCGCCCTTTGCTTCCGGCCTGTACAGAAACCCGCCCCATGACAGGAAGGGGGCGAGAACCGCCAACAGGGATGCGCCGAAGACTGTCCTGAGGATGTTTCTTCTGGAGCCGGCCATGTTTTTCGGTTTGCTGGCAACCTATTATGTTTTACCCTGCTTTTCTAAAGCCTTCAGCTCCTGCTCGCCTATCCCCAGCTTTTTGAGGAGAGGCTTGACGTCAGGCTTCTTCACATCGGCTGCTTTCGCGGAAAACTCAGATATCATGGGCAGGTATTTGGCGTACAGAGTAAGCCTTTTGACTGCGGCCTCCCTTCTCTCAATCCTCGAGAGATAGAGCTTGAGGTTTCTGCCGCATTCGCGGAGAGCCATCGTCAGCTCCCTTTCGATCTCAGGCCTGTCTGCTATCGCTTCCTTCCCAACCGTCTTGTAGGGGATTTTCGTCGAGCATATGCTGGTGAACACGGCTAGAGGCGCTGGCTTCGGAACCTTGTAGTTGGCCCAGTCGATCTTCTCTTCAGCAACCTTCCACGCAACGTCGGCCCTCTCGTCGTAGAGAAGCGGTATTTTGTTGGCGAAGCGATAAAGATGGAATTTCTCCGTCAACGGGATATTGCCGCCGTAGGCCACCGCCGCCTCGATTATGAACGGATGGCCGCTGTAAGAGGATGGCTCGCGCTGGACGACGTACATAAAATCGGGATTAAAGGTCTTTTTTATCCCAGCTTCGAGAAACTCCTTGCCAACGGGGCTTAACGGCGTCGGGTCTGGAGGCCTAAATTTTCCATATTTCTTGAAGGCGTCCACGAGCGCTGTCACCTGCTCATGGCTAAGTTTCTTAGGCTGGTCGTCGGGCTTCAGGCCTGCGAGCTCGACAACTTCACGAGCTGTCTTGCTCCCTATCTTCTGGAACGAGCTGGTTAGAAAAGACAGCAACGTTCTCGCCGAGGTTTCTGAGAGGAGACGCGTCATCATCTCGACGTCGACGCCTACTGGATGGGGTAGAGTTTCGGCTGGAGGCTCCGGAACCTTCTCGACGGAGCGGGGATAGTGGTAGAGCCTTCCTCTACTGTCGACAAAAGTAAGCGTCGCGTGAGGGTTGACGACAGCCGTGTGCTTGAAGTAGTCGAGTATCTTGGCCCTGCTGCCTGGATAATCGGCCTCGAGGCTGAACTCCACCATCGTCCCCCTGCAGCCGTGCGGGCTCTCCCTCCTCTCGGAAGATATTACACGCGGCTTGTTCTCAACAACATCGATCATCAGCTCGTAGACGTAGAGGTTTTTGCCGTCTGTGCTCGAAGCAACTTTAGCAGGCTTGTTGGTTGTTATCTGCCCGTAGAGGAGTGCCATCGTACCGCCGAGCCCAAACGTCCCCCTCGACTGTTTGAACCCGTACTTGCTTCCGTAGAGTACTGTCGCGAAGGCTGAGGGGATTTTGTCGCCGGGAACGCCTATGCCGTTGTCGACCACTTTAAGCCCGTAAACACCTCTCTCCGCATCCTCCTCCGAAAGCTCGACGTAAACCTCGGGCAGTATCCGCCCCGTCTCCGCGGCGTCCAGCGAGTTTTCAACAAGCTCTCGAATGCTCATGTAAAGGCTTCTGGCCGGGCTGCTAAAGCCAGCTATGTCTCTGTTCTTGTAGAAGAACTCGCTGGGAGAGATGGCTTTGAACGTTGTCTCCAACCGTTACCACTGCCGATAAATGCTCAGACCTAGATATAGGGTTGTTTGTTCAAGGCCTCCAGCTGGAGTGATATATTCCAGGCTTGTCCACTCTTTCGTATGTGTGGCCTCCAAACTTGTCGCGGAGAGCTTGTATGATGTTCGCTGGAAGAGCCTTCCTCGTCATGGAGATGAAATAGTTGTAGGAGGCGTCGAGGACGGGCGTCGGTATGCCCGCCTGCTTCGCATAAATGATAACGTCTCGCCAGCCATCGACCCTCGACACAACCTCCCTAACCAGCTGGTCCGACTTAAGCAGATACTGGGCGTCGCCGACAGCCTTCAACGCCTCACGCAAATCCTTCAGAACCGCCGCACGTATTATGCATCCGTTTCTCCAAACCCTGAGGACCTCGTCGAGGCTTGTCCCGTAGCCATAGGCCTGAGAACCTGATTGGATTATGGTTAAGCCTTGGACGAAGCTCATAACCATGCTGCACCAGTAGGCTTTACGCAGCTTCTCCACCACATCGTTGCTGACCCTGTGTTTCGACCGCTCGCCGTAAACGTCATGGAGCTGCATCCGCAGATTTTTTAACGCGGAGATGTTGCGGGCTGAGACGGCTGCGTCAATCGACGGTGTCGGAACCCCGAGCTCAGCAGCGGTCTGGACACACCATCTGCCGGTTCCCTTCTGCCCCGCCTTGTCCAAGACAAGCTCGACCAAAGGCACGTCTGTCTCAGGGTCTTTGAAAGCTAGGACGTCGGCTGCGATCTCTATGAGAAAAGATGAAAGCTCAGCCCTCCCCCACTCCCTGAAAACAACGCTTATCTCATCGGCCGTCATCCCAAGACCTGTTTTCATGATGTCATATGTTTCGGCGATGAGCTGGAGTATGGCGTACTCGATTCCGTTGTGAACCATTTTGACGAAGTGGCCGGCACCGCCGCCTCCCATGTATCCTGCGCAGGGCTCGCCGTCGGCTTTCGCCGCTATGCTCTCCCAAAGATGTCTTGAAGCTTCAAACCCTTGTTTAAGCCCTCCGGCCATGACCGACGGTCCTTTCAAAGCACCCTCCTCGCCGCCGCTGACGCCGACCCCCATGAGGACGACGCCATGCTTCTCCAACATGGCCTGTCTGCGCTCTGTGTCTCTGTAATGGGAGTTGCCGCAGTCAAACAGTATGTCGCCGCGGCTTAGATACGGGGTTAGCTGCTCCAAAACCATGTCGACGGGTTTTCCAGCCTCAACCATGATTATGATTTGACGAGGTCGTTCAAGCATGGCTGCAAGCTCGCTGAAGCTGTACGACGGCCTGATGTCAAGCACTTGTTTAACCGAGGAAACAAGCCTGTCAGTCTTTTCAGCCGTCCTGTTGTAAACCACGACAGGAAAGCCTTTTGAAGCGATGTTCCTCGCCAGGTTCTCACCCATGACGCCCAGTCCTATCAGTCCTACGCTGTTCAACCCAGCTTCATCTGCAACGGCTTGCTATAAGGGGTTAGCGTCGCAGACCTGAACGGTTAAATAGCCTTAAACGCAAGTAATCATGCATGGTGAAGCTTTCACAGCTCATTAAAAGAAGCCCGATAACCATCAGAAGCGACGCCACCATACACGACGTCATACGCATAATGGCCGAGGAGAACATCGGCTTCCTCGTCGTTACCGAGGGAAGCGAAATAGCGGGAGTTCTCTCAGAAAGGGATGTTATCAAATCCCTTGCCGAGGAGAAAAACCTCGAAAAAAGGGTGGGGAGCTTCTGTAAAAGAGACATCATAAAGCTGAACGCCGACCAGACCGTTGAAGAAGCCGCTCAAGCCATGGGAAAACATAGAATCAGACACATAGTGGTAGTTGACAAGGACAACAAGCTTGTAGGGGTTGTCTCAGCGAGGGATGTTCTGGAGGAACTTTATTCGGCAGAAGCTTCATCAGACTAAGGTTTAGCAGCCATTTTTTCCAAGACTACTTGGGATAGGATGCTGCAGGCCTGGGCAATCCTCTGGTCTGCCAAGCTGTAGTAAACGGCGTTTCGCTCCCGCCTCGCCTTGACGACTCCCGACCTTCTCATGAAGGAGAGGTGCTGCGAAACCGTTGACTGGCTGAGCTTCGTCTCCTCCACTATGTCGCCGACAGACTTTTCGCCTGTCATGAGAAGATGTAGGATGAGCAGTCGTTTGGGATGTGCCTGACCCTTGCAGAATTCCGCCAGCCTCTCGTAAAACTCTTCTTTCAGCTGGGTTTCGGCGACGTTCAAGAGCCGTCACCGTTCTCCTCCCTGAAGTAAAGGTCGAACACCGGCTCCAAACGGCCTTTAAGCATCTGCCAGTAAAGACTTGCGAAGCTTTTCTTCATCCAGTATCTTATTCTTGTCGGCTGCATGGCTGAAGGCGGCCTCGTGTAGGTTCCGGAGACGAACAAGGCTTTGCCGCCGCCAACCTCCAGGGGACAGTTAATCCTGCCGTTGTAACGCTTCAAGCCATCCACGCCCAAAACCATGCTGGCGACGTTGTGTGCAACTATTCCCGCCTGCAGGTGGGCTACCACGCCTGACTTCGATATAGGGATGTTTGTTGCGTCGCCTACGGCGAAGGCGTCGTCGTAATCCTTCACCTGCATCGTATGCTTGTCGGCTGGTATCCACCCTTCTCTGTCGCCTATCTCCGAAGCAATAGCTACGGGAGAGCCTCTGTGAGGCGGCACAGCTATCAAAAGGTCGTAGCCAACCTCCTCGCCCTCCATCGAGTAAACTCTTCTCTTAGCAGGGTCAACGCTGTCTATGTTGAAGAAAGTCATCACGTTAACGTTTCTCTTTTCGAGAAGAGGTTCGACAACCTCTGCGATGGGCTTCGCAGGATACGCGTGAGGGTAGGGAGTTAGGAACGTGAGCTCAACTTTTTCTCTTATGCCGCGTTTTCTAAAGTAGTCGTCGAGTAGGAACATCGCCTCTGTCGGCGCTGGAGGGCATTTGTGCGGAACTCCCGCAATAACCAGCACAACCGTCCCCCTCTCAAACCTGTTAAGAGCATTCCATATCTTTGCAGCGTTCCAAGGCCCTGTGTGAAAGTTATAGCTGCCTTCCGCAAGCCCAGGCGTCAGCGAAGGGTCTGCAACACTTCCAGTCGCTATCACGACGTATTCGTAGGTTATCTCTCTGCCCGTGTCGGTGACAACCTTTCTGTCCTGCAGGCTTATCGTCTCAGCTTTCTCGGCGAGGAACTTCACGTTACCTCTTAGCAGGCTTTGCTGTTTTCTGACGTATTTGCTCGGGTCTGTGCCGTGGAAAGCTGCTTCAAGGTTCGCCGGCTGGAAGACGTGTTCCGTGCTGTCGCTAAGCAACATCACCGATGCTCTTCCCTCCCTTATCTCCTTCGCCAGCCTGCGTGCCAGAAGGTTTGCCGCAAGCGTGCCGCCCGTCCCGCCTCCCAGCACTAAAACATTCTTCATCTCAGCCACTCTTGGCCGTCACTCTCACCACTATGCGTGTGTATCCCTGTTCCTCAACAATCTCCTCGACGACGTTGCCCGTCTTCCTCGCCCAAGCCTGCACGTCGGATTTCGCAGCGGGGTCGGTGGCCCACAGCTCGAGGATGTCGCCGTTCTTCGCCTCTCGGTATGCTTTGAACAGGTCTGTCAAAGGCCCGGGGCAGAAGCTTCCCCGAGAATCGATAATCCGCCTGCCAGCCTGCGCCATCTAAACCACCTCATATGAAGATTACTTGGCCGCCTTCACTCAGCTGTATGAATGTTGCAGCACCCACCACGTCGTCGACCTCAGGTATGAAGTCCTCCTTCCTCAGGCCCATCACATCCATCGTTGTTGAGCAGGCGTGAAGCTTGACACCGTTTTCTTTCGCTGTTTTGATCAGCTCCCTTATGCTGGGAACCTTCTGCTTCGTCATCTTGCTTTTCAGCATGTCGGTCACGAGGCCTGTCATGCCTGGCAGCATGCCTAGGATGTTCGGCAAGGGGAGGCTGGGGTTGCCGACGGACGCCACCTTCAGCCTGTCTATCTTACGTTTGTTTATCACATCCATTCCCCAGAAGGTGAAGAACAAGTGCACCTCATAGCCCATGACCGCCGCCGCGTTGGAGAGCATCAAAGCCGGATAGGCCATGTCCAACGTGCCTTTAGAGAGGATTATGCAGAGTTTGCTTGTTTGCCCTGTTTTTCCTGCCTGTTGAAGGGTTTGTGTCTGGGTAATGTTTACTCGTCTATTAGTATATTCGGATAGTCTAATATATTTTCTGTAATTACTTCATTTAAACTAAACCGCAGCCATATTCAGTATACATCTGTCAGCTTTTGCCTACAGCAACCACGGGCTTAAGCATGGCAAAGTCGGCTGAGAACTTTTTAACCTCCGCCTTTTCAACCCACTTAAACTTCCTCAGAAGGCTCGCCGTGTAAATCTTCCGCCAGTCGAACCCAACAACCTTCCCCCAAGCCTTGAAGACACGGGGGTCGATGTAGTTGCGCAGAGAGGTGGAGAGGTTGTAGTCCCTAACCTTTACCGCTAAGTCTAGGTTTAGCTTGGCTTTCTCAAGGCTGGCCTCTGCTTTAGCCCGTTTCTTCTCAGAGGTTGCGTTCCTAACCTGCTCCATCAGCTTCCTGACCCTCTCCTCCTTTTTCTGCAGCGAAGCCTCCCAGTTTTTAGGCGGTGCGCGTTTATGGTTTAAGGCTTCTGCGGCTTTGAGGTTCGCCAGCTTGGCGTAGTATAATGCCTTCTCCAGAGACGTCACCTCCTCCCGCGGAATTTTTGCGAGAAAGTCTTTCACAACCTTCGTGGCTATGTATGTTCTGAAGACTTTCGCCGTCAGCCCTTTCACGATTTTCCCGAGGAAGCGGTTGACGTGCCGGCTGTTGATGTTCTGGAAGACTTGGTCTCCTTCCTTCTTACCCTCTATCAGCTCTTTGAAAACAACATAGACCTGAGGCGGCTCATGAGTCAAGTCTATCTGCTTCTGCCACCGCACGCTGTCTTTCCCGAGAAAATCGAACTCTACCTTTTTCTTGGAAAGCGTTACATGCTCAACCCTGAGGGTTGTAGCTCCGACTGTGTCGGCCTCGTCGGGGTCCTTCTCGTCACCCACCCTCATCGCAAGCTTGTCAATCAAATAGCATGCCAGGGCTATCTCCCTCATCTTTGGGTCCTGCGAACTCAACCCCTCCATGATTTTCCTCCGTACATCGTCTACGTGTTTTTCAAGCAGCAGGGCTTTGTCATACTTCATCCTGTCCCTCTTCTGCTTAATGTCGGCTGTGTCGCTTAGCCATACATATTTCTCTTTTCCAGTTAGCCTGTCGTTCCAACGCGCCAGCCACATCGAGTCATGGTCATGAACTATTTGACCCCAGTTTCCCGGCGGTATCGGCGCGTCTTCGCCAAGGTTGAGGGTGATGTCCGACTCATACACCCGAGGTTTCCACCTTCCTCTCAAAGGATGTGCTCCACGGCCCATGAATATGCCTGGGGGTTCAACCATCCAGTTGGCGACCTCGAACCTCTTGCCGTCCATCTCAGCCCATCCATACCTGGCCTTTAGCTCTTCCCGCAGTTTCTTCCTCTCAGCCGAAAGCTTCTTCCGATACTCCGGGTCAGCCTTGAGCCTTCTCTCTCTTTCCACGTAGTCATAAACCTCTGTGAAGTCGATTTCGTCGATGGAGACGTCTTGGAACCTTCCGTTGAAGGTCTTCAGGAAATCTGATAGAAAGTTTTTGCAGAAGACGGGGTCTTTGACGTATGGCGTGTCTTTTTTCAAAGCCCATGCATAAGCCATCTCCTCTTGGAGAGGCTCGAGCTGAATCTTTTCACCCCTGATGGTTATCGACAAACCCTTCGGCTGATATGGAGGAGGTAGTGCTACGCCGTTGTGCACCAGTGTCCGCCACTTGACCATTTTCTCCACCGTTGAACGCCGGAGCTAAAACGCCATCGACCTCATCTCTATAAAACCCTTACGTACGAAAACAGTCGGCCAAGACATCGGTCCACCTAAAAGCATCTCCGACCGGTGTTATAAAAATAGTTTAAGGTGGTTTCGACCTCTGCTCCCTCATGAACTCCTCGTAAACACGTTTCACCCTTTCCGCCGCCGGCCCCTCGCCGAAAACCCCCTCACGCGTTACCCTCACCCTGTCCATGACGACGATTGTGTCCGACTCTTTGTGGTAGGCTACGAGGTTGGGGAAGAGCTTGTTGAGCCTTTCGGCGAGAACGGTCATGTCGGGCCCAGCCTCCAAAACCTCGATGCGGGAGATGCTGTGCCCTGCGAGGAAAAGCTTAGCGTAGGTTGCGCCTGTCTCATCTTTTACGTCGGCTATCCATAGGCTGTAGTCGCTCGGGTTGTAGGCCAGCACACGGCCTGTGTACACGCCCGTCGAAGTCACAACCTTGACCGTCCTGTCCATTATGAGGGCGAATTCATCGCCAAACCTTTTGGATGCGATTGTGGAGCTCAAACACTTCACAATCTATATGATCAGGTTGTTTTTATGGCTGCCGTCAACCTTTTATCCCCCCTTTCAGCCTTGCTTTTGAGATGGTCGGGGAATTGGGTGGCTGTCTTTGGCCAGGCTCTGAACACTGACCCCGCAACAACTCTTTCCAGCGAGGTGGCTACTTCTTGAACGGGTCGAACAGCTTTAGGGTCACTCCTTGGGAGGTTGAGGGCGTTGTCAACTACGACAGGCTTGTCCAGGAGTTTGGGACAGAGCTGATATCCGACAGCTTGATGGAGAGGCTTGTCAGGGATGCGGGCGGAAGCAACCACATGCTCAGAAGACGTGTCTTCTTCTCCCACAGAGACCTCAACCTTGTGCTCGACGACTACGAGTCTGGCAGAGGCTTCTTCCTCTACACAGGCAGAGGGCCCAGCGGCCCCATGCACATCGGCCACATCATACCGTTCTACTTCACGAAATGGCTTCAGGACAGGTTTCAAGCAAACCTATACATACAGCTGACGGATGATGAAAAGTTTCTCGAGGAGTCGAGGGGGCTTACGCTGCAGGACACGGCATACTGGTCTCAGGACAACATGCTGAACATCGCTGCGGTGGGTTTCGACCCTGACAGAACCTTCATCTTCAGAAACACGCAGTTCATGGGAAAAATGTATCCGCTTGTGCTGAAGACGGCGCGGAAAATCAACTTCAGCTGGGTCCGTGCGGTGTTCGGGTTCAACGACCAAACCAACATAGGCATGGCTTTCTTCCCAGCAATCCAAATCGTTCCTACACTCTTCGAGAGGAAGAGATGCCTAATACCAGCAGCCATCGACCAAGACCCTTACTGGAGGATTCAACGGGACATAGCGGAGGGGCTGGGCTTTTTCAAGTCGGCTGCGATACACAGCCGATTCCTCATGCCTCTGACGGGGCCGACGGGGAAGATGAGCGCTTCACAGCCCGAGTCAGCCGTCTTCCTAACCGACGACCCTAAAGCCGTGAGAAAAAAGATATGGCAAGCATACTCAGGGGGGCAGCCGACGGTGGAGCTGCATAGAAAGCTGGGCGGAAACCCTGAAGTTGACGTTGCCTTCCAGTGGCTGTACTACTTCTTCGAAGAAGACGACAGGAAAGTTGAGCGGATAAAAAACGACTATGTGGCGGGAAAATTGTTGACAGGCGAGCTGAAAGAAATCCTCATCGAGAAGGTTCAGGCGTTTCTGGAGCGTTTCAGAGAGGCGAGGGAGAAAGCAGCTGATCGAATATCTCTCTTCACACGTGAGGGAAGGCTCGCGGCTCGGATGTGGGAGAGCTGGCCCGACTTCGACGCCTAGTTTTCAACTGGGCCCTTGTATATAGCCCTCGGCCTGAAAAGCCTGTTGTCAGCCTGCTGCTCTATTATGTGGGCTGCCCATCCAGCCGTTCTCGAAGCCACGAAGATCGGTGTGTAGAGGCGCGGCGGTATTCCCATCAGCTTGTATAAAGCAGCGGCGTAGAAGTCGAGGTTGGGGTAGAGGTTTTTCTCCCGTGCCATCAGCCTCTCCACATGGTCTCCAACACGGTAAAGCCTGTCGTCGCCGACGCGTTTGCAGGCCTCTTCGAGAAGCTCTTTAACAAGCTCTGCACGCGGGTCGATACCACGTTTATAAACCCTGTGTCCAAAACCCATGACCCTCTCCTTTCTCGCAAGCTTCTCCCTGACGTATCTCTCGGCTTCCTCGACGCCGTATTCAAAGACCTCGGTCGCTTTCTCGTTTGCACCTCCGTGTAAAGGTCCTTTCAACGCAGATATAGCGCCAACAACCGCGCCGTACATGTCGGTCAACGTTGATGCTATCACGCGGGCGGTGAACGTTGACGCAGCAAGCTCATGCTCCACGTAAAGTATGAAAAGGATTTCAAAGGCCCTGCACATCCAAGCCTCAGGTTTTTCGCCTTTAATCAGTGTTAAAACTGTGTCAGAATGGCTTAACCCTTGAGAGGGCTTAACCCAACTGCCTTTCAAAAGCAGGTTATCTATGTTTCCTGTCAGAAGACCAACCTTAGCGATAAGCCTCACAGCCTTCCTTCTGTTAGCCTCAACTGACGTATCGTCGAGCTCAGGGTCGTAGGCTGCGAGTGCTGAAGCTCCCGTGCGTAAAGCATCCATCGGATGGGTGTTAGCCGGCAAACTCTTCAAAACCGACACAACCTCGTCTGGAACATTCCTGTTTAAAGCCAAGTTATTTGAAAAATGCTTGAGCTCGTCCGAGTCTGGCATTTTGCCGTAGATAAGCAGGTAGGCTATTTCCTCGAAGCTGTGCTCGCGTGCAAGCTTCTCAAGACTCTTTCCCCTTATGATGATACGCCTATTCTCGACGTCGATGGTGCATATAGTTGATTCGACGGCAGGCACTCCTTCAAGCCCGGGAACATACGGGTACTGGCTCATCTCACAAACACCTCCACAAGCTCCGAAACACTGCCAAGCTTCTCAAGATTCCACACGATGTTAACAACCTCTTTTCTTTGCTGTTCGCTGAGAAGACCGGAAGCAAGCCTGTTGAACTTTGCTTCAACCTCTTGGTTTGTCATCGGGTTTTTGTAATGTCCACGGGGTATGGCGACCTCTTCTGAAACCTGTCTGCCGTCTTTCAGCCATGAGGTTATCTTGTTCGGAAGCTCTTCAGGGTATCTGGCTGTGAGGGCGGCGTCTTCCACAACCTCTATCCTGTCTATGAAGCTGGCTATGTCATCTTTTTTCACCCTGTCGGCTGAGAAGCTGTCCAGCCAAACCCCGCCGTCGAGAAGTGTCACGGCAACTATGTAGGGCAGGCTGTGGTCCGCCGTCTCCCTTGTCCTAGGCCTCCATTTCTCACGGTCTTTTGCGAGAATCGTGTAAGACGCCTCAAACGTGTCAACCCTCACCTTCGAAATGTTTTGAGCCGAGCCAGCTTTCTCAAGAACTTTCAAAGCCGCGTCGACGGCTGTCATCGCATGGTATTCTACGGGATGGTATTTTATGTAGGTTTTGAGTATCATGTCAGGCTCGCTAACTTTAGGCAAGGTTTCCAAGCTGAAGGCTTCCCCGGAGACCTGTTTGAAGAAACCCATCTCCCCTTCGAAGGGTTGGGAAGGGCCAGTCATGCCGTTTTCAGCGAGCATGCATGCGAAGACAGCGTTTCTGCAGGCGTTTGCAGCAGCCGCCCCCTTCCACATGGACAGTTCTCCTGCCCGTGTCTGACGCATCGCAGCATGTGGAACCACGGCAAGCGATAAAGCGTTCCCCAGCTTCTCCGCGTCCAAACCCATCACCCTGCCTACGCCTGCAGCAGCCGCCACCATCGTGAAGTTGACATGGTCCCATCCTTTTTTCCTCAACGTGACGGCGTCGCAGAGCCTGCATCCAACCTCGTAGCCCACCGCAATAGCTTCAGCCACAGCCCTGCCGTCAGCTCCAGAGGTTTCGGCAGCCGCTATGATGGCTGGTATCATGTCGCTTGGATGCAAAGGCTCTTTCGAGAGATAGGTGTCGTTAAAATCTAGGGCACGGACTCCGACGGCGTTGGCGAAAGAAGCCCAATCGGGCGTGGTTTTTTCACCCGTCACCCAGAGCGTAGAGCCCTGGTTTCTCACAGCATTTTTCAACGCAGCTCTTCTTGCAGATGTTAAAGCCGCCTCGTTCCACGCGCCCAATAAACATCCAAAACTATCCAAAACCCTTCGCTTAACCTCGTTCAAAACATCATCCCGCAGAACTATCTTACCAAGCGAAAAGTTCACAATCTGCTCAACAACACGGTCAAACATACCGTAACAAAAACCCGCACATCCGCTTTTTAAATTATTCACTGGTTTTGTCAACGGGCTTAGCCAAAGTCCTTAGAAGCAGGATGGTTAGCAGCAGGCCGACGAAGACAAGAAAAGAGCCCATGGCCGTCATGAACCATAGGTCGGCGTAACGCGTTTCCGTAACTGTTGTTTCCACAGCTACGGTGAAGAAATCCGTCTTTGTGGACTTCAGCAAAGTTGTATAAACCTTCGAGCTGAGCGTGTAAGCTAGTGTTGTCACAGCTGTTTTTGTTTCAGCTATGGTTGTTCGCGTTCTCTCCTCGACAAAGGTCTCTACGCCTGTGGATGAAAGCCGCATCGCCGTCAGCAAACCATTATTTGAGACCGGCTTGAGAATTACGTAAACTGTTGTGTTCCCATTCACAGCAAACCTCGCAACACCCGCAAAACCTCTCCCGACAAGAACCCAGCTACCTAAGCCGTCGCCAGACGCCCTGTACAACTCCACATCCGAGTTAGAAGACCACATAACTTCAACGGTTGACGGAGAGTTGAATTTGAAGGGCCCTGTTAAAAGCGGTTTATCTGGTTCCAGCGTCTTATTCTCCAAGCTGATGAGTGTCTGGGTTACTGTTCTTGAGTTTGTGACTGTTTCGACCGTTGAGGTCGTGATCTTCGCATCCAACTCGGCAACAGTTGTGTATGATACGGTTAAAACGGTTGTAGCAAGCTCCATTATCTCTGTGGGTCTTTCAGTTGAGGTCTGCATTATTATGGTGTCCCTGAACGAGGATACGTAAGGAAGTTTGACAATCCCCATCCCGATCAACAGTAAGCCGAAAACTATGAGGCTGGAAACGGCCAGCTGGGCGCGCACACCCGCTCAAACCAACAGTGGTATAAAGGGCTATGGTTTTTGAAACAAGTCAAAACCCTTGTTCTACAGAGTGGAAGGACTATTCATGGGCTTGTTTAACGGTTTTCCAAAGCTCTTTTAAAGAGTGGATGTTTTCGTCTTGCATAGTTTGTAGAAGCTCTTTAAGCATGTCCCTAACCGCTGTGGCACCCCTGTAAGCAAGCGCTGTGTAGATTTGAACGGTGTTCGCCCCCTCCATCAACGTTTCAAGCACGTCTTTACCTGTGAAGATTCCTCCTACGGCGTGAATTTCAAAATCCTCACCGCACATACACCTAACCTCTTTGACACATTTTAGCATGAGAGGATATAGCGGCCTGCCGCTTAAACCACCTCTACGGGCTGTGACCCTAGGCTCGTCAACGAGCAGTGCGTTGACGGCTGTGACGCCTTCGAAGCCTGTGTCTCGCCAGATCTTGACGACCTTGTAGATCATCTCCCGCTCCTCGCTGTTCGTGTAAGACGGTATCTTTAGATAGGTTGGTCTCCGCTTATGCTGGTGTAGGAATTCAGCCATCTGCTTAAATTTTTCGGGTTGAAAATAGTGGCGTAGCTGAGGCGTGTTGGGGGAGCTGATGTTAACCTCTACACCGGAGGCGAAGGGCTGGACTTCCATGTAGCATTCGATAAGGTTTTGTACGTCTTCATCGCTTACGCTCACCAAGACAGGTATGCCAGCCTTGCCTGACTCGGCGAGGTTTTGGACAAACTTTTTCAGCCCAGGGTTTGGAAAACCCATCGCGTTAACAAGGCCTTTCTCGCTTCTTCGACGGACTATCCGCGGTTTTTTCATCCCTTTCCGCAGGCTCTTGGTAACGGTTCCTACTACAAGGTATCCAAACCCAAGCTTCTCCAGATGATTGACGCATTGGCCTGCTTTGTCGAAGCCAGCCGCCAGACCGACAGGGTTTTTTAAACGCCCAAAACAAGTATCCACGTAAAGCCTCTCATCCTCTAAACCCATGCTATACGGCATCAGCCTGAGAAGTCTAATCCCAAAATCATGGGCCGCCTCCGGCGGCAGCAGAGCCAATAATGTCTGAACAAGCCTCAGCAGCATTTCTTCTTACGGCCACGCCACGGCTATAACATAAATGTTGCCTCTCTGGTTAAACTCAGTCGATAGGGATTTTTACAGCAGCTGACAAAACAGCTTTCCCCGCCTTCTCCACAAACGGCTTCAAGTACTCTGCGTCAACCATCGGAGTCATCTCGGCCAAGTTATCGCTCACGAGAAGCGCGGACCCGGTCTTGACGTTACGCATCATCCCCAGCCCGAACAAGGTGGCACACTCCATCTCAACCGCTATGTACCCTTTTTTAGACCATTTGCTGACAAACTCCGGGTCTTCGGCGTAAAATGCGTCGCTGGAGAAGACGGGGCCCACATAGCTCTTGAGCCCATGGCTGTTGAACTCGTTAACCAACGTGGTCAAGACATCGTAGCTGGGCACAGGCGTTATGTGGACATTGGGTAAGTACTGCTGGAGCGTTCCACCTATGTAGGCGGCCGCCGTAGGTATAACGATTTCACCGTTCTTCATCCCTTTGATGAAAGCCCCACAAGACCCGAACCTGATAATCAGCTTGGCGCCAAGCATTATGACCTCCTCAAAAACCACAGCCGATGAAGGGCCTCCAACGCCGTGGCATATGACTGTTACTGGCTCGCCCTTGTAAAAGCCCGTGTATGTTATGAAGCCTCTGTTCTCGTTGACGAGACGGGTTTCGTCAAGCATCTTCGAGAGCTGGACGACGCGTGCTGGGTCGCCTGCGGCCACAACTCTTTTAGCCACATCCTTAGTTTTCAAATGCTGCGGCTCAACCATGTCTTGTCCATCTTCCTGCCTGTTGAAAAACGTTTCTTGGGAAAAGGAATGCACCGCATAAAACGCTGTTTGGCAGGAGCTATAGAAGGCTCATGCTCTCCACGTCTGCAGGAGCAAGCAATATTCGCTCCTGGTCGACTCTGAAAGATATTCTACCCAGCTCGTCCAAATCCTCAAGAAACCCTATCAGCTGTGTGCCGTGGGAGAGTGTTATGTTCACCGTGGTTCTGATATACTCCATGACGTCTCTTATTCTCTCGATGAGCTCAAGCCGCCACCCTGCTTTGTAAAGCTCGTACTCTTTCCTGAAACTTTCTAGAATGTTTTCTAAGAGCTTGACCGCGTCAACCTCTGCCCCAAGCTCCGCAGATATGGATGTGTTTTCGTTCCTGAAGCCGGCGGGGATTTCTTCGGATTTTACGTTGCAGTAAACCCCACCGCCTGCAAATGCTCTTGCCACTAGGTCGTTTACAACATCCATCTCAACTGACACCGCCGCTACCCTGTAGCCGTGTAATGAAACCTCGTTGGGCCATCTCAGCAAAGGCTGCAATCCTGTTGTCCGCGCTATTCCTTCAACAACCGACAGGGCTGTTGTCAGCATGAGTAGGGGTGAGGTAGTGGCGCTTTGACGTGGGTACACGACGGAGGTGAACCATAGGCAGCCTGATTTGACGGGCTGCAGCCTTCCTATCGCTGCTTTCTGGATACGTGTGAAGATAGCCACCCCCTCGTCTGTTGTTCCAAGGTTTTTCGCTTCATCAAAGGTTGAGACGACTTCAGGCACCTCGATTATCCTGCCCTGTTCTGTCTTCAAACGCGGCCACGGCCTCCCTGGTCATTCTTGGAATTAATCTTTTTCTCGCCTCTGCTGAGTAGGAGTGCAACGCCGCAAACCAGGCCCGCCAGCCACAAAACTAAGTCGGCTGTCAACGAAGCCATGTCAACCATCCAGAAGTCGGCGGGGCCGGCTATCGTGCTTAACGTGTGAACCGCATAGGCGAAAGGCACTCCATACCTGACGTGTACGAAATCGGGCCATTCATACAGCTGGCCCACCGTCACCGAAGCTGTTGTAAGACCCGACCACACAGCCGCAAAGACGACCACACGCAATTGCATTGCTTTGCTCAAGCCTTCGAAATATTTATATTCTACCGTCTTATGGTGGGTGCTAAGCGAGGAGTGAGACTATTGCTTCACGGCGCTGGGTAAACTTTTCCTCCGACGTCGTGGCTAGCTGTATCTCTGATAGAATTTTTGGGAGAGGTGGGTTGGATGGCTTGGCGTAAGCTTTTAGAGTCTTCGCTGCCGCCACGGGTTGAAATCTTTGACACTACACTTAGAGACGGCGAGCAGACGGCTGGCGCTGCTTTGAGGCCCGAAGATAAAGTAAAGCTGGCCGAGGCTTTGGCTGACCTCGGGGTTGACGTTATCGAGGCAGGCTTTCCACCTGTTTCAAACGGCGAAACCTCCGCAATAAAACAAATAGCTGAAATGGGTCTCAAAACAAAAGTATGCGTACTATCTCGTTGCGAGAAATCCGACATCGACGCAGCTGCGAAAGTCAACCCGCAGTGGATTCATGTCTTCATAGCGACTTCCGACATCCATCTAAAGCACAAGCTTAGGCTGACTAGGGAGCAGGTTTTGGAGAAGGCTGTGTCTGCGGTAGAGTACGCCAAATCATACGGGTTCACCGTACATTTCTCAGCCGAGGACGCCACAAGAACCGAGACCCCCTATCTGCTCACAGTGTTTAAAGCGGTTGAGGAGGCTGGAGCCGACAGCCTCGACATCCCAGACACCGTCGGCACTATAATACCCACAGGAATGAAAAAGCTTGTCACGGAGGTCAAGAAAAATTTGAGGTTACCCGTGGCTGTCCACTGCCACGACGATTTCGGTCTCGCTGTCGCCAACTCTCTCGCGGGCGTTGAGGCAGGCGCTGAAATAGTACATGCGACCGTAAACGGCATCGGAGAGAGAGCTGGCAATGCAAGCCTCGAAGAGGTTGCCGCGGCTTTGAAGTTCCTCTACGGTGTGGAGACAAACATCAGGTTTGAAAAGGTTTACAAAGTCTCTAGGCTTGTGGAGAAGCTTATGGGCATAACTGTTCCGAAGAACAAGGCTATCGTCGGCGACAACGCCTTCGCCCACGAAAGCGGAATACACGTCCACGGAATACTGGGCAGTCCAACAACCTACGAGCCGGTAATGCCGGAGGTGTTCGGAAGAAGGCGGCGGATAGTCTTCGGAAAACATTCAGGCATCCACGGTCTTGAAGCCTTCCTCAAAGAATACGGCTTCACCGTAGACAGAGAGAAAGTGTTATCCATTCTGAAGAAGGTGAAGGAGAAAGCCGACAGCGGGGGAAAAGTCTCGGAGGAAGTAGTTCTCTCTCTAGCCGAAGATGTCTACGGTAGAAGAACCCAGAAAAGGTCTTACGTAAAAAACTTCTTCATAATGTTGGTGGGTAAAAGCTTCAAAGCTCAGTGCGACCTGATGATGGCGGGGGAGCCTGTATCGGGCGAGGGGAGCGGAGCCTCGACGGTGGAGGCCGCGGTTTCCGCAGCCCTTCAAGCAGTCAATAAGATTTTTGACGTGAAGCTTGTTGACTTGAAGGTTCACGCTCCATATTTTGGGCATCACAGCGCGGAAGCTGAGGTTGTTCTTTCTGCCAACGGGGTGGAGCTTGTCGGCAGGGGAATAGGCCAGGACCCAGCTATCGCAGTGGTGACGGCAGTAACCAGCGCAGCCCATCAACTACTTTACAGCCAGGAGAGGCTTGAGGTAGGATGAGGGCGGCCGACGCTCTAGTCAAAGAAATGTCACGCAAAGGCGTCGAGATAGTGTTCGGCATACCCGGAGGAGCCAACATGCCCTTCTACGACGCGTTAAGAGACTCCGACATCAAAAGCATACTTGTTAGACACGAGCAGCACGCCGTCCACGCGGCCGAAGGATACGCCCGGGTGAAAGGCAGGCCTGGTGTTTGCTCGGGAACTTCAGGACCCGGCGCTACAAACCTGATAACAGGGCTGGTGGACGCTTACATGGACAGCACCCCAGTCGTGGCCATAACAGGGCAGGTTGTAAGGTCTTTCATGGGGACGGATGCTTTCCAGGAAGCCGACATCGTCGGGCTTGTTCTACCTCATATAAAGTACGCAGTAACAGTAAAAAACCCGCGTAGGCTTGTTCAGGAATTCGTCAACGCATACAGCGTCGCCGTTAACCGCAGGCCTGGGCCCACGCTCATCGACATACCGAGGGATGTCATGACAGAAGACGTGCCGTATGAGGAGACGGTGCCTGAGACGTTGTTCAACCAGCCTCTGCCCGAGCCTGACCTAGAGGCTGTCAAAATGGCTGCACAGCTTATAGCCGAGTCGGAAAAACCCGTCGTGCTTGTAGGGGGCGGAGCTGTTTACAGCATGGCCGGTAAAGAGGTTTTAGAGCTTGCTGAACACATCGCAGCGCCGATAGTTACAACGACGATGGGTAAAGGAGCTGTTCCAGAAAACCATCCACTCGTGTTAGGCGTTGTGGGGATGCATGGACGTGTTGAAGCAGACCTTGCGGTTATAGAGTCGGACCTCGTGATATGTGTGGGGACAAGGCTCTCCGACAGAGCCATTGGCCCTACGAAAGATTTTGAAAAAGAACGTAAAATCATCCACATAGACATAGACGTAAGCGAGTTTGGAAAAAACGTAAGACCCACTGTCCGTCTGCCCGGCGACGCCAGAAGGGTTTTAGCAGAGCTCATAGAATATGCAAAACACATTATCCCTAAAAGGCTTGACTGCCCGATGGCTAGAAGGCTTCGTGAAATAGGCGAAGCCTACGACGAGTACATGATGAGCGTGGATGACGGAACCGTTCTCCATTCTTGGAAGGTTGTATCCCTACTCAACGAAATACTGCCGCCCGATACCATAGTTACAACAGGAGTTGGACAGCATCAAATGTGGGCTCAGCTTTTCTGGAGAACGAGGGCGCCTAGCACCTGGATAACCAGCGGCGGGCTTGGGACGATGGGGTTCGGGCTACCCGCTGCTTTCGGAGCCAAGGCTGCAGCGCCAGAGAGAGTTGTCGCAGACATGGATGGTGACGGAAGCTTTCTGATGACATGTCAAACCCTTGCCTGCGTAGCTGACTACGAGCTTCCCGTGATAACTGTGATTTTTGACAACAGGTCGCTCGGCATGGTCAAGCAGTGGCAGGACATGTTCTACAGTAAGCGCTACAAGGACGTGGAGTACAACGACAGAACCGATCTGGTGAAGCTGTCGGAGTCTTTCGGAGTTGAAGCGTTTAGGGTGGAGAGCTATGACGAGCTTGTGAAGGCCGTCAGCAGAGCTGTGAGGACCAACTCGGCTGTGACGGTAGACGTGCCCGTCGACAGGGGAGAGCTTGTGTTCCCGATGGTTCCGCCAGGTAAGTGGCTTCAAGAGGTTAGGCTGCCTCCTGGCTTCGACCTAACACAGCGTATCGTCAACGTAAGCAAGGTCTAGGTATGAAGTTCATACTTCACGTTGTTTTAACCAACAGCCCCGACGCTGTGGCGAAAATGATGCTGACGGTTAAGCAGGGTAACCTCGCCATAGAGTCTGTGAACATTAACAAGTCGGAGAACGGGAGCAAGCTTTCTGCGGTGCTGACGCTTGAGGGGGAGGAAGGAAAAGGTGAGTGGCTGGCCAGAAAACTGTTGAACTATCCATACTATCATTCCACCAGCTTGATGAAGTTGAACATCTAGCCAATCATTCATTCACAGCATGTGTTTGCCTGTGAGCCGACATCCGAAAATGGATCAGCTACTGTTAAAGCTTTTATCAAAGCTCCAACGCTGCAACTCCATGAAGGTATACTACGACAGCGACGTGTCGCTTGACATCTTGAAAGATAAGACGGTGGCTGTAATTGGTTATGGAAGCCAGGGCCGGGCGCAAGCGTTGTGCATGAGGGATTCAGGGTTGAAGGTTGTGTTAGGGGTGCGTCCGGGCGGAGCCTCATGGAGTAAGGCGGTTGAAGACAGATTCTCACCCCTGACCGTCGATGAGGCGGCACGTGCAGCAGACGTTATTCACATCCTAATCCCGGACATGGAGCAGCCCAAGGTGTATCAGAAACAGATTAAGCCGCACTTGAAGCCCGGCAAAACGCTAGGCTTCTCCCACGGCTACAACATACACTTCCGCCAGATAGTTCCGCCGAAAGAGGTTGATGTGGTGTTGATGGCGCCCAAATCGCCGGGCTCACGCATGCGCGACCTATACCTTCAAGGTAAAGGCGTGCCAGCCCTCGTAGGCGTTGGACAGGATTTTTCCGGGAGGGCTTTGCAGACGGCTCTAGCCTTGGCTAAGGCATGCGGCTGCACGAGAGCAGGCGTTATAGAAACCACGTTCAAGGACGAGACTGAGACAGACCTTTTCGGCGAACAGGCGGTCCTCGTCGGAGGTGTTATGGAGTTAATCAGAAACGGCTTCGAGGTCTTGGTTGAAAACGGATATCCAGCCGAGCTCGCGTACTTCGAGGTCCTGAACGAGCTGAAGCTGATAGTCGACTTAATCTACCAGGGTGGGATAACACACATGCTGAAATCGGTCTCCGACACCGCCAAGTTCGGAGGCTTGACTGTTGGGCCGCAGATTGTCGACAGCAACGTTAAGACGAACATGGTGAAAGCCCTTGAGCGGATAAAATCGGGCGAGTTCGCTGAATCATGGACAGGAAACCCGAAAGCCTACGAAACCCTCAGCGAGCTTATGAAGAAGATCTCGCAGCATCCAGTGGAGAAGGTCGGCGAACAGATAAGAAAGATGGCAAACATCTAAATTTTTTGGACTTTTGTATAAAGATAAAGCCTTCTTCCACTTTTTGTCTCAACCTCTGATGGGATAAGCCCTGGTATGGGAAAGTTGTGGCAGACTATTCGGGCGCCTTTTGAGAGGGCCTCCTCCAGCTGAGGCCTTATCCTCTGCAGCACCGGCGTTGTAAGGTAGAGTGTGACAACGTCGGCGTCGTTTAAAGAGGCCTTAGCAAGGTCTCGGTTCACAACCGTCACCATATCATCAAGCCTCAAAACCCTAACCCTCTCCCTAACGTGATGAACGAGATTCGGTCTCAGCTCGTATCCAACACCCCTCGCCCCATACTTCGAAGCAGCCATCAGGATAATGCGACCGTCTCCGCATCCCAGGTCGTAGACCTTCTCACCCTCTTCAACGCCTGCAAGGTCCAGCATCCTCTCCACAACGTTCACAGGAGTTGGAACGAAAGGCACCAGCTTGGAGAAGGTTTTCATAACCATCTCCCCCATCTTCTACTCATGGAGAAAAGTTCTTGGCTTCGGCTTAAGGAATTCCGGCATCCTCTCCTCATACTCCAGTATTCTGCCGCTGTATTTCTCGAGGGTTAGCTGGATGTCGTCGAGGCCTTTGATGAGCCTCTCCCTTATATGCGGCTCCATTTCAAACCGGATGGTCTCGCCTGGAAGAATGACCGTCTGGTTCTCAAGGTCTATCGTGAGGACGAGATTCCCGTCTCTCGCCATGTTTCTCAGACGGATGGTCTGGTCCTCTAAAAGCTTAACGCATGCGAGGCCGTTTTTGCTGGCGTTGACGTAGAAGATGTCGCCGAAGCTTGATGCTATGACGCATTTTATCCCAAAATCGGTTAAAGCCCACACAGCGTTTTCACGGCTGGAGCCTATTCCGAAATTACGTCCTGCCACAAGGATTTTAGCATCCCTGAACTGAGGCCTGTCGAGGACAAAATCACCCTTCAGCTCCCCTTTTTCATCATAACGCCAGCGGTAAAACAAGTATCTTCCAAGCCCCTTACGCTCGATCACCTTGAGAAACTCTGCAGGGATAATCTGGTCTGTGTCAACGTCGTCCGCTTCAAGCGGTGCAGCCTTTCCAACTACGCGAGCAACAGCCTCAGGCACGGCAAAAGTAGTTGTATACACATCTATTTAACCGAAAATTTCACGCCCTTGAACATTTTTATTAACGCGGCGCATCGCTCTTCTGTGGTTGCCTCACCCGTCATAGTAGCTGAGAAGCTCACGAAAAAATACGGCGACTTTACCGCCGTCGACAACGTTTCTTTCAAGGTTTATGGGGGCGAGGTTTTTGCGATGCTTGGGCCTAATGGCGCTGGGAAAACCACTACGGTGGAGATGCTTGAATGTCTGAAGACTCCGACATCTGGCGACGCCCACGTAAAAGGGCTGAGCATCCGAAACAACTCAGACGTCAAGCAGATCAAGAAGCTGATAGGCATGTCCTTAGCCGTTTTCACAACGAGATGGCGGGATTTTTAGCCACCCTCCTCATTCGACGTGTTCTACAACTATGATTAAATACGGGAGTTTTCGCTCCCCGATGAGTTGTTTAGCGTAGGCGTTTCTCTCAGCAGGCCGTTGAGAGAGTATTCCGGGCTGCTGGAGGGAGTTGTAGACCTTCACGTCCACACCGCTCCAGACGTCCTTCAGAGAAGCGTCGACGACCTCGAGTTCACAAGATTCGTTGGCGAAATAGGGTATGCAGCGTAGGACGGCCTGCGTACCAACTGGGCGCAGTTGTGTTTGAAAGAGCGCTCACATAGCTTTCAAATGGGTTAGCCTCTTCCAGCAAAATATGGGATTATTTTCCCCGCAATCAGCCTGACGGCTTCAACAGGTTGGTTAGACAGCGGATGGCCGTAGCATATATGGTCGGCTCCAGCCTCGACGAGCTTGGCCGTCTTCTCCAAAACCTGTTCTACGTCGCCGCAAACCGCAAAGCTTTCCAGCATTTTCCTTTCATTCTCCGGGTCGTCCGACCTTAGCTCTTCATGCCTTAAGCCAGCGGCTGCAACCATAGGGGAGTCCCCGACAAGGTCTGGGAGATATTTCTTCAACTCCTTCAAACACTCTGTCTCAACATCTTCCCCGTCCACAGAAATGCATGTGAACGGTCTTGCTACGAGCTGCAGGTCTCTCCTACCGGCTTGGTCTATGACCTGACGCAGCCTTCTCACGTAGTCGGGGTTTGCAAGGTTGTCTACAACAATCGCTTTGACTGCCTGGCACGATGCAGCGGTTTTCGCTAGCAGCGGCCCGCTGGTTCCCACATATATCTCCGGCTCTCCGCCCGTGGACCAAGTTATCCTGCGGTATTCGTCGACAATTTTTTCCACGGTTTCGACAACCTCACGTAGCCGTGCCTTCTCTCCATCCATGTAAGCGCCACGTGAAACACCTAAAACACCCCCCGGAGAAATCGCATCCAACAAAGCTAGGAAGCGTGCGTTGGCTTTCGGACTGTACAACCTTGCGGGAACTGTCACAGGCCCCAGCTTAAGCATTCTTACATGGTATGCAACGCTGAAAGCAAGCGCCCACGCAGGCCTGTATGGCACGTGCTCGTAGAATTGCAGCGAGTAAAAACCACGTCCATCCATCTGTGACGCGACCTCGAGATATGTTGTAAGTGTTTTGTCGCCTTCGACGGCGACGCTTACCTTGACCATCGCCTACAAACGTTAACCGCCCCTACAAATCCTTACAGGCTGTCGAGGGTCCTCGACAGCCCTTCAGCTCTGTGCTAGGTTGGGTTGCTAGAGGTAACTGGAGGGGTGTATGGCTTGTAAAACCTGCGGAAACGAAGAAGGCTGGGCTGAAAGGGCGCGGGTCAAGTATTTTACGCTGGTGTTAGTTATGGGTTATGTGAAGACCAAGCTAGCCTGCACCCTAGGCCCCTCGCTGTCAACCGTCGAAGAAATCGTCAAAGCCATTTCTCTCGGCTGCAGAATTTTCCGGATAAACTTCAG
>JAWACZ010000017.1:0-29345 GCA_038896555.1 Candidatus Caldarchaeum sp. | reverse complement strand
GTTCCCAGCAAGTGGATGGCTTTGCAAGCGGTTTTGGGGGTCTGCTTCTCGGATACGGGTCGAGGCTCGCCCTCGAATGCAACATAGGAAACTTTCTGTCTGCCTGGACCGCCGCCGGAACAAACGCAATCACCTTCACAGCTGCTTTGCTGGCGGGAACATTAGCCGGACTAAAAGTTACTGAAAGGTTCTTCCTTTTACGGGCTGTTCCGATAAGGTTTTCCTACCTTCCTCCGAGGAAGCTGCAGATATTGGCTAGAGCGCTTTTAATTTTTGCGTCGGTTGCGGCTCTGTTTACGCTAAAGCCGTTGGTTGGGTTGTTTTGGGCGGCGGGAATAGCTTTCGGTGCTCTCGGGACAATCTCGGGGATATGCTTCGCAACCTGCTACAGAGACCTTGTCGCAAGAAGTTACGCAAGCGGCATAATGGTGCGTGCCATCGGCCTCGCACTCTTAACATTCTCGACCGGCGTCTACCTACTGCAGCTGCTTGGATTGCCTTTTAGTCTTGGAACTCCGCAGATAAGCCAGATACAGGTTGCCCTCGGAGGGTTTATCTTCGGCGTAGGGATATCTTTAGCAGGCTCATGCATATTCAGCTCTGAGTGGAGGGCTGCGACGGGAAGCATCTACGCGGCCATCGTTTTACTGTCAACAGTATTCTTGGGGATGCCTCTTCTAGCGATTCACTACGGGTGGTGGCTTAAGGTGATTCCACCGGTCTTGCTGCCGCCTTTCAGCCTGTACTCGCTAAACCCCCATGCAGCATACGCCCTTCCGCTGGCTTTCTCGACAGCTCTAATAGTTTACGGCGTCTTAGTCGACTCGACAGCGAAACAAGCCTTTTCACAGTTTATATCAACGAAATTTACACCCCCTCTAAGGCTAAAACATTAAAAACAACAACCATCTTTTTTTACATGCATGCGGGCTCTTGGAATAGACCCTGGTACAGGAAACTTTGATTTCTGCTGCATCGAAGACGACGTTGACAAAGTTGTGCTCGACGAGACCATACCATCAAGCTTGGTGGCGCACGAAACAGACCGTGTAATGGATCTGATAAAAAGCATCTCTCCCGATGTTGTTGTGGGCCCTTCAGGCTATGGTCTTGAGTTCAAGAAAATTTCAGACCTTAAAGAAGAGGACCTCGCTTTGACGACTCTCGAGAAAAAGGCTGAGACAGAAATACCAGTCCTTTCAGGCGTGAGAAGGTTGTTGCGGATGATGCAGGCGGAGGGTTTAAACGCTTTTACTGTGCCAGGAGTGATACAGCTTCCAACTGTGCCACACCACAGGAAGGTTAACAAAATCGACTTGGGGACGGCGGATAAAACATGCGTAACCGCCTACGCGGTCTGGGATCAGGCGAAAAAACTTGGCGTAAAATATGACGAAACAAGGTTGGTTTGCTTGGAGATGGGGCTTGGCTACAACGCGGCCATGGCGGTTGAGAACGGCAAGATAGTTGACGGCATAGGCGGGACAATATTTCCCGGGCCAGGGTATCTGGCGTTGGGGATGATGGACGGCGAGCTGGCCTATCTGCTTGGGGATTTCAGCAAGAAAAGACTCTTCGAAGGCGGGGTCGCTTACCTGCAGACAGGCTCTCAAGCATCATTAGAGGAGTTTATATCTCAAAGACACAGCCTGTATGGGGAAGGCTGGACACTTTTACTCGAGGGGGTTGTCAAAGCCGTGGCCGCCTTGATGGTCGCAATGGATGCGAAACCGTATGAAGTAATCATAACTGGCAGGATTTCAAGGGCTGATGGTTTAAGGGATGAGATAACCGCCATCATACAAAAGAAACTTGGAATAAGATGCAGGAGACCTGAGCACGTATTTGCCAATAAAGCGAAGGACGTGGCGATGGGCGCGGCCTTGATAGCAAACGGGGTCGGCGGGGGAAAATACAGCAAGCTTGTTGAAACGCTTGAGCTGACGAAATCCAGTGGCACGGTCTTAGACTATGTAAGGCTTCCCGGTTTCAACCCTAGGAACATCCTGAAAAACTTAAGGAGCGACTGAGAGCTTCGCTCCTTCGTTGGCGGCTTCGGTAACGAATACATCCCATCCTGCGCCGAGTTCTTGGCGAACTTTTTCCGCTGCCTTGCTGGCCTCTTTGAACGAGCTGTAGAAGCCGTAAACAGAAGGTCCCCAAGAGCTCTGCCCGGATCCCAACGCGCCATATTTTGCCACTGCCTCAACAGCTTCTTCGCTTACGAACCTTCCACCTTGGAGGGCTGCGAAATGTTCGCCGACAAGCGTCTGCAGCTCAGTTAAGGCCCTTCCAAAGCTCTCCGCATCCCTGTCCATCAATGAAGGCAGTAAATCGACCAAAACTATATGGGATATCTTTGAGCACTTCTGTTCGTCCATCACTGGCAAACGGTTAAACAGCTGCTGCTCCACCTCATCATCCGGGCCAGATTTATCAATAGGATAGGCCACTAGAAAAGCCCACTCCTCGGGAAACTCAAACCTCAGATAGCGTGAACACGGGCTTGCGGGATTTTTTTTCGGGATATCAAGTATAAAACCGCCTTCTTTGAACACGGCTGTTCCAACGCATGATATCCGCCCGCGTCCAAGCAAGGCAGCTAACTTCTCCGGCTCTATGCCGAGTCCATGAGTCATGGCCAGAGCTGTGCCTACAGCGAGGGAAAGCTGCGTCATCGAGCCGAGGCCTTTGTGTACAGGAATATGGTTGAGAACCTGAACTTTTCCCAAAAAATCTATCCCTAGGTTTTTAGCAAGCCTAGCCACTATCTCTGAAACCTCTTTAGAACACGGGCCCTCTATCTCGAGCTTATCTGATTTCTCAACCTTTATGTGGAGAGACGGCTTCTTTACCGCCACTCCTATCCCGCCGTAGAAGCGTCCACGATGTCCGCCGAGCTCTATCAAGCCGAGGTGAAGTCTTGAGGGTGTCTTGACCTCTACGATCATAGTCCAGCGACCAGCTTATCTACCTCGGCGACGACCCTGTCGATTATAGCTAGATGTAAGGGGTTTGAGGAAACTCGTTTGACAAGCGATTCATAATACCTTATCTTGTCAACGAGCTTTAAAACCTCCTTATACCTGCCTGTTTGTTTGAAAACCTTAACGCGGGTGTAGTGGATTAGAGATTCTATCAACGCGTGCTCTGCTCTCGAGTAGGGTGTGGGGTTGACTGGTTTGGCTTCAACGTTCTTTACCTTGCATGAAACCTCCACACGCTCCATAGATATCGGCTTGAAACCCACGGCTAAAGCCTCTATCCATGCGGTGGCCTCCTTAACAACAGGCGCGTCGACAAACCTAGCCGCTCCAAACTCAATTTTCTCACCGAAGACAACCCTGTAAAACAGAACGGGGTCATGGGTTATGTTGACCACCAAACTTTTTGTCTTCAACAGGTTTTTGAAAGTTTGGGTGTCGGTGAAAGGCTTGAGGACCAAGGATGTCTCGTCTGGAGTAATGCAGCCCATAGCCGCTGCGTGGGGTGTTTTTTCAAGGTATGTTGACACGATGGCCTCAACCCAAACTCCTGCCTGCAAACCTACTTCAGAAAGTTTGGTCAAACCTGACCGATTATTTGCCTAATATTTTCTAGGTTCTTCTTTAAGGCCAAGACAAAACCGCCCATAGTACCGCCGTCTACAGCTCTGTGGTCCATTGTCACAGCCAGTTGAATGACCTCGCCCACAACGACCTGCCCGTCCTTAACAACTGGCCGTTTCTCCAGACGGCCAACGCCCACTATAGCTATTTCGGGATAATTAACTATAGGCGTTCCAGACAACGAGCCTAAAGCCCCGTAGTTAGATATGCTGATTGTTCCGCCTCTAACATCGTCTAGGGATAGCTTGCCTAGACGAGCTTTCTCCGCAAGTTCCTCAACCTCTTTTGCCAGAGCCCATACGTCCTTGGACTCGACGTTTTTCACTACGGGGACAAGGAGCCCGTCAGGTGAGTCAACTGCAAAGCCTATGTTTACAATCTTTGACAGGACGATCTCATTTTTTTCCTCGTCAATCCAGCCGTTGACGGCGGGGTATTGTTTTACCGTCTCCATTATCGCTTTCATGATGAACGGCATGAACGTGAGCTTAACACCCTTCTCACGCTGAACTTGCCGCATCTCATCTCTCAGTTTCACAAGCTCCTCGGCGTTTACCTCTTCGAAAACTGTCACCAAAGCCGTTTTCGACTTGGCTGTAACTAGCTTCTCAGCAATCATACGTCTCAGCCCTTTAATGGGGATTCGAGTCTCGTAGCCGCCGGCGGCACGTCTAACATCTTCCTCCGTAATCCTTCCCCCGGGGCCCGAGCCTTGCACCCTGCTGAGGTCAACACCCAACTCTTTTGCAAGCTTCTTAACCGCAGGCGTTGCAATGACTGCAGCTGTTTTTCTCAGCTGCGACGGGGCCTCCGCCGGGGAAGTTGTGACTGGAGCCCTCGATTGCACCTCCTCAACAGCCTCTTCTGACTCTATTTCGATAAACGGCTCGCCTACCTTCAGCACCTGGCCCGGCTGGGCGAGAATCTTGACAACCCTCCCTTTAACCGGTGAAGGAATTTCGACGTTCACTTTAACCGTCATTATCTCAACTAAAGGCTGGTATTTGTCAACATAGTCCCCATCTTTGACAAGATACCTTATGACTTCACCCTCGGCTATACCCTCACCTATGTCAGGCAGTTTTACGACAACCATTCAACCACGTCCAACATCGGTGAGCGGCTCTATAAAAATAAATTCCTATCTTTCCTTGGACAGATAAACAAGAGACAGAGTTCCTGCGAGGGCTAGTAATGTAGGATATGCTAGGGCTGCTGTGTAGCCGAGCTTTTGAGCCAGAAACCCCGCTAGGATAGGTGCTGTAGTCGGTCCCGCTAACCCTGCTATGGAAAAAACTTTCCCCAAAACCTGCGAGGCAGGCGGCCCGAGGTTCCTTACAAGATAACTGTAGACAACTGGAAAATACATTGCGGTAGCTGCTGCCTGAACCGCCATCATAAACGGGTAAACAAAGCTGTATGAAGCTAGCATCAGGTACATGTTAGACAGTAGGTTAAGAATAGTAACCGTTGAAGCAACCCTGAAGAAACCATGCTTGTCGAACAGATACCCTCCTAGAGGCTGTCCAACAACACCCAGCAGCCTGCTGCCCCCCACGATCATCGCCACGTATGCCTTGTCGAGGTTGAACGTGTCGACGAGATGGAGCGGTACGATTGCTACAACGCCGAGGTTTCCCACAAGGTTTGCGATGGTTAAAACAGTTAAAGGTGCTAGCCCTCTCCTTACGCTGTACTGCAAAAGCGGTTTAGAAGAAAGTCTATGTTCTCCGCTTTCAGGCTTTGTTAACGACAGTAGAGCCAACCCCGCTAAGATGGGGATCGAGGCCCAAGCCCAGAATGAAAACGTGTATGCAAAGACGGTGAACAGGAACGCGAGAATGATAGGGCCTAACGTCTGCCCCGCAGGAGCTGCTGATTCATGGACGCCAATGAAGAAGCCTTGCCTAACGCCTTTGAAAAGCTGGCCCAGCCACGGTATAGCGGAGGGTAGGTGCAACGACAGGAAAATACCCACCAGAAATACCGTGCAATAAAAAATGTAAACGTTATCGAGGAGTCCAGCCGCTACGGTGGCCACGCCGGCCCCTAAAGCACAGAGCATGACCGCGTTTCTAAACCCCGTTTTTGCCGGTATCTTTCCTGAAACAAAAGTGAAAGAGTAGAACCCAAGGTTTAGAACCCCAGGTATCGCTGCGGCTTCGGCAGTGGATATAGAAAATCTTTGGCGTAGGAAGGGTGTGATTGCCGATACTCCTACGCGTGTTCCATGGCTCCAAAACCATGAAAGCCATGTCAACAGCAGAACTGCTAACGCTTTTCTCACCTACGCCACCCGAGAATTTTCAAGAGCTCGCCGGCGTCTGTGACAGGGAGGCGGCATGTGTAGTTTTCGCAGACGTATGCTGTCGGTAAACCGTTGATGGATGTTTTATCGGTGACTAACGGCGATATTCTAGCAAGACTATCTCTGTTCCAATCACCCACTACCACAAGGGTTTTGAAAGGATGGTAGAAAGTATGAATGAGGTCGACAAAATTTTTCGCCCCTTCCCTATTATTGCATGCAATAACTATCTCTGTCCTGGGTTTGAGGTATGCTGCTAGTGCTTGAATCATGAAAATATGCTCGGCGGGATGGTTGTTTAAAGCAGTGGAAAAAGCCTTGAATACAGCGTAGGATTTTTCAAGATAGTCATTTCTTCCTGTCAACTCGTACAGACGCAGCAGCACCCAGGCCGCCATAGAATTGCCTGACGGCATAACTCCATCATAAGCATCCTTCAGCCTTGAAACATCTCCGATGTTTTCGTAAGTATAGAAGAACCCGCCAGCTTCACTGTCCCAGAAATGCTCCAGCAAGCTGTCCACTATGTTCAAACATGTCTCTAGATATTTTGTCTCGAAGCATGTTTGGAAGAGGTCTATCAAGCCGTTGGCCACGTATGCGTAGTCGTCCAAAAAGCCTTGAACGCCTGCTGAGTGTCTATAGATTCTTAACATTTTACCGTTCCTCCAGAGATTGGATATGATGAACTCAGCCGCCTTTACCGCAGCTCCCAGGTATTTTTCGTTTTTTGTGATTTGATATCCTAGGCTGCATGCTGAAATTGCCAGCCCATTCCATGAGGCGATAATCTTATCGTCTATGGCTGGAGAGGGCCTGCTCCGTCTTGCATACAAGAGTTTGGCCTTAGCTTCAGCAATCTTGTTAATCAGGTCCTGTCGGTTTGTTTGCAGCTCGCGTGAAAGTGTTTCCAAGTCTTTTGCAAAGGTTAGGACAGATTTGCCGTGCTCGAAGTTGCCCTCCTCGCTTACTCCAAAGACCTTCAAAGCTATTTCGGCAAGCTCCCTGTCTAATGCCTGCTCAACTTCTTTTTTTCTCCATGTATAGTAGGCTCCCTCGCCCTCTGGGCTGTCTGCATCCACGGCGGAGTAGAAACCGCCCTCGGCAGCTGTAAGCTCGTCAACCATCCAGTCAAGCGTTGACACAGCAACATTCCTGAAAAGTTCCATACCTGTCAGCAGGTATGCTTGGAGGTATACTCTAGAAAGTAAAGCGTTGTCATAGAGCATCTTCTCAAAATGAGGTATAAGCCAGATGCGGTCGGTTGAATAGCGGAAGAAGCCTCCGGAAAGCTGGTCGTAAACCCCCCCGCGGGCCATTTTCTCCAAAGTATGGGTTGATATCTTCAACGCCAGCGGCTCTCTCTCAAAAATGCAATACGCATGCAGGAACTCGATGTATGTTGGCATTGGGAATTTGGGAGCTGTCCCGAAGCCTCCATGCACTTCGTCGTAGGCGCCGACGAGACTGTCGAAAGCATGGACAACAAGGTTGTATGACGGCTCTTCACCACTCTCAGAAAAAGTGTACAGGCTTTTGAGGACAGACACGGTCTGTTCAGCAGCTCTTTTGACATCTTCAGGGTTTTTTCTCCAAAGATCCGCTAAAGCTTTCAGGATTTCATCCAACCCCCTCAACCCTTCTCTCCGCCGCGGCGGGAAATAGGTGCCCCCGAAGAAAGGCTTCAGGTCAGGCGTCAAAATAACGGTCAAAGGCCATCCGCCATGGCCTGTCATAACCATAACAGCCTTCATGTAAAACTCGTCCACGTCAGGTCTTTCCTCCCTGTCGACCTTCACCGGGACGAAATAGGTGTTTAAAATCTCCGCGATCTGCTTGTCCTCAAAAGACTCTTTCTCCATGATATGGCACCAATGGCATGTCGAGTATCCTATGCTGAGAAAGATGGGTTTGTTTTCCAGCCTTGCTTTTTGGAAGGCTTCCTCACCCCAGGGATACCAGTCTACGGGGTTGTAGGCGTGCTGAAGGAGGTAGGGGCTGCGTTCGTTGATGAGCCTATTGGGTTTTTTCACAGCCAACCCCTTATTAAAAGTCCCTAATGAGCATATAGCGAAGCATCGTTTATTACCTGAGAACTCTTTCGAAAGGTGATGGATTTAGAGAGGCGAATCGAGCTCATAACACGCCCGCCCGCCGAAGAGGTAATTACAAATGAGGAGCTGCGGCAGCTCCTGGAGACCGAGGAGCATCCCATCGCCTACGACGGGTTCGAACCCAGCGGGTTAGCTCACATACCCTTCGCCCTCCTGAGAGCCATAAAGCTGAGAGACATGCTCGAAGCCCGATGCAGGTTTAAGCTTCTGCTAGCCGACTGGCATGCAGCCATAAACAAGAAGATGGCCGGAGACTTGGAGAAGATAAAACGTGTCGGCGAATATTTTATAGAGGTTTGGAAGGCTTCAGGAATAGACGTTAACAGAGTTGAGATAGTTTGGGCGAGCGACATGGCCTCCGACAGAGATTACTGGAAGCTTGTGATAGAGGTTCTGAGAAACACTACGCTCAGACGCGTCCTCAGATGCCTGCCGATAATGGGGAGGAGGGAGGGCGAACTTCAGGAAGCAGCCCAGCTTCTATATCCTGGCATGCAGGTTGCTGACATATTCACCCTAGGAGCTAGGATATGTCAGCTAGGCTTGGACCAGAGAAGAGCAAACATCTTGGCTAGGGAGCTTGGCCCGAAACTCGGTTTCTGGAAGCCCGTTGCAGTCCATCACCATATGTTAATGGGTTTGTCCGGTCCAACGGGTCCGACGGGACTTGAAGAGGAAGAAGCCTTAGACGTCCAGATAAGCTCTAAGATGAGTAAAAGCATCCCCGAGTCTAGCATTTACGTTCACGATGATTATGAGACGATTAAGAGGAAAATTCACAACGCTTACTGCCCGCCGCGGCAAGTGTCCGGAAACCCAGTTCTCGAATACTGCAGTTTCATCATATTTCCGTTAAAGAATGTTTTGCACGTTGAACGCCCTTCAAAGTATGGCGGTAGCGTCGACTACACAAGCTACCAGCAGGTTGAGAGGGATTTTGTGGACGGCAGCCTCCACCCGTTAGACCTTAAGAACGCTGTAGCAGAGGCGTTGAATGAGCTTCTGGCCCCCGTGAGGAAATGGTTTGAAACAAATTCAAGGGCCAGAGAGCTTTACGAATTCGTGAGCAAGCAGGAAATCACACGATGAAAATTTTTTGCAGCCGAATGCTTGTTTTTATCAGATGTGTTTTGGCCGAAAGTTAAATTTTATAAGGCGTGGGGAGCTTTGGTTAGTCCATGGCTGTCGCGGAACAATCAACACCACATCTGCCGGAGCGCAAGGGGCTTGTAGTGAAGAGGTTTTACACAGACGGAAGAGATGTTTTCTCCTACTTTAAGTGGGAGAGGAGAACCTCGCAGATAAGAGACCTCGCCGGCAACGTCATCTTTGAGATGAAGGATGTTGAGGTCCCTAATTTCTGGTCTCAAGTAGCCACAGACATCCTTGCACAGAAATATTTTCGCAAAACCGGTGTGCCCCAATACGATGAGCATGGAAACTCTTTGACGGACGAGAATGGGGGACCGGTTCTCGGACCGGAAAGGTCACTCAAACAGGTCGTAAGGAGGCTTGCCGGCTGCTGGAGGTTCTGGGGAGAGAAACTAGGTTATTTCTATTCGGAAGAAGATGCGCAAGCTTTTCAAGATGAAATAGAGTACATGTTAATCGCTCAGATAGCCTCGCCAAACTCGCCGCAGTGGTTTAACACAGGCATCCACTGGGCCTACGGAATAGAAGGGCCGTCGCAGGGACATTACTACTATGATGAAGAGCTTCAGACGGTGGTTCCCTCGAAAAACGCATACCTCCGTCCACAGGCACACGCCTGCTTCATACTCTCCATCAAAGATGATTTGGTGAACCCCGGCGGAATAATGGATATGTGGGTTAAGCAGGCGCGTATATACAAGTACGGTAGCGGCGAAGGCTGCAACTACTCTACTCTCAGGGCTAAGGGTGAGCCTCTGTCGGGGGGAGGTGTTTCTAGCGGCGTCATGTCTTTCCTGAAGGTCGGCGACGCTGTCGCAGGCTCGATAAAATCCGGCGGAACGACCCGCAGAGCAGCGAAAATGGTTGTGCTGAACATCGACCACCCCGAAATCGAGGACTTTATCGACTGGAAGGTGAAAGAGGAGATGAAGGTTGCAGCGTTAGTAGCCGCCGGCTATCCCGCTGAATTTGAGGGAGAGGCTTACCAAACCGTCTCAGGCCAGAACTCTAACAACTCGGTCAGGGTTACTAACGAGTTTATGAGAGCTGTTTTGAACGACGGCGAATGGGCTCTAAGATGGAGGACTGACGGAAGAGTTGTGAAGAAAGTCAAAGCAAGGTATCTGTGTGAGAAGATTGCGAGAGCTGCATGGTCTTGCGCAGATCCCGGGCTCCAGTTTGACACAACCATCAACGATTGGAACACCTGCCCCGAGACAGGCAGGATAAACGCTACAAACCCATGCTCCGAGTTCAACTTCCTAGACAACACCGCATGCAACCTAGCCTCGCTAAACCTCGTCAAATTCTACGACGAGGAAAAGGGTGTGTTTATGGTTGACGCCTTTAAACACACCGTCAGGCTCTGGACGATTGTTTTAGAAATAACCGTGGCCATGGCCCAGTATCCGAGCGCGGAAATAGCTGAGATGAGTTACAGAACTAGGAGCCTAGGCCTCGGATACGCCAACTTAGGCGGATTATTGATGAGAATGGGGCTGCCGTACGACAGTGACGCAGCCAGGGCTGCAGCTGCAGCGGTTACGGCGTTGATGACGGCTGAGGTTTACGCAACGTCTGCGGAGATAGCGAGCGTGAAAGGGCCTTTCGCCGAGTACGAGAAAAACCGGAGACACGTGCTGCGTGTTTTGAAGAACCACAGACGCGCAATATATGGCGCTAAGCCGGAAGAGTATGAAGGTTTGGAAATAAAACCATATCTTCCACCGTTAGAGCTTTGTGAAAAATACATCCTCGACGCAGCCAGGTCTGCTTGGGATAGGGCGTTGGAGATGTGCGAGAAATACGGGGTTAGAAACGCTCAAGCAACTCTGATAGCACCAACCGGAACCATAGGTCTTCTAATGGACTGCGACACTTTGGGGATAGAGCCTGACTTTTCGATCGTTAAAATGAAGAAACTTGTGGGAGGTGGCTATTTCAAACTTGTCAACAGGTCTTTGGAGCCTGCTCTCAGAAAACTGGGTTACAGTCCGCGGCAGATTCAGGACATCATTCAGTACGTGATAGGGACAAACACATTGTACGGAAGCCAGCCCGTCAATGCGACCGCTCTAAAAGCACGTGGTCTTACGGAAGCCGAGATTCAGAAAATTGAACAGCTTCTCCCCTCGGTAACCAGTTTTAAGGACGTCTTCAACGTAAACGTGCTGGGGCCTGAGTGTTTCAAGAGGCTGGGCGTACAAGATAACGTGTACAAAGACCCGTCCCTCAACTTGTTGAAATACTTGGGCTTCAGCGACCACGAGATTGAGGTTTCTGAGGAGATAGTCTGCGGGGCTTTGACGGTAGAGGGTGCTCCCCACTTAAAGCCGGAGCATTACGCTGTTTTTGACTGCGCCGTCCCATCGGGGCGGAAGGGTAAAAGGTTCATACACTACCGTGCTCACCTGCTTATGATGGCGGCCGTCCAGCCTTTCCTCAGTGGCGGAATAAGCAAGACAGTGAACATGCCTAACTCCTCCACGGTCGAAGATGTGGCGTCGGTTTTCATGGATGCATGGAGAATGGGGCTTAAATGCATAGCAATTTACAGGGATGGGAGCAAGCTCTCGCAACCGCTTTCGACTAAGACAGCGAAGGAGGAAGCCGCGCCAAAACCTGTGAGAAGAAGGCTTCCAGCCGAGAGAACCGCTGTCACCCACAAATTCAGGGTCGGGGAGCAGGAGGGATACATAACCGTCGGTCTCTACGAAGATGGCACGCCCGGAGAGATATTCATCAAGATGGCGAAGGAAGGCAGTACCCTAGCTGGCTTGATGGATTCTTTCTCGATCGTGACCTCGATAGCCCTGCAGTATGGCGTGCCGTTAAAAGTGCTTGTCGACAAATTCATTCACACAAGGTTTGAGCCATCGGGATACACAGACAATCCTAAGATAAGGTTCGCCAAGTCCGTCGTTGATTATGTCTTCAGATGGCTTGCGTTGAAATTCCTCTCAGAGAACGACCGTGCGGAGCTGGGGCTGGTCGACGGCGAAGACCGTGAAGCAGTTTCCCTCGCTGAAAAGGTTGTGGAAGTGAAGGCGCCGGCACCCGATGCCCCCGCCTGCCCCGAGTGCGGAAGCATAATGGCTAGGAGCGGAACCTGTTACGTCTGCGTAAACTGCGGCGCCACAACCGGCTGCTCCTAAAACTAAAAAGCTGCTTCGGAGCCCGCTAACCGAGGAGTTATGGTCGACTTTACCCCAACGCTTAACGCTCTAATAATCTTCACCGTCATCGCCCCAATATTCTCCCTCGTTGCAAGAAGATATGGGACACCGAAGTTGATGGATGTTTACGGGTCGCTGGCCTTAGCGGTTTCGTTTGCTATAGCTCTCCAACAGGCCCAGACCGTTTTCGCCGGAACAGTTTACACAGTGTCGTTTGGACCAGCTTCATCCATAATCTACGTTGACGCCTTGTCAGCCTTCCTCTCACTCATCTTCATATGGGTAGGGCTTATGGCAAGCATTTTCTCAGTCGGCTACATAGAGGAGAGGAAGCCTGAGTTTTACCCGCTGCTGATAGCGTTGGTTACTGGAATGGTGGGAGTTGTCTTCTCCGGCGACCTCTTCACGTTTTTCGTCTTCTGGGAGATGATGTCAATATCGTCGTATCTGTTGGTTGCGTTCAGATACCGTTCGTGGGAGGCTGTCGAAGCATCCTTTAAATACCTGATTATGAGTGCGGCCGGCGCCTCAGCCATACTCTTTGGAATGTCTCTTCTTTACGGTATGGCCGGAACCCTTGAATTAAGCAAGCTCGCCTCAGTCATAGGAACGGCCGCAGCAGCAGGAGAGCCGTGGAGCTATTTGACAATAGCTTTCCTCGTGACGGGATTCGGTGTAAACGCTGCGATGGCTCCCTTTCATTCATGGCTTCCCGACGCCCACCCAGCGGCACCAAGCCCGATAAGCGCGATGCTTTCAGGAGTAGTCATAAAGACCGGCGTTTACGCCATGTTCCGGATGATGCTCGGCGTTTTTCCGCCAGTTTTCTTCGACTGGAGGCTGGGCTTAGCGCTTTTCGCCGTCCTCACAATGACTGTCGGAAACCTGCTGGCTTTGATGCAGGAAGATATTAAAAGACTGCTGGCTTTCAGCTCAATAGCCCACATCGGTTACATCGTCTTCGGGCTCAGCGTAGCCAACGTTACAGGTGTTGCAGGAGGTCTCTTCCACGTCTTGAACCATGCTTTGATGAAGGCCCTCCTCTTCTTAGGCGCCGGAGTCTTCATCCATGCAACTACCACCAGAAACATAGACCATCTAGCGGGCATAGGCAAGAAACTACCTTTTGCGTCTACCTGTTTTGCGATAGGGGCTTTATCCCTCGCCGGCATACCTGGGTTGAACGTTTTCTGGAGCGAGTTCACCATCGTTACCGCAGCTTTGTCAGCTGGACAGGTATATACGGTTCTCGCAGCGGTGATGATAGTAAATATATTGCTTGGCGTGGCTTACTACATTCGGCTTGTGCAGTCGATATTCCTTAAGGAGCCTTCAGACGCTCTCAAAAACCTCAAACCCGTTGGAGCTAGCATGAGAACGCCGCTCCTCCTTTTAGCCATGCTAGCATTTTTGATAGGCGTCTACCCAACACCTTTTCTGAACGCCAGCCTGCAAATCTCATCCCTCATAACCCACCCCCCCTAACCTTAAGAACATCCTCGTAAGACATTTTTTAGTGAGCCCGAAAAAGCCGAGCGAACACAGGCAGAAGCCTGTCGAAGCGCGGAAGATTGTGCTGGAGAGAATAAAACAGCTAGCTAGGTCGATCGTCAAGTCAATAGAAAACCAGGAGTTTCCACAGCTCGAGATACCTGCTAGAACGACTGCAAACATCGAGTATGATACAAAGCTACGTCAGTACGTACTCGGCCCCCGTAAGATCATAAGAACTGCAAAGAACATCAAGCACCTGAGGCCGTTGGCCCAGCTCTGCTGGATGACAATGTTCGCAGCCCAGCTCATTACGTTTAAGAAAACCAGCACTTTGAGAGACGCTTTCTACAACGCCCTCGGGTACGGCGTAGATTTTGAAGACCAGCAGGAAAGCGATGAAGCGGTTACAGAGCTTGAGACATTGGTTGGAACCGTCAGGGAAGACTTTAACATATATCCCGAGGAGAGGTCAAGCATTTTCGGTCCCATGGTCATCGAATACACGGTCCCAGGATACGAGGGGAGACGGCTTGACCTTACCACAATTCCAGACGGAGCTATGATCGGCCCTGCTATGACCACGGCGGAGTTTATCAGGTGCCAGGCTGAACAAGTTTTTGTAGTTGAGAAGGGTGCCATCTACCAACGTTTTCTCGAGGAAAATGTTCCTCAGAAATACAAGGCGATAGTTGTGCATACGGCTGGTCAAGCGCCTCGGGCTACTCGGAAGTTTATCCGCCGTCTCAACCAAGAGCTTGGGCTGTCGGTCTACATATTCAGCGATGCAGACCCTTGGGGAATGCATATAGCTAGCGTGATAATTTTTGGCTCGGCTTTGTCGGCGCATGTGAGGGAGCTGAATGTTCCAGACGGAGTTTGGGCGGGGCTGTGGGCCAGCGACATAACCAAGTATAAACTGCCGTCAATGAAGTTTAACGAAGAAGATATCCGGAGGGTGGCTGAGCTTGAAAAAGACCCACGCTACGTGCATGACCCGTGGAAACGTGAAATAAACAATTTTAAGAAGATGCAGAGGAAGGCTGAGCTGGAGGCCCTTAGCCGCTACGGCCTCGAATACATAGTCACAGACTACCTGCCTGAGAAGCTGGCTGAAGTTACAAAGCGCTAGGGATGTGGCTGGATTGAGGCTTCTTGAAGGCCATCCAGCCCTGCTTGTTGAAAAACCGTACAGAGCGGTCGCCGTCGCAGACCTCCACATAGGTTTTGAAGAAGAGCTTAGAATGCGGGGGGTTAGGGTGCCGTTGCAAAGCCGTAAGATAGTCAACGAGCTGGCGCAGCTGGTTGAAAACACAGATGCGGATAAGCTGATAGTCGTGGGCGATTTGAAACACAACGTAACCGGCCCTTCAAGCCTCGAAACGGAGATTCTTCCAAAATTTCTGAGTGAGCTCAGAAAACATGTTGACGAAATAATCGTGTTGCCCGGCAATCACGACGGCCGGATTGAAAGGATTCTTGGAGAGTTTGCAACCTTTTATCCGTCTCGGGGGTTGTTTGTTGAGGAGGAGAAGCTTGCTTTCACACACGGGCATGTCAAGCCTCACAAAAATTTCGTCAAAGCCTCAGTCATCGTCACAGGCCATCTGCATCCCGTTTTAAGAATAGGTGTGGGAGAGGCTGGCGCGCGGCTTAGGGTTTGGCTTAAGCTCAAGGGCTCGAGAAAACATCTTTACGAAGCCCTGTACGGCGAAACATGTCCCGGTTTGAAAGGCGATGTAACCCTTCTGATAATGCCCAGCTTCAACAGCATGCTGCAAGGCAGGTCTATAGTGGATTTAAGCCTCTCAAAACTGGTCAGAGGCCCCTTGCTTAACACGGGTGTTTTCGACATCGACAACGCTGAGGTCATCGCCCTAGACGGCTCGGTGCTGGGCAGTTTAGGAAGGCTGAGGGAGATTCTCGCATGAACGAAGAGCTTAGCAAAATTGAGAGAGATTATCCTCCACTTTTCGAAGAAGCCTACGAATGCGTACGTGCTAAAAGGGTGAAGAAGTATGTCTTCAAGCCCAGCAACAGGGTTAGATGGGTTGTTGTCGGAAAAACACGCGACTACGTGGTCATGACAGCCGTGGGATACTGTTCGTGCGAGGACTTCTTCTTCCGTGTCATGAGCCATGAGAAACCCATGTGCTACCACATCCTAGCCGTCAAGATTGCCGAGCAGACTGAGCAGTACGAGGTCATCGAAGAATCCGATGAATGGCATTGGCGGCTGATGCACGAATGGGTTATGGAATATAGGCAGCGTGGCTAGGTTTTTCTTAGATAAGCGTCCTCCCCCCTAAGCCAATCCTCCCGCGGCGGTGAGAACACATCCACCAGGAAGCTATCCTCAACAGCCTCAGCCGCGTGACCGACGTTGGAAGGTATGACGAACACGCACCCTTCCCGCACCAAATGCTCTGTGCCGTCTTCTAAGATAAACTTCATCGCACCCGTCAGAACATATGAGACTTGTTCGTTGTGATGTTTGTGCATGGGCACTCTAGCTCCCTTGCTAATCCGTAACTGTGCCAACATAACCCGCTCTCCCACAACGATCCTCCTCCAAATATCCTCACGAAACTTTTCCCAAGCGATGTCATCCCACTTTAGGTTTTTCGCCGACGCCATGGCGGCCAGCAGACCGCCATATATAAAAGCTTTTGCGGAAAACCCTCATCTTTAAAACATCAAAGAACATTGCTGAAAAAGGGGTTGGACAGCAAAATAAGAGAATACCTTGAGCTGAAGACGGGCGCCGGAGTCTCATACGTCAAATACTCGCTGATGGACAGGCTTTCATCAGTACGGTCGATCATATTCGACTGCGACGGAGTACTCATCGACGAAAAAACATCTTACGACCAGGTTATCAGAGATGTAGCTGCACGGCTTGTCACACTTTTGACAGGTTTTGATATGACCGGGTCTATGATCCCTCCAGACGTGATATACAGAGTAAGGTCTGTGGGAAGCTTTAACAACGACTGCGACACAATAACGCTTCTTGTTGAATGGGTTGTTAAGAGGTTTTCAGAGGACAACGGTATAAACCTTCAAAACAGGTTGGAGAAGTTTGAAGGAAAAACCGTAAGTGAGCTTGGTGAAATCTTAAAGAGTCAGGAGGGGCTGAACAATTTATCCGAACAGCATGCTTTGGAGTGGTTTAAACAGCTTGAGAAAAGGCTGTCGCCTTTAGAGGGAACGGCTGCAGCCTTGAGAGAGGTTGAGTCGGAGCTGGGGATAAGCTATGAGGACGTAGTCAAGGTTAAGAAAATTCTGAACTATCCAGGAAAGTACGGCGACAGTCTGCTGACAACAGTGTTCGAGGAAGCTTTCTTCGGCTCTGACGAAGCTTCAAAGCTGAGGGGTTTAGGGCCTTTCTTTTCTTTTGAGGGAAGGTTGAAGAACGAGAGGCTTTTGGTTGATGCGGAGACGTTGGAGAGACTATACGGCCGAGGCATTAGCATGGGCATAAGCACCGGACGCGGGTCTTGGGAGACTTGGAAAACGCTCGGTCCGCTGTCGGAGTTCTTCGAGAAAAAAGCCTGCGTTTTCGTCGGCGACTTGGTGACAGCCGAGCCTGACAAGAGAGAGAAATACGAGAAGCCCAGCCCATGGTCCTTGCTGGAGGCCGTCCAAAACCTACCGAGCCAGGGCGATGTGCTGTTTCTAGGTAACAGCGTGGAAGACTATGTGATGTTTACTAGGGCGAAGCGTGAAATTGACCGTCTGCTTTTCGGCGGAGTATATGGAGAGGAGCAAGAGCTTTCTTACTTCTTCATAGAAGGCGGTGCGGATGCTGTAATACCGAGCGTCAACCTAATTCCAAAAATTATTGAGCTGCTGGAGGAAGGTTAGGCTGGCAGTATTGTGTCTATTCCGAAAAGCTGTCCCAAAGCCTTTCCCAGCATGAAAGTGCCTAAAGTTACGGTAAACAGTATAGCGATGCTGAGGGCAAACTCTTTTTTAAAGTTCTTGTCCTGAATCACCGATGAGAAGTAGGTGAAGAAGGCTGTGAGCAAGGTAGCTGATGTTATTGAAGCAGCAAAGGCCGTTGTCATATCTTTTATCAAGTAGTATGGGAGCGACAGCGCCGCAACAGTCAGCATGTAAAGGCCTCCTGTAACCAGGCCGGATACAGCCGGCCTTTCAGAAACGCCTTGCCGAGCCTGCAGATAAGATGCGGCGCCCATTGAGATGGCAGCCGCAATACCAACTATCAAACCAGCTATGCCGGCTGCGAGCGTTGAGCTGGTCACCCCGAGGAAACCTGCTTGAACCCCTGTCAACTCTATGATTGCATCGGCTACGCCAAGCATCATAAAACCAAGATATCTTGCAACAGCTTCGTCTATCTCGCTCACCAATCCCTTCTCTACCTCAGCTTCTTCGTTGATGATTTTCTCAATCGCCTGTCGTTCGCTGTTTGAAGGATTAAGGGATGAGGCCAGCTCCCTGTACGTTTCAAGAGTGTTTTTCTCATGGTTCTCCAATGATTTGATCACAAACGTAACACCTAACAAAAAACGTGCGATTACCATTAAGTGGAGATAGGCCGCTGAGACGCTTGGTTTGTAGCCTGGAACGTAAAGCCGCCAGAAATTATAATGTCTTTTCTCCACCTCAGCCAGCTTTTCCAAAGTTTTCCTGCGTACGCCGTTTCTCTCCACGTTCGCCAAAACCTGGTAAACGTTAAAGTCTTTAAACTCGTTGTCTACGAATTTTTTGTAGTCAGTTTCCACGAGGTTTCCGAAGAGACGGCGTTATTTAGGCTGTTTGCATGCATCCGGTGAGACTTGGCCGTGTCTCAAAAATTTCTGAGACGCTGTAGCCAGCTGCCTTAAACCCTTCAACAACCTCTTCCACAGCAGCGTCTACTGACCTCATGCCTTTCTGCTGGCTGTTCTCGGAAATCTTGTAGAACAAAACCCTGGACGGCCCTGCTCCGCTGACCACCTCCGCAACGTTATACTTCTTGAGAAGACGCTCTTTCTCCGTCAACAGTTTCCTGCCGTCAACGCCTTCGCCATACACGCCAGCCTCCGCCCTAAAGTATTCTACGAAAGGGTCTCGGTAGACGGCTCTTAGAAACAGGTCGAGGTTTCCTCTGCATAAAGCCAGCGCCGCCACACCGACCCTCGAAACAACCTCCACATGCGTTTCCAGGCTAAGTTTTTCGGGGACAGCTTTTCTAGCTAAAGCTGTAGACTCTTTCGAGACATCTGGGACTATCACGACGATGCCTAGGTCTTCTGGCGGGTTTATCTTCAACACGGAGAGTCCTTCACCTTCGCGGAGACATGCTACAAAACCGCCTAGTAATGATGCTGCTACGTTGTCGGGATGTCCCCCAGGCTCGGCTGCTGCAGCTGCCTCAACAAGCTCATGGGGCTTCATCCCGATGCTGAGAAGCTTGTTCAACCCGAAGACTGCTGCAGCGGCTTCGGCCCCGCTGGCCCCTAAGCCTTTCCGGGGTGGAATGTCTGCATAAAAAACAAGCTCAACTTTTTTCCTTAAACCTTTTTTCTGAAGCAGCTTTGTAGCGGCCACGGCTCCAGCATTTTTCTCTGGAATTGTTGACATCAACCCCGCGTATCTCCCTTTGTTTACGACAACTATCTCGTCGCCTTCGTCTACGCTTATCTCAACAGTGAGAAAGGGTTTTTCCAAAGCCATGGAGAAGACGTCGTAGCCAGGGCCTACGTTGGCCGAGCTGGAAGGAGCTTTGAAAACTCCCCGCAACATCGACAACCACTAAGCCAGACTCGATATCTTCTTTTTAACTTCGTTAACGTATTCGCTGCACGTTGCTTTGCCGCCGAGGTCGGGGGTGAGACTCCGCCCTTCTCTCAGGACGTATTCGACACCTTTTTCAATCAACGCAGCAGCCTCCGACAGTCTTCTGTCATTTTTTACTTTCCCCAACCATTCAAGCATCATTCTAGCCGCCAGCATCATGGCGGTCGGGTTTGCATATTCTGGGTTTAGGGTGGGCGCTGAGCCGTGGACAGGCTCGAACAATCCAAACGAGTCTCCTATGTTTGCAGAGCCGGCTATCCCTATTGTACCCATTATTCCCGCCGCTTCATCGCTGAGAATGTCGCCAAACATGTTTGGAGTGAGTATAACGTCAAAATACTCTGGGTTTATTATAAGCTGGTAAGCCGCGTTGTCCACATACATTTCATCAGCCGTTACCGAAGGATATTTAGCCGCTACCTGCATGCAAACGTTTCTGAAAAGCTGGTATGCTTTGACGACGTTTGCTTTATGCACGATAGTCAACTTTTTACGCCTCATGGCAGCCATGTCGAAACCCACCCTAGCTATTCTCTCAGCGCCTCTCCTTGTTATGACCAGCAAGGCGACAGCATAGTCTTCGCCAACGTCTTCAACGGACCTGTACAAATCTTCGGTGTTTTCCCTGACGATGACAAAGTCGACGCCAGACCATTTCGACTTTACTCCCGGATAGTTCTTGAAGGGCCTGATGTTGGCGTAGAGGTCTAGCTTTTGACGGAGATAAACTATCACATCGCGTGCCGTTTCTCCAACCGGCCCCTTCAAACACGCATCGCTCACAGAGATTTTACGCAGGGAGTCTGCGGGAAGAGCTGTTCCCACCTCTTTAAGCACAGAGTCTCCAGCCGGTGCTTCAATAAACTCTAGGCTGAAGCCTTTTACGTCTCCTAGCCACTGTAAAAGCTCTACCGTCTTGTCAACTACGTGCGGGCCTATTCCATCCCCTTTTATTACGCTAATTCTCAACATGGCTCCTGTCGTCAACCCACTTTCTTAAAAGCCTAAACATGCTCCTGCCATAGTACTTGGTAAATGCTTTTACCATCCCGCGACAGCGAATACCATGGGGTTGAACTCCTTCGCAGGGCTGGATGTATGGTCCGCAGTCGAGATAAAGGGTAGGCTGGACTGGTACTATGCCGTGTCCAACAACCTAAAGCCAGCCAAATATCTCATCTGCAGAAGAATCCCGGTCGAAGCGGATTTAAACACTCTCACCGAGGATGAGCTGTGGAGGCTTCACGAGAAAAAAGCTCAAGAGTTTAACATTCTGTTCAAAAGCATTAAAGAAGATAGAATAAAGCTAGAGGAGCTTCCACCAGCTAAACCTAACTTTCTAGACCTCAAGGTGGCGATAGTTAAGAAAATGCTGCTCCACTGCAATTTCTGCAGGTGGAACTGCAGGGTTGACAGGTCCCTGGGAACTAAGCTAGGAACATGTCAGCTGGACGACAAGTCGAGGGTCTCGAGCTATTTCCACCACCGTGGCGAGGAGCTTCCCATCCGTGGGACGAAGGGCTCTGGAACGATATTCTTTACTTCCTGCAACCAGCGCTGTGTGTTCTGCCAGAACTCAGACATATCACATGACAAAGACAACGGTATTGTTTTCACACCTCAGATGCTCGCGTGGACGATGTGGCAGTTGAGGATGGAGGGCTGTCACAACATAAACCTGGTTGGAGGCGAGCCTACGATACATCTCCACACCATAGTCGAAGCCATAAGCATGCTAAGGTTTTTCAAAGGTGTTGACGCAAAGGCGATGGAAGCAAAGGCCGACCTGTACACCCCCTACGGAATGGACATGAGGTATGCCTCGTACAAAGGCGAGTTCAACACACCAATCCTCTGGAACTCCAACATGTACATGAGCGGGGAAACTATGAAGATTCTCCGCGAGCTAGTGGACATATGGCTTCCTGACTTCAAGTTCGGCAACAACCGCTGCGCAGTATGGCTGGCGAGGACGCCATGGTATTTTGAGACAGTCGCCGCCAACCACAAGCTAATCTACGAGTGGGACGAGGACATCGTTATAAGGCATTTAATCATGCCCGGCCATGTGGAATGCTGCACAAAACCTGTTCTGAAATGGATCGCAGAAAACATGCCTCTGACACCTGTGAACATCATGGACCAGTACCATCCAGATTGCTACTGCAACCCATCAGACCCACGGTTCGACAAACGCTACGCCGACATGGCGCGTTACCCAACAAGGGAAGAGATTCTGGAATCATACAGGTATGCTAAGGCTTTGGGGCTGAGGTTTGAAGAGATAACTTTCGAAAAGTCGCTGCGGGGCTTTAGGCTTTAACCCTAACCCGATTTTCAAGCATTTTCGGCCAGCTTTCGGTGTCCATAAGCTCTTATAGGTAGGTTTATTAAAGGTGGTTTACCTGTGTTGTCATGGTCAGGGCGTCGCTGGCGGTTGACGCCGAGGTGGCGGAGGCCCTCTCTAAGCTGGCGGAAGAAAAGCACATGACACTATATTCCCTCACAAACCAAATCCTCAAAACCTCGCTCGAGCTTATCAGGGAGAACCTTGAGATACAGGATTTGAAGAATCTCCTAACGGCTTACTGGATTCTGAGAGACTTGGACGCGGTGGTCCTGCCCTCAGACTTCATGGATACATTGATAGCCGAGCTCTACACCAAAGACCGTGAGTCCGTCATAAAGAAGTTCAGACAGCTCGGAAAAGATGTTGGAAAATATCTCAAGGTTCACGCAAACTCTTTTGAAGAGCTGCTGCAGCTGGGACGGACGGTGGGCAGGTTCTTCCCTCTGAAAAAGCTTGAGGTCAAATACATCTCGCACAACACCTACGAAATAGCTATCGTGGGAGTGGGCGGCAGGCTCGAATCCACACAATGCGTCTTCGAAGCCATGAAAGGGATTTTAGACGAATACGGACTTACAACCTCGGAGGAAACAATAACAAAAGGGTTGATCAAAGTAAAGGTAGTTACCAGCTGAACCTTTCACGCCGCCATAGAAAAACCAATTCTCAGCCAGATAAAAGATGTTTATTTGAACGCCCAGGCCGGGATTTGAACCCGGGTCCGCCGGGCGACAGCCGGCGATGCTAACCTGGCTATACCACCTGGGCTCCGGCTATTATCCATGAAAGCCTTATTTAGTTTTTAAACGAATGTATTAGGATTAATTTGGCATAATCTTATAAAGGAGCAAGGAGTTTTATCTGTGAAAAACATGTTGGGTTGTAGCCGTTCGGTTTGTGTTTTTCTGATGGCCTTTCTGCTGCTGTTGCCTGCATTGGTGTTGAACGTTGCCGCGCAAGTGCAGCAAACAGGTCCTTGGGTTGACGAGGTTGTGTTTTTCGTCGAGCAAGACCAGGCTAAAGCTATCGACATGCTGTTGAAGAACGAGATGCAGGTTTACTTCAGAGACCTTAGGGACCCGGAGCTCTTCAAACGTGTGCGCCAATCACTTGAGCTAACATATATTATGTCTTATGGGCTTTATTTCGAGCTGACATTCAACCCTGTTGGCCCTGAGTTTCCAGCCACAGGAAAGCTGAACCCGTTCTCAGTGCCTCGGATTAGGGAGGCCATCAACTATCTGGTTGACAGAAACTACATAGCCAGCGAGATTATGGGCGGTCTGGGCGTACCGAGATACACCGCCTTAGCGCCTTCCTTCCCAGATTACGGCAGGTATGCAGACCTTCTGAGAGGCATAGAAAGAGAATATGCCTACAACTTTGACAAGGCACGGACCATTGTCGGCGAGGAGATGACGAAGCTTGGAGCGCAGCTACGTGATGGAAAATGGTACTATAAAGGCGAGCCTGTTACCTTGATCTTCCTGATAAGGGTTGAAGACCAGAGACGTCAGATAGGCGACTATGTTGCGTCGCAGCTGGAGAAGCTCGGCTTCACAGTAGATCGGCAGTACAAGACAAGCAGGGAAGCATCACCTATATGGATTCGCGGTAACCCAGCAGACGGTAAATGGCATCTCTACACAGGCGGCTGGATAACAACATCGGTCGATAGAGATGAAGGAAGCAACTTTGGAGCCTTTTACACCCCGAGAGGAGATCCAGCGCCATTATGGCAGGCTTACAAGCCAGACCCAGAGTTCGACAGGGTAGCTGCCAAGCTTTGGAACCGCGAGTACAAGAGCATAGAGGAGAGGAATGAGCTAATGAAGAGAGCGATAACCCTCTCCATGAAAGACTCTGTCAGAGTATGGCTAATCCACCAGACCGCACCATGGCCTGCTAGGAAGGACGTACAACTTACCTACGACCTTGCTGGAGGTTACTCAGGAGCTAGGCTATGGCCTTATACGTTAAGATATGTCGACAAGGTTGGCGGCTCGGTTAAAATAGCTTCAACAGACCTTTTAGTCGAATCGGTTAACCCCGTAGCTGGCAGCAACTGGGTCTATGATGCTATGGTTTATAGAGCTACGTCCGACCCTGCAGTCATTCCAGACCCCTACACAGGTCTATACCTGCCGCAACGTATCAAGAGAGCTGAGGTATACGCTTTGGTTGGGACGCCGATGACCGTAACTCTCGACTATGTCGACCTCCGTTTTGTTCCAGAGATAAAAGTTCCTGAGGACGCCTGGTATGGATGGGATGCTGAAAATCAGAAGATAACCTACGCGCCGCCGGGAACAACCGCCAAGACAAAAACTGTTGTTTATTTTGAAGACGACCTCTTCAAGAGAAAATTCCACGACGGAAGCACGATGTCCCTAGCCGACATAGTGTTTAGCTACATCTTGACGTTCGACAGGGCCGACCCTAAGAGCCCGGTCTACGACGAGTCGTATGTGCCTACCTTCAAAGAATTTAGAGCCACTTTCAAGGGCTTCAAGATCGTCAGCAAAGACCCTTTGGTCATCGAATACTATTCTGACGTTGCCTTCCTTGACGCGGAATGGAACGTTAACTCAGCGGCCTCAGCCTTCTTCACAGACTACACCTATGGTCCAGGACCGTGGCATACCGTAGCGGTTGCGTGGCTGGCTGAAGCAAACGGCGAGCTTGCCTTTTCAGCAGATAAAGCCGACCAGCTGAAAGTCGAGTGGACAAGCTTCATGGCGGGGCCATCAATAGACATCCTCAAGAAATACCTGAACACCGCTATCCAGCAAGGGTTCATACCGTATGAGGAAGTCCTAGGACAGTACTTGACGCGGCAGGAAGCAGTACAGAGGTATAACAACCTTAAGAATTGGGTTGACGCTAAGGGCCACTTCCTCGTAGGCAACGGGCCTTTCTACCTCGACAGGGTCGACCCGACTGCTAAGATAGTTGTCTTGAAGGCTTTCAGAGAGTTTCCAGACCCGCCGACAAAATGGGCTGGCTTCGCAGAGCCAATGATACCCGAGGTGAAGGTTGTGGCGACGCCGACGGTTGAGACAGGCTTCCCAGCGGAAGTTCCTCTCACGATAACCTTCAAGGGAAAGCCGTACCCCGACGAGGACATCGCATACGTCAAATACATTCTAACAAGCCCTGTAGGAACTTCCGTAGGCTTTGCAGAACCTGTTGGCGGAGGCAATTGGCGGGTAGTGCTCAAGCCTGAGGAGACGTACAAACTGCCGACGGGCGCTGTCAACCTCGAAGTTATAGCTGTATCAAAAAGAGTTGGAGTACCCGCCGCCACAACAGCTACGCTGAACGTTCTAAGCTTCAAAGAGGGGATTCTAAGCGAAGTTGCCAAAGCTAGGGCCGACATGGAGGCAAAGATTTCAGGCCTTGACTCTCAGCTTCGCTCTCTATCCGGCAGCGTCGACAAAGTTACGTCTGGCGTAGAGGGGCTGCAGGGAACAGTCAACCTCATGCTGGGCCTAGCGGTTCTAGCGATAGTCCTTTCCCTCGCCGGCATAGCTTTAAGCCTGACGAGAAAAAAGTAGAAACCCATCCTTTATAACTACCTTTTTATTTTTTTAACAGGATGAAAAGTCTCCTGCCAATGATCTTTCTAGGCAAGCGAGCTTTAGTCTTAGCTTTAACCGTGGTAGTTGCAGTCTATGTCACGATATATGTGGCTAACATGGGAGGCTACGTGGACGAGATAGTTAAGGGCGAGGTCCTGCTCAGGGTATCCCAAGAGGTGAGAGCCAACCCTGCAAACAGAGCGTTGAACGAGACTCAGGTAAGAAACCTGATCGAACAACTGTACCAGAATGAGCTGAAACGGCTAGGATTCGACCAGCCTTTCATCATGAGAAGCTTCAACTATCTACGGGATGCTCTCTCCCTTGAGCTGGGAAGGTCGCTGTTTATCAGCAGCGACAGCGGCTCAAGGAGCGTCAGGGTGATAATCATGGAAAGACTGCCCAACACCGTCCTCCTCTTCACGACAACACAGCTCATACTCTTTTTCCTCGGTCTTTTCACAGGACTTTTCCTCAGCAGAAGATACGGCAGCAAAATAGACAAAATAATGACCCTTTTAACACCTATGTCATCTCTGCCAGGATGGTTTTACGGTCTTTTTCTCATATTGATATTCGCCTCAGTTCTGAGAGTGTTACCCTATGGAGGGATGGTGGACGTCCCACCTCCGACAGACCGTTTCGAATACGCTTTGAGCGTGCTGCGTCACATGATACTGCCCATACTATCATGGCTGACCGCCTATTTCTTCATAAGCACATACACAAGGAGAACTTTCTTCCTCATATTTTCGAGCGAGGACTATGTGGAGGTGGCTAAAGCAAAAGGATTACCTGAGCCTTTAATTAGAAGACGCTACATTCTCAGGCCCACGCTGCCACCGATAATAACCGACCTGTCGTTAACCCTGCTGGCCTCGTGGACGGGCGCCATAATCACAGAAACTGTTTTCAACTGGCCTGGTGTCGGAAGCCTTTTCTACGTAGCCTCAGTGACGTTCGACACGCCCGTCCTCGTGGGGCTGGTTGTTATCTACGCCTACCTCCTCGCAATAACCGTGTTCGTCCTTGAGCTTGTCTACGCCATACTAGACCCGAGAGTAAGGACCGGTGTTATGGCTGGATGATGAAAGTAAAACCTCTTCTCCGTTACAAATCGTCTCTCGTGGGAGTTGGAATACTGTGCATTTTGATAGCCGTTTCCATACACACTGTTCTCACTATTCCCTTCGAGGAGGCTGCGAGACTTTGGCGGGCGGGGGAGCAGACCTGGCTCGACAACCCGCGAAACGCTCTACCTGCATGGGTTAACCTCTTCAGCTCCACAAAACTGCCCAGCACGCTGGTGTTTGACACGCAGAAGCCCGGTCCTGAAGTCATAAAGGTGTCTGTAAGAGCCGGTGAAAACATAAAGATATCAAGGGTCGAGATGAGGTTTAGGTATGGTTATGACGATTTCCCCAGCGAAGTTAACCTCTTCCTCAAATCCTCTTACAACACCTCACCACCCCAGCTTACGATAAGCTGGCTAAAGCCTGACGGAACACACATTGACCTCAAAAAAACAACAATCTCGAGAGACGACAGGTTCTACATATCAGCTGACACAGCGTTATCAACTGAGCTGAACAAGATAATTGAAAGAAAGCTAAACAAGCAACCGCCCTATATCATACCCACTACAACAATCTTGCTTGGAGTAGAAGATGAAAGCATCCTAAACCCTAGCACGGTCAAAGTTTTGAAAGGTGAGTACAAGCTGTTGATCGAAGGGCTTCTGTTCGAACCCAACGCAGACTTTGACGCGAAACTTGTCGTTTACGGAAAAGTCTATGGCTGGGCTGGAACAGACCATCTACGACGTGATATAGGAATAGCCCTTCTGTGGGGAACGCCTGTAGCGTTGCTTTTCGGAGTCTCAGCAGCGGTTTCTATAGCGTTGATCCAGATGAGCATCGGCGCCGTGAGCGCGTGGTTCCGAGGACCTGTTGACATGGCGATGCAAAGGGTTACAGAGATCTTCCTAGTCCTCCCCTTCCTACCAGTGCTCATAATGGTTTCAACCCTCTATAAGGTCAACATATGGGTGATCCTGTTGATAGTGATTATGTTGAGCTCCTTCGGGCCAGGTGTCAAAAACTACAGGGCATTGTTCCTGCAGCTGCGTGAATCACCTTACATCGAGGCAGCCCGTTCATACGGTGCGGGGGACTTTCGAATCCTAGTCCTGCATCTGATACCGCGTGTTCTGCCGACGATGGTACCCTCGGTTGTCCTGTCGGCCGCAGACTTCGTGTTCTTGGAGGCGGCTTTAGCCATACTCGGGATAGGAGACCCTATAACTCCTACGTGGGGCAAGGTGATAGAAGACGCTTTCTACGCAGGAGCGTTGTTCAAAGGCCAGTACTACTGGGTTCTTATACCCTCCGCCCTGATGGCATCCACCTCTATAAGCTTCGCCCTCATAGGATTCGCGCTCGACAAAATATTCAACCCTCGGCTGAAAGAGATATGAACCTTTTTCAACCGCTTAAACTGCGTTTAAACAATATGTTCAAAAACGGTCGGGAGGTGTCCGAGATTTTGACGGGTTTCATCCTTCTTTTCACCGCCTTTATAGCATCTCTGCTGATGGTTATTGGTGTCATAGAGAAAGACATCGTTCTCAGCCTGTTCATCTACTCGATGTCCCTCGCCGGAATAGTATTCGGGCTTCATGGAATTCTCGGCTGGTACCAAGACCGGGAAAGCAATAAACAGTGATGCAGAATGTCCGCCAGCATGCTGAAGGTGGAAAACCTGGTTCTTTACTATTCTACTTTAAGGGGTGTTGTCAAAGCCGTCGACTACGTAAGCTTTGAAATCAAACGGGGTGAAACGCTCGCGATAGTGGGCGAGAGCGGCTCAGGCAAGTCTTCAACAGCCATAGCGATAGTCAGAATACTTCCTCGTAACGTCGGCGCCTACAAAGGGTCTGTAATATTCAACGGCACAGATATTATGAAGCTGGGCGAGGAAGAGTTCCGGAAAAAAGTAAGGGTTGGAGGCATAAGCATGGTTTTCCAGGGAGCCATGAACTCACTCAACCCCGTCATGAGGGTTGAAGACCAGATAGCCGAGCCTTTAGTCATCAACATGGGTTACAGCCGACAGGAAGCTGTTTCAGAAGCGTTAAATGCCTTAAAACTCGTAGGGCTTGACGCAGCCGTTGGAAGACGCTACCCTCACGAGCTGAGCGGCGGCATGAAACAACGGGTTTTAATAGCTATGTCGCTAGCCACCAAGCCTAAGCTGATAATACTTGACGAACCAACTTCAGCGTTAGACGTCATAACTCAAGCAAACATAATGAACTTGCTGAAAAAACTTAGGAATGAGATGGGGTTCACATACATTTTCATCACCCACGACCTTGGTCTAGCAAGTGAGCTTGCAGACAGTGTGGCTGTGATGTATGCTGGAAAGATTGTTGAAATTGGTCCAGCCGAATCCGTCTATTTGCAACCGAAGCATCCATACACGAAGCTTCTTATGGACAGCGTCCCAACTCTCAGGGAGGATAGGCCGCCAAGCTTCATACCAGGTGCGCCGCCCGACCTCATAAACCTTCCAAGTGGCTGCAGCTTTCATCCACGATGTCCATATGTTATCAGAGGAAAATGCGACGTTGACGATCCGCCGATGATTAAAGCCGGCCATGGAAGTTACGCTGCTTGCTGGCTCTTGGAAAAGGAGCGGACATGACAACCAGGGAAGAAATCCTTACGTTAGAAGACGTAAAAGTCTATTTTCCCGT
>JAWACZ010000016.1:0-29621 GCA_038896555.1 Candidatus Caldarchaeum sp. | reverse complement strand
TGGACTGAGACTGTGTGTTTAGACAGCTTTCCGAACTCTGTTATGACGGAGCGTAGCGTCTGCAAAGATATTCTGAGGTCGGACACAACCCTAGGCTTGTGAAGGTTGTCGAAAGCCCTGATGTAGTCTTCGACGGAGCCGCATGAAGTGAGTATGAGCTTAAACTCCTTGTGTTTTTCAAGCCTTCTAGCCAGCTCTGTTTCGTCAACGTTCAGGTAGGCGAGAACGTCAAGTCCGTCCACAACCACGTCCTCGACCTGCTCAATCCTTTCCACTATGCCTAGACCGAGGAGATGGCCTACAATCATCTCCTTAAGCTCGTGAGGGGTGGCGAAAACCGTCACGAAATGCTTATCGTTGAGGTAGATGTTTATGGGAAACTCTAACGCCACAGGGTCTTCGACAACCTGACCGTCGAACCTGACTCCCCTAACAACCGTGGATATTCCGTCGTTCGCCATCCGTCAAACGGTTGACCAAACCAGCTTAAAACATTTTATCATCCACGCTGCTGCAGCCCCGTTTTGAAAAAGCCATCCACGTGTATTCAAGCTCATTTCCCATCTCGTTTCACAGCCAGACAATCTCATACGACTCAGCTTCGTAGGCGATTGTTGAAAAAAGATGAACTGGGTTAACCATCATGTTTTGCGTTTTCACTGTGCCCGGCCGCGCTTACCGGTCAGCATCCTGAAGGCTGTGAACGGCATCGTGCATCCGAAACCAAGCCCGGCCAACACCAAGGCCGAGCTGGCAACAGCCACAGCAATAACATTATGCACGTATACGGCAACCATCAGAATCGGGACGATCAAAACCATCAACAAGCCTATATGATAGCCGTTAACAGGCATCCGGCCCCTGATTATACCAGACCTTCTGACAATCAGAGCCATCGGCGTAAGATAAATCAGCCCGAGAAGTGTTGAGGCTATTGTTCCAGCCGTTATCACCGACAACTCGCTGTTTAAAGATGCCAGAGGCATGGCCGCCATCCTCGAAACCTGTAACGAGCCTATCAGAGGATATATCATGTACTTTACGGCTTCACGGAGCGCTGGGTTTCCGTACTCTGCTTCAGCCACCGCCGGGCTCCAAGAGTAGTAGAATGCGTTAAACACATCCATGAACGTTCTTCCGGCGAAGGTCTGCAGGACGAAGCCGTCTCTAAACTGTCTAAGCGTTTGAACAGATGGGTCAAGCTCAGAGCCGAAGGCTGCGGTCGCAATCAAACATCTAGAGGTCAAGCCACCTTGAACAGTAACTGTCTGCAGAATGACGGTGGGCTGAACCTGTGTCTGTGTGACGGTGTTCGTCAAGGTGGTTGTTTCAACCCTTGTCGTAGGAGACTGAACAGTCTGTGTTGTTGTCTGAGTTATCGTCGTGGGCTATGTCTCAACCCTGGTGGTTGTCGCTGTCGTTGCTGTTGAGACATTTGTGGTCTGCGTCATAGTTGCGGTCGACGTAGTTCCCATGGCTACCGTAGTTGTCCGAGTAGGTTACTTGCGACACTGTAACGGCCGCACTAAACTTAGCCGTGACCCAAATCCTTCCCAAGCAACCCAGTCTTGTGCAGAACTTTCACCAGCCATGCAATCAATGCAATCTCATATGCCTTTTGGGGTTCTTAGGTGTTGTCTTGCTGGTTGGCCTCCAGCCAAACTCTCCCCTCATTTTTCTTCTTCAAATTATGTGTCGTATGTGGTTTATGATTTTTTGAAAAAACTTTATATTGACTATTTATAAGTGCACCGCATCAGAAAAACGATGCTTTCTACCATCTCCTCGGTTCAAACCTTTTGTTTCGGATTTTTTACCGACTCGGCTAGCAGACGGCTTATTTCCTCAATCCTTTCTGTACAAGCTTTCAGGAGTGTTTCGTAGACTTGGAGGCTTCTGTCAAGACTTTCACTAAGCTCCACCTCAGCGTACTCTATCTTTTCCATGTATTCCTCAACCATCCGCCTCGTCTCAGGGGTTACGAGTCTTTTGTCGGTTGCTGCTAGAGCTTCTATCAGGTTCATGCCCAAGGGTGTGGGGACGAAGTATCTCCCTGTTTTTCTGGCGTAACGCCTTTCTACTATGAGCTGCGGATATAAGGCTCTTGTGGCGTCTGTTCCTATCCCATGTTTCTCCATGGCTCTTAAAAGGTCGGCTTCGCTCAAGCGGGGAGGAGGCTTCGTCTCATCTTCTTCAAGCTTTACAGCTGTAACTTTGAGCATCTGACCCTTGGAAAGGCTTGGCAGCGGGCTGTCAGACGGTCTAAAGTAGGTGAAATATCTGTAGAAACCTTCTGAGACGATGTACGACCCATCCGCCTTGAGGCTTGTTTCACCCAGTTTTACTGAGGCCTGCTGCAATAGCTGCACAGCATCTTCCGAGAATGCGTTTGCGTAAAACCTTCGGGCTACATATTCCCAAACCCTCCTTTTAACATCGTCTCCTTTGTAGACAGCTGTTGGATATATTGGGGGATGTGCTCCGTCGTCTTTCCCGCCGTTTCTTGGCTTTGCGGTCTTGCGGCCCTCAAGCAGGCCTGGAAGGATTCCCGACCTCTCGATGATTTCACGTGGCGTGTCGAAGTCGAAGCCAGGCCTGTACCTGTTTGTGTCGGTTCGTGGATAGCTTAAACAACCCTCTGCGTAAAGGTCTTCCATAATTGAGAGCAGCTTGTTGGCGCTTAGCCCTGTGATTCGCGTCAGGTCTCTCAACACGTCGTCGGTTCTCATCGGCAGCGGACGTAGGAGAGTTTTCTGTTCGGCTTGATACTCGGCTACAACTGCTTTCTCGACGCTTTTAACCGTTTCAAAAACTTTTTCGGCGATGTCCTTTTGCCAGAACCTTTCGCTGACAGCTGTGAGGCCGTGGCCGTCTTCTGTTTCAAGCCTTGCCTTTATCAACCAGTATTTCCGCGGTTTGAAGGACAGTATTTCCTTCTCCCTCTCGACGACGAAGTTTAGGGTGGGTGTTTGGCATGAGCCCCAGCTTATCAGCCTAACCCTAACCTTTTTACGCGTGGACTCTGTGAGGAGGCGTGTGAAAGCCGCTCCAGTGATGAGGTCGAAGACCTGTCTAAACCTGGCTTTCTCAACCCAACGCCAGTTAAGGTTTTGCTCAAGGTTTCTCCAGCTTGCATAAAGCTCCCTTCTGTCGAGTGAGTTAAACCGCATCCTGAGGCATGTGGCTTTTTCGCCGTGAAGCCTCCGGTATACTTTCAGTATCTCGTAGCCTATCAGCTCGCCCTCCGAGTCGTTGTCCGTGGCAACCACGAGCAAGCCACCGTCGTTGAAGAGCCTAACGAGGTTTTCGAAGGTTTTTGTGTCAGAGATTTTGTCAACCACGTTTCTAAGCTTGATTATTTCAAGAGGATGCTTCACCCCCCATTCATATCCTTCAGGTAGGTCGGCCTCCATCAAATGACCTCGGACAGAAGACACCACGGCGTTGGCTTTGGCTGCGGCGATTACGCTTTTGATAGCGCGTGCTACGCTGGCTTTCTCAGCTATAACTATGAATCTTTCACCGTTCATCTTCTCCAACCATTCCCAGGAATCGTTTCATGGCTGTGTCTCTCCTGAATTCCGTGATGGATTGAACCGCTACTACCTTTCTTTCTGCGGGCAGGTCAGCGATATAGAGCACACATCTTTTGTGCTTTAGCTTCTCGCCTTTATTGACAACGTTGGGTGCTATGGCTGGGGCTGAGACGATGAAGCTTCCGGACCTGCCTGTAATGATGGCGTGTCTATGGTCGCCGAGCTTGACGTAGGTGATTTCCAGACCGTCGACCTCGAAAAACCTCGCGGGCTGCAGGTCTTTAGCCATGCTGAAGTCCTGAAACTGATAGTGGTCGTCTATTTTGACGGCCAGGCCTTTCACCGGCGAGCCGACAAAAGCCCATTCAGGCGGCTGCCTCATCCTAACCACCAGCTCCTCGCCCCCAGTAGTCGAAACCGTGAACATGTATAGAACACCATCTCTACCAGCCTTTGTGGAGACGTTCGAGATGTATCCGACGACCTGCCTGCCAGCCGCCACAGCCATCCAACGCAACATAGCTTTTCGCCATCTATTTATGAATAGCCGGCGAAGCGAGCACACGGTTATCCAGACCAGCCCTGCAAAATCCTAAATAATGGAAAGCTCAACACGTTTCGGGAGCTTTCACAGCCCCGGTAGCGCAGGCTGGGAGCGCGCCCGGCTGAAGACCGGGGTGTCGCCGGTTCAAGTCCGGCCCGGGGCATGTGACAGACGATGCTTTGGAGATAACCGTAGACATGTATGTCGTTTCGCCACGGTTTAGGCTGGCTGTTTACCTGGCCTCCAGCCTCCCCTCTATCAGGCTGACTATTTCGTCGACGTTTGGAAAACGGCGCTCTTGATGTCTTGAAAAAACCTTTGCCCCATCGATGTAAACCTCGAAGGTTCCCCCGTCAGAGGTGTCCAGCGTCACCGAGAAGTTTTTGTTAAGCCTCTGTCCATAACGGCTTAACAGTTCTTTAGCAAGCTCCATGGCTTTGGGTAGGTGGCCGCATGGAACACAATAAGTGATTTTTACGTTCATGTATCGACGGGGAAAACAGCGGAATTTAGCGTTTCTTTAAATACGCAGAATGGGAACGTTCCGTCTCAGAACCATGCCATCGAGCCTGTCAGAAGTTTTTCCCCGACGTACCTACCTCTAACAGGTATGTTGTAGCCGCATCTTGGGCATTTGCCGTCGTCAAGCCTGTAGTAAACGACTCTGCAATACCTTCTTGATATCAGGAGTTTATTGCAGCGTGGGCAGCGTGTATCTTCAAAGCCCTCATACCCCACGTTTCCTACATAAACATATTCGATGCCCATCTTAATCGCCTTCCGTCTAACTTCAAGCAGCTTTATGACAGGCGTCTCAGGCTCGCGCCACACATGGGCGGGAAAGTATCGGTTTATGTGGAGTGGTGTGCTCGCTCCCAGCGTGTCCAAGTGTTTGCCCAGTATCCAGTCAACACATTCCTCGTCGTCGTTGAAGCCCGTTACAATCAGGTAAACCATCTCAACGTGTCCGCCAAGGTCGATGATGGTTCTACAATTTCTGAAAACTTTTGAATGGTCTATTGAGGCTATGGCGCGACGGGATTTAGGGCAGCCTTTTATGTCCACGCTGAACCCATCCGCCCCAGCCTCGACCAGCTTCTTCACAGCATCGTCAGTGAAGTAGCCGTTCGTCACAACCGTGCCGTACAATCCCATGCGTCGTCCGAGCTCAAACACATCCAGAAGGTAGTCGAAGAGGACTGCGGGCTCGTTGAAGCTTGCGCAGAGACCTTCGTCATTCTGTCTGACGGCTTCTCCGACAAGCCTTTCAGGCGGTGTTTTCGGATGGGCTGAAGATGGTTTTGAAAAGCTTAGATGATGGTTCTGACACCAAGGGCAGTAGAAGTTGCATCCGAAGCCTGAAAACGTGAGGGCTGTGCTGTTGGGCCAGTAGTGGAACAAGGGCTTAATCTCTTATCGGCCTACTTTCGACAGCGCTGACAACTCCATAACCTGTGTGAAAAAGCTCACCGTCTAGGTTGAGATAGCCACCGCAGGGCCCAGCCTTTCCAGGCCCCAACATGCATCTCCTCTCGCAGACTAAACACTCAACTTCCCCGTCCAGCTTTCGCCACAGCCTCGCAACCCTCATCCAAAAAATAAATCATCAAAAACTGTTTTAAGGTTTTGGCGGCTGTATCTGTCGAAACAGTAATCTACGACCTTTTACTCCGGTTTTTCATGGATTATAGATGGTTCCTTGTTGTGCTGCTTACGCTGGCTGTATGGGGTGTCTGGGGTGTTGTGACAAGGTTGGCGGCAGCCTCCATGGGTTGGCGTGACACCACAGCGGTGGCCGCCTTAGGCCATATGGCTATCGCCGTCACATACATAGTCCTCTCCAGCGCAACCATAACACCTCAAGGGTCTGCGTGGTTTCTTGCCCTGCTGGCCGGAGGCCTAGGTTTTCTAGGCGCTCTGTTCTTCTACGTAGCGCTTGAGCTGAATCCATCCTCCATAGTTGTTGTAGCAACGTCGCTATACCCGCTTGTGACCCTGACATTATCCATGCTGTTTCTCGGAGAAACTCTTAACATACGCCAGGCTGCTGGCGTGGCCTGCGCCATAATAGCTCTCATCCTAATCTCCAGTCGCTGAAATAAACCTGTTTCTCCACTGTTCAGCAAACCAGTACAGCCCTGAAGGTCTTTGTTCTACTTTCTAGACTTAATTTGTAGAGCAACTAATTCTGCCGCATGGTGAGGATGATGGAGAAACAATCCCTCGCTTTTCTGGCTGTTTCGACAGCTCTGGCGGTGCTCGCCATCTCATTAACCGCAGTTGTTCTATCCGAGAACAGGCCTATGCAAAACGAGAACATAACAACAACCGGCGAGGACGTGCTAACCGTTGCAGGCTATGCGCAGGTTACGGTTACACCCGACCAGCTGACTATTTTATTCACCGTTGAGGAAAGAGCACCTACTCCGGCGGAAGCTTTGGCACGTCTCACAACAGCTTCGCAGAACGTTGTGTCAACGCTTCTGAAGCAAGGGTTGAAGCCTGAGGAGGTGAAGACGGTGGGGCTGAACATATATCCTGAGTATGTTTACAGGGAGGGGCAGCCGCCTCAGATAGTTGGCTACATAGCCTCCTACACGATTGAAGCTAAGACGGGGAAGATTGCTGAAGCGGGGTCTTTGATTGAAGCAGCCGTAAACGCTGGAGCAGACTATGTGAGCGGTTTGTATTTCAGCCTTTCGACGGAGAGGCAACAGGAGGTTTACAGACAGCTGCTTTCTGCCGCGGTCTCCGACGCTGAGATGAAGGCCAACGCTGTCCTCACACCACTCGGCCTTAAAACAGTGAGGGTGAAGTCTGTCTCCGTCTCAGAGTCGATGCCGACGCCTGTAGCCAGGGCTGCTCCCGTCCAGAGCGAGGCTGGCGGACCGCCCATAATGCCCGGTACAGCGACCGTCAGCGTCTCGGTAAACATAGTGTATGCTATAGGCCCCCGTTAGACAAACCTTCAACTACGTTTTTTTCTTGGTTTTTCACCGGGTTGTCGATGGGTAGGTTTTTCTACGTCGTCCAAGGGGCTGGAGCTGGCTTTCTCTTCGGAACAGCTTCAATTTTCGTCCGCTTCCTCTACTCGATGGACGCCTTCTCGATAGCTTTCTTCAGAGTTTTGGTCGCAGGGCTGCTGATTAGCTCGGCTGGGTTAATCATCCGTCGCCGCAATCTACTCCAGCAGATGCTGAGGTTTTTCACCGTTCTCCCTTTCCTAGGCATACTTCTCGGCCTGCACTTCATCTTCTTCATCTCAGCCATCAAAACCACCGCTGTTGTAAACGCGACAACCTTGGTGAACACCACCCCCGCAATCGCGTTGACCATCGGCTGGGCACAGGGGTGGATAAAGCCCTCAAGCCTCAACCTTTTCGGCCTCCTCCTCACGATTGCCGGGGCTGTTTCCATGACGGCAGGAGAGTTCTCGCTCAACCCACAGAACGTTTTGGGAGATTTCTACGCGGTCCTAGGCGCTTTAGCGTGGGCCCTCTACTTGGTTGTAGGGAAAAGGGTTCGGGAGGAGGCTGAAATAGTTGTGGTCATGGGCCCGATATATCTCTGGACGGCTCTTGCAACAGGTGTTAAGGGTTTGTTGTCGGGAGGCTTGACGCAGCCCCGACCTGAGGAGCTGTATCCCCTCACAGCCTTAGCGATACTACCCACAGTGCTAGGACACTCGCTTCAGTTCTCTTCCCTGAAAGGCCTCCACCCCTACGAGGCCTCCGCCCTGGCTTTGCTAGAACCCGTCGTCGCAACCATTCTCGCAGCCGTCGTCTTATCAGAGGTTGTGGAGCCTGGGTTTTACTTGAGCGCTGCCGTAGTGATAGCTGGAATTTATCTTGTCATGAGGTAGTCGAGAACCGCTTTGGCGGCTGCTGCATCCTGCACCGCTAAGCCGACGCTCTTGAACATTGTTATCTCACGGTTGTTTTCTCTGCCGGGCTTCAATCCCGCCACTATCTCCCCTATCTCTGCATGGATGTGTTGAAATGAGATGAGACCCATCTCTATCGGCTTGAGCACGTCGCCCGCCTCCTCTTTGACTGCTTCACGCGAGTCAACCACCAGCTTGGACTTCGCCGTGAGCTTCGGGTCTATCTCAACCATCTCCGGTGTGTAGCCTCCGATGGCGGAGATATGTGTTCCTTCCCTCACCCATTCCTCCATCAACACAGGTGTTTTAGAGGTTGTCACAGTTATCACGATGTCGGAGTCTTTAACCATCTCCATGCAAGACCCGGCTGTTTTGACCTCTATCCCCTCCCTGCCCATCTGCTCGCCGAAAGACCTCATACGGCCGGCGTCTATGTCGAAAACGGTAAACTTCATGCCGGGAAACATGTCGTGCATAACGCGGACCTGCCATCCGGCTTGGTATCCGCATCCAACCACGCCAGCTTTTGAGGCGTCGCTCCTCGCCAGATATTTTACCGATACAGCTGTGGCGGCTGCGGTTCTAAGCCCTGTCAAAGCCCTTGCCTCAGCTACGAGCTTCGCCACCCCTGTCTCCGCGTCGAGAACAAGCACCGTGGCGTTGATCGTTGGAAGACCCTTCTCCAAGTTTCCCGGATAGACCGTCACAAGCTTTAGGCTGAAAATGTTCATCGACGGAACATAGCAGGGCATCATCAATATGTCGCCGCCTTTCTCCCTCGCCTGTATACGCGACCTCACCGGCATAACAACCTTGCCCAGGCTGTAAAGCCTGTAAGCCTCCTCAACCGCCTCAACAACCCTCCTAGGCTCAGCAATCTTCACAACATCCTCGTCAGTCAAGTATTTCATGACAGAGGTTTCACGTAAAGATGCAGGTTTAAGCCTTTCTCCAGCCTATTCATTAATCAGGCTTAATAACTGTCGCTGAGGCGTGTAGGCGGGCATGGCCATACTGCTTGCTGTAGCGCTTCTGTTGTTCTCAATCCCCTTAACGCCTAATCTAACCTTCCACAGCGAGTTGCAAGAGGTGGTCATTTACCATGCCGGCGGACAGTCTATTATACAGTCGATAGTGGGCGATGGTTTTCTGGACGCGTCAGTCGGAGACATTGCAACAGCCAGGCTTACCGTGCAGCAGGTTGAGCTGTTAAAGAAAGCGGGGGCAAGCGTTTACAGGCCGCGTCTCTTCAAACCCCTGCTTGACGTGAGCACGGTTGACATAGGCGTACATGCTTTGACAAATCTAACCGGGGTCAACGCAGGGGCCGTGGACGGCAAAGGTGTGTTGATCGCATTCGTCGACACAGGCATCGACTACACCCACCCAGCCTTCAAGTCAAAAGACGGGGGCAACCGAATACTTTACATATGGGACCAGACGGTTGAAGGCAGACATCCTGAAGGCTTTGGATACGGTCATGAATGCCTTCCGTCGGAGGTGCTGGAACGCTCGTGCCCCGAGAGGGACGTCGTCGGACATGGCACTGCGGTAGCGTCGATAGCTGCTGGCGGCGTTTACGGTGAATGGAGCTTGCGCGGGGTTGCTCCGGGCGCAGAGCTTATCGTGGTGAAGAGCGGCCGGCCTGCTTGCGGTGGAAGCCGATGGTTCTTCGACGAGAAGGGGTTGATAGACGGCATCACATACGCTGTGCAGAAAGCTCGTCTCCTGAACCGTAGGCTTGTCGTGGTTCTGAGCCTCGGCACAGACATCGGCGGCCATGATGGAAACACGCCCTTGGAGAAAGCTCTCGACAAATGGGCTGATGAGGGGGTTGTCTTCGTCGTGGCAGCAGGCAACTCCGCATCAGACGGCAGGCATGTTACAGGCACCCTGACAGAGGGCAAAAACACCACGTTAACATGGACAATACCCCCTGACACATTTCAGGCAAGCCTGTCACTGGTTCTCAGCCCAGAGGACAGCGTAACCCTGTACATCACGTCCCCCGAAGGAGCCACGTCACCTCTCAGCCTAAACCAGACAAACTTCGTCGGAGGGTTTGTCGTAGAAGCTTCGTTGTGGAAGCGTCAGATTCTTCAAGAGGTTTTGCTCGACATATCCTCATCCCGAAGGCTTGATGGAATTTGGCGTCTTACAGTCTCGGCGAACAAGGTCCGTTCGGGAGGCTGGCATGCATGGGTTGAGGCAAACACCTGCAGCAGCGAGTCGGAGGCATTCGCAGCCGGCCTCGACTACAGCATAAGCCAAGCATCCACCGTGACGGTTCCTGGGACGGCTAAGAAAGTTTTGACAGTCGGCGCTTACACCACGCGTATCGAGTGGACGGCGAGCGGAAGAAGATGGCGTGTGACTGGAGAGGTGGGAGGTCTCGAATACTACAGCGGAAGAGGTCCCACCGTCGACGGAAGGACAAAGCCAGACCTCGTGGCTCCGGGAGGGGTTATAGTCGCCGCAGGCTCCCGCGACGCAGTTAACAGGGCTCTCAGCCCCGGCGAGTTGATGACGGTGAGCAGGGGTACGAGCATGTCAACCCCCCATGCGGCTGGAGTTGCGGCGCTGGTTCTCCAGCTCTCACCCCACCTGCCTGTGGAGGAGGTGCTCAACGTGTTGAGAAGGAATTCGAAGGTGGATGAGAAAACGGGACCCATACCGTCGTCAGGCTCCAACTCATGGGGTTGGGGTAAGCTCAACGCGGACATAGCTTACGCCGCAAACGTAACCGTCGTAGGCAGGGCTTTGGAGGCTAAACCCGACATCTACCTTGACGGCGCTAAATTGTTGACGTTGTCCCAGAACACCTCGGTAAGCGTCCTGCTCCTCCGAAAAATCGTTTACAACGTTTCGCTCAGCCTCCCGCCAGCCAGCCGCGACATGCGGTTTAGAGCCGAGCCCATTCATTTGACAATAGAAAAACAGCAGGATAACATGTTGTTCAGGGTTTACGCCGAATACAAGCTGTCAATCCACCATCCCAACGGCTCTCTGTTAAAGGAGTGGTGGGGTCTGGAGAACAGCCTGGCGAATCTGGAGGAGGTTTTGAAAGACGTTCCGCTGGACGGCCTCATATCGGGCTACAGCTTGGACAGCGGTGATAGGGTGTTGGAGAAAACGCTACGCCTCTCCACCCCCATGAGGATAACGTTGATTCTGTCCCGCAAGGAGTCGCCGGACATACTGATGCCCCTAACGGGCGTTTTGATTACGACAATCCTTTCCATAGCTTTCGCAATTCTGCTGAGGAACATGAGACGACGAAGGTTAGGCGCAAGCCTTCCGCCCTAGCTCCCGCGGCACAAGACCTTCGACAACGCTGCATCTACCTCTGTCGTCGACGTCTCCTATCACAAACAACGGATGATAGTTTTCAGGCGGTATTTTCGACGGAAGAGGATGTCCTGCGAAAGCCAGGTCGAGAATCACATAACACGCCACAACTTCAACGTTACATTTGCCCAACAGGTCTACCGCAGCGTTCAACGTTCTGGAAGACCTTCTGATGTCATCCACCAGCAAAACCCTCTTAAACGTTGACGCTACAGCTCTGTCCAAGTAGAGAGTAACCATCCTATCCTCCGTCACCGATTTCTCATCCACTGACAACGGCTCTTCAAAGACGATCTTGCCAGCTTTGTGTATCGAGAAGTATGGTTTGCCCAGCTCGTACGACAGGGCTATGCCGTATTTCGCTCCAGAGGTTTCTATCGATGCTATTGCGTCAAACACGTAGTTTCTTCGAGCGACGTCGTCGGCGATGGCTTTGGCCAGCGCTTGAAAGACCTTGGGGTCGTGCAGTATGTTTAGCCATGCAACGCGTAGAATTTTCTGGCCGCCGATTTTCTTCACCTGTATCGAGGAACCTGTCTTGATGCCGTTTAAAAGAGAGGCCAATAGCTGTTGATGGGTGTTTACAACCATATCGAGTTGGTCTGAGACCGGTTAATTAACCATTCGCTCAGCCTTCGAAAACGCTGGCTTCTCCACGCTAATCCGCGAGGCCAACAAAGCCGCTGCAAACGGCAGTGTCGAGAGAAATGTGAAAACAGTGCTGTATCCGAGAAGGTCTATCAAAACCCCTACGGGTGGGACGGTCAGGTTGGCCAGCCCCAGAGTGACGCCGTACATCAACGCAGACGCCATGCCGACGTTGTTGGGTAGAAGGTCGTGGGAAGCTGCCACAAGCAGTGGGTGGACAGCAAGTATCACAAACCCCAGCAGAAACAACGCGATGATTATGTATGTCGTCGGCGTAAACACTAATGCGAGAAGTAGAATGCTTGAGAGGAGAAGGTAGATGGCGGCCACACGCGTCTTCCCAAACTTGACCGATAGCAGGCCGGAGGATAGCATGCCTCCCGCTCCAGCGATAAGCATGACGGTCAAGAGGCTGCCCGCATGTGCAACGGCATAACCCCGCGAAGCAAGGTAGAGCGGTAAATAGGTTATTAGGCTTGTGAAGGCGACGCCGCGGAGGATTGCAGCAGCAAGAAGCATGAAGAGATGTTTTAAACCTGCAGACCTAAAGGCGACGCCCATTTTCTGCACCGTGTTGTTGATGTTTTCGTTCTTTATCCGAGATGAAGCGATGGCCATGGCTAAAGGTGGGAAAACCAGCAGCAATGTGCCGTTCAACCCCATGGCCGAAACAGCTAAGCTGCAAACCAAAGAGCCGAGGGCCAGGCCGATGTCACCCCCAATCATGAACACGGAAACCGTCATAGACCTTTTGTGAGACGCTGAGCTGAGCGAGGTTGCTACCGGATGGAAAAAAGCCGAGCCAACCCCGCCCAGAACAGCCGCTGAAAAAATCGCCCAGTAGGTTGGCAGAAATCCGATCGACGCTATCGCGAACCCGCCGGCCGCCAGTCCCAGAGGCATCATGACCACGGATTGCTTCCTGTCGTAAAAAGCTCCCACGGCGATTTGGAGAAACGAAGCGGAGATCATGTAGGCTGCCGGTATCAGTCCAAGCGCCGCGGTTGACAGGTTGTGCTGCTGCGCGAGCAGCGGCAGCAGCGGCGGCAGAGCGGTGTAAAGCATGTCGTTGGACATGTGGCTGAAAGACAACGTCAGCAGCCTACCCTTCATTGACCACGCCCTTCGAAGAGCCGGTATATAACTGCTAACACGCCTAACATGCTGTCAGATACAAGCATGGTTGAGGTAAGATTTTGCGGTGTTCGGTTCTGTCAGACCGCTCTACGAAGGGAAGGGTTTGCGACCATGTTTATCGCTGGCGCCCGCCTGCCTCCCTACTCGTGAAAACGATGCATCATCCTTAAACGGTCTAGAAACTAGTTAAAGCCATGGGAGAGGCGGGGTTTGTCGAGGACCTTCCTCGAATGTTTCCGCAGGATTACTGGCTGGAGAAAAGCGAGAAGGGTGTTTTTCCCGAGGAGTTTTGGCAAGAATGTGGAAGACGAAGGCTTCCGGGCTTTCTGATACCCGAGGAGTATGGAGGGCTTGGAAGAAAACTTGAAGAGCTGGTCAATGGCGTGGTCTTCCTCGCGTCACATGGTTTCGGAACAGCGTTATACCCTGTTCTGAGCAACAACATGTCGGCTCTCGTGCTGCTGAACGCTGGACCACAGCGTTTGAGGGATGAGATTCTTCCAAGGCTTGCTTCAGGCGAATACATGATGGGTTTAGCCATAACGGAGAGGGAGCCGGGCTCAGACGTTCTTTCGATATCGACCTCTGCCACGAAGTCTGGTGAGGGGTACAGAGTCAACGGCGAGAAAATGTTCGTCAACAACATAGGCCGAGCAACCCACATGCTTCTGGCGGCTAGGACGACGCCAGCCGAGAAGGTTGTCAAAAGAAGCGACGGGATAACACTTTTCGTACTGGGGGTGAGGTCGGAGGGGCTGAGCTTCAACGTTCTGGAGAAGATGGGTACGAACTATTTCAAAACAGGCGTTATGAAGCTGGCTGACGTTTTCATAGACGGGGACATGGTTGTTGGCATGGTTGACAAGGGGTGGAAGGCTTTGACGTTTGCTTTGAACCCCGACAGGATAGTTTACGCCGCTATCGGAGCTGGCTCAGCACTCTACGCCGTCAAAACAGCCGCAGCCTACGCCGCTGACAGAAAGGTGTTCGGAAAACCGATTGGAAGTTATCAGGGGATACAGCTGCCTCTCGCCGCAAACTACGCGGAGGCCGAGGCGGCCCGTCTACTCTGTGTCGAGGCGGCACAGGCTTTCGACAGGGGTGAAAGGTCGGATGTGCTGGCGTGTGCCGCCAAATACTTCGCCAGCGAAACCGCTTTCAAGGCTCTCGGCCATGCTATGCAGGTTTTAGGCGGCTACGGCTATCTGAAGGCAAGGCATGTGGAGAGGGTGTTCAGAGACGTTATGCTTCTCAAGTCGGGGCCAATAACTCAGGAGCTTGCTCTCGCCTATGTTGCGGAAAGGGGTTTGTCGCTTCCGAGGTCTTACTGAAACTCAACCCAGCGGCCCACACCCTGTTTCTCAGCCCTGCTGAACACCTCGACGGCGAAAAACAGGTCTATGGCCGCGAACCCCACCGACTTGAGCAAAGTTATCATCTCACCATGATCTCTAACCATCCTGCCCGTTTTGACGATTTCATGGAGCTCGGTTACCCGACTGGTTTCTATCATGCCTTCCTTTACGGCTGCGATAAGGTCCCCAGCCTCCTTCAGCACAGCTTCCCTCAGGTCTGCCGCGATTATCTTCGCCCTCTGGAACGTCGTGAGGTCAAGCTCTCGTCTCGTGGGCAGAGCCCCCATGCTTGTGACGTGAACGTTGCTGTCGAGCCATTCGCCTGAGAAGACAGGCTCAGCCGAGTTTGTGGCCGCTATCACAGCATCAGCTTTCAAAACGGCATCACGAGGGGAGTTGACCGCCACAGCTTCGAGCCCAAGCTCCCTCTCAGCTCTCTCAGCCATCTTTTCCCTGCTGACTCTGTTTGGGCTGAAAACCTTCACAGACTCTATGTCTCTCACGGCTTTCATGGCTTCGAGCAGAGCCCATGCGACCCTGCCGCTTCCAACAATCCCGACAGCCTTGACACCGCTCCTCGCCATGTAGTTGGCTCCGACGCCGCCGATAGCGCCTGTACGCAGAGCCGTCAGATATACAGCGTCAACCAAACCTTTCAAAACCCCTGTCTCCACGTCGAAGTAGAGGATGACGCCGTTGGCTGTTTCTAAGCCATATCTGGCTGGGTTCTGTCTGTATTCGTTGATGACTTTGATGACGTAGCCTCTGTGGGGTAGGCTGAGGGCTGGCATGTTGAGCCATACCGCGTCCCTTTCAGGCAAGGGGATGACGGTTCGCTGCGGTGCTCGATATTTTTCAGGGCTGTAGTCTTTGAAAAAGGCTTCCGCTATGCTGACAGCGGTCTTCATGTCGAGCCATGCTTTCAGGTCACGGCCTGAGACAACAAGCACAGTTAAAGACCTCTCTGGTCAAAAACTCTCTTAGCCTTCCCAACCTCCTGCCGTGGAAGGCTCATGGGTTCTGCAAGCTCAACTTCCACGCCCGTCATCAACGTTTCTCGGAAGTCGTCCTCAAGCTTTTTCTTCAACTTGTTTATGTCAACGTGTTTAGAATCTTTGCCCAGCTCGGCTACGACCTTCAGCCTGTCGAGGCCGCCCACACGGGTGACGATGATTTGATACTCCATGCCCAGATCGGGATGTTTGAGCAGGACGTTTTCTACAGCGCTGGGCCAGACAGCCACGCCTGCCACCTTTATCATGTCGTCAACCCTACCGCTTATGAAGCCAAGCCGCCTATGCGTGCGGCCGCAGTCGCATGAAACAGAATCATAAAGGTATGAAATGTCTCTACATCTATACCTGACGACGGGCGACGCCTCCTTCGTCAACGTTGTGAAAACAAGCTCTCCCTTCTCCTCAGGCTCCACCGGCTCCTCGGTCTTGGGGTCTATGACTTCGACGTAAAAATGGTCTTCCCAGAGATGGAGGCCGTCGTGGACATAGCAGTCGTTAGCGACGCCGGGGCCGCAAAGCTCCGTGAAACCGTAGATATCGTAAACATCCATGTCCCATGCGTCGGCAATCCTCCTCTTCATCTCGGCTGTCCACATCTCAGAGCCGAAAACACCCTTCCTTACCTTCGTTTCGCGGGCTGGGTCAACACCCATCTCATAAGCTGTCTCCGTCAGCCGAAGTATGTATGAGACGACGGCGCAAACCATCGTGGTTCCGAAATCGAGCATGTACTGTATCTGGCGTTTGCTAAAACCCGCGCCCGTGGGAATAATCATCGCACCAACCTTTCTCGCACCATAGAAGAACCCGAAACCTCCCGTGAACATGCCGAAGCTGGGAGTTACCTGCAAGATGTCCGACTTCGTCAAACCAGACATGACTAAAGACCTTGCAGAAACCTCACCCCACACCTCTATGTCATTCATGGTGTAAAACCCGAGTGTTGGCACCCCCGTGGTCCCAGAGGTTGCGTGGACTTCGCGAAGCTCTGTACGTGAAACGGCTAGCAAGCCGTATGGATAAAGCGCCCTCAGCTCCTCTTTTGTGGTGAAGGGGATTTTCTGCAGGTCGGCCGCTGTTTTGACGTCTTCAGGCCTGACGCCGGCTTCGTCGAACTTTTTCCTGTAGAAAGAGTTGTTTTCATAAACGTGTTTAACCGTCCACCTGAGCCGTTTATCACGTAAGTTTTCCAGCTCTTTACGGGGAAGTGTTTCGGTAGCCTTGTTGAAGAAAAGATCGTTTCTCATGTTTTCAAAAACAGAGCCGGCCACGTTAAATAATAAAGTATTTGGCGAGCTATTTTTCAAAGGTCTTCTGAGGCATGACATAGGATAAAATGGTTTAGCTGCGTTCGAGAAGATATATACATACGGGTTAAGGATAATCATCTAAAACGGGTTTTAGCAGGACGGCAATAGGCGCTCTGTTCCCGGCTTCCGTGTTGAGAAAAAAAGAATAATTGGCTTTGGTCTTAAAATGTATGCTCCAGATAGGTGTAGGCTGTTCAAGCGACAGAAACCCTTTCCCCACCGCTGTCGAGAAGGCTAGGAAGTTTGCGGCACGGCTTGCGGAATACCGTGATGCTGTTGTTTTGCTGACAGGGGGCGATGGCGGGCTCATGCGGGTTGTGTGCGAAGAGTTTTTCAAACGAGGCGGCATAACCTTAGGCGTCATCCCCTACGAGGACGAGCAGATAGATGAGTCGAACCCACGCTACAACCCTTACAACACGATAGTCTACCGCAGCGGCCAAACTTTCCAAGCACGGAGCATCGGGCTTGTGAGAAGCAGCGACTGCTTCGTCGTTCTCGGCGGAGGGTCTGGGACGGTTGTCGAAGCACATCTCGCATACGTTTACCGCGTGCCCTTAATCATACTGACGGGAACGGGATATACTTCGGACTTGTTGAAGCAAACACATCCTGACGGATACTTGGACCACAGAAAAATTCAGGCAGCGCTGTTCGTCGACGACCCCGTCGAAGCCGCTGACAAGGCTGTCGAACTCGCTAGAACACGCAGCGTTCATCGTCGTTGAAAGATATGATTATAAACAATCGTGTAACGTAATTTAACATGATTGTTGAGAGGGAAGTCATGAGTTTGCTGAAGTCTCCGTTGAGGGCTGTCGAGGTTGGTGAGAAGACGGTTTCGCAGCTCTTGACGGAGATGAGGGACACTGGTTTTCAGGGCCGTAACCTAGGTCTTGCGGCGGATGTTTGGGAAGCCGCTTTGAAGGCTGAAGACACAGTAATCATGTTTGGTTACGCAGGTTCTCTCAGCACCACTGGGCAGTGGAAGCTTGTTAAATGGCTTGTGGAGAAAAGGTTTGTCGACGTAGTTGTCTCGACAGGTGCCAACATCTCAGAAGACCTCATAGCCGCCATGGGCTTCAACTACTACATAGGCACGCCGTTCGTTGACGACACCATGCTCCGCAAAGCTGGAATCTACAGGTTCCACGATGTCTTAGTCAGGGAGAGGGACTACATCAAGATGGAGGAGATGCTCGCCGACTTCATGCTGATGCTTGACGGCAGAAGACCCATGTCTTCAGCCGAGTTTCTCCATCTCTTTGGAGAATGGCTTGACGCAAAAGGCGTGAAAGGAATAGTCCAATCCGCCTACAGAGCCGGCGTCCCTGTCTTCAGCCCCGCGATAGAGGACAGCGGATACGGCGTAGCCTACTTGATCAACAGACGCCGAAGACCTGGCTTCAGCCTTGTCCTCGACCACTTCAAGGACTACGAGCAGCTCGTGAGGATAAGGGGGATGTGCAAGGACAGCGCAGCCATCTTCATAGGGGGAGGTGTTCCGAAAGACTTCATCCAGCTCTCGGCCGTCTCCGTAGACATTCTGGAGAAAGGCGACCCGTTCAAAACAAGGCCCCACCGGTACGCCGTCCAAGTAACCACTGACAATCCTCACTGGGGTGGTTTGTCGGGCGCGACGTTGGAGGAGGGGAAGAGCTGGGGGAAGGAGACGTCGGAAGGCTACGCCGTCCAGTGTTTCTGCGACGCAACCATAGCTCTCCCTCTGCTCGTCCACACGCTCAACGAAAGAGTCAAGGAGAGACGTTACAAGCCAGACCTTTCATGGGTCTTTGAAGAGGTTCGGTTTAACAAGTAGCAAGCTATCTGCAGGCCGGTCTATTAGTTGAGAGACACAACAGGAACCTTGCACGTACCTTTAACTATCGCTCTCAGCCTATTCCAGTTCTCAGGTATCAGGGAGAGGTAGATGTGGGCGAAGAAAACGGCTGTAAACAGGTAGAAGAAAAGGAGATGTAAGGCTCTCAAGTTCAGTCCTCCGCCCAACAGGATGAAAACCCATGTGAACAGACTTGGATAAGCCATGGCGAAACCCGTCATGCCTAGGATGACTATGGCTATGAAATAGAACCAGACCAATGGCTTCTGCAGCGAACAGTATTTTCGGCCCATGAAATAGTCGTTGGAATGGGTGTCGTAAACTGCGTGAGATGGATACTCTTTTGTCAATCCCAGAAAGTTTTTGACTATTGTCATGGTCACGTAAATGTCGTCGCGGCTGAGTTTTAAGAGGTGTTTGTACTCGCCTTTCCTGACCATGGAGTAGATGTGTAGGGGTAGGTCTGCCAACAGTATTGCGAAAGCGAACCAGATGTGAATGTCACGGCTTAAAGCTCCGAAAACAGGCTGTTTCATAAAAATGCTATAGCCCGTCACGATCATCACTGTTAAAGCGGTAACCCTAACCCAGTGTGCTATCCTGGCGGCTGCGACATGTCTTTCGACGACTATCGTTTCGCTGTGTTGGGCTGTTTTCCAAGCTTTTCTCCTGACTAGATGGGCTAAGACAGCGGCCACTGCAACATACCATGAATACGGTGCATATTCTGAAACAATTCCATAAAAGTCAAAAATCTGACTCGCTTTTCCCTCAAACTGTTCTGAGACTAGGACGAGAACGTATGACGTCATGTCCGTTGCTCTATGTTCTATTCCTTTTCCAAACTCTCCCACAGCGAAACCTATGCCAACGGGCTGTCCGATTTTCAGCTCCAGCATGCCTCGAGCATCCATAGCCAAAGGCCTCGCCAGCTCAACCACATAGGCTTTGTCATGATATTCCATTTTTGCGGTCACGTTGCTCCTGAAGCCAAGGCTTTCATATAGGATGGGTTTTGCAGCGCCCGGCAAAATCACCTCCTTGCCGTGGTTGCTGCCGTACGAAGGGCTGACTATCAAAGCGTAGTCTGGAACTTCCTCGCTACCCATGTGGGCTTGGTCTCCGTCCGCGTCAAACTCCAACCCAAAATAATCCTTCGGCGATGGGCTGGTGTCTTCAAAAACCGCTAGAACGTAAAGATACTGTCCGTCATGCTTGAATGCAACAATAGCTTTCGTCACAGTTTCCTTAATCTGGAGCGCGTCGTCCCACTCCCCTTCAGAAATAACGCCGTCTATGACGGGAACTTTCTTAGCACGATAAGCTGTGATAACTATAGCTTGCTGAGCGTAAATGCTGCTAACTGCTGTGAATAGGAGAAGTGTGGCCAAAAAAATAATTAGGGGGGGTTTTAGGTTGCTTAGGTCCACGGCTGTTCACTTGCCGCGTTTCTTCCCGCTACTCTGCCGAAGAATATGGACTCGCCGAGGTGGGAGACCAGCCCCTCTGCGGCTACGTCGCCTGCTGCGTAGAGGCGTGGGATGGGTTTGCCGGTGACGCTTATGACGCGTGACTCGGCGTCGGCTAAAACGCCTCCGTTTGTTTCCGAAACGCTGGGGACAAGCTCCACAGCGTAGAAGGGCGGAGTCTTTATCGGCGAGAATGTGAACGCAGGCGAATCGGTTCGGCCGAATTCGAGGTCTCTCTTGTCTTTCGCAGCCCACTCATTCCAAGTCGTCACTGTTTTGATGAAGTTTTGTTTGTTAACCTTTATAGCGTCGGCCAAAGCTTCGAGGGTGTCGGCTTTAATCACAATGCCTTGGGCAACCTCCTGCGAAAGGTCGTCGGAAAACGTTGTGCTTATCCCCTTTCCAGTGCTCTTCTTCACCTGTTCGCTATCGGTGACCAGCCATGCATGGCTGCCGGGCTGGAGGAAGATCTCTTCGTTCAGTATGTCAAATTGGTCGCCTTCGTTGCAGAACCTGTAGCCTTTTTCGTTGACGAAGATGGCTGAAATCCCGCGGTACCTGTATCTTGCGTTAATCTTCGCTATGGCGGGGAAGCCGCTGATATGGTATGTGTTGACTATCGCCGCGCCCAACGCCAGCGCCATCAAGATACCGTCGCCGCTGCTTACTGCCGATGTTATAGGCACGGAATGATATCCTGTCGGGCTGTAGTATTTGAGAAGCTCTTTGTTTGCGGCAAACCCACCTGTTGTCAAAACAACTGCTCTCCGGGTTTTTATGAAGACTCTCTGTCCAGCCCGCTCGGCGACCACCCCTAAAACCATGTTTGTGTCAGGCCGGGCGACCAGCTGCACAGCCTTCATCTCTGTCTCCACTCTTACACCCTTGTTCTTCGCTGCTTTTTGAAGTGCTGATACCAGTCCGGCACCGCCTCCTTTAGTTCTCAAAGTGGTTGCCGCCACGGATTCATATTCTACGCCAAGCCCGGCCAGCCAGTCTCCAATATCTCTGCCTGCGTTCTCGATATACTTCATGTCTCTGTCTGGGAAAGGAGGCTCCCAGTGTGTAGCCTTCATCAGAGCCTGCACGCTCTTATACCAATCAGCGGGATTCGACACTAGGTTTTTCTCTTTCTGGATGGATGAGTTTATGACGCCGATGTTTCCGCCTGACATGACGCCGTTGCCGCCTGGTGTGGAGGACTTGTCCAGCACGATGACTGACGCTCCTTTATCAGCCGCCTCAACCGCCGCAGCGGAGCCTGCCACACCAAACCCCACCACAACAACGTCGGCTTCCATATCCCATTTCTCTGGAGGTTTCCAGTAAACAGGTTCCGGCCTCTGAAGAATGCCCAACGGCGCTCCAACAGCAACACCGCCGACAACCACCCCTGCCGCTAAACCTTGGATGAATGATCTTCGACTAAAAGCAGGCCGCTGTGCCATAGCAATACTATTTTCTACACGCCCCAATTTTAGTTAGTGTCTTAAAATGTGTTATTTTATCGAAATTTGTGTACCCCACTCTTAATTTACACGTTTGCTTGTCATCCATCTTTTGCTGTGGGCTATCGTCGGCTGACGCAGAGTATTGCTATGTCTCCGACGTTCGTCGCCGTGGGCCCTGTTTTGAGGAGGCCGCCGACCTTGCTGAAGAAGCTGTGTGAGTCGTTGTTTTCGAGGAAGTCTTCAGGCTTGAGGCCTATTGCTAAAGCTTTTCGGTAGGTTCTCCCTGTGCAGACAGCTCCAGCAACGTCAGTCGGCCCGTCAACACCATCCGTCCCCAGGGAAGCGAAGACAACACCCTCCAAGCCTTTCAAGTAGATTGAGGCTGCGAGAACAAGCTCTTGGTTTCTGCCGCCTGAGCCGCTTCCCTTAACCGTTACTGTTGTCTCTCCTCCGACGACGACAGCTGCTGGAGGCTTGAGTGGAATTCCTCTGTAGGCTATGTCCATGGCTATGGCCGACAGAAACCTTGCAGCTTCACGGGCCTCGCCCGTCATCCTACTTGTCAGAGTGATTGTCCTGTAACCCTGCTGCTCCATCTTCCCCGCAGCGGCTTTTACAGCGTCAAAATTGCCGCCGACGACGATGTTCTTCACATGTCGGAAGCACGGGTCTCCGGGCTTCGGCGTTTCAGGATACAACCCCGCCGCCCCCTTCTCCAGCTTCCTCCAAACATTCTCAGACACATGCACACGTCTGTTTCTCAAGATGTCGAGGGCCTCTCGGTATGTTGTGGGGTCAGGGGCTGTGGGGCCCGAGCCTATGACGTCAACCCTGTCGCCGACGACGTCTGAGAGGATGAGGGATATGATGGGGCAGGATGTTTTCTTAGCCAGCCAGCCTCCCTTGAACGCTGAGAGATGCCTCCGCACCGTGTTAAGCTCCTCTATCGAAGCGCCCGCACGCAGCAGGGCAGACGTCACCTCTATCTTGTCCTCGAGAGTAACACCCTCAGCTGGGAGGGATGCCAGCGAGGAGCAGCCGCCTGAGATTAGGGCGAAAGCCAGCGACCTTCTACCACAGTCTTCTACATGCTTTAACATTTTTTCAGCAGCCTTCATGCTTTTCTCATCAGGGGTTGGATGACCTGCGTAGAACAGCTCCAGGGGTTTGAGGCTGTGTTTAACGTCTGTTCCACGTGGGACAGAGACCACACCTCGGACAGGAAGCTCTTCGAGGATTGAGAGGAGAGCTGAGGCCATGGGTGCAGCCGCCTTACCCACAGCCAAAACCACGAAGTCTTCGTAGCGTTTCAGGTCAACCTCTTTGCCGTCGACGTAGAGCTTTCCAGCCCTTGTTTTAACATGTTTACGGACCAGTTTTTCCGGGTTTACGGCGGCCAAGCCTTTTTCAAGACCTGCTACAACAGCGGCTACTTCACGGCCCAGCCCCCGTCCGCCACAAACTCTTACAGCCATCGCCAAAAATAATGCAAAACGTAAGCTTTTATGTCATCTGCAATCATGCGACAGCGGGTTGCGTGTATACAACCCGTACGTGGGCTGGATTGAGTTTCCCGACAGGCCTTCGAGGATTGTCAGCTTATGTCCTTCGGCGACGGAGACGCTTTTCATGCTTGGGGTAGGTGACAGGGTTGTAGGGGTTTCAAGCTGGTGTCACAGGCCCCGGGAGGCGTTGGCTAAACCGAAGGTCGGCAGCTATACGGATGTGGTAGAGGAACGTCTGTCAAGCCTTAGACCCGAGCTGATCATCACAACAACTGGGGCGCAGAGAGAAGCTTTCGAGAAACTCATCTCCCAAGGCTACCTTACATACCCCATCCCGCTCCCAAAAACAGTCTACGACATCCTCTCGATGGTTGTGGAGATAGGCGGCCTCGTCGGCGAGCTGGACATGGCTTTGAACGTCTGCAGCAAGCTTTCCACAAGCTTGGAGGGCCTGAGGTCGTTGAAGAGAAATGGAAGACTTCCAAAAACTTACGTTGAGATAGACCTCGGAGGCCCCACGATACCTGGGTACTTCAGCCACGTAACCAGCGCTCTCCATCTCGCCGGCGTCGTCAACGTCTTCGCCGACGTTCCTGCCGCGTATCTTTACGGCATGAAGCTTGAAGGATACGACGTGCTAGACGTGGTGAGAGAGCTTGTTAGAAGAAACCCCGACGTAATCATCTATGAATCGAAGAGCTTCAACCCTTCACCGGACGAGGGCATGAAAGCCATGGTTGAAAGAGGTCTCAGCAACCTGGAAGCCGTGAGGAATGGAAGAGTGTTAACGCTTCAAGCAGACACCCTAGCCCACTATGGCCCCTCATTCCTCACCGAAGCCGTCAAAGTCTGCGAACAAATCTGGGAAATATTCCAAAAAACATAAACACACATTTTTTGTTGCACCATTAGCATGGCTGTTCCTTTTATTGTTTAGCCATCGTCTTTAGAGGACACCGCAGAATGTACGTCACAAGAATCCTAGTATAGAGAGGGTGCCAGAAAAAAGTAGCGTTATTGATAGAATGATGAACGTGTATTGAAACCAGAAATAAGATCGTTGTTTTACCAAGAATCCATGATATAACGGGTCCTTTATGGTCCATCCTTGATGTGATTCCATAAAACTCATTACCTCGTTTTTTTCAAGTGGTACATCTTGTTGAAGTTTTAGGAATTGTGTCGCAACATACTTACTATACTGCGTTACGATCTCTGTTCCTCGTCTATGTGCGGCTATCTGAACCAACATAAGCCATGTGAAAACACCGCCCAGTAATAATATAGTTCCTCATGCTATTGAATTAGTGAGATACTGGAGTGCAACGCCGATTAGAGCAGAATCTACTGTTAATGTTGTTGCAGGAACCTGCCACGCCAGCGTGTTTAAGTGAACCCACATAGTATAGCATTTCTTATACTGCTCCAAGTACCCTTGGTATGTATTGTCATCGCTCATATCAAGTATTATCAACATATCGGTTTATAGCATTAATGTCCATACGCTAAAAGAAAGGGACACAATTATCAAACAATCGCTAAGCTGCCTCCAGAAAACCCTTTAATATCTGCTTGGCCAAACCTGCTGCAAAGGCTGGCATGGATTTTTTCTCTTCTGATTTCTGGAATGGTCTGACGGCTTATGGGTATGCGGGCGTTTTCGGAGCCAGCCTCCTCGGCAGCCTTCTCCCCTTCGTCTCAGGCCCCTACATCCCGCCGATAATAATAGCGGTGATGGCTGGACGGCTAGATCCTTTTCCCACGGCTTTGTCCAGCGCGGCGGGAGCAGCTTTAGCCAAGCTGATACTTTTCCGGTTCTTCAAAAGCGGGCGTGTGTTGTTGAGCGATGAGACGCGTAGAAGGATGGAGCCTTTGGAGAGGCTTGTGTCGAAGCATGGCTGGCTGGCGGTTGTGGGCGCTGCCGCTACACCCCTGCCAGACGACGTGATTTTCGTGCTGCTTGCCGTCTCCAACTACAGCAGCAAGCTATTCCTCCCGACAGTTTTCGCAGGCAAGCTCCTCATCACCACAGCCGTCGCATACGTCGCCCTCTACTGGGGCAACCTCGCATGCTACATCGTCGAATGCATCGTCGGCGAAGTCAACATACTCCACGTAACCCTCATAGCGGTGGCGACGGCAGCCGCAGCCTTGGCGGCTGTCTACCTGCTGACAAGACTCGACTGGACAAAAATCCTCACAAAACTCGGCCTAAACCCTTGACAACAGCTCAAGCATCCTACGGGCGTTGGCAAGCATCGCGTGGTTGTTGTTGAAAAACACGTAGGTTTTCTCAGGTTTTGCTACGTGTATCTTTTCGACGACCTCGATGAGTTCTTCGTCGGTGTAGTGGTGGGAGTACCAAGCTGTTCTTCCGTGCATCCGCATGTAGACGATGCCGTTTGTGTTGTAGATGTCGAGGGGATGGTCGGGGGAGTCTATGCTCACCCACGTCGCTTTATGCATGGCTATTTTCTCGACGACGGTTTTGTCAAACCATTTGATGTTGCGGGGTTCGAGGGCGAAGCGGCGGCCTAGCCCTGTTTTCTCGATGAAGGCTGTGATGACGGGCAGGTGTTTGGGCGTCATGGTGGGAGGGAGCTGGAAGAGGTAGAAATCTATCCGCTGCTCCAATGGTGTGAAGAGTTTTCTGAATTTTTCCCAAAGCTTTTCAGCTTTCCCGCCGAACTTGTAGTTGTGGGTTATCAGCCTGCTGGCTTTTATGCTCCACCTCAGCCCACCTCCCTTCACAGCCCACGAACGAACCATGCTTGGGAAGGGAAAGCGGTAGAAGCTCATGTTGAGCTCGACGGCGTTAAGACCAGAGTTTTTGACGAACCAGTCGAGGCTTCCGTCGAGGTTCCACGAATAAAACCAGCCCGAAGTCCCCACAAAACACTCCATAACCCAACAAAGCAACCTGGAAGACGGTTAATAGCGATTGTTTGGCTGTGGAAACAGATAAGAGCAGGTAACAGGGGTGTTACCTGATGACATTTCACCAGGGCCTAAAACCGACCGGAGAGACCTCTACGACAGGGAGAAAGAGCTTTCGCAGCTCGTTGACGCGCTTAGGGGAAGGGACAGGCTTATCGTCGTTACAGGTATAAGACGGATAGGAAAAACATCGCTCATCCGTGTGGCTCTCAAAGAATCCAAGCTTCCATGCATCTACCTCGACCTGCGGAAGCTTGAGACCTACAGCGACGCGGCTTTGCTGAGCCTGCTGTCAGACGAGCTCAACTCATTCATACCGCTTCACAAACGGTTGGCCGGCTATCTCAAATCCGTCCGAGGCGTGTCGGTTGAAGGCCTGTCCGTCTCCCTTAGCCTGAAGCCGCCGAAGCCCTCGTTAGCAAAGCTATTGGACGAGATGGACAGATGGGCTGACAAAGAAAACCAAACCCTCGTCATAGCCTTGGACGAAGCCCAAGAGCTACGGTTCTTCAAAGGACGCTACAACTTCGCGAAGATCATCGCATACTCGTACGACAACCATAGAGCCGTCAAGTTCTTGGTTTCAGGTTCGGAGGTGGGTGTGCTTTACTCAACGCTCGGGTTAAACGACGTACGCTCGCCTCTCTACGGAAGATACAGGAAGGTCATCCAGCTTGAAAGGTTCTCGCCTGATTTAGCCAGAGACTTTCTCGTGGAAGGCTTCAAGCAAGAAGGGGTTGTTGTCGAGGACTGGCTTGTCGAGAGGGCTGTTGATGTTTTCGACGGGGTTGTTGGCTGGCTGGCCCTCTACGGCGCATAGGTAGCCGACAGAGTTAGAAGAGGAGAGAAAATCAGCCAGAATGTTTTGAACGCAGTTGTTGATGAAGCGGTGGAAACAGTGAGGCAGGAGCTACTCAAGCTGAAATCCTTGTCCAAGCTGTACATACCTGTTCTCAAGAGCTTGTCCACAGGCGATAAAACATGGAGTCAAGTCAGGAGCAGCCTGGAGCAAAGTTTGGGGAGGACGGTGGCAAACGCTCAGCTAGGCAGGGCCCTGCGCAACCTCGAGAAGCTGAGCTACATACAGCGTGTCGACGGAAGGTACGTGTTGTTGGACAGGCTTACTGGTGTTGCTGTGCGTGGCATGAGGTAGCTATTTCGTGACGGCTTCCTTGATTATCTTCAGTATGGTCTGCGCTATCTCGTCTTCGGAGCCTTCCAAGAACTTTCTAAGCCTTTGCGGCGGAGCTATGGACTGAAGCTCCACAACATCGGTCTTCGACCCAGCCCTTCCTGCGAGAGAAAGGTCGAGCTCGAGGTCTGCGGATGTCCAGACGGTTGTTTTGAACTCTCTGTCCGCCCATCTCTTCCTCCTGAAGTCGGGAAACCTCGGCGTGTTGGAGCCCAGCTCCACAGACACCACGGCTGGCAGTGGAACCCTAACAACCTCATAGCCACCCTTAACTGTACGTCGGGCTACTGCAAACCCATCCTCTATGCTGAGGGTTGAAACGTAGGAGACGTTGGAGTATCTGAGCCATTCAGCCGTCTGCGCGGGAACTTGGGCCGTGCCGGAGTCTGCCGTGCTTTCACCGCATAGGACGAGGTCTGGTTTCAGCTTCTTTACCGCTTGGGCTAGCACGTATGATGTGGCGTAGGTGTCGGCTCCTGCGAAGGCTTTGTCGGACAAAAGAACCGCGTCGTCAGCTCCCATGGCCACACATATTTTGAGGAAGGGTTCGAAGAAAGGCGGCCCCATAGATACAACAACAACCTTCCCACCATGTTTCTCTTTGAGCTGCAACGCTGTCTCCAAGGCGTTTTTATCAGCTTCGTTGAGCTCGTTCTCAGCACTTGTTCTGTCAACAGTCTTCGTAACAGGGTCGAACTTGACTTGGTCAACTTTGGGAACGACCTTGACGCAGACAACTATGTTCAACCTATCCACCTCCTTTCTCAGCGTGTTCGATGAGCTTTGGAACGATTTTGAACATGTCGGCTTGAACACAGTAGTCGGAGAACTGGAATATAGGGGCGTTTCTGTCGGTGTTGACTGAGATTACTGTTTTTACGTCTTGGATGCCTGAGACAAAATGTGATGCTCCGCTGACGCCGAGGACTAGAGCGGCTTTAGACCTTAGGCTTATGCCTGTCGAGCCGACCTGAACGTCTCTTGGAGCTACGCCGATGTCTGCAAGCGGTCTTGTCACAGCCAGCTGAGCCCCCAGCCTGTCGGCAAGCTTTTTGACTAACATCAGGTCTCCGCCAGTCCCCATGCCTGCGACAACAACTTTCTCAGCTCTCGTGACGTCAACCGTTTTCGCAACCTTTCTGTCGAGGACTATCCACCCCGGTTCAGCTGGGTCGAGACTTGGAGTGAATTTTACAACTTCCGCTGTTTTGTTGGTTGTTTTGGGTTTCTCGAAGACGCCCGGCCTAACTGTGGCTATCTGCAGGGTGTTTGGCCTGCATTTGCAGACGGCTACGATGCTTCCTCCGAAGCCTGGCACGTGGCCGACAAGCCTTCCGTCGACGGGGTCTATGCCGAGGTATGTTACGTGGGCTATCAGGCCTGCCCCAGTCCTTACGGCGAGACGTGAGGCTATGTCGGCCCCTGTGTAGGTTGCTCCGAAGAATATCATCTCAGGTTTTTCTTTCTCGACTAGCTGGTGTAGGGCTTTAGCATGTTTAGACGGGTCGTATGTGGCGAGCGAGCTGTGGTCTACGTAGAAGACTTTGTCGACGGGGTATTTCGCGGTCTCTTGGACGATTTCGTCTACCTTCCAGCCCGTAACGACCGCAGCTGTCTTCCTGCCGCTTCCAGCCGCCAGCGCCGCAGCCCTTCCCATTATCTCCAGCGAGACGTCTTCAACGCCTTCAGGCCCTATCTCCACGAAAGTCCATATCTCACCCAAGCTGACCGCCCGCCGCCCCGTAGAGAAGCTCAGCCAAATCCATCACCTTTACGGGTGTTCTCTGGATCTTCGACGAGTCTTCGAAGTTTACTATGCAGTAGGGGCATGTTGTCACAAGGATTTCCGCACCCGTCTCCGCAGCCTGTCTAACCCTTTGGTTTGACGGCCTTTCCTCAGGCTTGGACTCCATCAGTATACGGCCTCCTCCACCGCCGCAGCAGAGGGCCAGCTCCTTCGACAGTGTCATCTCCTCGAACGACAGTCCTTTGACGTTTTCTATGAGCTTTCTCGGCTGCTCGTATATCTTCATGTATCTGCCGAGGTAGCAGGGGTCGTGGTAGGTTGCTTTAGCGGTAAGGCTGGCGTTGACGGCTAGCCGGCCGCTGTCGAGGAGTTCGGTGAGAAACTCTGTATAATGTAGTGCTTCGTATTCCCCGCCGTATCGCGGGTATATGTCGCGGAACATTCTCAGGCAGTGGGGTGAGATTGCGATGATTCTCTTAACGCCGTATGCGTTGAATCTGCCGATGTTTTCCTGTACGAGTTCTTCGAGAAAGTCTGTCTCGCCTGTGTTGTAGATCGAGTCTCCACAGCATCTCTCCTCCTGGCCCAGAACCGTGAAGTCAACTCCAGCTTTGAGCAGCAGCTGGGCTACGGCCTTGGCTATTCGCTGGAGACGTATGTCGTAGGATGATATGCATCCGACGTATAGGAGTGTTTCGCTCTT
>JAWACZ010000015.1:0-29936 GCA_038896555.1 Candidatus Caldarchaeum sp. | reverse complement strand
ATCCTTGCCCGTGATGGAGGGAAAGGCGTTGATCTTCAAGTTTCTAGGAGGGGTTGACGCCTTCCCATTATGTCTAAACATCACCGACCGAAACAAGTTTGTTGAGGTTGTCAAGACTCTTGAACCCGGCTTAGGTGGCATAAATCTCGAAGACATAGCTTCACCCGACTGCTTCTACATCCTCGACAGACTACGACAGGAGATGTCCATCCCGGTCTGGCACGACGACCAGCTGGGCACAGCGGGAGCGACGCTAGCCGGGCTCCACAACTCGCTCAGGCTTACCGAAAGAAAGCTTTCCGAGTGCTCGATTGTTCTTTACGGAGCCGGAGCCGCCAACATCGCCACCGCCCGTCTCTTAGAGAAAGCTGGAGCCAACATGTCCAAGATGATTCTCATAGACACAAAGGGTATCCTGCACGCCGAAAGAGAGGACATGGATGAGCTGATGCTGAAAAATCCGTGGAAGTACGATCTAGCCCTTAAGACAAACAAGGCGAAGCTAAGCGGAGGTTTGCCGGAAGCTCTGGAAGATGCTGATGTTCTGATAGCAGCATCTATTCCAGGACCGGGTGTGATTAAGAAAGAATGGATTGGAAAGATGGCTGAAAACCCTGTGGTTTTTCTGCTCGCAAACCCTGTTCCCGAGATGTGGCCTTGGGAAGCTAAGGAGGCTGGCGCAGCGGTCGTAGCCACCGGCAGGAGCGATTTCCCAAACCAAGTCAACAACAGCCTCGTCTTCCCCGCAGTTTTCAGAGGAGCTTTAGACGTGAGAGCTAGAACGATATCGGACACAATGATTTTAAGGGCGGCTCAAGCGCTGGCGGAATACATACCTGAGGAAAAGCTTACGGCAGAACATATAATCCCAACAATGGAAGAATGGGAGGTTTATGTGTATGTTGCTGCTGCGGTTGCGGAGCAGGCGGCTGCTGAAAACATCGCCAGAAGACCTCTGACCTACGACGAAGAATTCGCGAGGGCGAGAAAAGTGATAGAAAGGTCTAGGAAGGTTTTAATGTCGCTTATGGAAAGACGTTTCATAAAGCCGCTTCCCCCGGTTGATTAGCCATGAGTGAGATAATTTTCAGAAAAGCTGAAAAACGTGACATCCAAAGCCTCGTCGACCTCAACATTAGGCTTAAACGTTTGAACGAGGAGTTCGACCCACTTCTCAGAGTGAGGAACGACATCGCTGAGAAATCGAGGGAATACTTTGAGCAGGCGATGAGCTCCCCAAACTCCTTGGTTGTTGTCGCCGAAGATGGTGGACGCGTGGTGGGATTCATCAAGGCAGACATACGGGAAAGGATTTTCTACGAACCCCCCATAGAGGGAAACATAGTGGAATTTTACCTCCTCCCAGAATACAGACGTAAAGGAGTTGGCGCAAAGCTTCTTGACTACGCCGTCAAACAGCTCAAGGAGAAAGCCGACATAATAACCGCAGAGTTTCCATCACTCAATGAGATCGCAGTTGAATTTTACAGCCGCCATGGATACAGGGGCATCGTAAGCATCTATGCCCGTGAGAGTTAAAAGCAAGCCAGCGCAATCATTTACGACGCTCCGGTAGTATAGTCCGGTCAAGTATGGCGGCCTCTCGAGCCGCAGACCCGGGTTCAAATCCCGGCCGGAGCAAAAGTCATGACTACTGCCCAAACCTCATGGAATAACATTTTGTGGGGAGAGTTGTAGGGCTTCCTGCTCGCTAGGAATTCACCAAGGCATAGATGCTTGCATGCTACCTTTCGAGGGCTTCAACCTAATGCCTCTTCATAAAAGCACTGCTGGTTATTTCATCGTTTAATAACATACCCAGTATCGCATTGCATTTTCCATCATAATGGCTGCCACCGCCTTAAATTATGGCCACCTATGGCTGGAAAGTAAGGTTTTTCAAATGACTGTGCGTATGTATGTTGTGAAGGTTGTTAGGGTTGAGGATGTTGAAGAGGCTGTGAGAAGGCTCTCGATGAATGTTAACTATTTTCTCGGGGATTCTGTCAAGCAGTACTTGAAAAAAGCGTTCCAAGAGGAGGTCTCCGAGATAGGTAGGGAGGTTCTCGCCCAAATAAACGAGAACGTTGAGCTCGCTGCAGCGGAGCACCTTCCGCTCTGTCAGGACACTGGGGTTGCGGTGGTTTACGTGGAGATGGGCCAGGATGTGCGGATTGAAGGAGGATCGCTGTACGAAGCAATAAACAGAGGAGTTTCACGAGGATATAAAGAAGGGTATCTGAGGAAGTCGGTTGTCAGGGACCCGTTGTTCAACAGGGTTAACACACAGGATAACACTCCAGCAGTGGTTCATGTGGAGATAGTTCCCAGCGAAGTTTTCCGAATAACGTTTATGGCGAAGGGAACTGGGGCTGAGAACATGTCGAGGCTTGCTATGCTGACGCCTGCTGCTGGGCTGAAGGGTGTAAAAGAGTTTGTCTTGAAGACGGTTGCCGAAGCAGGACCTAACGCTTGTCCTCCGATAGTCGTGGGTGTTGGGCTGGGTGGAACCTTTGACACGGTAGGATGGCTGGCTAAGAAAGCCCTGCTGCGGGGGATGGGGGTTAGACATCCGAACCCAAACTATGCCCGGCTCGAGCTTGAACTGCTGGAGGAAGTGAACAAGCTTGGCGTAGGGCCTCAGGGCTTGGGAGGGCGTGTGACAGCCCTTGACGTAAGGATTGAGACGGCACCGTGCCATATAGGGGCTTTGCCCGTAGCTGTAAATTTGGACTGCCACGCCCATAGGGTGGGGAGGTGGGAGACGTGAGAAAACTGACTCCACCTCTAGCGGACAAGGTGTTGGAAAGCCTCAGAGTTTGTGAAAAAGTCCTCATAACGGGCCGCATCTACACAGCAAGAGACGCAGCACATAAGAGGTTCGTCGACGCAATCAACCGAGGCCAACCTCTTCCTGTAGACCTTCGCGGCCAGATAATATACTATGTTGGCCCGACTCCGGCGAAACCCGGCCACGTCATAGGCTCGGCAGGCCCCACAACATCCATCAGAATGGACGCCTACATGGAGCCTCTCCTCAAAGCCGGTTTGAAGGCGACGATTGGGAAGGGATACAGGAGCTGGGGTGTTGTTGAGATGCTTAAAAAATATAAGGCGGTTTATTTGGTGGCGACAGGCGGTGCGGGAGCCCTCCTCTCCAAAAGGATAAAAAAAGCAGAGGCGGTGGCGTACGAAGACCTCGGGCCTGAGGCCGTCTACGAGCTCACGGTCGAAGACTTTCCAGCAATTGTCGCAAACGATGTTTACGGCGGGGACATCTTTGAAGAAGGGGTGAAAAAACACCGGGAAATAACCCTGCCCTTCAAGGTTGAAAGGCTTTCGGAGGTCTAGAACCAACCAAACCACCACTTAATGCGCTTGGACCGGCGGGGATTTGAACCCCGGACCTTCCGCGTGCGAGGCGGACGATCTTCCAGGCTGATCTACCGGCCCGTCTCAGTGTTTTCTGCTTTGTGATAAATAGTTTACCACTCTTTGGAGGCCTTCCTCTAAGCCGACCTTTGGGCTGTAGCCGAGGACTGTCTTTATCTTTTCTATAGATGGTGTGCTGTACATCGGCTTCGACTCCGCTTGAGTCCGTGGCGGAAGTAGTTGAAGCTCGGAAGACGAGCCCGTCATTTTTTTTATCATTTCAGCCAGCTGTCTGACGGAAACGGCTCCACCAGTTCCGACGTTAAAAGCTTCTCCCACAGCCTTTTCTTCCGTTAGGGAAAGCTCAACAGCGTAGCAGAGGTTTTCAACGTGATACGGGTCTGTCACATCAGCCCCACCGTTGTAGAGAGGTATCGGCCTACCCTCCAAACATGCGAGAATGAACCTTGGAACCATTTTTGAAGGCGGCTCATACTCGCCGAAGGCCTTCCAGGGCCTGAGGACGACGACTGGCACGTCATGGTTACTGTAATAACTCCAAGCCATGTTTTCAACAGCTACCTTGGAATAATCGTAAGGCGTTCTAGGCGAGGGCGGGTCAGCTTCGGAGACAGGCGTCTTTGCGGGGGTACCGTAGTAGTTAGCTGAAGACAGAACTACGACACGCGAAAGTCTTTTCCGCCTTGCCGCCTCAAGAACGTTTAGGGAACCCATGAAGTTCACGTGAAAACATCTGTATGGGTCTTTCAAGGACTCAGCTATGTCGGCTACCGCTGCAAGATGGACAACGGCTTCGAACCCTAGGCTTTCGAAAACCTTCGACACCATCATGTGGTCTGTAACGTCTACAGGTAAATCCTCCTCTCCGCGAAGGTCCGCACCTACCACCTCAAACCCTCTCGCCCTCAGATACTCGACAAGATGTTTTCCGATGAAACCCTGCGAGCCTGTGACCAACACCTTCATGGTCAGCCTCCAGTGTCTAGTTTGAGGTTTTTAAAAACCCTTGTCCAAACGAGGCTTAAAATATTCCTGCTAGACAGCATACGTTAGTAATGTCGGCTCTCTCCTCGTTCGGCAAAACTTTGAAAGATGCTTTCGCCAAGTTTCTTTTCTCACCATCAGCGGACAGGAAAGCGGTCGAAGAACTGGTGAGAGGTATTCAAAGGTCTTTGCTGATGGCGGACGTGAAGGTCGAGCTTGTCCAGAAAATCTCTGATAGAATAAGGGAGAGAGCATTATCTGAGAAGCTTCCGCCAGGCGTCAGCAGAAAAAACCATGTCGCCAGAATAGTCTATGAGGAGCTTACCTCGCTGCTTGGCAGGAAGCCTCCGAAACTAACGTTCGACGGGCGAAAACCCTATGTAATCATGTTGCTTGGCATCCAAGGCTCCGGTAAAACAACCACGGCGGCCAAGCTGGCGAACTACTTCAAGGCAAACGGATATAGGGTCGGTGTTGTATGCGCCGACACCTACAGGCCTGCAGCATACGCACAGCTGAAGCAGCTCCTTGACCCCCGCGGAATACCCGTCTACGGCGAGCCGGAAAACGATGACCCCATGGAAATAGCGCGGAAAGGCGTAGAAAGCCTGAAACAATCAGGCCTAGACGTCATAATTATAGACACGGCTGGACGGCATAAGCAGCAGGAAGAGCTGATGAACGAGATGAAGAAGCTACAGGCAGCCCTCAAGCCCGACGAAAACATCCTAATCATAGACGGCACGATAGGACAGCAGGCGGGAGCCCATGCAGCCGCCTTCCACAAAGCAGCACCCGTCGGCTCCATCATAGTTACGAAGCTAGACACATCAGCAAAGGGAGGGGGAGCCTTGACAGCCGTAGCCGAGACCGGGGCCTTGGTCAAGTTTGTAGGCGTGGGCGAAAGGATCGAGGACTTCGAAACTTTCAACCCAAGCGGATACATAGCATCCCTGCTCGGCATGCCAGACATCGAAAGCCTTGTGGAGAGGGTTAAGATGGCTGAGCTCGAGATGGATGAAGAACGGATGAAAACAATTCTCACGGGAAAGTTTACCCTTGAAGACATGGTTAACCAGCTCAGCAGCTTGACCAAACTTGGGCCTCTTAGGAAAATACTGAGCAAACTACCTTTTCCAGGAGTCGACATGCTGTCGGAAAACGAGTTCGAGAAAGCTGAAGAACGCATCAGAAAATGGTCTGCGATTATCAAGTCTATGACGCGTGAAGAGAGAGAAAACCCTGGCATTTTAGACGGGTCTAGAATCAGGAGAATAGCTAGGGGTGCGGGAGTTCTTGAAAGGGATGTGAAGGAACTGGTTAAGAGCTATCAAGCCTCCCGCAAAATGATGAAGGACCGTAAACTCAGACATATTCTCCGCCAGAGCAGGGGAACTGCATAGTTGGAAACAGTCATCCAGCGTGCAATACAACTTCTTACCTTAGATCCATTGTGCGACTATTGCCTAGGCCGCCAGTTCGCAAGATTGGGGTTCGGGTTGACTAACAAGGAGCGGGGGAAAGCTCTTAAAATAGCTCTGCTGCTGGAATCCATCAAACAACAAAATGTTGAACTCCTTCGACTGCTTGCCGAGAGGGGCGGGGTTGAAGAAGCCGTAGAACATCTGAAGAAAAACAATGTCATGACGGAGAAACAGCCTTGCAGCCTGTGTGGTGGGATACTGTCCGAAGAAAAATTCAGGGCGATGGCTGAATCTATCTCTACACAAACCAGCCAGTACGAGTTTGCGACATTCTTAGTCGGCGCTTCTGTACCCCCCGAAGTAAGGGAAAGGGAAGACAGGTTGCGCTCGCTCGCAGGAATAGCCGAAGGAGAGGATTTGAAGAACGACATAACGAGAGAGGTCGGCAGACTTTTAGCAATCAACACAGGTAAAAAAGCAGACTACATCTCACCAGACATAACAATCATAGTCAACATGTTCACCAACACATTCAGAATATTCTCAAACCCGTTATTCATCAAGGGTAGATACCTTAAACACAGCAGAAACCTTCCACAATCACCTTGGCATTGTAGAAAATGCTGGGGCAGAGGCTGTGGAGAATGCGGTTTCACAGGACGTGAATATCCAACAAGCGTTGCGGAACTCGTAGGGGAGCCTGCGAAGAGAATGTTTGATGCGGAGGCGTTTAAGTTTCACGCCGCAGGCCGCGAGGACGTTGACGCTCTCGTGGAAGGTGAGGGAAGACCTTTCGTAATTGAGCTGAAAAGACCTAGGAAGAGGTTCATACCTTTGGAAGAAGTGGAGAAAACAATTAACAGTGAGGCTGAGGGGTTGGTTGAAGTGATGCTCGAATCCTTGGCGAGCAGGAGGGACGTGAGAGCTTTGAAGCTTACCTCGCCGACAGTAGGCAAAACATACATAGTTAAAGCCATCTATGACACGGATTTGGACGCTTCACAACTTAAGAAAATCGAAGAGGTTTTCAGAAACATAGTTATAGAACAGAGGACGCCGACGAGGGTTTTGGGGAGAAGGGTTGATAAGGTGAGAAGGAAAATGGTTTACGAGACTGAGGCGAGTCTCGTCGGCAGTAGGGAGGCGGTCTATAAAATAAAATGTCAAGGCGGTTTATATGTCAAGGAGCTTGTGATAGGCGACGACGGTAGAACAAAACCCTCGTTCGCAGAAATCTTACAGACAGTTCCATCCAAGCTTGAGCTGACCGTGGTCAGCGTGGAAACGTAAATGCTTTTATCATGGTATACTGTAGACTCCAGCGGATACGTGGAATGGCCACCTCTAAAGGTTTCAAGAGGAAATCGAGAGGCCGTCTGCTAAAGCCTAGGGGGTCGAGGAGCGGTCCAACCCCCGACGTATACCTAAGGAGCTACAAGCCAGGCGACAGAGTACTGATAGCAATCGAGCCAAGCGTTCAAAAGGGCTCTCCTCACCGCAGATACCATGGAAGGGTTGGAGAGGTGGTTGAGAAACGTGGAAGAGGATACATCGTCCACGTAAGGCTGGGCAACAAGGTAAAGAAACTATGTCTGCTTCCGGATCACGTAAGGGGGGTTGCGGGTTAGCATATGGCTAGGAAGATGATCTCGAAAACTGAGATTCCTATGGCTACAGCTGCAAAGATACTGCAGGAAAACGCTGGAGAATTGAACGTCTTGCAGTCACGCGTCCTTTCATACGCCAAAAAATATTCAAAACTATCTCTAGAACAGGCTGAGCTGTTGGTGGATAAACTGGTTAACGAAATAGGTTTGACTAGGAGGGAGGCTGTGCAGGTAGCCGACACATGTCCAACCAACGTCGAGGAGCTGAGAGCAATCTTAAGCGGTTACAAAAGGCTTGTCTCATTTCTTCTTTTCTCTGAAGAGAAAATGAGGGCTGTGATTGCTCTGGTCGAGGAAGCGTTAAACAATCGTCTAAAGTGAAAGCTGAGAAAGCCATGCAGCGTCAAAAACGCTACGAGGATTATGGATATGTTTTGGATGTTTTCCCAGCTTCGCAGCACGCTAAAGCGGGTCAAAGATTCCTCCATGACCGCAATGAATACGTCTTACAGCTTTTGGGCGAAGATTTCTTCACATTGCTGGAGGTGGCCGTCAACGAAAGGTTTAAGCCCAAACTGGGCACCCGAATATACATAGGCCGCGACGTACCCAGGGAGATACTGAGAATAATCAGACGCATAGACTTCAACGAGCTTACGGAAACAGCGGTGGCAAACGTCGAGCCCGTGGTACATAAAATCGTTGAGGAGAACTCTAAAAGATTCCTAGACTTTATCAACAACAGCGGCTTGCTGACCCCTCGTCTGCATGCGTTGGAGCTGGTTCCGGGGATAGGGAAGAAGATGCTGCAAAAATTTCTTCAGGAAAGAGATCTGGCAAGGTTCGAGAGCTTCGAAGACGTAAAAAACCGGACCGGCCATCCCAACCCTGTTGAAGCCATATGCAAACGAATAATACAGGAGCTGAAAAATAGGGAGGAGAAGTATAGGGTCTTTGTGCGAGAGCCTGCGCCTCGCGAGCAAGTTTAACGGCCCTTAAACTGCGGCTCCCTCTTCTCGTAAAACCTCGCTCTTATACCCTCCTTCAGATCTTCGGTGTGGAACATCAATATCGATTCCTTAAGCTGGTATTCCATCCCCTCGTCTACTGGCATTTCTCCGCCTAGGTTGACACATGCTTTAGTAGCGCCGACGGCGAGGGGGGCATTCTTGTTTATCCTACGAGCTAGGGCAAGCGCTTCTTCCAACAGCTTTTCGTGGGGCACAACTTTGTTGACGAAGCCGAGCCTGTACGCTTCTTCTGCAGTTATCCAGTCGCCGGTGAACAGAAGATACTTAGCCCAGTACTTGCTGAGGAAGCGGGGTAATCTGACGGTTATGCCAGCCCCAGGGCTAACGCCTATCGTGACCTCGGGAAGACCGAACCTTGCGTTCTGGCTGGCCACAACCAAGTCCACAGCCTGAATCACCTCAATGTTGCAGTAGCCGTTGACAGCCGCTATTATCGGCTTCCGCATTTTCTCCATAAAGCGCCAGACATCAAGGTTAAACCTGTTAAACTTTTCGATCTCAACGATTTTTCCAGCCTCAACGTTGGCTAGAAACTCCTTCGCATCACCCCCGGAACAAAAAGCTTTGTCACCCGCTCCAGTCACTATGATGGACCAAACATCAGGGTCTTCAGCCGCTCCGTGCAAGGCGTCGTTAAACTCCTTGAGCATAGCCACGCTCATGGCGTTCCTAGCCTCAGGCCTGTTGAAGGTTATAATGGCCACTTTATCCTCAACGCGTTTTTCATAGATTATGTTTCTATACTCGTTCACGTCAGTTCCTTCGCGAGACTATATTTTAACTCTAAGTCTTTCAACGTAGGGCTTCCAACGGCAACACCATGTTTTCAGATTAAAAACATTGAGGACGAGTGTAAAGGCGAAAAACCCTGCTCAAAAGTTGAAGTGTGTAAAAAGACGGGAAATTTTTTCTATAAAATGTCAGAAACGCTGACGTATTGCTAGAGAACTTTTGGGCAAGTATGGTGTTGTGAAAAGGCTTAAGTGAGCTGCTTTTTTCTACGCATGTTCAGAAGCGCTGCTAGAATTATTATCTGGAGAACTATCAGAAGGTCATAAGTTATGATAAACGGTGGGCAGAGGAAGGGGCAGCTGAACTGCGGGCTGCTGGAGACTGGAGAAACTCCGAACAGGTACATCGCGAAAAGCTCAACAGGTATTCCCATCGAAGGACCTGTCAAGGGGTTGAGAAGGAGAAATATGAGATAGAGGGCTGACCAGTACAGAAGAACCCGCAACCCTGCACGCAGTCTTGTAATCAACAACTCGAGCAGGAAGATTTGTATGCCGGAGAATATGATAAGAGCTGTGGCGTGACCGGTTTGGGGGTTGTCGAACCACAGCAGCCCGTCAAAAAGCAGAATAACAAGTCCAACCAAGAGGGAAAGAACTAATGAGGCTTTAACCAAAAATAATCCTCTACTTTCGCTCACGAAAAGCGCGCCAGTTGTTCCGGATATAATCTTTTACCAAAATTCAACAAAAAGTTGAGAATAACAATATATTCACCTGATTCTAATGCATACCATGTGAGCAATGTAGAAGATTTTGTGAAAACGATTCTCTCCGCGAAAATATACGACTTGGGCCAGCCATACTTTAACGGCATGCCTGTGCATCCTGAAGACCCGCCCTACACCATGGTCATATACCGATACCACCAGTATACGAGGCAGCTTTTTGAGAAGGTAGCTCCAGGGTTTTCGGACTCGATGGAGCTGGTGATAACCAGCATGCATTCTGGAACTCACATCGATTCAAAATGCCACATGGCGAGGGATGGGATGTTACACAACGGCGTTAAGGCCTCGGACATTGTGAAGCATACGGGCTACACAAAATACGGCACCGAGGAGATACCGATATACGTTAAAAGAGCTGTCTTGCTCGACGTCCCAGCTTCAAAAGGGCTTGACATACTTCCTCAACGATATGGGGTAACCGCGGAAGACCTTGAAAAATGCCTTGATTACGAGGGGGTAAGCTTGAGGGAGGGAGATGTAGCGTTAGTCAGAACAGGTTACTCACGCTACTTCACCACCGACAGGGAGAAATACCTCCATGATTTCGCAGGTATAACAGAGGAGAGCGCCCAGTGGCTAATTGACCGGAAAATATCCCTCCTAGGAATAGACAACCTGGCTATGGCTGTCCCAAAACCATTCAAAGCCCACCTGATGTTTCTTGTAGACGCCGGAATACAGGTTATGAAGAGCCTCTACCTAGAGGAGCTTTCACGCGACAGGGTGTATGTCTCCACGGTTATCGTGACGCCTTTAAAAATCGTCGGAGGAACCGGGTCGTTGGTAAGGCCTATAGCGCTGGCAGTCGGGGAAAAGTATAAGTAGGCATCGGCGGGCATTTCTAGGACTTGGCCGACAAACCGATAAAAAGGCTGTTTTGGTGGCTCCTGTTGGGCACGAAGGGAGGGCCCACACGTCTGCTAATCCTCATGAGGCTCCGCGACGGGTCAGCCAACGCCAACCAGCTCGCCAACGTTCTAAGGCTGAACTACAAGACCGTCCAACACCATCTGGAGATACTGATGGAAAACAAGCTGGTAGAATGTGATGGTGGACGGTATGATGTTAGGTTCAGGTTGGCTCCCATCGTAACCGAAAACATGGATGTCTTGGAATCAATCGTTGAAGAAGCGTTATCCAAGCATGTTAAGGCGAGTATAGCATGGGGCCGCTCTGGCTGACGAACATCCTGATATCTATGATGATTGTTCTGGGCCTTCTTTACTCGCTCAGAAACTATTTGCTGACCAGGAAGCTTGCTAGGACAAAGTTTACCAACGCGCTGGTAGCCTTAACCGCAATATTCCTTCTTCAAAACGTGTACGCTGCCTACGTGTTCTATATGCTTTCTTGGAGTGAAAGCACCGAAATCGCATATCCTCTTCTCATGCTGAACCTTCTCGGGCTGGCTGGCTTCAGCATATTTGTTTACCTGTCAAGAGCTTGAGGATGGCCTTTGTCGTAAAGCCAACATTTTACCGAGACTTTTTCAACGTATGTCGAAGACGGTCTTTCAAGCCTGCATCTGTCAAACATGTAGGGACAGCGGGGGTGGAAACGGCAGCCGGAAGGAGGGCTTGCGAGACTGGGAGGAGAACCCACTATATATTCAAGAACACGTGGCCCTCTTATCCTAGGTGTTGATTTTAGAAGTTTTTGGGTATAGGGATGGTATGGGCGGGTGAGCACATCGTCCGCTCCCCCGTATTCTACAACCTCTCCAGCATACATGACCGCAATCGAGTCAGCTATGTCGCTGACCAATGCGAGGTCATGACTGATGAATATCATTGAAATTCCAAGCTCCTTCTTCAGCCTTTTCAGAAGGTTTATGATCTGTGTTTGGATGGAGACGTCAAGGGCTGAGGTTGGCTCGTCTAGAATAACTAGGGGTGGGTTGAGGGACAAGGCCATGGCTATCATGGCCCTTTGCTTCATCCCGCCGCTGAGCTCGTGCGGATATCTTTCAGCAGCCTCCTCGGGCAAACCGACTTGTTTAAACAATTTCTTAACGGTTTTGAAGGCTTCATCCTGCTTGTAGCCTGCTTTAACGATAAGCGGTTCAGCAACCTGAACGCCGATCTTCAAAACGGGGTTCAAGCTGTTCATCGCTCCCTGAAAAACCATCGAAACCTTGTTCCATCGGACTTCGGATACAAATTTCTTAAAATCCATAGCGAGTATGTCAACGTTGTCTAGGATGGCTTGCCCGCTTAAATGGACGGCGTTATTGGGAAGCATTCTCATCAGTGCGAGGCCTGTGCTGGTTTTGCCGCAGCCAGATTCGCCCACCAACCCCAATGTCTCGCCGTCGTTAACTCTGAAGCTAACGTCGTCAACCGCCTTTACAGTCATATCTCCGACACCGTAGTAAAGCCTCAGACCGTTAACTTCAAGCAAGCTAGGCCATCCTCCTTATCCGCGGGCTGACAACAGGCTCCAGCCCAAGCGATATCAAAACGAAGGTGAAGGAAGTCAAAGCTATTAGCGCTCCTGGCGGGAGTATCCACCACCAAAGCCCTAGGTTCACCCCACCGCTTCTGAAAGCGTACTCAAGTATCTGGCCCCAGCTTGGAAGAGACGGGTCGCCCAAGCCGAGGAAGCTTAAAGCCGCCTCCGCAAGGATAGCTGAAGGAGTTGAGAATATCATCTGAGATATTAAGAACGGGGCTATCTGCGGCATTATGTGCCTGAACATTATTCTACTACGGTTCACTCCCAGGGATTCGGCCGCCTCCACGTACTGAGCTGTCCTTGCCTGAAGGACAATTGACCGCACCACTATCGCTAAACCAGACCAGCCGAAGGCCACCAGTATGAATACAATTATCCAGATGCTTGGTTTAAGGATAAATGTGAAGAATATTAGGAGCGGCAGCAAGGGTATGTTGTTGAGCACGTCACATACTCTTTGAATTGCTTCGTCGACTTTACCGCCCACGTAGCCGCTGACCATTCCTAGGGATGAGCCGATGGCTGTGGTTAAAACAGAGGTAACGAAGCCGATGAGGAGGGCTACGGGGAAGCCGAAAAGCAACCCCGTCGCAAGGTCTCGTCCAAGCCTGTCAGTACCCACTAGGCCGTAAACCTTCCCGCCGACAACGAAAGAAACCCGTCCAACTCTATCGTCGGAACTGCTTCTGACAACGCTTACCACAAGAGAGTAATCGCCGGCCAGCGGCGTGAACCCATCTCCGCTCAGACGGCCGAACAACACCTTCTCCACACCGATGCTCACAACTTCTTCAGCTGTTAAAAAAAAGCCATACCCAGATTCGAGAAACCTGCTCAGATACTGTCCGGCTTGGATGTCGCCGCTAAGATACACGCGTAACGGCGTCTCGAAATGCCGTCTGTATGGGCTGGCCTCCCCCGGCACGGGCGGCGAAACCGTCAAAATGTAAAACAACGCCACTCCGCCATCCGGCCTGACAAGCTCGAAAAGCAAAGTCGGGGGCCTTTCGTGGTATAGGACGTCTGCGACGGTTATTGAAACAAAGCTGGGGAAGCCGTCATACCGGTAACTGAAGCTTCTCTCTGTTTTGTCTCCGGGGTTTTCAAAAGTCATGACGATGTTTGTGGGCGCAGGCTTCGGGGATAAAAGGTTTGTCCACTCTGGCGGCGCCTCTTTGGGGTTGTCCGCCCAATATGAGGGGTTGTTCCAGAAACGTGTTCCAAAATCCAGTGGGTACATAACGACTACATAGACCGAAACTACAACCTGCACAGCCAGAAGAAAAACACCTGCTTTGGAGATGTTCGAAGACCAGAAAACTTTCCAGGCCGTTTCCTGTGTCAACCCTCCTCTAACGGCTCGGGAATAGTATTTGAGCATAATAATGTTACCGCAGCCTCTGCAGTACAAGCAGCGTACAGCAAATCGCAAAAAGTTTCGGAGACGGTGTTATTGCTTCGACAGCTATTAGGCAGCTAGATTACGCTGCAAGCGTCGCCAAGGCTATACCTGAGGTTGCAACTTCCCGTTAACCTTTCCTTCCTCCAGTACGACGTACTTTATCCGTATAAGCATCTCATTTGAAGCGGCTGAGCCTATTAAGGCCTCCAGCCACTGAGCAGCAGCAACGTGAAGGAAACAGCCAAAACGTCTGCTGTTGCAGCTGGTTTGAAACCTGCGCTGGAAATCTTTTCAGCAAGCTCCTGCAACATTGCACGCCCCTTAGCCGTGGCTGCTCCTCCAGCGTCAAGCACCTCTCCAGCCATTCTAGAGAGCATCCTCGCAGCAGACCCCCCATGCATTCTGGCGACATGGCTGTCAGGTAGATGTTTCAATATGTTGAGGAAGGTGTTTATACCCGCGGTGTTCAAATCGGTTTTACGGACCTGTTTTTTAAGGTAACTATATCCGTGTGTGAAGCTGTTGCGGTAGCATGTTGAGTACTCCGTTGCAACAACCTCAAACCCCTTATACGGTTGGAGGGCGTCCAACACCGTTATACGGCGTTTGGTTATTTCCACGTAAGTTTTGTCACGGTATACATCCAAGTAGGCGACATGGCCCAGATGGCTTGGGTTCACGTTTTTTATTGCCTTGAAAACGCCCAACGTATCCGTGTAGTCCATGTTCTTTAAAACAAACCTTAAGCATGTCCCGAGCTCGGCAAACTTATTGCACCCTGCCGCCGCCTTCGCTAGAGGTGTCAGAAGCAGTAGGGCTCCAAGATGCGTGTTACCTCCATGCTGCCAATACAGCATGTCTTTACATGCATCGAAGACTACGCCGCCAACACTCCTGCCTTCCGCAGCATCGCGGAAATGTTTGTATAATGATATAGATGAGCTCATGAACTGTGAGAATAAGATTGGGTTTGACGAACGGTCTACTAGGCCTGGTTTTGGTGTTATAGCAAGCTCGAGCAACAACCCTAGCGTGCAGCAGCGAGCAACATCATCAACGGTATAAGGTTGCGTCATGTCAAGAGATACACTGTTACCGAGAAGATAAGAGCGGTTAAAATCGTTATCGGTAAACCTGGGAAAACCGGCCTTTCCCTTGCAAGCCTAAGCGTCATGAGGTATCCAGCAACGATTCCTATGAAGGCCGCGGTTGCAGGCAGTATACCAAAATTGGTGTTGGCGAAGGAGTAGAGAACTGTGTAGAAAAACAGGTCGCCCAAACCTATGCTGACGCCGCGGAAATCTACCACTAAGCCTTTGATGCTGCTGATGTCAACCTCTCCTAAGGTTTTTAGATGACCCTTGAAAACGGCGACCGAATCATACACCGAAATAGCCACCAAAAGCACGAGAGAGGTCCAGAAGGGTATCGAAGAACCTACGACAACACCCGACGATGAAGCTATGTAGGATGAAGCGAGAAGCCCGGCGACCTCTGAACGTGACAATATTCCCGCTAAGGTGAGCAAAGCCGCTGCAACCGCAAACCCCATCACTATGTCAATATTCAAGTCGGTTAGAATCAGCAGATAGAATGTTGTCACCGCTGTAGCAGCTATGAAGAAAACTGAAAGAACCAACAGACGCACAACCTTTCTATGTCTCAAAATCATTATGATAGCTAGACTTCCTACGAACATGAATGCGACAACTATCAAAGTGTTGATGTACGGTGTTGGGGTGAGAAGCTGAGATACATCTTGCCCGTCCTCTTCAGGGATGGGGGTTACAGCTGGAGGGGGAAGACTGACTTCTTCAACAGCCAGCTGGAATAAAACTGCCATAGCTAACGTCAATAGCACTGGATAAGTTTTGGACAGATACTCTTTCACAGCCCATTTAGGGATGAAACGGGCGGATTAAATAGATTTTAAAAAATTGCTTATATACATCCATTCACTCCTCGGACCGTGGCTAAAAAAGAACTACCCATGTATGTATCAACTGGTATAGCTGGTTTGGACACGCTTTTGGATGGCAAAGGGTTCCCCGCCAGCTACAACATTGTTGTGATGGGGTCGCCTGGCTCTGGGAAAACAACGTTTGGGCTCCAGTTTCTACACCATGGGTGCAAAATAGGCGAGAACGGCGTGTACGTGACGCTGGACGAAAACCCCGAGAAGGTTTTGGCAAACGCCAGAAACGTAGGGCTAGACCTACAGCCATTCTTGGACGAAGGCCTTTTAGCGATAGTCGACGCCTCTCCAATAAGAACTATCCCAGGCCAAGTAAAGATTGGGGGCATTTCGATAGGTAAAAAAGATTTTTCGCTGACTGCTCTAATAGCAGCGGTTACCAACCACGTCCGCAACGTCAACGCTAAACGTCTTGTAATCGATTCTCTCACCTCATTCTTCCTGCAGTATCCGAGAGGGGCTGAAAGACGTGCGGCTTTCATGGAGCTTCTGGAAGGCATCACCCCGCTTGGATGCACGACACTCCTGCTGACAGAGCTGAGGATGAGCGGTTCAGACAGGATTTACCAGTTCGAAGAATATCTCGCAGACGGCGTAGTGATTCTAAGAAAATATTTGAAAGAATCGGCGGTGCTCCAGTCTATACAGATCGAGAAAATGAGGGGGGTCAGCCACAACGTGGAGGCGCATCCCTACAGGTTTGTTCGGGGCGGTATAGAGGTTTTCCCTACTGAGAAGGTTATCTAAAGACTTATCTTTTTTCATGTATTATCAAATGCATGACAAGGTTTAGGGGAGAGGTCAAGGAAGGTTTAGACCCCTTCACAAAAGCTGCTGGGCTGATGCTGCTGAGGTACGTTGCCGGCGGACACAAGGAGTTTAGGGAGATGATTACGTTGATAAGGTCTGCTTCAACCTACTTCGAGCACACCCTTAGAAAAATCCTTAACGGACCACGTGCCGCAACATACGATGAGCTTCTCGAGCTTGGCGTCATGAAGAAAAAATACATACCCTACGCAGCTTACATGGCTACCATTTCCACTTATCCGCTGCTCGTTTACACCGCTTCGAAGTCTCAGATACTTTCAACTATTCTGGCAAAGATGGCGCTGATTCTCAGCATTAAGGTTCTCGACAACATTAACGATACCTACCACAGCTTAGAGGAAGCCGCTCAGTCTCTGGACAGGCAGGCAAAGGCTATAGCCAATGGCGAATTCCATGTCCTTGAAGGCACAGACATCGTAAAAAAAGCAGAAAACTCATGTTTGCTGATGGGGCTGCTGGTCAATTATTGGCTTAGGAATAAGGTTCCAAACGCCAACATAACTAGAAAACTCTTTCTCCTCGACTTGAAAAAATACATAGAAGGGCAATGTTCAACCTTTAAACAGCAGGACAAGGATGCCAGAGTATCACTAAGTATCTACGACTATCTGCGGGCTATGAATGAAAAGGGCGTCGGACGGGTGTGGGTTGGTCTAGACCTTTGCATGCTCGAGAACACCAGCCTAAAGACCTCGCAAGACTACAGAGTAGTTATCCCCATCCGTAAAGCATTCGACTACATCTTCAAGTCGTCGAACTATTATGACGACGTAGCCGATTTAGAGGCTGACCTCAAGGCCGGTATCTGGAACAGCGTTGTTTATCTCGGAAAGGACTTGCGTTTGATAGCCAGCCCACAGGACGCGGTTAAAAACAACGCTTTAAAACGCTATACAATAAGGCTGGGCGACCTCCACTATCTAATGGGCCTCCAGTTTTTAAACCAAGCTTCGAAACACATAGCGTTCAGATGCAGCAGTCTAAAGGCATCCATGCATGTGTTCAGGTATTTTACCGTGAGGAAGTGGTTGTTAAAATCCAAAAACCCGTTAAACTTGATAGACTTCCTAGGGGCTAGGGCGCCGCCGGAGCTTCTGCGTTACGCAGAGTTTATCAAAGGCTAGCTGCAACATCGATAAAGTAGCGTAGCAAGCGTCAAGAAAGATATCGCCGAGCACCCCCAGAAAACATGCTTCCATAACCCCTCTTTAAACAGAAGGAAAGCTAGCATCGTCGCCTGGGCAAGCAGCGATGAAATCGCCGCGGTTTTGAGCTGGACTTCGAGAAACGCCACATATGTTACCGCTATCAACAGGAGTACCAAAGCTAAAACAACTGCTTTCCTAGTCCCAAAAATCAAAGGAATCGTCTTGTCTCCTATTAAACGGTCTCCTTTTACGTCCCCGATGTCCTGAACGGTGTGGATTGATAGACCCATGAGAAAGAGAGGCGGAACAGCTGCGATGGATGATAATGGGTTGCGTCCTGTCAAGACAGCAGCCGCGGTAAACGGTATAAGCAAAGTATGCGACACGAGGATGGAGCCTTTCACACCTGGGAAGCGTTTCAACCTGATTCTCGGCGCCGAGTAAAGAAATGCAAGCAGCAGGTCAAGAAAAAGTATTAGACCCGCCACGACGTTCACAAACGCAACCAGCAGAGCGACAATCATGGATAATGCGAATAAAAACGTTGAATACCTTAACGCCTCCTTCGGTGTTATGATGCCAGCTGGTATAGGGAAGCCTTTTTTAGTTATCGCGTCCGATTTTACGTCCATTATGTTGTTGTAGCTGTTCAGAAACGCTGTTGCGAGGAGAAAAAAGGTTCCAAAAGAGAGTGTTTTCCACAGGGCTGAGACTCCGACAAGCAGAGAGGTGAAAAGAGCCAGAAGAGGGGAAGTGAAAAGCGAAAAATAGGATTTGTTTAAGGCAGCGAACCCGAGAAGCTTATATCTGTTCAAGCCCACCACTTACCTAACGGCGGCCGTCTTTAATCAAAGGATTGTTGTTTTGAAGCTGCAACTTTCAGCACCCATCGCACGGCATGAAATCTCAAAACAGTCCGTCTTCATTTTCAGGCAGACAGCCAACACGCCGGTAACCACGCTAGAAACAAACTTGTCGCAAAACGGTGAATCACTGCTAACACCTTCGCATAAATGGCAGTGCTTAACCTCGAAAACCCAGCTGTTATTACCGGCTGCTGTGACGGCTATGTCTAGACCCCATCCCGCCTTAAGGGTGATGGCTATAAGCTTAGGCGTGTCTCTGACGTTGAAAACAGTGTAGTAAGTTCCTTCAAGCCTTTTGATGTATTCAAGCGCAGTTTTCCTAGCCGACAGTTGTCCGAAATAGTAGGTGGCAAGCCTAGCGTCGGTACGCAGTTCAGGCCTCTTAATGGCAGTATAGTCGACGATTTTTTTCATCGCTTCTAAGACTGCCAGATGGGCGTCGAGCGGGACGGTTCGCACACGTTTTCCAAGAAACCCTTTCGCGAGAGAAACGAGAAAGATAGCTAAGCTGGTTGGCACCTTGAGAAGGAGTTTGCTTTTCAGCTTTAACCCTTTTCTCCTAGGCATTGGTGAAACATTGTCAACCTCTTCCAAGTTGAGGATTCCGGTTACGACCCATGTTGCAATTTTCTCCTCCAGCTCCGTCCAAATCTCCGGGAAGAGATGTTTTACGACCGACACGGTATTGCCGTCCATGCTTGTCAAAAGCATGTAGTCGGATATGGACATAAGCTCGGGATTTGCTTCAGCAACCTTGATCATAAGCCTGTCTGCCTTGCTGTCTAATTCATTTTTAATTTCGTCGACCGACTTCGCCGGAGCTGGGAGTTCTTCGAGAAGCGCTCCCTTCCACTCAACCAAGAGCCTTCCACCAGTTATCTCATACTGTATGTTTTTGAGATGGAACTGAGGGTCGCATCCTCTCACCGGAGTCATGTAGAAGAGAAACTGGCTCCCACTTCTGACGACCGATATGTCTATCACAGAGTCAACTATGGCTCTCACTTTTTTCTCGAAATCACCAAATGTGTTTCTGGGCAGCAGGTAAAACTCGATGCTCCCTGAGCTGGACACATCCTTCTGCCATATTTCAAGAAGTTTCAAAACCTCGTCGGGGTTGTGTCTTACTAGAAGCTCGGGGAGATAGGTGTGGATGAAAACCTTTCCCTTCTCAGCTCGACGTCTCTGATTGACTTGTATGGACAAGTCCTGCAAGGACTCGATAGATACGGTGGCTTGGCTTTTTCCAACCGCTTGATGACGGCTTGACGCAATCTCCACCACAGTATCTTTTCGGCTGCGGAAAAGCGTCTTCAAGAAGGTAAGTCCTTCGCTGAAGGTCTCATCAGCCACAAGCACTGTAGATCCCGGACGAAGCCATACAATCCTGTCGAAAACAGAGTGGCCAGACAGGAAAAACGGCCTCTCTCCTTTCTCCACGTCGGCGGCAGCCATCAGCGGTTCAAAAACCCATTCAGTCGCTTAAAGGCTTTTCACTCCAATTCAATTCTACAGCAAAATAATTCAACTTCCGGCTAGTTCGCCACTGTTGGCCTTCAACACGCCTCTCGAAAAAACGATTAAAGCACCGCCCATCATCCTCTCCTGAAGGTCAACATCCTTGAAGAAACTTTGGAGCAAGTTTTTCATCTCACTGTTGGTCGGCAGCCGCTTATAGGTTTTGTAAATCGAGTACACGCTGAGACCAGCCAAGCCAATTCTGAAGAAAGCTAGGAGAGGAGCTATGAACCTCCAGTAAAACCCTATCGCCGATGTTTTTAAACGGTTGTCAGGCTTTCCTAAATCCACTACTATCAGCTTTCCTCCAACACCTACAACACGTCTGACCTCAGACAGCGCTGCTCTCATGTCTTTAGCATCTCTGAGTGAGAAACCCATCAAAACACTGTTGAACATGTTGTCCCGGAAAGGCATTCTTTCGAAAACGGCTATTACAGGATGGGTTTTCGTGTTAGAAACCTTTTGAGAAGCGTTCGAAAGCATCTCCGCCAGAGTATCCAGCATCACGACATCATGTACACCTGGCTGTTGTTTCAGCAAAATTTCTGTAAACATTCCGTTTCCAGCGCCGGCGTCCAAAACAACCTCATCCTCACCAACCCTGCCCGATATGCCTTCAACCCTTAAACCTACGTCAGAGTTGAATGAAATAACCTTGTTGAGTTTATCATAGACAGGGGCAACCTTCCGGAGAGACTCTAAAACCTCAGGCCAAAACTCCCTAAGACCCGGCCCCTCGCTGACCACGCTCAAACCATCATCACCGCCGCAGATTTAAACCACACTACCGGTTTAAAGACTGATGAAAAAAGAGGTTGAGGAGGCTGTTGAAATACTTCAGACAGTTTTCAGCCTTAACTCCTACCAGGCCAAAGCCTATGTAGCCGTGCTGTCGGGATGTAAAACGGCTAAAGATGTTTCCAGTAAAACAGGCATCCCGGTCACAAGGGTTTACGACACGCTACAAAGGCTGTCAGAGCTGGGGCTCGTCTTAAAAACCGAGAAAGGATACCAGCCGCTGGATTCTAGGTACGCTCTAACAATCCTGCTGAAAAAAGAGAAGTCGAAGGTTGAGATGGAGTTCAAAGAAAAGGGCAGGAAACTGGAGAAGTTTCTCAAGCTATCGGAGCTTCTCAGACAGCCTGCGGAGCCTGAAGCAGACACAGCCGTGTTAAAGGGTCTAGACCCCGTTCTCGTCAAGACGATGGAAGTATGCAGTAGAGGTTCGATTCTTGTCTTCGCCGTCAGAAAAGCTGTCAAGCTCAAGCAAGAGTTCAAGAAAGCAGTCCAGCAAACCCAATCGAAAAACATCGTCTTCTTACTTCACCCCTCCATAACCATCGACGGCGATGACAGAATGTTTTTCAAGATGTTGGGAGCAAAGGTCGTCCAGAGCCAGGCAATACTGCTCGACATTCTTGTAAACGACGCCGGCGAGGCTTTGATAGGTCTTCCTTTAGACGAGGAGCCTGTAGCTGTTTGGGTCCGACACCAAGGCTTTGCAGGCTCCCTTCTGGATGCTTTGCTAGAGCTGATGAAGCATTAAGGTGGAGGCGGCGGAGGTGGTTGAAAGTCGGGCTTGATTTGGAAAAAGGCAACAGCCAGAATGATGTAGGCTACCAAGGCTAATATAGCTCCAACCGAGATTATCGTGAGCATTGTCCCTATTAATATTAACAATCCGGCTGTGCGGAAGAGACCTATGCCTAATCTGTTTCCTGTAAGAGTTAATGATTTTCTGAGAAAGAGGCTTGAACGGACTGCAAAGACCCATACCACAGCTAAAGCCAGCAGGATGCTGAAGATCAAATTTCCAACGTTTGGTCCGCCAAAACCACCCGCAAACATGGACATGACTCCAACTCCTCCGACGACGATGCCCGCCACCGCACCTATTATGCCGAAAAACGGCTATTAACGCGTTTTTGAATATTTCCGGCTCATGAAAAATGTCGGAGAGCTGTTTCAACGATATCAGCAGGAGAATTAATCCCACAATGCTTAACACGAAGCCTACGTTAGGGACGATGGCTAAAACAAGAAGTATAGAGCCTATTCCGCCCAGCAAACGGGCTTATATCCGTCATGTTCGGGAAGCTATTTTGAGGTTCTTAAAGTTTTGCATTCCAGTTCTTCCACCCTTCCATCTTCCATTGCGATAAACATCCTGTCCGCAAGGCCTACGAACAGGCCGTTTTCGAGAAGCCCGGGTATTTTTCTAAGCCGTTGCTCGAGCGATGCAGGGTCTGTGATTTCGCCGAAATCGGCGTCCACTACGTAGTTGCCGTTATCCGTCACAGTGGGACCGTTCTTAGCCTGCGACATACGTACAGCGACGGATGCACCGATCTTCTCGACCTCATCCACCACATAGCCTAAAGCGAAGGACAGCACCTCCAGGGGAACTGGTTTGTTGAGTTTTTTCGAAAGCTTACGGCTTTCGCCCACGAATATCCTCAGCTTCGACGCTGACGCCAACACTTTTTCCCTCATCAACGCAGCACCACCACCTTTGACCATGTTACAGTTCTCATCTGTTTGGTCAAAGCTGTCGAGATAGAGGTCTGGATGCGGGTTTCTATCTAGGCTGGTTAGCTTAAGCCCGGACCGGACGGCTTCCAAGTAGGTTTGCGAGGAGGCGGGGATTACGGCGATACGTTTACCCAGCTTAGAGATCTCAGCCACGATGAGCGACACTGTTGAGCCGCTGCCCAAGCCCACAACCATCCCGTCTTCAACTAAGGATGTTACAGTTTTAGCCGCCGCCAGCCTCGCCCCGTCCATCCCCTCCACCTTCAAACCTCTCCAGCAGCTTCAGCGCCTTCTCCTCAGCCAGCTTCACTTTTTCCTCGGCCTCTAAAACAACCCTAGACAACCCTGTGTCCACCTGTTCAGGCAGGCCCGAGGCCTGTAAAACAACAACCTGCCTCCCAGGCCTAGTCACAACAGGTTTTACGCTCTTCGCCAAAGCGTACGCAACCGCTAAAGCGGTCGTGGCCAAGAAAAAACCTAGGATTACCGCCAGGTCTTCGAACAAACCCAGTACACACGGTGTCAAGCTGGCTATAAGCGTTAACGTCGTTTATGAAGGCTGGTTTTCAGGAGTATTTCGGCAACAATATATTCGGCCTACAGTTTCAAAGAGGTATGAAATTCATTGCAGTGTTTGGCACTAAAAATTCTGGAAAAACGACTTTGGTGGAGTATTTTGTCGAGAGGTTTGTGAGGGACGGGTACAAGGTGGCCGCAGTAAAGCACATTCACCACCATTTCACGATTGACACGGAAAACAAGGACACGTGGAGGATGGCGCGGAAAGGAGCTAAAGTCGTATCAAGCGTGTCGCCCAACGAGCTGGCTGTAATGTTCCACAGCGTTGAAAATCGGTGGGAAAACAGCTTGGAAAAGCTTTTCAAGATCTTGAACGATGAAGGGTTGGATTTGGTGGTTTTTGAGGGGTTCCACATGGTTTTGGGTGGTAGATTGAATGTTTACAAGCTCATAACAGTGAAGAACAGCGGCGACGTAGCCATTTTCCTACAAACGCTTAAACCGCCGATACTAGCCATCGTCAACAACTCCGGCGAGCCAGTCCCCCAGACCTCCATACCAGTGTACACGCCGCCGCTCTCAGAGGAGCTATACCTCTATACGCGGAAAGCCATACAAATTTCAGCTTAAAGCCAAGCTACTCGATAAGTTAACTGTGAAAGCCTGCGGACTCATACTTGCGGGAGGGGTGTCAAAAAGGTTTGGAGGAGACAAAGCACTCGCAATCCTTGACGGCGAGCCTATGGTTAAACACGCAGCTAGGACTCTTTATCAAGCATTTGGCGAAGTCTATTTATCCGTCAAAACGGCGGAAAGAGGCAGTATTCTGTTTGACGCAGCAATGCCATACGTTTCAGGCTTTATAGTGGATGTGTTTGACGCAGGACCTTTGAGCGGCTTGCTAACAGCCGCCCATAAGGTTGAAGCTCAGGTTTTTGTCACAGCGGCAACAGATACTCCCTATTTAAAACCCTCTTCGTTAAGCAGCTTACTCCAGCACCATCTCGAGTCAGATGCCGACGCAGCCTCTGTTGTGTGGAGTAACGGAGCCGTTGAAACATTAATCCAAGCCGTGAAAAGGACGTGCTTGCTTAACTATGCAGAAAAGTTTCTCAACCTAAGGCGAAGCTTCCTACGTCCTTCCGACATACTGAGGTCAGCTGAAACCCTTTTGCTCGTCCACGCCTCCAACCTTACAGATAACCCGCTTGAATTCTCAAACATAAACACAATCGAAGACTTGTCAAACCCAAAACCACGTGGACCCTTGCATGGTCATGTGAAAAACAATTTGCTGATAACCGGCTGCTCCAAGCACTTTTCAGATGCTGCGGAGAAATATGGTAGCTGGTCGTACTACTTAGCTGGTTTAGGTTACATGGATGAGGCGGCCACGTACCTCAAACATGGGGTGACACATCTGTCCTCGCATGCTTTTTTCGACGCCGCCAAAACCTTCCAAAAAGCAGGGAATGCAGAAGCTTCAAATCTTATGGAGCGCCTAGCGCTACTGGCCAAGAAGTGGATGAACATAAAGGAGGACCTCGCAGAAGGTTAAAAGACGTAGAGCTATGCTTTAATTTTGGCTAAAAAAGCTACCCGCATGGCTAAAGTACTGATGGTGGTCCGCATACTACCGCGTGACTCCGAAACTGACCTGAACCGTCTTCTCGATAAAATCGTCAAAACGCTTCCTAGCGATGTCAGGGTCAGCGACAGCAGAAGGGAGGAGATTGGTTTTGGCCTTGAGGCACTTGTTGTCGGGTTTCTCATGCCCGAGATGGAGGGCGTCGGCGAGGCTTTAGAAAGACGTTTAGCAAGCATCGAAGAAGTTGGCGAGATAGACGTCCAGTCTGTGACCCGAGTCTAATGATTTTGGGGCTGGCCGGCCTCGATTTCCTCGACTAACGCGGCAAGCCTTCTCAACGCGAATATTTTCTCACCCTCGCCCATTCTCGCCCTCACCACAGCTTCTCTCAAAATACCTGCAGACTCGAGCATTCCTTTCCTGTCAACATAGTGGGGCCTGCCGCTCTTGGTCCCGTACGCGTAAGCATACTTGACAGGGTCTTTCCAAGAGGCTTTAGACCCGTATATAAGACACGTTACGTAAGCCAAACCTCTGACGGTGGCAGGGCCGACGCCCGACGTGGTTAAAAGCTCTTCAAACTTTCTCACGTTTTTAACAGCGCGTAGGGTCTCCTCGTCAAGCTTCCTCGGCGGCATGAGATGCTGGGGCAGCCTCTCAACCTCCATGGAAGGACCTCTGTCTAAGAGACATTGTTTTTTCATCAAGGCCTTCGCCTGCGCTAAATCCTCGTTAATCCTGCTTGGCGGCGTGTCAGAAAGCATCTCGATGATTGTTTTACGTGTTTCGGTTGACTGTTTGCTTGTCATGTCGAGCACAATCTCCTCCACCCGGTCGCTCACGATCTCGGTATGAGGCTCTTGGACCGTAGCCCCTACCTCGCTAGACCAGTGATACCTTCTTGCTGTCAGGTTTTCCGTGTTCATTCCCTGGTTTACGATAGTCCATTTACCGCTCTCAGAAACAATCGCTGCGTGGAAGTAAATGTTATAAGAGTCTTGGAGAGCTGCTTCATCCACCGCGCACGTCAGCCTTGATACACGTCTTAGCTCGCCTACATCCTCCACACCTATTTCGCTCAAGACCCTAGCTGCCTCCAGCTGAGCCATCCGCATCTCGCTTCCCTTCCCGCCCAAAACCCTTACCGGAACCTCTGTCCCAGCCAGAGCCTGCTTTATGGCCTTGAGGGTGACAGTTGTTTGGCCGCTGGTGTTCCATTCGAACCCGAGGACGCAGGAAAGAGAAGTAAGCCAGAACGGGTCGGCAAACCTCCTAGCCACCTCGTCCGGCCCCATAAAGTCACACAACGCCCTAACAATCTCCCTGCCAAGCTCAACCATCTCCCTGAAATGGGGTACCGAGCCTTCAGCCAGCCACAAGGTAGCCGAGCCGGAACGCTTCATCCAAGGCAAATTCATGCAGAACAAAATATAGCGTTTTTCTTAGCCGACTGGCACTAAACTCCTGCGCCGTGAACGTATTTATACATGTACATCGCCTAATATATTAGTGACATCTAAAATAATCTCAGTTTACATTGTATGCCAGCCTGACAATTGCTGGGTTTCGCGGCTCGTAAAATCATGTGGAAACATTAACGTGAAAGTTGTTGAACACTGCACTCAGCATGCAAGCCGGCATCACCAACTCTTCCGGATAACAGCCGGAGATTACGCGCAGCGGGTTTCAAGGTTTCTGCAGAAAGAACGTTCTTTCCAACAGTTCCAGATAATTATGGGAAAAAGTGGTCACATTTTCGGATGGGCTACATCACTATGCCGCGGATGCGGCTTGGAGCTGGCGAAAAACTGCATAGTCAGAAGTGTTTCCTCGACAAAAGACGGCGGCGTGATGTGGCATATAATAGGCATGGACGAAAACGTCAGAACATTCTTGAACCAGCTAGTAAAAAAGGGCGTTGCCTTTAAGACGGTTCGCCAGCAAACCCTCAGGTGGAACGGCATACTCACACACAGGCAGGAGATGGTTTTGAGAACCGCTTTGGAGAACGGATATTTTGATTACCCACGGAAAGTCGACATAAGAGAGTTAGCAACACAGCTTGAAGTCTCTCCTGCAACCGTGTCCGAAACACTCAGAAAGAGTTTGAAGAAGGTTGTAAGGGAGTACATGGTGCTGATAGGGGTTTCTGAACTCACAGAGGTAGACTGAGCCCTATCTATTTTAGAAAACCTAACATGTTAGGCACATTACTAAAGTGTTGGCAAATTAGTATAATATACTGACAATGAGAATATCGCGGCGTGAGTTTATCAAGCTTGTTCAATCTACGGCCGCTGTTTCCACGATCGCTTCTCTGATCCCTGAAGAGGGTTTTGGTTTCCAGTACATAGAGCCTATAGACCCCTCCATAAACCCGTTGAAAACGTATCCGTCTAAAGATTGGGAAAAGGTGTACAGGGAGCTTTACACGCCCGATGAAACGTTTCATTATCTCTGTGCGCCCAACGATACCCATGGATGCCTGCTGAAAGCAAGCGTAAAAAACGGGGTTGTAGTTTACGTTGACCCTTCACACGGATATGGTAAAGCGACGGACATTTACGGCAACAGGGCCTCTGCGCGATGGGACCCGAGGGTGTGCATCAGCGGACTCTCCTACGTGAGAAGGTTCTACTCAGACAAAAGGATTAAGGGAGCGTACGTGAGAAAAGGCTTCAAGCAATGGGTTGACGACGGGTTCCCAAGAGACCCGGAGACGGGGAGACCGCCAAGCCGATACTTTCAAAGAGGCAAAGAAGAGTTTGTCAAGGTCTCCTATGAAGAAGCTTTCGAGATAGCCGCCAAAGCAATCATCAACATAGTAACAACCTACAGCGGTGAGGAAGGGAGAAAGAAACTGCTTAAGCAGGGATACGACCCAGCCATGGTCGAGGCGATGGAGGGGGCTGGGACACGCGTGCTTAAGTTTAGAGGAGGCATGCCTTTCATCTCACCGATTAGGACAGGCGGTTTTTACAGGTTCGCCAACATGATGGCCCTGCTCGACGCCATTGTCAGAGGCGTAGGGCCAGATGAAGCGAAGGGAGCTAGGGGATGGGACAACTATGCATGGCACACCGACCTCCCTCCAGGCCATCCAATGGTCACGGGCGTGAAGACCCTTGACTTCGACCTTTACACCGCGGAAAACGCCAAACTAATCATACTCTGGGGAATGAACTGGATAGCCACTAAAATGCCTGACGGACATTGGCTGACTGAGGCAAAACTGAGAGGCGCTAAAGTTGTCACAATAGCTCCCGAATATCAGTCTTCCAGCTCGAAGGCCGATTGGGTTGTTGTGATAAGAGCTGGAACAGACCATGCCTTAGCTCTAGGGCTTGCTCACGTTATAATCAGGGACAGACTTTATGACGAGAGGTTTGTCAAATCGTTCACAGACCTGCCGTTACTCGTGAGGATGGACAATCTCAAACTCTTGAGAGCCCGTGATATCATAAGGGATTGGCGTCCTGCTCAGCTCAAAAACTATGTCAAAGTCCTTTCATCAGGAGAGCCGTCTCCGCCATACTTCCAGCAGGCAACACAGCTTCTTCCAGAAGGCTTGAGGAAGGAGATAGACGACTTTGTTGTATGGGATTATGCGTCACGTAGTTTTAAAGTTGTCACAAGGGATAACGTTGGAGAGCATTTCAGAGCGCTTGGCCTTGATCCAGCCCTCGAAGGCGAGTTCGAGGTAGAGACCGTTGAAAGAGCCAAGGTGAAAGTGCGTCCAGTATTTGACCTGCTGAAACAATATCTTGAGGAGAACTTTGACCCCATCACTGTTTCAGAGATAACATGGGTCGCCCCGGAGGCCGTTGAAGAGCTTGCTAGGCTCATAGCTGCCAACAAGTCTCGAACGCTTTTCGTCGAAGGCATGGGGCCGAACCACATGTACCACAGCGACCTAAAGGACCGTGGGATACTTCTTGTTGCAAGCCTGACCGATAACATCGGACATTTCGGCGGGACCGTTGGAAGCTATGCAGGTAACTACCGTATGGAGCTGTTGAACGGAGTTTCACAATGGATTACGGAGGACCCGTTCAACATAGAGCTAGACCCTGAAAAGCCGGCGAAGGTCAAAGCCTATTTCAAGCCAGAGTCAGCACACTACTATGCATACGACGACAGGCCGTTGAGGGTTGGGAACAAGCTGTTCACAGGCAAGACTCATATGCCGACGCCTACTAAAGCCACTTTCTGGGCAAACACCAACTCAATCCTCGGCAACAGCAAATGGGCTCACAACATCATGGTAAACACTCTTCCGAAGATAGAGTTGATAATGGTGAACGACTGGCTGTGGACGGCCACATGCGAGTACGCCGACGTAGTGTTCGGAGTCGACAGCTGGATTGAAAGAAAGAAGCCAGATGTGTATGCCTCAGTAACAAACCCATTTCTGCAGGCATGGCCTAGAACCCCGCTTCCCCGCATCTTTAACACCCGCGACGATGTGGATGTTTTGGCCGGCATAGCGTTAAAGCTTTCCGAGCTTACAGGCGACAGAAGGTTCAGGGATTACTGGCACTTCGTCTTAGAGGACAGGGTAGAAGCAATTTTAAACAGGGTTTTCAACGCAGGAAACTGCACACGCGGCTACACCTTCGAAGCTCTCGAGGAAAGCTGCAAAAAGGGCACGCCTTTCCTGGTGCTTACAAGAACCAGCCCTAGGATAACCGGCTGGGAGCAGACGAACGAGAGCAAACCTTGGTACACCAAGACCGGCCGCCTCGAATTTTACAGAGAAGAGGAAGAGTTCATAGAGTGTGGCGAGAACCTGCCGGTTTACAGGGAGCCTATCGACAGCACATTCTACGAGCCGAACGTAATAGTCTCAAAACCGCATCAGGCGATAAGGCCCAAGCAGCCTTCTGAATACGGCATAGCCGTCATGGACCTGTCTACCGAGGTGCGGCAGGTCAGAAACGTTGTCAAACCATGGGAGGATGCAAGGACAACCAGTCATCCGTTAGCTGAAAAAGGCTACACGCATGTGCTGGTCACTCCAAAGTATAGGCATGCATGCCACACCATGGGAGCTAGCACAGACCTTGAGGTTACGTTTTTCGGACCGTTTGGAGACTTCTACAGACACGACCCAAGAAAGCCATGGGTGGGCGAGGGCTA
>JAWACZ010000014.1:0-33676 GCA_038896555.1 Candidatus Caldarchaeum sp. | reverse complement strand
GAGTAAACATCTCTCCTCTTTGGTGGACTATGCTTTTTGCAGGAACGTTGTGGGGAAACCTGACTATTATTGGCAGCACAGCAAACATAGTTGCCGTGGGTATGCTGGAGAGACGTGAACGCATACATATTACTCTAAGACAGTGGATCGGCTTAGGCGCTGCAGTTACGTTTCCAACAGTGGTGCTAGCCTTAACATTGTTATACCTACAGCTGCCTATGGCCGCTTAGTCTCCCGCAAGCTGCGCAACAATAACCATCTTCTCTTTTTTTACTGTTACCCAGACCTCGTAGCCAAACTTCAGCAACGTCGCGAAGACATCATACCAAGGGAAATAGCTAGGCTCGTTCACAGTGATTTCAAAACCACCATACTCCGTGTTTATCTCGCCCGTCTTACCAACTTGAAGCTCAAGACACTTCCGAATGTCGGGAATAAGTTTTTCAGAAGAGACACGTGCAGGTTTATCGTTGTTCCCCGAATACTGTGAGCTGAATGTGTTGAGGCTAGTGTCCAAGGTCGTTGGCAAATTGTGTGGCGACCGTATTTAAGCCTAGCCTGAATGGATTTAAATAAAAACGACCCGTAAAGCTGTGAAAAAGGCTTGGGGTTGAGGGTGGCCTTTCAAGGGGAAAAAGGTGCTTACAGCGAGGAAGCAGTTATCTCCTATTTCGGCGATAAGGCTGAGCTTTTTCCATGCAAAACCATTCGTGAGGTTTTCAAGAACACGGAAGCCTTGGTGGTGGACTTTGGCGTTGTCCCTGTCGAGAACAGCATAGAGGGAAGCGTTGCAGAGACATACGACATGTTTCTAACCTCGAGCGTTAAAGTTGTTGGGGAAATAATACTCAAGATAAGACATTGTCTTATATCGCATCCTGGGACAACGCTTGCCGACGTTAAGGTGGTCTATTCCCATCCTCAGGCCCTTGCGCAGTGTAGGGGATTCCTTACGTCTCTCGGCGCTGAGTTGGCTGTAACATATGACACGGCGGGAAGCGTGAAGATGATTAGGGAGCAGGGTCTCAAGCATGCGGCTGCAGTAGCCAGCGAGAGGGCAGCTCAGATATACGGCATGTCTGTCCTCGCCAAAGGCATCGAAGACTACGGCCACAACTACACGAGGTTCTTAGTCATATCTACGAGAGAGACAACCACTCAAGCCGACAGCAAAACATCGATAATATTCTCGACGGTTCACAGGCCGGGGGCCCTTTATAACGCGTTGGGAGCCTTCGCAAGAAACAACATAAACCTCACAAAGATAGAGTCGAGGCCAACCCGTCAAAGACCGTGGGAATACTATTTCTTCGTAGATTTCGAGGGGCACGTGGGGGACGAGGGGGTTAAAAAAGCGTTGGCAGAGTTATCATCCTGTACGATATTCGTGAAAATCCTGGGGTCGTATCCAAAGGCCTCCATAGAGCTGTAGAGAGGGAGGGCTTTCACCCAAGCCTGTGACGTGACAGCATCTCCAAGACCTCGACTAGAGCCTGCGTACCGTCCTCACCGTGGCCCATGTTGTCCAAGGCTTTGGCAAGCTCGGCGACAAGCGAAACACCTGGCAGAGAAAGGCCGAGGATTTCAGCAACCTCCCTGACTATGCGCAAGTCTTTTCGAAGGTGCTTCACCTTAAACCCTGGCCTGAAATCCCTCACAACCATGCGTGGACCAAGGTTGGACAGCTGCCAAGAGCCTCCCGCACCCGTTGACACCACTTCGATCACTTTCTTAACATCCAAACCAGCCTTCGAAGCCACCAGCAGCATCTCGCAAACCCCCAGAAGGTTGAGTGAGACGGCTACCTGATTGCAAAGTTTAGTGAAGCTCCCAGCACCCGACTCCCCCATGTAGTAGATGTGCTTCCCCATGGCCTGTAGCACGGGTAAAGCCTTCTCGAAAGCCTCTTTAGAACCGCCTACCATTATCGTCAACGTTCCCTCCTCTGCAGCCATAGTGCTTCCTGAAACGGGTGCGTCAAGCATTTCTCCCCCCTTAGACTTGACCAAGGCGGCTATCTCCTTTGAAAAGATGGGGGAAACTGTTGACATGTCAATGATAACCTGTCCATGCCTGATTTTTGCCAAAACACCTTCTTCACCTGCCAAGACCTGCCTTACCTCTTGTGCGTCGGGAAGCATCATTATTATGATGTCGGATTGTCTTGCAACCTCCGCTGGAGACTTGCAGGGAAGAGCTTTCAGTTGAGCCAGCTCCTGTACCGGCCCTTGGCTTCTGTTGTAAACCGCTAAACGAAAACCTTTCGCCAGAAGATTCTTCGCCATCGGCCTTCCCATCAAACCCAACCCGATGAAGCCGACAGAATACATGGCTTTTTGCCCAACAACGCGGGATATGAGGTTTTGAAAAACTCAATATCAGAACCCCGTGTAAGTTTTTTACCTGCTTAGAAGCCGTTAAAACGGCGTCGGATTAGGTAATGACTAAACGTGGTGCGAAGATACCTGTGCCGCTGAAGGTCGAGGACACAGCCAGCCTTGCGAGGCTTGTGGCTTCACGGGCAGACTACATACCTCCTTTGCTGGAATTCAGCTTAAACGGTAGACACATCTTGTCGCATCTAATGAGCATACCCTTCGGAAAATACAGCCTACCGCTTCTAGTTTACACAGATCTCGACCGTCCTCCTAAACCATACTTGGTGTACACTCCGCTAGACAGGGAGGAGACATTGTTTTCAGACATCCCGGAAACAGGAAGATACGTATCTTTCCCCGTGATAGAGATAGAGCCAACTCCTGACATTTTAGAAATGGCTCTGTCGGAGCCGGTCAAGAGGAAGATAAGAGGGTTGAAGTCGGTCCGCGTCAAAACTATCGCGTCATTGATGCGGTTGGTCTCAGCCATGGTTGACGAAGCGTCAAGCCCTCCCCTCTGGTGCTTCCGGCTAAAGGGCAGGCACGCAGTCGGAATAATATACCCCGTGTACGAGTACTATGATTCTGCAGCGCTCCCCCTTGTATACTATACCGAGCTGGGTTCAAAGCCGCCAGCACCTTTCATAGCCTACAAGCCAGATGTCGGCGGCCAAACCATACAATACTTAAACTCTCTCTCGGACTCGAGGTTCGTCTACGGCCGCATAATCTTCGTTGAAACTTTTCCATTCAGCCTTTAGGTCCGCCAAAGCTCTTTCCGGAGAAGGTCTCTTACAGCGGTCCTCATCAAAGCGCTCCTGCTGGGGTAGACACCTTTCTTGATGAGCTCGTCCATGCCGTCGATTAATGCTTCGGGCATCTTTACCGATATAAGCTTCATGCTGGCTCAGCGTATTACCCGCCCTCGTATTAAATCTTCTACCCGGGGTCAGGCATGTCGAAGGGGAAAAATCTATAAAAAACCCTTGACACGGTCATAACCAGGTGTGATGTAGTATGGCAGCAACAGTAGGCACAGCTACCCAACCCGTTATAATCCTGAAGGAAGGAGCGAAGAGGATGCGCGGCCGAGAGGTCCAAGGCGCCAACATAATGGTGGCTAAGATAATCGCCGAGACTATGAAGTCGTCGCTAGGGCCTAGAGGCATGGATAAAATGCTGGTGGACAGCTTCGGCGACATCGTCATCACCAACGACGGCGCAACAATCCTAAAGGAGATGGATGTGGAGCACCCTGTAGCAAAAATGCTCGTAGAGGTATCTAAGGCCCAGGACGAAGAGGTCGGCGACGGAACAACCTCGACGGTTGTTTTAGCTGGAGAGCTTTTGGCCAAGGCGGAGGAGCTGATAGAGAAAGAGGTTCATCCGACAATAGTGATTGAGGGGTACAGGAAGGCGGCTGTCAAGGCTTTAGAGATACTCGATGAAATCGGCATTAAAGCAAGCCCAAACGACAAGGAACTCCTTAAAAAAGTGGCTAAGACAGCCATGATAAGCAAGCTGGTCGGAGAGGAATCCGACTACCTTGCAAGCCTTGTCGTCGATGCGGTGACCCGTGTTGCTGAGAAAGTAGGCGACAAATGGACGGTTGACCTAGACGATATAAAGCTGGAGAAGAAGGAGGGTCAGTCGCTCCGCGACACAAAGCTGGTTGAAGGAATAGTCTTGGACAAGGAGGTCGTCCACCCCGATATGCCCAAGCTTGTGAGAAACGCCAAAATTGCCCTGCTTGACGCGGCTCTTGAGATTGAGAAGACAGAGTTCGACGCCAAGCTAAACATCGAGACGCCCGAGCAGATGAGGGCTTTCATGAAGCAGGAGGAGGATATGCTACGTGGAATGGTTGAGAAAATCGCGTCAACAGGTGCCAACGTAGTCTTATGCCAGAAGGGCATAGACGACCTAGCCCAGTACTTTTTGGCCAAGAAAGGCATAATGGCCGTCAGACGGATCAAGAAGAGTGACATGGACAAGCTTGCGAAAGCAACGAAGGGAAGGGTGATGTCGCGGATAGACGACCTGACGCCTGAAGACCTTGGAAAAGCCGCCCTCGTTGAGGAAAGAAGAGTCGGTGAAGATAAGATGGTTTTCGTCGAAGGATGTGAAAACCCCAAGTCGCTCACCATCCTCATCCGAGGCGGCACCCAAAGAATAGTTGACGAAGCCGAAAGGTCTTTGAAAGACGCGATAAACGTAGTCAAGGACGTGATAGTTGAAGGCAAGGTCATAGCAGGAGGTGGAGCAGGAGAGATTGAGACAGCTCTTAGGCTGAGGGATTATGCGAAAACACTTCCAGGTAAGGAGCAGCTGGCCGTCAACAAGTTCGCCGAAGCTCTCGAAGCCATTCCATCGCAGCTATCTGAGAGCGCAGGCATGGACCCGATCGAAGCAATAGTAAACCTTACTTCAAAGCACAAGGAGGGCGGGATCACATACGGTATAAACGTCTTCAAGTCGGAGATAGCTGACATGCTAAAGCTCGATGTTCTCGACCCTCTGCTCGTCAAGAAGCAGACAATCAAATCAGCCGTAGAGGCTGCGGCGATGGTGCTGAAGATCGACGACATAATAGCTGCTTCGAGGCTGGAGACGCCCACACCTGGTAAGAAGGGCGCGGAAAAGGAGAAGGAAGAAGGCGGAGTTGGTGAGGACTGAGGCCAAGCCCGCCCTCCTTCGTCTAACAAAGTACGAGAAGGCTAGAATCATCGGCGGTCGGGCCCTCCAGATATCGCTTGGCGCTTTCCCGCTAGTAGAGGTTAGACCAGGGGATACAAACATCGACATAGCTAAGAGGGAGTTTGAGAGAGGAGTGCTTCCTATCATAATCAGGAGAAAAAGGTCTGACGGCAGCTACGTGGACATTCCCTTGAAAGACCTGCTCGCTGAAGAGGACAAGAATACTTGACCGACGAAACAGAGAGCTGGAGAAACGCGGTCCTGCTGCTTGGGATAGCTGTGTTTGCCACGTTGGCCCTGCAGCAAATCGGGCTTCAGTTCACTCCTCTGTTTTTATTTTTCTCAATCTATTTCCCGTTTGTTTTCGCCTCAGCCGTGTACGTTGTAAAATACCTACAGAAAAGAAGACGCGCGTACTAGCTACAGATGTCTGTGGTATTAGGTTTATAGTATGTTACGGGCAACAATAAAAGCTGGCTTTTACCATGCTGGCTTAGCTATGTACAGGGCTGGCGTTAGAGAACTGAGAGGTTGGGGTGGTAGGTCAGTCCGTTTTTACTACAACAAATCCCGTCAGATTATAAGCGGGATGGTAAACTCTTTCCTGAACCTCCACGGGCCTGACGAGCTTGTGGCAGGTTTTGCGGAGCCTTTTTTCACAGATTTTGTAATCGTGGTCAGCGGGCTTGATGAAATGTCAGGCGACTCCACTCTTGTCATGGGCTCGATTCTTAAGGAGTGTCTTAACGTCAGGTCGGGTGTCGCTGCGCTGGGAGGCCGTTTCACAAACCGTTTCAAAATACCTCAAGAACTGCCTACAGTAGCCAGCCTGTTCGGTTTTTCCGACAGCCAGGTGCAACACCTGCTTTACTGCAGCAGGATGGTGGCCAAAACTGACAGCGTAGCTATCCAAGATGGATTTGACCTTTATTTTCACATGATGATAATCTCCCACAGCGGCATGTGGACCGTCATACAGCAAAGCATCAATCCATACACCCTAGCTGTCAGACGCTATCACTGGTTTTCAGGGTATTTGAGAAGCTTTGTTGAGGAACCGCATACAGGCATCGTATCGTTGGAGAAAAAGTCTAGGGTTCTTGACATGACCGCTGAGGAAAGCAGACAGTCTAGAAAAGCCTCACTCGAGATTCTTGCGAATGATGTTCCAAAGCTTCAACGTCTTTACACATTCGCGAAAATTTTCAACCAAATGACTCTAGACGAGGAAGGAAAGCAGGTGGCGGACTTTCTTAGACCTCATGAAAAGATAAACTGGACACTGCTGCATCAGTTGGAAAACCACATTCCGAAAGACTATGAGTCGTTGCTTGCTGTTAGGAGGGTTGGACGCGGGATAATACGTCTTCTCGCCTTCGGCGTCTACATATGCTATGGTGTAAAGCCGAGCCTGAAAGACCCGGCTATAACCCCCAGCGAGGTCACGAAAAAGTACAGCGAAGACCATTTTCTGTGGAGGCTTCAGCAAGTTGTTGACGCCTTGAGAAACTCCAACCTGCCGCCTGAGCTGAAAAGACACGGTTTACGGAGGCTTGCCGAAGTGTTCGGCAGCGGTGGCGTCGAAACGGTTGCCGGCTAGGATTTGTTTGCAATAAATTCTTCAACCATTCTCCTAGCCACGTCGTCGGGGTATTGTTTCGGCGGAGACTTCATGAAATAGGCTGAAGGTCCCTCCAAAACCCCGCCAATCCCCCTGTCTTTAGCTATTTTGACGCATCTCACGGCGTCTATTACCACGCCTGCTGAGTTCGGGCTATCCCAGACCTCCAGCTTAACCTCCACGTTCAATGGAGCATTCCCGAACGCCGACCCCTCTATACGTATGTACGCCCACTTTCTATCCTCAAGCCATGGAACATAGTCACTCGGCCCAATGTGGATGTTTTCAGGGCTAAGCTCGTACGGTATAAGGGAGGTTACCGCTTGGGTTTTGGATATTTTCTTAGACTGTAGTCTTTCCCTCTCCAGCATGTTGAGGAAGTCTGTGTTGCCGCCGAAGTTAAGCTGGTAGCCTCTCTCAATTTTCACCCCTCTGTCGACGAAGAGTTTTGTCAAAACTCTGTGGAGTATCGTGGCGCCCACTTGCGATTTTACGTCGTCGCCTATCAACGGTATGTTTCGTTTAGCGAAAACCTCCTGCCAACGTTTTTCCCTCGCTATGAACACGGGTATGCCGTTCACGAACCCTGTTCCAGCCATCAAAGCCTGCTCCACATACCATTTTGTCGCAGACTCGCTGCCCACAGGAAGAAAGTTTACCACGACATCCGCTCCAGAACTCTTCAAAACGTCTGCTACATCAACCGTCGGAGAGTCATGCTTGATAACAACATCCTTCAAGTATCTTCCGACGCTGTCATGCGTCATGCCCCGCATAACCTCGACGCCAAGATGGGGTACGTCAGCGAACTTGAGCGTGCAGTTCGGCTTCTGGAAAATCGCCTTCGAAAGGTCAAGCCCAACCTTGTTCCTGTCTATGTCGAAGGCCGCCACAAATTCGATGTCACCCACATGATAGCCTCCGAGCCTCGGATGCATCAAACCGGGTACAAAGGCGTCGTCGGTCACATCCCTGTAAAAATATACGCCTTGGACGAGGGCTGATGCGCAGTTCCCCACACCAATTATGGCTACCTTAACTTTTGGCATGGATGATGTTCTTATCAGGCGGCTAAATACTTTACGGTTGTAAAATAATCACCCAATACGGACAGCCAAGTCTGCGAGAAACTTCTTCGCCTTCCCAAGCGTTTTAACCCCTTTTTCCGTAACCATGTAATACTTTCTAGCGGGCCCTCTGCTTCCTTTAGCCTCGTTAACGACCTTTATCAGACCACCGCGTTCAAGCCTGTAGAGAACAACGTATGAAGTAACCTGCCCGGGTTTGAAGCCGAACTCTCTCTCAATCATGCCTCTGATCTCGTAACCGTAAAGCGGTTTTTTGCTGAGCAAGGTTAGAATGTACAGCCACAGGTTTTCATGGGTAAGTTTCTTGACAAGCCTTTCATACGCCAAGCCACAACAACCGTGATAGAGCGTTTCATTTTAACCAATAAGTGTTGCCTGTAGATAAGTTGATTAGATACATGGTTGTCCAGCGCATATGGTCAAGACGCTGCCTGTGAAGAAGAGGCTCGCCCGTGAGATGAGGAGGGCCTGGGCCACTCCCGCATGGGTCGTGGCGAAAACACGCCGTCACGTCAGGTCTTCCCACAGAAGAAGAAGCTGGCGAAGGTCGAGGATCAAACCATAGAAAGCGAACAGCTTGTCAGCGTGGTCTGAAAATAATTATATAGTCATTAAATTATCCATGTCTGTTCCTGATGGAGGTTTTCAAGCTTGGGTCTGACGCATCAATCAAATGGGTGTCTTTGACGGTTTCAAACTAGGAAAGGTCTCTCCAGTCCTACGTTGGTTTGCTGGGGCTCTCGCATCTATCCTGGCTTGGAGACAATGTCGTTCCTCGGCAGCAGCCGATACAGCCCACTCATCATTTTGTCGGAGAAGAAAGATGCTTTACCGAAGCCGGAAAACGCTCTCGGACTTTGCTAACCTAGTTCCGTCTAGACGCAACCTAGCCAGGTTATTGTTAGATTAGCTGAAGGCTGGCAGTTCGAGGGCGCTTCGGACCATCTGGTAAGCGAGGCGCTCTATCTGAAGGGACCCCGACGGCCATGGAATAGAGATCTACGCGGACAGGCAGCGGACTGAATGGAGGTCGTACGGAAAAAGGCTTGTACGCATGTCTACGCTGCCGCTGAACATCAACTCGCTTCTCCAAGAGCTTAGGGATGAGGGAACCAGTGTAGCTCTGTCGAGTAACTGGACAATCCCGAAACAAACTAAGCTAGGCCACATCCATCTTCATGTTTCTAGGCTGGAGAAGGCTGAGAAGTTCTATCGTCAAATCCTCGGGTTTGACGTCACCTTTAGGCTGGGCCGGTCTGCTGTCTTTTTCTCCGCAGGCGGTACCATCACCACATAGGGGCTAACGTTTGGGCCGGCGTTGACGCTCAATCCCTTTCCTGATAAACGTAAAATTGGAGAGCTTTGCAATAGGGTTTGGAAGTAGGCGTACGGTGTCGGAGTTGAGGGCTAGGCTTTTGGAAAACGGGTTGGCTGTGGAAGACTCGCTTTTGAACGAACCTGAGGGATACATGGGCGTCACCACCTGGGACTATGACGGAAACGCTGCGGAGCTTGTCACCGGCAGAGCATAAACAGCTCCGATTGTTTCACTCACCCTTGAACTCAGGCTTTCTCTTTGCGAAGAACGCAGATATACCTTCCATGAAGTCTTTCGTGAAGAGGAGGTCGGCGAAAAGGCTTCTCTCGACAGCCAACCCTCTATTTAACGGCGCCTCCCTAGCCAGCAGAACAGCTTGCTTTATGGCTTTTAACGCCAACGGAGCCTGCGAAGCAAGCCTTTCAGCGAAGCTTCGTAGCTCCTCCTCGAACCTGTCGGGTGGAACGACTTTGTTTACAAGCCCTATGCGCCATGCCTCCTCCGCTTTAATCCTGTCGCCCAGCATGTTTATCTCCAAGGCCTTTGCTATTCCAATGAGTCTCGGAAGCCTCTGTGTCCCGCCTCCACCGGGGATAAGGCCTATGTTTACCTCTGGCTGTCCCAGCTCAGACCGTGTGGTGGCTATTCTAAAGTCGCATGCCTGGGTCAGCTCGCAGCCGCCTCCCAACGCGTAGCCGTCTATGCCTGCCACAACGGGCTTCGGCATAGCCTCGATTATGTTCATAACCTCCTGAAAATCCCTCAAAAACCTTTCTGCATCATCCTTTGTCTTGATTTCTGTGAAGGCCGTTATGTCGGCTCCAGCCGAAAAGGCACGGCCGCCAGCTCCTTTGAGAACGACAACACGCGTCTCGTTGTCATGCCATGCCTTGAGAAGGGCGTCTGTAAGCTCCACGACCATCTTCGGGGTTATCGTGTTGAGTCTATGAGGTCTGTTGAGGGTTATCCAAGTAATTGGCGGAGCTCTCTCGAAAAGTATTTCGCTGTATGCCATTTTTTCTACTGCAGCATACTTATGGAAACCCTCGCCGGATTTCTTTCCCAGTTTACCTTCTGACACGAGCTGTGTTATCAAGGGGTCCGGCTCGTAGAAGACACCATACTTCGCAGCCGTCTTCCTCAAAGCGTTGGCTATGTTGTCGAGACCAAGTTCGTCGGCCATTTCCAGCACGCCTTTGGGCCATCCTAGACCAAGCCTCACAGCAGTTTCAACATCTTCAACCGAGGCCACACCGTTCCTAACAATCCATGCAGCTGCGTTAACTGCAGGGGCTATTATCGTAACAAGGTCTACTTTCTCGCCTGCTTCACGAGGTATGTAGGGCCTCTCGTAAACGCCGCCGCGGTATTCATAAAATCCTTTCCCTGACTTTTGTCCATAATGTCCTTTCTCATAAAGCTCCTTGAACAACGGACATGGCTCGGGAGCGTTGGGCTCCCTCTCCTTTATCGACTGGCTAGCAAGATGTATTACGTCTATTCCCGTGTAATCGCATAGCTCAAATAACCCCATGGGAAGACCAGCCCTGTACTTGACGGCTGAGTCGATTTCAACAGGCTTAATCCCTTCCCTAGCCACCATCCAGCATGACAGGTTTAGAAGAGGTGTGAGGATTCTGTTAACGATGAAACCAGGTACATCCCTACGGCATACAACGACCGTTTTGCCCATCTTTTTCCCAATTTCAACCGCCTTCTCAACGGTTTGTTCGCTTGTTTTTTCACCTTTTATGACTTCGAGAAGTGGCATCAGGGAAGGTGGGTTGAAGAAATGCATGCCCACAACTCTGTCTGGGCAGTTCGTGGCGGAAGCTATTTCGGTTATCGGCAGCGTGCTTGTGTTGGTTGCGAGTATGGCTCTGGAAGGAGCTGTTTTACTAAGTTTGCTAAAAATTTCTTTCTTCAAGCTGATCTTTTCAGGAACGGCCTCTATTACGAGGTCGGCATCTAGTGCAGCCTCCTCCAGGCTTAGAGTAGTCTTTATACGGTTTAAAGCGGCCTTAGCCTCTTCTGCCGTAATCCTATCTTTCTCAACAAACTTATCCAGACTCCATCTGATCTTTTCCAACCCTTTCGCCAGAAACTCTTCAGCTACATCAACCATCATTACGTCAAAACCAGCCAGAGCCGCAACCTCCGTAATACCATGACCCATAACACCTGCTCCGACCACAACAACCTTCAAGCCTGTTCAAAACTAACCTTCCAAACGGCTATTTAAAAAGCTTCATGAAAGCTTGAAAAGCCTAGCCGCTTTCTTCAAAGCCTCTACCAAGGCTTCCACGTCCTCAGGGGTGTTGTAGATGTAGAAGCTTGCCCTAGTTGTTGCTGGTACGCCGAGCCTTGTGTGTATGGGCATCGCGCAGTGATGTCCAGCTCTGACGCATATTCCGAACTGGTCGAGATATGTTGCAAGGTCGTGAGGGTGGATGTCTCCGAGGTTGAATGAGACGAGCCCGCATCTATGTCTAGGGTTCTCAGGCCCGTATATCTTGACGTGCTTGAGCTCTGACAAGAGTTCGAGAGTCTTGGCTATCAGTATGTGTTCGTACTCACTGACCTTGCCCAGCCCGATGTTTCTAAGGTAGTCGACGGCAGCGCCGAGGCCAACTGCACCTGAGATATTAGGCGTCCCCGCCTCAAACTTCCATGGCACTTCGTTCCACTCGCTTCTGTCCAAGTATACCTCTTTTATCATCTCACCACCCCCCATGAAAGGCTCCATCTCATCCAGCAGCTCGCGTCTCCCGTAGAGCACGCCTATCCCTGTTGGGCCGAGCATCTTGTGTCCGCTGAAAGCCATAAAGTCGCAGTCGATGTCTTGAACGTCTACAGGCATGTGGGGGACTGACTGGGCTGCGTCAACCACAGCAACAGCCCCATGCTGGTGAGCAAGCTTCGTCAAGTATTTTGCGTCATTTACGGTGCCCAAAACATTGGATGCGTGTACGAAGCTAAAAACCCCAGCCCCATCTAATGTTCCCTCTATATTCGATAGGTCTAGATAGCCGTCGTTCGTGAAGGGGATGTAGTCAAGCCTGTGTGCTTTGAGTCTTGCGATAAGCTGCCAAGGAACAATGTTGCTGTGATGCTCCATCATCGTCAACACAATTTTACTTTTTGGAGCAAGTTTGCTTAGCCCTAGGCTGTATGCGACAAGGTTTAACGCTTCCGTTGTGTTCCTGACAAACACTATCTCACGGGGGCTGCGTGCGTTTATGAACTCGGCTATTTTTCGCCGAGCTTTCTCATACTCTTCGGTAGCCTCCACACTCAATCCGTAAATTCCCCTGTGGACGTTTGCATTTTGAGACATGTAAAAGCGTTCGACAGCCTCTATCACCTGCCGCGGCTTCTGGCTTGTCGCCGTACTGTCCAGATAAACAAGCGGTTTACCTTGCCTGAATATTGGAAAATCTTCCCTGATTTTGTAGGGGTCGATGGGAAGGGCCATCATCATGTCCTCATTCCTGCTCGGCGGTATATAGCTTCTGCACCTCATCCAAGATTTTTGAAAGATACAACGTGTTCAGCCTGTATCTGCCGTGACCAACGTAAACGATATAGGGGTTAGCGGCCAGAAGCTGTTCAAGCTGCTCGCCACGGAGCCCAGTCAACAACGTCAATTCACCTAACGTGAAACTGCTTTCAGAAACACGACCCACCATCTTAGCAGCAACTCTACCAATCATATACACCAACAATCTCCCCATGCCCTGTGGATAAACTTTCTTTAACAAAACCGTTCCATCATCTGCTATCATAAAAACTCTTTTAACCTGGTCGCTACTTTACTCAACTCCGCTTTCTCATCATAAAGTAGCAGCTCAAGACCATCTTCAGAGTTTTCCATCGCGGCTCACTGCTTAGCCGCCATCGACCTTTCGACGCTGTCTAATATTTCCTGGAGCTTGGCCAGCTGAACGGTGTATCCTCCCCTTTCGACTGCAAAAACCAGATACTGGTCTTTGAGCTCTTTAAGACGTGCGGCGACTGTGAAATATTCGGCACCTATCGCAGCTGAGATTTCCTCTATGCTGGCTAAATCGCTTTTGACCAGACCCAACTCTCTGGCGATTCTTTTACCCGTAAGGTAGAGCAGTATCTGCGAACGTATGGGCAGTTTGTCTTTCTGCACCATGAAGACTACTTTCCCATCACGCGTAAGTCTTATGAAACGTTTCGTCTTGTCAACAAGGGCTGCCGACAACTCTTCTTCGTCTACGATCAGCTCCCTGAGCTTTCGCTTAAGCTCCCCCTCAGCCATGCTTGAAATTATTTTTCTGTTATAATAAATTTTTCGTAAAAATAATTGTGCCTGAAAAATCTGGAAGTTCACCCTGAATAAACCGGTCTTTTCGAAACCTCGGTCGGTATCGGTAAGGGCCTGAACGGGTATCCGCTGATTTCTTTCCTGATCCGTTTGACAAGTGTTTGGACAGACATTTGTCTTATTTTCCTCTCCCCTCTAATCCTTATCGACAGTTTTCCCGACCGAGCTTCCTTGGCTCCCAAGGTCGCTATGTACGGTATCCAGCTTGTCTCAGCATCGTAAACCTTCTTCCCAAGGCTTTCAGGCCTTTCGTCAACGTCAACCCTGATCCCTTCCCGTGATATCTTTTCAGCCAGCTTCAAAGCCCTCTGCACATATTTTTCTGTGAGCGGCAGTATCCTGAGCTGGGTTGGGCTGAGCCAAGTGGGAAGCGATGGCGGACTCCTGTGGAGAGCTGAGTCGACAACCGAGTAAAGGTATCTCTCGACAGTGCCTATTATAGCCGTATGCAGTATTATTGGATGTTTCTTCGAACCGTCTCTGTCAACGTAAGCTATGCCAAACCGTTCAGCGTTACCAACGTCTATCTGAACAGTGCCTATCTCCCTCGGCCTGCCAAGCTTATCTATGATGTGGTATTCGATGTTAAGGACCCAGTAGTAGTTGCTGTTCTCCGGGTAAAACGCCAAGAGAACTGGTTTGCGCTCCCTTTCAACAAGTCTTTGAAAGAAATCACGGTTAGACTCAAAGAAGCGTTTCGAAGTCAGGTTGTAAAGAGAGTAATAATCCCTACCCAATCTCTCCATCTCCAAGTATATTCTGTCGTGTATTTTTTCCACCATTTTGAAAGCTTGGTCCATGTCCCTGCAGAAAACATGAAGGTCTGGCATAGTCATTTTCCTAAGTCTGAATCCTAGAACAAGCTCGCCCCGCTGCTCGAGCCTATAGCTGTCAGCCACTTCGAACATGCCGAACGGCAGGTTCCTATAACTTACCACCCACTTCCTTGCAAGAGCGAACTGCTGAAAGCAAGCCGCATAACGCATTACGTGAGGGCTCCCGTCAACCTCCACACGGTACATCCTCTGGCCGAAAAGGCTCGCATGCTCCCTTATCGGCTTACTCTCAAGGCTGAACAGATTTGTGCCTTTAACGAAGTAGACTGGGAATCCAAGCTCTCTGACAATCTGTGACGCATAATCGGAGATAAGCTCATACACTAGATTGCCTTCTGGGCCGAAGTGCATGTGCCCGCTGTCGGAAAGCTCTTCCCAGTCTATCCCAAGCCTTCGCAAAACCTTGTTGTGCACTGGCTCCTCAACCTCCTCCGCCGATTTTCCCAAAGCCTCTTTCTCAACCAAAAGCCCAAACCCTTCACCGACATCTATGTCGTAGACTTTTTCAGGGCTTATCAAACGGCCGTCCAAGGTCAGTATCACGTACGTTTTTTCAATAGCGGTCTGTTTAGCGGATTGGAGCGTTGATTGATTAAAGACTCTTGACCTTTCAGCGAGGGGGTGGCCTTTTACGCTGACTGTGAGCGCTTTGTTCCATCCGAAAGGCGACCTGTGCACTTCAATACCCATGCTCTGAGCCATCGTCTCCATGGCCTTTAAAACCTGCAGAGCGTGCTCCGGCTTTGCCAACTCCTTGCTCAGATGGGCGAATGGATAGATGACAAGCCTAGGAACCTTCATCCGACGCATGAAATCGACAGCGTCGACCACAGCAGCCTCAGCGACTTTTTCATCATCATCGGGCTCAACAGACGTCAGCATAACAAGAGCGTCCTCAATCCTCCTAGGCTCGTTAACAGCTTCCTCGGCAACGCTGGCCTCTCTCCCAACAGGTCGATACTCGATGTAATCCACGTGGAGCTCTAGAACCCTCAACGATTACGCCCTCATAACCCCTCTATAAAACTATTGTCAGCTTTTATCTCCGTAAACATTTTACCTAGAGAAAAGATACGTTTGCACGTGTCGCTGTTCGATAAGGCTGTCGAAGAACTGTCGGCTAAGACTAGAGTACTTTCGGGAGATGATGTCCTGCAGAAATATCGTCGTGACGCCCTTAGAGAGTTCCGCGGGTTTAGGAAAACCTTCCACGTCAAGAGGTTGGCGGTTGTTTTCCCCAAAGATACTTCCGAGGTTGTTCAAGTCGTCAAAACCGCGAACAAGTTTGGTGTCGCCGTCATACCTGTGGGAGGGCTGACAGGATTGATGGGCGGCGCTATGCCTGTCAGCGACTGTATCGTAGTTGACATGAAATCAATGAACAAGCTGTTATACTTCAGCGGGGAGGATAGGCTTGTAAGCTGTGAAGCAGGTATAACGATAGATGAGCTTGACAAGTCTCTTGCTGCTGAGGGTTTGATGGTTGGACACGACCCTTGGACTAGAAAATACGCAACGGTAGGAGGATGTATAGCCACCAACGGCATGGGATACACGGCGGCGGGCTACGGCTCCATACGTCGTCAAGTTTTGGGGCTGGAGGTTGTGCTGCCTACGGGAGAGGTTCTCAGAACAAAGGATGTGGAGGACAATTCAACGGGGCCAAGCTTGACGCAACTCTTCATAGGAAGCGAAGGAATGCTTGGAATAATAACGAAAGCATCCCTTAGGGTCTATCCACTGCCGGAAAAAAGAACCATAGTAGGATACAGGTTTGAAGGGTTTGAGAAAGGCTTCAAGGCCTTGCTAAAGCTGTATGCCTCAGACCTTATCCCTTCTGCGCTTGAGTATGGAGAGGTGATTGAGAACCCATCCGACCCAGCAAAGGATTACGACAGCGAGCTGTTCATGATGTTCGAGGGCTTAGAGGAAATTGTTGACATAAAAACCAAGCTTGCTGACGAAATGTGCCGAAGCTTTTGCGGCAGCAGGATGGAGGATTCGAGGCCTGAAGAGTTTTGGGAGCATAGGCATGACATAGCCGGCCTATATGTAGAGAACGCCGAACGGAACAACTTTTGGCAAAACATATTATTCGACTTCATACATGTCAGCCTGCCTGCGACAAAGGTCTTAGAATACAAGCGTCTTTCTTCTCAAACGCTTAAGAAACATCGGCTGTGGGTCGTTGACAGAGGAATTTGGAAACAGCCTGAAAACTTTTCCATAGCGTTTTTGAAGCAAACAGGCCGGGACATCGAGGACGACCTATCGAAGTTTTCAGCCGCCTTCGATGAGATGGTTGAGCTGGCCCACAGGCTTGGCGGCTCGATGGAGTACTGTCACGGAGTAGGGATTAAACTTGCAAAACACATGAACGATGAGCTGGGGCCAGCTGGGTTAGAGGTGTTAAAAACAATAAAATCAGCCTTAGACCCGAACAACATCATGAACCCGAGGAAGCTCATCTTCCCTGTTTGAAAGCAACGTATAAATGCGCCATTTGCGTCACATAAATACATGGGGAAAACAGGTAAAGAAATAGTGAAAGCGAACGTTGACGAAGTGATTTCAGACCTTCTGAAAGCATATGCTGACGAATGGCTGGCCCACTACCAGTACTGGGTTGCAGCAATGTGGCTAAAAGGCGTAGACGCGGACACGTTCAAGCCGGTTCTTCTGGAAATGTCGCAGCACGAGCTGAAGCATGCCGAAAAGCTGGCTCAACGGATAATCCAGCTTGGCGGAAAACCCGTACTCGACTTCGGCAAACTGTTAACCACAAGCGGGTGCGGCTACATACCGCCGCCTGAAGACCCCACAGACTATGCAAAGCTTGCCAAAGACATCTTAAAGGCAGAGGCTTGCGCAATAAAGTTCTACAGCCAAATGGTTGAAAAATACAGAACCACAGACGTAGTGACACACGAGGTCTTCGAGGAGCTGTTGGAAGACGAGGTAGAAGATGAACAAACCTGGGAAGACTTTCTAGCAAAGCTCTAGGACATCCAAAAAATTAAAACCCTAAAACCATTTTTACATCTCCAGACTCAAAAATAGGAGCCCAAGATTGGACCCGTTGAAATACATGCTTGGAAAATGGGTCTACGGCTACTCTGTCCCATTGAACGTTATTAAATTGCTTAACATAAAAGAAGACCATACACTTTGTTTGATTGGCTCGGGACTGGGTGAGACAGCTATGCTGGCATATCTCGAAACGAAAGCGCAGGTTAACGGGTTCGAGATACATCCTCAATTAGTGATGCAAGCTGAGAATAGAACAAGGAGAAAAGGCTTGTCCAACAAAATAAAATACCACAACTTATCGGACCTAGACGCTATGCGTTTTTCAAACGTTGACGCAGTATTTTTTGAATCCATCCTCAGTTATCTGAAGAATCCGGATGATGTTTTATCGAAAGCCATAACGTGTTTAAAGCCTGGTGGTAGGCTGGGTGTTGTGGAGGTTGTATGGACTCAGCAGCCGTCATTCCATGATAGGAAGCTATTAACTAACCTTTTGGGCGAAGAAATGTCTCCGAGAAATACTCACGAATGGATGGATGTTTTTCATAAACAAGACCTTAAAACAATATATTATGCTTTTAGGAAACCCGGTTTTTTCATAAAGCTTTGGGACGACATGAAAGCGTCGCCCGTATACATGTTCCCAAACCTTTTTAAAACCTTATACAGCGTCGCCATGTCGGCCCAAAGCAGAAGCGCTTTGAATAATTTTCTCTCATTTTTTAAATACTTTAAAAGCAAAATGAAAGTTGAATGTTACGTGCTGGAAAAGAAATTATAGTTTTGTCCCGGTTTTTCTAGGGCCTGTCCACCTTTCATACATGTTGTGCTGTATTTTAAAATTGTCAAGAACCTTTCCGACTACATGGTTAATTAGGTCGTCGATAGTTTTGGGTTTGTGGTAAAACCCCGGCATGGCGGGTAGGATAACGGCACCTGCCTCAGCCGCTAACAACATGTTTTTTATATGTTGTACTGCCAACGGTGTTTCACGTGGGACTAGGACTAGGGGTCTTCTCTCCTTCAACGTGACTAGCGCACTTCTTATAAGTAAATTTTCCTCAAACCCGTTAGCTATTGCGGCTAAGGTTTTCATACTGCATGGGATAACAACCATGCCGTCGGTGGGGAATGAACCGCTCGCAGGGGCAGCTGCTAAATCCATGTATCTATAACTCGTTTTGGCAAGCGACTCCACGTACTCAACGCTATAGTCTGTCTCAATGACGATGGTCTCTCGAGCCGCGGGGGTCATTATTAGATGTGTTTCAACACCATTCTCCTTCAAAATTTCTAGAAACCTGACGGCGTATATCACTCCGCTTCCACCTGAAACTCCTACAACAATACGCATAAGGTGTTAGGATATTGTCGGTATTTGTACATTTTTTCCTAACGAAGAACGATTCTAGGGCAGATATGTAAATAAGCTGCGTCATAGAGGCTTTATTGAAAGCGTTGGGTTGAGGGTTGCGGTAGTACAAAGGGTTGATGAGTGGTCAGAATATAACTTGGACGAGCTGAAGGAGCTTTGTAAAGGAGTTGGCTATGAGCCGGTTTATGCTATAGTCCAGCGAAGAGCCACGCATCCCAAATATCAGATCGGTCCCGGAAAAGTTGAGGAACTTAGGAAGGCTGTAAAAAATCTTCGGGTGGAGAAGGTCGTATTTGAGAACGAGTTAAAACCTGTGCAGGAATACAACCTAGCCAAAGCACTGTCTGTACCTGTTATTTCTCGGACTCAACTGATTCTCGAAACGTTTGCGGTCAGGGCGGCTTCGACCGAGGCCAAGCTTCAGATAAAGCTTGCTGAGCTGCAGTACGAGCTTTCCAGAGCTAAGGAGAAGGTTAGGCTTGCTAAGAAAGGTGAACAGCCAGGTTTTCACGGACTGGGAGCGTATGAGGCCGATGTTTACTACAACGAGATCTTCAGACGTATCGCGGTGATTAAGGAGAAGCTGAAGGCGATAAGAGTGCGGAAGACTGTGGTGCGGAGGAAAAGGCTTGAAGCCGGGCTGCCGTCGATTGTTCTTTCAGGATACACGAACGCCGGTAAGACAACACTCTTCAACGCCTTGGCCGGCGAAGACTCTCCCACCGGGCCGCAGCTTTTCACCACCCTTTCAACTACCACGCGAATCGTTAAATTCAACGGCAAAAAGGCATATCTCTCCGACACAGTCGGGTTTATACGCAATCTCCCCCACCTTCTGGTTGAGTCGTTTCACTCAACTTTGAGCGAGTTCATATACGCTGACCTTCTTCTGCTTGTCGTCGATGTCAGCGAGACTGTTGACGTGGTTGAGGACAAGCTTAACACATGTCTCAGTGTTTTGGACGAAGTCGGCGTCAAAAACGTTCCCATACTCATCGTGTTTAACAAGGTCGATTTATGCCCCGATTGCAGGCATAAAATAGACCGGATCAATCCCGACTTAGATTACGTGGCTGTGTCAGCGGCAACCGGTTTTAACCTGCAGGCGCTTCATGAAAAAGCTGCTAGGCTCATGGGTGGATACGTGCGTTTGAAGGCTTTGTTAGCAAACCAAGACTCTACGCTAAAGCTGTTAACAGAGATAAAAAATATCTGCAACGTTTTAAAGATCGAGTTCAACAGCGGCACGGTGGAGGTTGACTGCGAGGCCCCTGTGCAGTTCGCTGAGAAGATTAAAAACATGGCGTCTGAGTTTCATGTCGTCCAGTAAAATGCTGCTCAAGCATGCTAGGCAGCTTGCCTCATTCCTTTTCGACGTCAACGGCGAAGATTTTTTTCCAGACAGTTGTGTCGTTGAAGTATCGCCTTCAACGGGAAAAATTAGGCGGATTTGGTTGGATGGTGTTGTCTTGGCAACCGTCAGGTCTTCAGACGGGATGATCTCCCTGACTTTGGAAGGTGGGTCGAGGCTTGCAAAACTAGCTAAAGGCCTGAAACACCGAGTCGTGGTCGACGAAGAGGGAGAGACAAGGTTGAAAAACGGGTTCGACGTATCGCCTGCAAACATCATAGCAGTAGATGAGTCGATAATTCCAGGGCAGGATGTTCTCGTCGTCAACGCTGGTGGAGCTCTTTTGGCCGTGGGGAAAGCTGTTCTCTCCGGGGTGGAGATGGAAGAGCTCAGACGTGGAACTGCTGTGAAGATAAGGCATAAAATTTAAACCTCTTTATCACAGAGGGACGCAGGGTTGAAGCGATTAAGTCCGAGGGAGTTGAGGAGGGCGCAGGAACGGCTTCTCAAAAACCTAGGCCTTGACGTCGAAGAGATGGGAACCGCGGAAGAGGTTGTGATAAAACTGGCGAGCAGGCAGATAATCATCCGAAACCCGTTGGTGTATTCCATGAAGACGGGAGGCGAGCATGTTATACAGGTCGTTGGAGGAGAACTGCAAGAAGCTAAGGCTGAAGCGAAACAGGTCTACACACCTACCGAAGAAGATGTAACGCTAGTCGTGTCGCAGACGGGAGTCTCCGAAGAAGATGCTAGAACAGCGTTGGCCGAAGCAGAGGGAGATTTGGCCAAAGCTATCTTAACCCTTAGGTCTAGAAGAAAGTAGGGCCAGAGGCTTTGAGTCAAGTAGTCTAGCCGCCTGTTTAGCTGGGAGAGATATCTTTAAACCGCCTGGCAGATGTCTGACAACCTCAAAAACCTCATCCACATCTTTGAAAGTAAGACTCCAGGAATAAATTCCCGACCCAGCCAGCTGTTCTACTGGTTTAGCTCCGTATCTTATGATGTCCAGCTGCTGAAGCCTCTCAGCTGTCTTTGCTGTCGACTGGCCGCTTGGTAAAAGCATCACTTCATCCGATGTAACCCGTCTGCATTCTCTCGACAGTTTCTCCACAAGCTCAGCTTGGCTGAAACCGGCCTGTTCCACCAACTGAGATATCCCGACAAATGATAAGATGAAGTAACCCTGCATATCTTCCCAAAACCTTGAAACCATGTTTTTCTTTCTTTCAAAAGCGTTGGACACAGCGTCTATAGCTGACATAACGTTGTCCCAAAACATTTTCTCAACACCTCCTGACCTCAAATAAAGCCCGACAAGGTTGAGTGATGCTTTCCCCTCGATCAAGCCGGAAGCTGAAAAAGAATGTCCTTCGGAGGAGGCGGGTCTCTGCGGCAGGATCACATCCAGAGACAGGTGAGTTTTGGATCCCAGCTTTTCGAGAGGAACTATCAGTTGAAAACCGCTGTCCAAAATAGATTGGGCTAGTTCATCGTCAAAGCTATCACTGTAAAACGTTACTCTGACGTGTTTTGCTGCAAGATATTTCTCTAAGAAGTGAATCGTTTGCCTGTCCAAGTAAGCGGGTGCTTTGATGACGATCTCGCTCTCTATTGCGTCAACCTCGGATAATGTGTTAAACAACTGTTCGGGTTCGGCGTCTATAATTTTTGAGGAAATGCTGAAAGCCCATGTATCCATTCCCTCCAAGTCTATGTCGCCAGAAAGATATGCGTCTACGACATCATGAGGCAACGCCGTCTGGAGAACATACTCTCTGAAGACTGCGTTGGACGAGCTTTTTACAAGAAATTGAAAATTCTTGTTTTTCGCCGCCCTAGCCAACAGTTTTTCAACGTCATGCACAGGCATTCCGAGTCTCGTCAACCTATGACGATACTCTTCAAACCCCTGGTCTATCAAAAGAGCGTTAACAAGCTCTCTAATCAATGGAGCTGTCAGATATTCTATCTTTAGTCCTTCTAGCTTTTCCTCAGCTAGCTTAGCGAGCTTGTCCGCGGTTTTAGGAGGTACTCCGGCCTCTTCGACCAAAACCTGTGCGATTTTGTTTCTGTCAAACTTTTCGATGAAAAGCCCGGATTTTCTTACCTTAAGCCTTTCTGGTTCAAGCATGGCTGAACGCAGGTTTTCCAACGACTTCATCAGTTGAACACCTTTGGGGGTTAGCTCGTAGGCTCTCGTTTTCGTGTTCATCCTGACCAAGCCAGAGGACAGTAGAATTCGAATGTGGTGTGCAAACTTGCCTGAAGCGTTTTTCTTAGCCATGCCGACAGCCTTCATAAGCTCTGTGTAGCTGAGCGGATGCTGCTCGAGGCTTTTGAGCATTGCAATTCTGTTTGGAGAGGCTAGCGACTTGAAAAGCTTGTACTCGTCAACCATGGCTAAAACCGTTATACGTGTTTTAAGCCTGCATATTGGCTTATCGGGTGAAAAACGTAAAATAACCCGGGGGTTAACAACTTTTCATGCGAAAAGTTCGTCACTACCTCGAGGTAATGGATCTCACAGCAGACGAGTTTCTATCAGTGGTGAAAAACGCTTTGAGATGGAAGAAAAATGGTTATCCACGGTCCAAGCCTTTAGCGGGCAAGCATGTTGCTTTGGTTTTCCAGAAACCGTCTACCCGCACAAGGATTTCTTTCCAAGCTGCCGTCTCAAAGCTCGGCGGCAGCTCATTCTACTTGGGTTGGGGTGAGCTACAGCTTGGGAGAGGCGAATCCGTGGATGACACAGGCAAGGTTCTGGGAAGATATGTTGACGCGATTGTCGCACGTGTTTTTAGCCACAACGATCTTATAGCGTTGAGCAACAACGGGCGAGCTTCTGTGATAAACGCTCTCAGCGACAGCCATCATCCATGTCAGGCTCTTGCTGATGTGATGACGGTTTTCGAATTCTCTAAAGACCCTTACAAAGCTAAGATAGCGTATGTAGGTGATGGAAACAACGTCTGCGTTTCACTTATACAGGCTTGTGCAATGCTTGGATTTAGAATCACCGTAGCAACTCCAAAGGATTACAAACCCCCTGAGCCCGAGGTCAGGAAGGCGTTAAGCGTGGCTGAGAGAAGCGGCGGCGAGGTCGTTTTGACCGAAGACCCTAAAGAGGCGGTGAAATACGCTGACCTCGTATACACTGATGTTTTTGTTTCCATGGGTCAGGAAGAGGAGAGAGCGAAGAAGCTTTCCGCCTTTCTCCCGACGTTTCAGGTAAACGCTGAGTTGATGGCGCTAGCCAAGCCGTCGGCGAGATTCATGCACTGCATGCCCATGCACCTGAACGAGGAAGTGACGCCAGATGTTGCTTATGGGCCTCAGTCAGTCATCTACGACCAGGCTGAAAACAGGATGCACACCGAAGCCTCTCTGCTCGCTTACCTTTTAGCCGGCAGGAAAGCATAAAATATACCGAACACCAATTAAAAGCCGGCATTGGGTCTACTGAGCTTCATTAAATCAACGGTGACACTATTCAAGATGGCCAGAAAACCCTCTCAAAAAGAATATTCTGTAACGCTGCGGATAACCCTATTAGGTCTTGGAATCATAGGCTTGATAGCCTTCATCATTCGGTTCTTGGCCTTAGCTTTCCAAGCGGCTTGACCAGTTTAAAGGAATCTACGTTTAAATAAGCGTTGGTTGGTTGAGTCATCAGGTTGGCCCAAGCTGAGATGAAGTATTTTGCGGTCAAGACCACAGTAGGTCAGGAGAGGTCGGTAGCCAGCATACTGGAGGCAAGGTTCCACGGAGTTTTTCTAGACTACGTTAAGGAAGTTAAGGGATCTGCCTCGATAACCGAAAAAAACCATGTAGCCGTTGTTTTCAGCTCGCCTAAGACAACAGCATTGGAGAAGATATCCGTCTACATAGGTAAAGTCGGCGAGCCCTCAGAACCTTTGAGGACAAGGGTCCATGAGTACAACGATGAAACGGGTTTTTCTCGGAATCCCCTGGGCGAGGGCCGTTACGACCCGCTGCTTTTGAAAGCTGAGGGGTGGGCTGAGATAAACCTTCCAACACCTGTGATGCTCAAACGCGGCGGCAGATATGCGTTGGTCTTGTTTAAAACTCTTCCCGAAGAAGGCGGGTACTGTTGGTTTTACGGTGAAAACGGGCGGGATGATCTGACCACTTTAGCGTATTCAGGAAAAGGTTGGCAAACAGAAACGTACATTCCTCTCCTCAAGCTGGTCGAGAAACCAGCCGTTGCCTCAATAGTTATATTGCCTGCTCTCAAAGGCTATGTGTTTGTTGAAGCATGCCATAGGGAGGTTATAGCTGATGCTGTGCAGAACATAAGGCATGTTAAAGCCAGGCCGCCCATGCCTGTCAAGCTTGAGACGATGGCGCCGCACCTTGTTGAAAAGCCGTTGATAGAGGTTATAGAGGCTGGGCAGGTGGTGGAGATTGTTTCAGGCCCTCTGAAGGGCATAACGGGCAAAGTTATCCGAGTGGAGAAGGCGAGAAGGGAAGTTACGTTAGAGCTTAGGGAAGCAGCCTTCCAGCTTCCAATATCGGTTTCAATCGATGCAGTAAGACCCGTCAGCAAGACGTAGAATATATGAATAGGCTGAGACAATTCCGACGGGGAAAATGGGTGAAAAAACCTTTAGATTTCTAGTCGAAGGCGGAAAGGTTACCGCCGGCCCTCCCCTAGGACCTGCCCTAGGGCCTTTAGGCTTGAATGTTCTGGCGGTCGCTGAGGAAGTTAACAAGCTCACCAACGAGTTCATGGGCATGCGTGTTCCTATAGAGATAGTGGTCAACACCGACACGAAACAGTATCAAGTAAAAGTAGGAACTCCCAGCACAGCCGCGTTAATAGCAAGCACAGCACAAGTGCCTAAAGGCTCAGGAACCCCTGGAAAGGATTTTGTAGCCGACCTTAAATTCTCTGACATTGTAAAAATCGCTGAAACAAAGATGCCAGATCTAAGGTCTAAGAGTTTAAAGTCGGCTGTGAAAGAAGTGTTGGGTACTTGCGTGAGCATGGGTGTGAAGGTTGACGGCATGGTTGCGAAGGATGTTATCAAGCTCGTTGACCAAGGAAAATACGATAGCTATTTTGGTGAAAAGAAATGATGCGTGCAGTAAGCTCTAAGATTTTGGCGGCGGTTAAACAATCAAAAGAGAAGATGCTTCCATCCAAGTTCAAGCAATCCCTTCAGCTTATCATCAACATAACCGGAGTAGACCTGTCAAAGCCGCAGAACAGGTTCACTGAAGTAGTAGAGCTTCCCAACGACCTTGGGCGGAAGAGACGTAAAATCCTCGTCATAGCCTCGGGCAACCTTGCGCTGGAGGCCAGCAGAACGGAAGGCGTCTCAAGGGTTTTGACTAGGGAGGAGCTTGAGACCCTGGTGGGTAGAAAGAGAGACGCTAAGAAAATAGCTAAAGCATTCGATTTTGTCCTTGTTGAACCATCTTTGATGGGGCTTGCGGCCAGAGCGCTTGGGGCAGCTTTAGGCGGGCGGGGAAAGACGCCAATACCTATCCCGCCAGGGTCGGACCTCCAAAAACTAGTGAAACGATATGCCAACAGCGTGCAGGTACAGCTGAGGAAAACACCTGTTATAGCCTGCTTGGTGGGTCTTGAGGAAGACAGCGATGAAAAAATAGCTGAGAACGCTGAAACCGTCCTAAACAGGGTCGTTGAAAAGCTTGAGAAAAGACAGAGAAACATCTCCAGCGTCTATTTGAAAGCAACGCGTGGAACTACTGTTAAGGTAGAGTTTTAGGAAACAACGTTATAAGATGGGATTTAGGTCTGGGATAGAGCTGGAGTGGCTGCACCATGTCAGTTCAGACTGTTACGCGAAGAGCCATAGCTAAGAAAGCTAAGCTAGCTGAAGACGTTGCAGACCTTATCAAACGCTATAACGTTATATCTGTTTTTGACCTTAACGGAGTAAGGTCTAACACATTACACGAGACGCGGAAAAAGCTTAGGGGGTTATGTGAGATACGTGCTTTGAAGAAAACGATTTTTCTTAAAGCTTGCAGGCTTGCCGGAAAGGCGGAGCTTGAAAAGCTTGTGGAAGACGTCACAGCCCCCGTGGGATTTGTTTTTAGCAGCATAAACAGCTTCAAGCTCGCCCTGATTCTGGAGGAGAGCAAGGTTCCGATGTACGCTAAGGCAGGTGAGAAGGCTGATTTCGACATATGGGTTCCTGAAACAAACACAGGCCTGCCGCCTGGCCCGATTCTCAGCGACTTTGGCAAACTTAAGATTCCAACACGTATCGATGGCGGTCAAGTATGGATAGCTAAAGACACGCTAGTGGCCAAGAAGGGAGACGAGATATCGCAGCTGTTGGCCAGCCTTCTCGTAAAGCTTGACATCAAGGCCGTTCTGAGAGGTATAACTCTTCTTCGGGCGTATGAGGATGGTGTAATACTTGAGGGGGGCGAGTTAGTCGTCGACCTAGATAAAACAAGCGCTGAACTGAGAAACGGTTTCGCAACGGCGCTTGCCCTCGCGTTAAACATATCGTACATAAGCAGTGAGACCCTGCCGCTTCTCATAGTGAAGGCAGGGCGTGAAGCCGCTGCGATAGCCGTGGAAACAGGATACTATGCGAAAGAGGTTCTGCCGCTCATCATCGCAAGAGCCTTATCCGAGTCAACAGCCCTGTCAAAAGCTATTGAGAAGGTTTAACGATTTTGTCGAGCTCCGATAAGGCCGCTGTAAAAGCCTCTTTAGGAGCAGCTCCCCTGCCCAGCGTATCGCTTCCGCCGCCTCTGCCGCCAGAATATCTACAAAGCTGGCTTACAACATCCCCCGCCCTGTATCCCATTTTAGCGGCCTGCTCGTTGACTGCGCAAACAACCTTCGACAAAGGTGCGCCAGTGTAAATGATGGCCATAGAAGGCTTGTCAACATTCACGGTTTCAGCCGCAAGTTTAATCAAGTAATCATCATCCTCAAACTCTTCTTCGGCGAGATATAGGTGAAGACTGTCTAACGGGATTGCTATGCTTCTTATTTCTCCGGCCTTAAAAACAACGAGCTTATCCATTAATTTTTTGACGGTCTTACGTAGAGACCTCAGCTGTTCATCCAGCTCGGCAACCTTTTTAGCTACATTCTCTAACGGAGTCTGCGCGGTCTCAGCAATCTGCATAAGACTGGACTCCAGCCGTTGGTATCTCGGCAGAGATGCTGGCCCAGCGGTGAAAACGATTCGCTCAACCCCGTCTTGAATCCGCTCGCTGGAGATTATTTTGATTAAGCCGACATCTTCGGTGTTTTCACAGTGAAGACCTCCACAAGCTTCAGCATCCCATCCAGGTATCTCCACAACCCGGATGTTGCCGAGCGGTACTTCGCCGCCTTGGTAGAGGCTGAACCCGTATGTCTCCTCCGCTCTATTTCTATCCTGCCAGATTATTTTTACTGGAATTCTCCGGGAGACAATCATGTTGGCCATGCGTTCTATTTCACGTATTTGCTCTGGGGTTAGCCTCTTGTGATGGTAAACGTCCAGCCTTCCTTTATCAGGTTCTTTTCTCGCCCCCGCTTGCCAAGCATGCTTACCCAACACTCTTCTCGCTGCTCCTAATAGTATGTGCGTGGCTGTGTGATGACGTACTATGCTCAAACGTCTTTCGACATCAACATAACCCTCTACCTCTTCACCCACTTCCGGCAAAGGCCCTTCAACCTTATGCAATACGACATCATTCACGATTTTGGTGTCTACTACCTCGCATGTTTTACCTGAGAAGACAAGGCTGCCGGTGTCGCCTACTGCACCGCCGCCCTCTGGGTAAAAGAGGGTGGAATAAAGAATCACATGACCGTTTTCAACACCCAAAACTCTAGCTCTGAAGTAAAAAGTCCACGGCTGTTCATAGTAGAGCTTGATTGTTGCAGGATATTTGCCTACGTCCATTCTTTCTCCTTCCTGCTTGACGGGAATTTCTCTAAGGTGTCTAGCGGCTACAAGTTCGTAAAAATTCTCAGGTATAGACACGGTTACTCCCTCCTTTGAAGCTATCTCCGCGACTATGTCGGGTGTTATGCCTTTGTCGTCGTAGTATCGGATTAAATTTTCGACCGGAAGTTCTTTGACGGTGTTTTTTATGGTTTTGACTTCTCTTGCGATGTGTTCCGCTCCACGGGATAGTGTTTCCTTGAACTTATTGATTTCGTGTTCAACTATCTCCAACACTTCATTTCGCATTTCGCCAAGGTGTGGAAAGTCGTTTTTCCAAAACCCTAGCTGCAGGTCAACTAGGCTTAGAAGACTTTCCTCCGCGCCAAGAGACTTGAGCACTCTGTAGGCCCTGCGTATCAGCAGGCGTGCGAGATACCCTGTTTTGACGTTGCTTGGAACAACCCCCTCTGAAACAATGAATGCGATAGCTTTGCTGTAGTCTAGGCTGCTGTAGAGCTTTTCATAGGGTTGTATCAGCTCCTGAACCTGTTGCAGCGATATTCCAGCAAGCTCTGCAACCCTTCTTCTCAGCTCATAAACCGTAACGTCTGCTTTAGGCACAACCAAGCCTGTATGGCGTGCGTATTTTATCAACAGCTCTTCGGGGGGACGGTTGACTGGTATCAACTCCTTAACTTTCCCCAAGAGATCTCCGTAGATGGCGTCAAACGCGCTCGGCGTCCTCTGAGTGAACCACGCAAGCCGTTCAATTCCATAACCGGTGTCGACTGTCTTTATAGGGGTCTCAACTCTCCCGCCGTCAAAGGTTTTGAACTGCATGAACACAAGCGTTGCAAGCTCCAGCCCGCCCGCTATGACCTCTAGGCAGGGCCCTTCATTTCCTCCGCCCGCCCACCACGACTCTTTGTAGACAAGCTCCTCAGCAGGTATGCCGAGAATTTTGGTCATAAACTCGTGGCAGTAAGCCGTGGTACCGTCTTTCCAGTAAATTTGCTTATCGGGATAGTTGAAAGCATGGTGTCCTCCCATTTCAAAAACTGTGAGGTGGCGGCCGAAAGTCAAGCCAATCTTATCCAAGTCAACAAGCCTTGCGCAAGGCTGGCTGACGACTAACGGGTTGGCCGGCGGAGGCGCTATACCATCCGTGACCCAAGGCTGGAAGTCGACGATTGAAGCATCCGTAAGATATAGATCAGTCCTCCACCGGGCTACTATGGGGTAGGGCTTTACCGGTGTATGACCTCTTTCAGCGAAAAAATCCATGAATGCTTTTCTGGCCTCTCTTACGGATAAACTAACTTTTGCATAAGCCCTGTCTAGGAAGCTGTATTCGACGCAGGGAGATTCGCCGCAGTTTAACCGGTTGGGGTCGAGGCTCCAGAAAAACTCTCCGCATACGGCACACTGTCTCCTCGTAAAACCGTTGTCAACGAAGAAATCAAGCCTGTATTCCCTTTCGTCATAAGGCATGAAGCCGGCACCGTTTTAAGTTAGCTACTCCAGTGTTTAAATTTAAACCATCAACTCGTCGACTGCTTTTCACCAACCTAATGCTTTTCCCGAGGTGTCAGGTTCCAAAAGTCCGTGAACCTCACCCGGTTTGACCAGTGGGCTCAACCCTCTAACAGCGTGTGTCCAGCCATAGCTTTTCCAAAGGTCCCGGACCTCGACTATCCATCCTCGGGAAATGAATGGTGGATTCTAATATGCTTTTTAGCCGAAGAGGGCGCTGAGCCCTGACAACGCCTCCTCTTTTTCTTCCTCTTTCTTTTCTTCCTTGGCTTTCTCGGCAGCTGGGGCTGCAGCCGTTGGTGTTGTAAGTGCCGGCGCCACGCTGGCTGTCGGAACCGCTGCGGCTTGTTTCAACACCTCGTCAATGTTTATTTCGGCGAGAGCCGTTGCTAGGGATTTAATCTTTGGCAGGTCAGGTGTAATACCCGCAGCCTCTATAATCCTTCTTAACCCTTCTTCATCGACTTTTTTGCCAGCCTTGTGCAAGAGCAACGCGGCGTAGATGTACTCCAATTTTCACCACTCTACCACACGCTTGTAAACGGCTCCTCTTAAACATTAACCGGCTGGCTGGCAAGCTTAACCGCTTCACCTAGAAGACGGGCCAAGAGGACGTAGGTCGGTTTTTTCGCGTTTTTCTCGACGGCTTGGCTGAAAAGATCCACCCAATTTGCCAAGTGCTGCTGAATAAATTTCTCCCGCGTTCCACGGCATATTTCAGCATTTTCCACATCGTTGTGTTTTAGCGCGTGAGCTTCTTTCAAGAGTAGAAGAGAAAGAAATTCCAGCTCAGCGGCTAAATGGTCCGGATAATCACCAGAATGTTTGAAGCCAAAGGCTCTATAGAAGCCGGCAACGTCAGCCTTGTGACACGTCATGTTTTCTTTCTTCACAGCCGCTGTGTACGATGTCTCGTAAGGAGGTGAGACACCCAGCTCAAACAGCCTGAAATAATCAGATGTGGCCTCGACGTCTTCCTCGACATGTTGCAAGGTTTCTGAAACAAGCTCTCTTAGTTTTGTTTTTGGGAGGTTAACGGATATTTCGGCTAGTTTGCGGAGGTTTTCAACCATCTTTTCCCTGTCTGAGACAAAGCTTTTAGCGAGAATGTTGCAGAACAGTGCGAACGTAAGAAGCCTGTCGCCATAAAGCTCTGTTGTCTCCAAAAGCTCACCTACTGGAGGAGGAGTGTTTGCAGCATGCTGGGATTTTTTCTACCGCCCCTGTCTCTTTCGCCGCCAAACCATACGGTGAAAGCTGTTGCGTAAACATTTCCTGGCTCAAGGCTTATTTCTCCGACGTTGTTGTCTGTAGCTCGCAGCTTTTTGGCCAGAACTACTCTCCAGTAACCGTCCAACCATCTCCCCGAGCCTACAGCATCTTGCGTAGGCGTGGTGGCGATCGTCCCAGGGCCTTTCCCAACTATTTTCTCTACAGGTGATTTCTTCACCGGTTCGGATATCGGGTTGCCCGCATTGAGTCCAGCAAGCCATCTAACCGCCCCGTTCATGATGTCGACTGTTTTCGGCGGCTTCCCGTCGGCTACAGCCTCCTTCAACGGTGGATAGTAGTCTGCTGCAACGTTTGGAAAGGCTTTTTCAATGTCTTGGAACCCCTCCTCCACGTCAGCCTGCCAGTCCGCCTTCCAGTGGAGGATTGTCGCAGGGTTGTCAGCAGTCCCCATGAACCTTACCTCCGGCTTTGCTGGATGCCGGGCCAGCAGAACGGCGCACGCATCCCTGAACTCGTTCACTTTTATGGCTTGTTTAGAGGGTTTGTCCGACCGGAAGATAAGCAGGAAGGCAATCCATTCATCGTCGTACACGGCCTTTACCGTGACCGGCTGCTTAGGTACAGTGTTTTTCAAAGGTCTTGTTATCGTCTGGTCTGCAAGGTTTATCCTGTATTCTTTAATGGTCCCCCACACGGGTGAGTCTGGGTCGGATATTGGTGCCTTCGGCACTCTATACGCTATGACGTCTGCGATGGGTTGCTGCCGTGTGGTGGCCTGGGCCGGTTTTAAGACGGATTCAAACTGTCTGTAAAAAGCAGCCAGCAACGCTGTTGCTAAAGACGAAACCGCAACAGCTGGTAGAAGGAACCTGTCTACTTTACTCAGCGGCTTAGCTTTGTCTGAGGCAAGCCGAAGCATGGCACGTCTTCTCCACGTTTTCATCTAAACCACCTCATGTAATGTTATGCCTGAAGGTTTGGAGCTTTTCGTCGAAGAAGGGTCTCACCACAGAAGGCTCCTTCAAAGGCACTCTCACAACCTCGTGGCCATTCTCATCGTAACCAGCTACCTCCGAACCTCCTACGACTTTGAACTTTGTCATAATCCTGTCAGCTGAGACGTTCAACACCAGCGCCGCAACAAGCTCTGTATCTCTTCCAGCCATGGCTTTTCTGTAGGTTTGGATGGCTTGGTCCACGCCTGGCCCGAAAAGCATTCTGAGGAAGTTGACGTTGCCGACGTGTACCGGCGGTATGTAGTAGATGTTAGGCTCCAGCCCCAGCTGGGGTAGAAGCGGAAGAGCTGCTTTCTTAACGTGTATTAGGAAGTCAAGCGGGTTCTCGGGGTCGGCTTTTTCAGGAGTGTTCACATAGCCGAACATCCTAATCTTGCCGATGCACGTCCTCATGCAGCGTGGCCAAATACCTCTTTCAACGGCGGGGTAGCAGAGGACACATTTCTCCGATATCCTTGTAACATGGTTGTAGAAAACCTTCTTGTAAGGGCAAGCTTGCACACACTCCCTGTATCCACGGCATCGAAGCTGGTCGACTAACACTATACCATCCTCCGGCCTTTTGTAGATCGCCATCCTAGGGCATGCTGCTAGACATGCAGGGTATGTGCAGTGGTTACAGATGCGAGGCAGGTAGAAGAACCACGCGTCATGCGGAAGCTTAAGGTAGAATTTTTCGTTGGTTAACGGCTGGTTTGTCTCGTCCTCTCCTCTGTTAGGATACGCGTATTCAATGTCGGTGGGAAGATAGCCTAAAACTCTCTCGTTTGCCGGCGTGGCTTCGAATAACGTTTTGCCTTGATAAACGTATTTGTCGCCGTTCTTGGTCCATCGCTGAGGGCCGAGCATGTTTAGAACGTTTACATCCCATCCCATAGGGTAGGAGCCCCAGGGCTTGGTCTCAACGTTGTTCCAGTACATGTATTCCTGGCCTTTCCCGGACGTCCACGTTGTTTTGCAGGCAACCGTACACGTCTGGCAGGCGATGCACTTGTTTGTGTCAAACACTGCTCCAGCCTGCTGTCTTGGACGCGCCGCCTCATACCAGTAATCCATCTCCCTTCCAATCTGCCAGTTGTAGACCTTCGGCATCTCACACCACCTCCACAAAAAGCCCCGCAAGATACTTCTTCATAGGCTCAGAAGTATACATAGGCCTCATCCCGGAGGCGGCAGGGCTCCAGAGTCCTCTTCCGCTTTCCCCGCCAGGCTCGGCTCTGGTGATTTTGACGAAGGCTTCTTTCGGAGCGCCCACCACTTGGTGGACATCTAGCGCAAAACCCTTCCCCATCAGCTGTCCGTAGTACTCTTTCCTGAAAAGGCTGTCTGTCTGCAGGGTTGGCTTCAGCCATGTCCTTGTTGTGGATTGATGGCTGCCATACCTGTAGGCTGCTTGATAGCCTGTTCTCGGGTTTTTGGCAAGTTTGTCGGCTCTTTTCTCATGTCCTTCGACAGAGCCGTGGGTTGAGACGTAGAAGTGGAACCATGCACGGGCTATGCCTGGAGCTATGTTCGGATAGTGTCTGGCTCTGACAAGCCATCTGAAAACCTTGTAGTCCTCAGGCTTTGCGACCCATCCGACGAAAGGCCTGTCGGAGGGGTCTGCGTCGCACCATACATAGTCTCCGTCCTCTATCCCTAGACGTTTCGCATCCAACGGGTTGATGTCGATGTAGCCCTCGCCCACCCATGGCTTTCTTGGGTCGTGTCTGTAGAAGTCTCCAAACGGTCCGAAAAACGTAACCTCAAGATCTGTGCTAGCTCCCATGGTGTGGCATGCATGCCTATACTTTGGAGAGACCAGCACATGCGTGAAGCCTTTTTCAGCTAACGGATGGCTTGTTGCCCTAACCTCCTCCCATGGTTTGACAACGTTTCTGACCTGCCGCACCTCGGTGGACAAGTCCATGACGGCAATGCCGTATTCAGAAGGCTGCTTGGGCCT
>JAWACZ010000013.1:0-41157 GCA_038896555.1 Candidatus Caldarchaeum sp. | reverse complement strand
AGAGCTATAGATTTCTGAACGACGGGCCTCCGGTAGAGGAACAGCATCAACACGCCCGTCAGGAGCGGCACTACAACCGGGAGAGCAGCCAGCAGGCTCATCCTCTCAGCTTCCTGTATTCTTCAACCTCTGTGCTGTTCTCCGACCGGACAAGCGAGTACCCCAGCACCAGCGCAAACGATGTCACGCCAAAGCCTATTACGATTGCTGTAAGAGTCAAGGCCTGCACCAAGGGGTCGGTGTATGGTTCTGGAAGACCTATGATGGGGGCTGATTCTCCGCGGAATCCAAGGGACACGATGGTTAGGTTGACGGTGTTGCTCAGGATGCCCAGACCGATGACGAGCTTGACAACGTTATGCTGTCTCACGCAGTAAACACCCAGACCGAACAACACTCCTATGACCAGGGCGAGTAATTCATTCATGCACCTCACTCCCTGAAGCACTCTTCAAGATCGACAGCAACACGCCCATAACGGTGAGATAAACCCCGACGTCGAACAAGGTTGAAGACGCCAGCTTAAACTCTCCTATCAACGGGGCTGAAAACTCCATCAAAACATTAGTCAGAACAGGCTTTCCTAGGAAAACCGGTGCAACAGCCACAGCCGATGAAGTGAACAACCCGATGCTGGCGACCAGCAGGTAGTCGTACCGGAACGCCGACTCCACGTAGCTCTTTCCGAAAATAATGTAGAGCATGGCTATGACGCTAGCGCCCATCACGCCTCCTATGAACCCTCCGCCCGGCTCGTAGTGTCCTGAGAAGAGCAGCGTGATTGAGAAGAGAGTTCCGATGTAGAGGACGGCGTTGGCTACCACTCGGGCCACTATGCTAGTCATGCTTCCACCTCCGGAGAAGTGTGTATGATGCTAGGGCAGCTAGAACCAAGACGGTGATCTCTCCCCATGTGTCGAAGGCCCTGAAATCGACAAGGATGATGTTGACGATGTTTGTTCCACCTGTCTGCTTAACCTTCTCAGGGTCGAGGAAGAAGTATGCGTCTGAAGGGTAGTAATTGTTCGAAAGAGCGGCGTTCAACAAAGAAGCCGACCCGAGGGCTGCGGCCACGGCTAGGAGAAGGTCGAAGCTTGACGGAGGCTTGTGTTTCTTGATGGCTCTCGCCGGAATCTTGTAGAGGACGATGAGGAAGAAAAAGATGAAGACAAGCTCTACGACGATTTGAGTCATGGCTAGGTCCGGAGCCTTCATCAACATGAAGGTAAGAGCAAGCAGGAACCCGTTGCCGCTGAGGCTCAGGACTGCGTACAGCATGTTTTTGAAGAACGCCGCCAGCCCAGCCATCACAACCATTCCTACAAGCACTCCGACAAACAGCATGTCAAACATCGATGCTGGCATGGGAAGCCTGGGGTTTGCAAGCATGAATGAAGGTGTGAAAGAAGCCACGCCGAAAGCAAGCAGGGCGAAGCTGTAGCGTCTTATGGAGCCGTTCTGAACCATCAATCCAAAACGAGCGGCAACCTTGTTCACGGAGCCGACCAACAGCCCGTAGTACCTGTCAACGGAGTAGGGCTGGAGCCTCGAGCTCAAAGCCTCAACATACAACGAGGCTCTTCCATAGCTCCGGATTATCAACAACCCCAAAGCCGCCGACGCTAAGCTCATCGAAACACCTTCAGCCGACAGCTTGAACTCGACGGATGAGACAGAGCCGTAGACGGCGGTGTAGACAAGCCCCAACGGGAAAGAAGGCAGCAGCACCATCACAACGTTGGCCAAGGCCAGTAGAAGAGCTGGAAGAGCTAAGTAAACAGGCTCCTTCACAGACGAGCTAAACCCTCCCAACATGAAGATTTTAGCGAAGAAATAGATGATGTAGGCGAAGGTTAAACCGCTCCCGACTACGAGCAGGAGCGGCGTGGCTGGAGTAGGGTTTTTGAGCGACGTCTCGAAGAGCAGCTCCTTGCTCTGGAAGCCGAGGGTTGGAGGGATTCCTGCGAGGGAAAACGCTGAGATGGCTGCCGCCGTGGCTGTGATCGGCATCTTCCTGCCAAGCCCTCCTAGATTGCGGATGTCGTTCACTCCCGTGGCGTGAGACACGGCGCCTACGACGAGGAACAGCGAAGCCTTAGCCAAAGCATGGCTGAATATGTGGAGCAGGCCAGCCTTCTGTCCCACGTCAACCGCTGTCGAGAAAGCCCAAACCAAAAGCCCCAGCTGGCTCACCGTGCTGTAAGCCAAAATCCGCTTCAACTCAGTCGAGCAAATAGCCTGAACACCGCCCAGCAAGCTGGTCGCCAGCCCAACAACGTAAAGCAAAGCCTGCCAGTCAACCGAGGCCAGCGCCGGAACAAAACGAGCCAAAAGATACACCCCAGCCTTGACCATGGCTGCGGAGTGGAGGTAGGCGCTGATCGGGGTCGGAGCCACCATGGCGTCGGGCAGCCAGATGTGAAGGGGAAACTGAGCCGACTTGGAGACTACTCCGCCGGCGAAAAGCAGTAGAAGCGGTAGGTAGAAGACGCTCGACCGAATTATCTCATTCGACCTTAGAATCTTATCTATTTCAAACGTGCCAGCCACAACCCCTATCAGTATGAACGAAGCCAGAAGAGACAACCCGCCCAACCCTGTTATCAGCAAGGCCTTGAAGGCCGCCGACTGCGACTTCGGCTCATCCTTGTCAAAACCTATGAGGAGGAACGAGCTTATCGTCGTGAGCTCCCAAAAAACAAAGAGGGAGAGGAGGTCGCCTGCAAGCACAAGCCCTAGCATAGACCCCATGAACAGCAGCAGATACATGAAATACCTCTGACGAGCCTTCTTCACATAATAATGCGAGTACAACAGAATCACAGCACCAATACCTGTTATCAAAACAGCGAAAAGGTATGCGAGTGCGTCGAGACGAAGGATGAACCGGACACCAGCCGACGGAATCCAATCAACAACCAACACTGTTCCGCCGTAAACCAGCCAGAAATAATTGACCAGGATGAAGGAGATGACAGCCGCCAAAACCCCTGAGAAGGCAGCGGCTTCCTCCTTAACCCTCCCCGCCAAGGGCGAGACCGCTGAAGCGAAAAAAGGAGCTGCTAAGGATGAACCGAACAAGATTTCATGAGTTAAGGCCATCTTGAAGGGCTGAGAGACAGTACTCCTAATAAATCTAGCCTTACTCGAGAGAAACCCAGCCCGACGAGGGTCTTAAAAATTCGTCTTCGAAAGATGGACCTAACACCGCAAAACGAAGAAAACATGATGAAGCAAGGCCTCTCCATATCATCGCTGGCCCTTCTCGGCATCATCGCAGCCATCAGCCCCGTCTCCGCAGTTGAAGCAGGAGCAGGGCTAACAGACCTCGGCTCAAAAACATCCGCCACAACCCGTAGGCTTCAAGGAGATGGATGAGGGCGGGGATATTGTGGCTCCGGCAGCGTTGGCCAACGCAGTACAAGATGCGCTGGCTCAACAGCGTGCGGTCGTTGAGGAAACGCCTTTAAAACCCGAGTATGTAAGAAGGCTGGTCATAGAGGCTGGATACGGGTTTAAATAGGGGGTAGGCTCAGCCGCATGCGAGAAATGATGCGAAAAACATTCCTAAGCATATCCATGCTGGCCTTGCTCGGCGTTGTCATGTCGATAGGCCCGGTTCACGCAGCGGAAGCGCAGAACACGCTTTTCGGAGAGCTGGGTGCGCGAACTTTCGCAGCCGCCATAGCCTTCGCCGCCGCTGTTGCTTCATCAGGCTTTGGAATAGCTAGAGCCGGCTCAGCTGGGTTGGCAGCGTCCGCTGAACGGCCCGAGTTGAGAACAACGGCTATCATCATATCGGCTTTCGCAGAGGCTCTCGGAATCTACGGAATTGTCATCGCCTTCTTCATCCTGGCAGCGGCTTGAAGTAGTTCACAAGATGAGACAGGTAGAAGAAGGTCAACGCCACCCCCATAGAGTTCTGCCACTTCATTTTTTTCACATAAGCCACCACAGCGCTTATCAGGAATATTGTTATCGTCTGCGAGAGAATTAGGAGCGTGTCTCTGACGAACAAGTTGCTGAGAAAGCTTGACTGGTTAACTCTGTCGATTACCGCGATTCCTGGCACGAGGCCGAGGGGTAGGAAAGCTACAGCCATCGCAGCCGCCAGCTTGCCCGTCTCAGCCAAGAAACCTTTAACCCCCCCAGAGCTTTGAAACTCTTTCAAAGCAGACCAGAAGGGTCTGAACCTGCCTGAAAACAAGAAACTGAACACGCCCAATATAGCTAGACCTATCGCGTATGTGATTGCTAGTTTAACTGCGAAGATCATATGGTTTACAGGAGTCATAGGTGATGCATTAAGGAGAAACAGCTCATATCTGCCGGCAAGAAGCACGAACACCAGCACAAACACAGAAAGCGGGCCGAGAACAACGGCAACCACATTACTCTCGTAAATCGGTGAAAAAAGCCACAGTGGGAAGAAAACGGATGAAAAAAGCTCGGCTGCTTTTGACGTTTTGACTACATTCTGCCCAGAGCCTGCCTGCGTAGTCAAAGCCTTAAAGATCCGCATCCCATCCTCTGTAAGCCTGTAGCTCTTCCTCTCATCCTGCGTTATCAGCTGGCTCATCTGCCTCAGGTTGTAGTATAGAGAGCCTGTGCTTATGCCCAGCTTCTGCTTCAGGGCTGTGGCTCCAATCCTCCCCTCCTCGCCCACAGCCAGCAGTATAGCCCTCCTGACCTTGTGCCTGACAAGCCAGAGAAGCTCTTCGTCAGACATCTTTGGAGGCTGCTCCGAAAACCCGTTCATGTCGATCAAATCCCACAGCCCCTTTGACGGCTGACGTAAATCCTCTTAAACAGTATATTAACTTAGACTGGGTTTGTCGGCCTGACTCGGTGTCGACATTTTACGAATGTTACAAAAAGTATTATAGGTATGTTGGTTGTTTGCATAGATGGGTCTGCTTTGTCATGGGTTGAAGATACGGTCAGCTTTAGGGGTGTTATAAGGAGGAGTGGTAACAGCCTTATAGCCACAATACCGCCCGAGCTTTCGCAACGCTTCCTAATCCGCGAGGGGCAGGAATACATCATCATGGGGATGAGTAGGATGAACCCCGATTTCGAGGGCGCTCTCCAGATATACTTGGGGTTTTTCGTAGTGCTTGAAAAGGCTCCCAAGCTGGAGATGGCTGTGGAGGGCGTGGACTTCTCCGTCTTGGAGAAAGTGTTGAAGAGCTTTGGAGCGGTTGAAGCTGTGCAAACCTCCTCCGACAACGGGCTGGTAAAATGCTATGCGCTGTTTACGGCCGTCGAGAAAAACAGGGTTAGGGTGCAGAAGACTGTTGAGGAGGTTGAGAAAATCGTGCCCGTGGTGAAGAAAGAGATAGAGGCTCGAGGTGGTGTGGTCAAGTCGATGGATGTCTCCGAGGTAATGTGTGAGAACAGGCAGGTTGACCCAGCGGTGTTGGCCAAAAGCCAGTCAAGGCTCGAGAAAAACATAGCGTGGAAGTGGGAGGTTTAGCCATCGCCGTTAGCCCTCAGCTTCTCAAAAGCCGCCACAACATCCAGCAGGTCTTCTTCGTCAGCCAGCAGGACGTGTTGAGGTATCCACACGGCTTCCTCACGGCTAGCTTTCTCGGCCACCGTCGTAGGATAAGGTGTGCGAGATTTTTCTGAGATAAACTGGTATGATTGGAGAGGTTTGTAGCCGGCGTTGCAGGGTATGCCCTCCGCGTTCAACGCTTTGACAAACTCTTTCTTCGAGCTGAAGCCAAACCTTCTGTAGTCTACGCGGACTATGTAGAGATGGTAGCTGTGAGCCGTGACTTTTTCAGGCTTTCTGAGAGGTTTTACGCCATCTATCTTGGAGAGCTTTTCGCTGAGAAACGTTGCTGAAGCCGTCCTCTTCCTATTCATTCCGGGTAGTTTTCTGAGCTGAGCTCTGAGTATGGCTGCTTGGAAAGCCGTCATCCTAAAGTTCCAGCCATACCTCACATGCTCGTACCATCCCTTTCTCACGTCTCTGCCGACGTTGACGAGTGAGCTGGCCAGCTGGGCAATCTCCACGTCGTTCGACGTTATGATGCCGCCTTCACCCGCCGTCATGTTCTTGCTCTGGTAGAAACTGAAGATGCCGCAGTCTCCAATTGAGCCAACCCTTCTCCCATCCCACTCGGCTCCATGCGCCTGCGCCGCATCCTCCAAAACCTTCAACCCATACCTCTTGGCAATCCTCATGATTTCATCCATGTTGGCTGGGCAGCCGGCTAGATGGACGGGGATGACGCATTTTGTCCTTTCTGTCAAAGCTGCTTCAACGGCTTCGGGCGATATAGTGTATGTGTCCGGGTCCACGTCAACTATGACGGGAGTGGCTCCAGCATCTATGACCGAGCTGGCTGTGGCGAGAAACGTGTAGGATGGGACAATCACCTCGTCGCCAACACCTAGCCCGAGAGCTTTCAAAGATATGAACAGGGCTGTGGAGCCGCTGGTGCACGCAACACCGTAAAGAGCCTGGTGAAAAGATGAAAACTCCTCCTCGAACAACTTTATCTTAGCCGAGCCGGCAGACCAGGGGCCTTCGCGCAAAGCCTCCAAAACCTCTTTAACTTCATCCTCGTCGAAGTAAGGCCAGCGGGGGAAGGGTTTCTTCCTGACAGGCTCCCCTCCCCTGACCGCCAGACGCTGCATGTCAAAGGCTAGCTAATCAAGTGCTATATATGTTAACCAAAGTTTAGCCGGAGACTTTGCAGGATGTGGTTTAGTACGGGTTTAAAAGCAGGCTTTTTCGCTTTCTGAGTGGTTTGAGCAAGCCTGTCGACCTTGGTTCCCTGAAGGAAGGCCACAACATCATAATCGACGGAGAGCCTTGCAGGATTGTTGAGGTTGAGAAGAGCAAGCCTGGCAAGCATGGCTCCGCTAAGGTGAGGCTGGTCGCAATCGGCATCTTCGACGAAGTGAAAAGAAGCCTTGTCGGCCCCGCTGACAACAGGGTTGAGGTACCCATAGTGGACAAGAGAAGTGGGCAGGTTGTAGCCGTCTCAGCCGATTCTGTCTCGGTGATGGACAACGAAACCCTTCAGATAGTCGAGGTGCCGATGCCTAAGGACGAGAATTTAAGGGGTAAGATAGAGCCCGGCGTCGCAGTGGAGTACTGGAGCATCATGAACCGCTACCTTCTTGTAAACGTGAAGTAATCCTGCCTTTGTCTATTATGAGAAGCTTGTAGGAGTAGCCGTCTATGATGGCTTTGAGGCTGGCCTCCACTATGTTCCTTGAGACGCCTGTGGTCGCCCATCTGTTGCCGTCGTCGGCGAACTCTATGAAGACCCTGACGGCAGCGGCTGTCGCGTCCCGCGTGTCTATGACCGAGACTTTGTAGTTGGCCAGCTGCGTTGCCTGGAGGTTGGGGTATTTCTTGAGGATTGCCGCTCGGATGGCTACGTCAAGGGCGTGGACAGGACCAACCCCCTCGCCGGTCGTTGTGACCGCTTCGCCGTCTATGTCCATCGAGACGACTGCACGTGAAGTCAGGTTGCCTGCCTCGAGAACCTCAACCCACCACGTCCTAACTCGAAGCCTTTCAACGTCAACCCCGACCGATTTGAGAACCAGAAGGGAGAGAGTTGCGTCAGCAGGCTCGAAATGGTAGCCAACCGCCTCAAGCTTTTTCACCTCTTCCAAGATGCTTGATGCCTGTTCCTTGGTCAGGGTTATCCCGAGCTTAGCTGCATGGTTTACTAGAGCCGACCTTCCAGCCAGCTCGGAGACCGACAAAGCCCTGTCCATACCCAGCAGCGAAGGGTCCACATGCTCGTATGTCCTGGGGTTCTTGAGTATAGCGTCTATGTGAACCCCGCCTTTGTGGGCGAAGGCGTTGACGCCGAAGAAGGGATATCCAGGGCTTAAAGGCATTCCCGCAACCTCCGCAACATAGTAGGCGGTGTTCTTGAGCTTCTTGAGGCCGTCTGGCGTTTTGAGAACCCTGTACCCCATTTTGAGAACAAGGTTGGGGATTATTTGTGTTAGGTCGGCGTTGCCGCATCGCTCACCCAAGCCTATCATAGTCCCCTGAACGTGTCTAACCCCCTCCACCACGGCGACTAGGCTGTTGGCAACTGCTACGCCGCAGTCGTTGTGGGCATGTATTCCAAGAGGCCCTTCCACCCCTCTTCTAACATTTCTAACGACTTCGGCAAGCCTGTGGGGCAGAGTCCCACCGTTTGTATCGCATAAAACTATCGTGCTCGCCCCCGCTTCCTTGGCATGTCTCAAAACCTCAACCGCATAGTCTGGAGACTCGGCGTATCCGTCGAAGAAATGCTCTGCGTCGAAGATAATGTCCAGCCCATGCTCCCGCAGATACTCCAGCGTGTCCGTCACCATTTCAAGGTTTTCTTCAAGGCTGCAGCGGAGAACCTCTTTAACATGCAGCGCCCATGATTTGCCGAATATTATCGCCGTATCCACGTCAGCGTCTAGGATAGCGTTGACTGACTGGTCCTGGCTGGGCCTTAACCCAACTCTGCGAGTGCTTCCAAAAGCACCGACCCTGCTGTTGCTTAGGGAAAGCTTTTTCACAGCCTTGAAAAACTCCACGTCCTTAGGGTTTGAGCCTGGCCAGCCTCCCTCGATGATGTCTACTCCCACCTCGTCAAGCTTTTCAGCAATCCGGAGTTTGTCGTGGAGGGTGAAAGTTACGCCTCTCGTCTGCGCGCCGTCGCGGAGAGTGGTGTCCAAAACCTCAACGTAATCGATTCAACCACCCCCACGTGGTGTCTTCCATAAACTACCTCGGCTAATAAATGTTTTCCATTCTTTATCAGCTAACCCTTACCAACCAAAACAGCTTCGTGAACGATTAAATATCCGTAATTGTTTCTCCAAACCCTCTCCACTCTTCTCGGCTCAAGCTTTTTGGAGAAGAGGGGGCAGTCGAGGACGAGCGTCTCCATCTCACCGCCTTCGCCAGCCGGATGCACGCCGTACCTGTCTCTCAAAATCGACAGCTCAGCTACGGCTTGGTCGTCGACTATCCTGCCGAGCCATTCCTCTCCAAGACCCGCAGCGGCAACGGCCACCACCATTATCTTAAAACCGTCCTCCAGCACCCGTCGAAGCAGTTGGCCGGGCTCAACGCCCCAGAGGGGTGTTAACAGCTTTAGCCCGTGTTTCTCAGCGGCTTTGGCCATACGGTCTCTCTGATACCTGCTGGCTATAGCGCCTGAGACCAGGCCGTCAACCATCCCGGCTACATCCGCCAAAGCCATGTCCAATACCTTCTCTTCATCCCTTCCTTCAACCGGGATCAACAGCTGCTTTTTCCCCATAGCCTCCGCTTGGAGCGGTGTTATGTGGAGGTTGGGATAGTGGAATAGATAGCTGTCCATGGATTTGGGCAGGAAGGTGAGCAGAACCGCGACCTCGTGCCCCATCCTCTCGGCGAGCAGGACAGAGTAGGTCGAGTCCTTTCCCCCGGAAAACAAGGCGGCAAGCTTCATGGGTCAACAGCTCATCGCTTCGAAAACGCTTGGTAGCATGGAGCCACGTCGTTTGTTCTAGCTGGCCGTTTATAAACCGATTTGCTAACTAGACAGGAATGTGTAGAATCTGTCTTAAATTGTGGCTGTGAAAACTTTTGCCGTGAAGCTGTACGAGTTTGAGGGTAGACAGCTTTTTGAACGGTACGGCATACCCGTCGGCTATTACACGGTTGCCAGAGACGCTGATGCGGCACGCGTGGCTGCAGAAAAGATAGGGGGTAAGGTTGTCGTCAAAGCTCAGGTGCTTGTAGCCGGTAGGGGTAAGGCTGGCGGCGTAAAAGTTGCTGAAACACCTGAGAAGGCGGCTGAAATCGCCTCACAGATGTTAGGCTCCACGCTCAAAGGAGAGAAAGTCGAGCAGCTCATAATAGCGCCTTACACGGAGATATCTAAGGAGCTTTACCTTGGAATAATAGTGGATAGGTTCAAGAGGTCTCCGCTTGTCATCGCCTCGGCTGAAGGGGGTGTCGAAATAGAGGAGCTGGCGAGAAAAAGCCCCGAACATGTTTTGAAGATTGAGGTAAACCCGTTGCTTGGTTTGGGCGGTTATCATGTGCGAAAGGTGGTTGGGTTTCTCGGGCTTGACGGTGTGTTGGGTGAGGAGGCGGGGAGAATCCTGCGAGGTCTTTACAGATTGTTTGTGGAGATGGACTGTGAGCTGGCGGAGATAAACCCGCTGGCCTTAACATCCGACGGAAAGCTTCAGGCAATAGACTCTAAGGTGATACTGGATGAAAACGCTCTCTACAGACATCGAGAGTTTGCAAAACCGTCAACGTCATCGGGTTTTGAAGAGGAGGCACGTAAGCTTGGCTTCACGGCAGTCGAGCTCGACGGAGACATTGGAATAATAGGGAACGGCGCTGGCCTCACCATGGCGACGATGGACATGGTCATGCTCAAAGGCGGAAAGCCGGCCAACTTTCTCGACGTAGGCGGCGGAGCAGCTGAGGACGTCGTCGAGAAAGCCTCCCGCCTGCTCCTAACACATCCAAGGGTTAAGGTTTTGTTCGTCAACATCCTCGGCGGCATAACGAGGTGCGATGAGGTGGCGCGAGGGCTTGTCTCAGCATATAAAGCAGTCGGCTCGGGCAAGAAGATTGTCGTCAGGATGATGGGGACGAACGAGGATGAGGGAAAGAGAATACTGAGGGAGAACGGCATATTCCCCTACGACAGCATGGAGGAGGCGGCTGAGAAGGCAGCGAGCTTTGCGAGGTGATGTATGATGGCCATACTCGTGGACGACAACACATACGTCCTTGTGCAGGGGATAACAGGCAGGCAGGGGATGTTTCACACGAGATCCATGCTCCGCTACGGCACGAAAGTCGTTGCAGGCGTGACGCCTAGAAAAGGTGGGCAGACTGTGGAGGGCGTGCCAGTATACGACTCGGTTGAGGAAGCTGTCTCTGAACACAGTGAGATAAACACGTCGCTCGTTATGGTTCCAGCAGCCTACGCCTTGGACGCAGTTTTCGAGTCGCTTGAAGCGGGGATAAAGCTTGTGGTCGTCATAACCGAGCACGTGCCAGTCCACGACGCCATGAAGTTCATCAAATACGCCTCCTACAAAAACGCGTACATTGTTGGCCCCAACTGTCCCGGAGTTATTACACCTGGGTCATCCAAGGTTGGGATAATGCCGGGGCACATATTCAAGCGTGGGAGGGTCGGCATAGTTTCGAGAAGCGGCACGCTAACCTATGAAATAGCCTACGCCATAACAGTCGACGGCTTAGGCCAGTCCACGTGTGTGGGGATTGGAGGAGACCCTGTGGTTGGGCTTAACTTCATAGATGTGCTGGAGATGTTCCGCAAAGACCCTGAGACCGAGGCTGTTGTGCTTATAGGCGAGATAGGTGGAGACCTTGAGGAGAGAGCTGCAGAGTATATCAGAGCAACTAACTATCCGAAGCCCGTGGTCGGATACATAGCTGGTCGGACGGCACCGCCTGAGAAACGGATGGGCCACGCAGGGGCCATAATAATGCTTGGAGCCGGAGACCCAGCCAGCAAGATCAGGGCTTTGAGCGAGGCAGGGGTCTACGTTGCATCCACCCCCAGCGGTGTGGCAGAGAAACTGGTTGAGCTGGTGGGGTAATCGTTTGGACAAGCTGGTTTCCTTAGCCGAAGAGGTTGAACAACTCTTTAGACAAGAATCCTCGTTGATCAGAGCCAGCTTCACCTCGTTTCTAGTTGTAGGCGACACGCATGGGGATGTAACGTCTTCAAAGAAAGCCTTGCAGACCGCTGACGAATATGGCTACCCTGTGGTTTTTCTGGGAGACTACGTTGACAGAGGTCCTTACCAGCTGGAGAACTTAGAGACGCTTTTTGAAAGAAAAATCTCAAGCCCGGAGACATGTCTCCTGCTAAGAGGTAACCATGAAACGTTAACGATGAACACATACTACGGTTTTCTCGACACGGCGGCGAGAAGGTACGGCTTTAAAACCTACAGGTCTTTCCTGAGGGCTTTTACGATGATGCCTTACGCCCTCGTCAACAGAGATGGTGTTTTATGCGTTCACGGAGGCCTGCCGGACGGGTTGAAGGACCTCAGCCAGCTGGAGAACATTCAACGCGGCCAAGAAGACTTAGAAGATCCGTTGGCTATGCAGCTTCTTTGGAACGACCCGCGCGAGAACTTAAAAGGGTTTGCTGAAAGCGACAGGGGTGGTGGAGCGCTCTTCTTCGGCGAAGATGTTTTCAGAGAGTTCATGCACAGAAACGGCTTAAGGCTTATTGTCCGCTCCCACGAGCCTCAGCCAGAAGGCTACCGCTTCATGTTCGGGAGAAAACTGTTAACTGTCTTTTCATGCAGATACTACCACATCCCGCCTAAAGCAGCATTAATAACACGTGAGGATGTTGAGTTGATTGGGCTGGAGTGATAGTATGAAGATTTCAGACAAGGTTTTCATAATAGACACGAAGGCATTGGGTTACGAGCGGACGGTTGCATGCTATCTTGTGAAAGGAAGGAAGACCGCGATAGTCGACACGGGTTATTCCTCAAGCAACGAGACAGTAATCAAAACCCTTAAACAGCTAGGCGTCGACGAGCTGGACTATATCATACCTACCCATGTCCACCTCGACCATGCGGGAGGCGCTTGGAGGCTAGCCCAGCAATTCCCCAACGCACAGGTGTTGGCGCAGGAAAAAGCCGTCAAACATCTTGTAAACCCTTCAAAGCTTGTGGCAAGCGCCATAGAGTTTTACGGCGAGGAGACTGTGAAGATGTTCGGAGAGGTCAAGCCTATAGATGAGCAGAGGGTTTTCAAGGTAGGCGACGGCGAGACGCTGTCGCTGGGAGACGTGGAGCTTGTCTTTATTTACACGCCGGGCCACGCCCCGCATCAAATGTCTGTTCTTGTAAGCGACCGTTCCCTAATAACAGCGGACGCGGTACCGATGAGATATCCGGGAATGCCGTTCATCATTCCAACAACTCCCCCGCCAAGCTTCGACTACGACCTGTATCTGCAGAGCATCAGAAAGCTCGCCAAGCTTGACGTCGAAAAATTCCACACACCCCATTTCGGGCCTACTGAGGCGGGCGAAGAGTATGTGGAGAGACTTGTGAGCAGGGTGGATGAATGGGTTAAAACTGTTAAGAAGATCTTGAGAGATGGGGGCGGTGTAGCTCAGGTTGTGGAAACTTTGGAAAAGAAGCTTGAGCAGGAAGCTGGACAGCGCCTTCCTCCCTATGCGTGGAACGCCTTGAAGCTTTCGTCGATTGGCGTAGTTGACTATTTAAGGAGAACAACGTTCTGACAGCTCATCTATTTATCGAGCTGGCGCATATAATGTCCGTGACCTTAATCACCGTAGTTGGTTCAGGAAGGGTTGGAACCTCTTCAGCTCTCCAGATAGCTATGAGGGAGTTGGGGGACATCGTCTTGATCGACATAGTCCCAGGCCTTCCGCAGGGCGAGGCCCTAGACCTCAACCATGCATGCGCCATCTTGGACCTCGACGTTGACGTCAGAGGCTCCAACGACTACAGAGACATGGCTGGCTCAGACGTTGTGGTTGTGACCGCTGGCCTCGTTCGGAAGCCTGATATGACCCGTCTGGACCTTCTTTTCAAAAACTCCGAGATAATCAGCGAGGTTTCCCGGCAGATAAAAGAGCACGCGCCCAACTCGAAGGTGATAGTTGTTACGAATCCTTTGGATGTCATGACTTACGTGGCTTACAAGGTGACAGGGTTTGAAAGCAGCAGAGTGATGGGGTTCAGCGGCCTCCTCGACATAGGAAGGTTCCGTCACATAATTCACGACAAGCTGAAGGTCAGCTACAAATCGATACGCAGCATAGTTCTCGGCGAGCATGGCGACAGCATGGTTCTCCTTCCCAGCCACACCTACATAGGCGTTGAACAGCTCAGCAACTTCATGGATGAGAAAACGATAGCTGAGAGCGTCGAAGCCACCAGGAAGGCGGGCGCCGAAATAATCAAGCTCAAGGGATGGTCTGCACACCACGCGCCTGGAGCAGGCGTGTCGCTCATGGTCTCGGCCATCGTGAAGGATGAGAAAGCCGTTATACCTACCTCAGCGTATCTAGACGGCCACTACGGCGAAAGAGACGTCTACGCAGTCGTACCATGCATCCTCGGCGCAAGAGGCGTGGAGAAGATAATCGAGCTATCGCTTTCAGACGAGGAGATGAAGAAGTTCAAAAACAGCATTAAGGTCCTCAGGGACGCCATCGCTCAGCTGAAGCTATAGCTTGCGGTTTATCGGGAAGGCTTAAAAACTCCTGCAACCGACATCGGGTCGATGGAGGAGAAAAAGTTTAGATGCCCATACTGTGATTCAGTCTTCAAAACCGAGGCTGAGCTATCCAAACACATAGACCGCATACACATAGGAAGCGGGCTGCTGGAAGGCGATAGAACCAAATGGTGATAGTATGGAACGCTACTCGGAGCTCTTCAATCGAATAGAAAAAAATAAAGAAAAATACCTCGAATGGGCTTCACGTCTAATTAGTATTCCCAGCGTTTCAGCCCATAAAAGCGGGCTTAACGAATGCGCAGAGGCTGTAGCAGACCTTTTCGAGAAAGCGGGTCTACGATCCAGCGTTTACGACAACGAGGCCGGCGGCCCCTTCGTCTTAGGCGAGCTCAACACTGAGGCTCATGCCACGCTGATGTTCTACAACCATTACGACGTCCAGCCAGCGGACCCTTTGGAGAGATGGAGCTCGCCACCCTTCACCCCGGCGGTCAAGGATGGATGTCTGTACGGACGTGGTGCAGCCGACAACAAGGGAAACATCGCCGCAAGGCTTGCAGCCGTAGACGCTTTGCTCGAAACGTTGGGCGAGGTTCCTGTCAACGTGAAAATGTTTGTGGAAGGGAGTGAGGAGGTTGGAAGCCCAGGGCTTGAAAAGTTTGTCGAGAAGCAAAAGGACAGGCTTTTCGCAGACGGCTGTATCTGGGAGTATGGTTACAGGAACAAGAAAGGGTCTCCCGTCGTTTCTCTCGGTGTTAAGGGCATGCTTTACGTAGAGGTTGAAGCTTCTGGGCTGGGGAAAGAAATCCATTCTTCGTGGGGTGCTGTTGCTGAAAACCCTGCGTGGAGGCTTGTCCAAGCACTTTCGACAATAAGATCTTCTGACGGACGAGTGCAGATCGAAGGCTTCTACGACAACGTGGACTATACGGGGGAGGAGCTTTTGGAATTCGTGAGGCTGGAGGATTTCGACCCACCGTCGAAGCTTATCCCCGCCGTTGTAAAAAACCCGTTGAAGGCTCTTCTTCTCGAGCCGGCCTGCAACATAAACGGGATAATCGCAGGCTACACAGGGCCTGGCAGCAAAACAATCATCCCATCCAACGCTTCGGCAAAACTGGATTTCAGGCTGGTTCCACGGCAAAGCCCAGAAGACATTTACAGAAAGATCGTCGAATATCTGAGGCGGAAAGGCTTCGGCGATTTAACCGTCAGATTGCTGCAGGCTTATCCAGCGGCGAGGACAGACCCTGACAGCTTTATCACAAAGCTTGTAGCGGACACGGCTGAAGAGGCTTACGGCGTCAAGCCCGTCGTAATCCCTTCCGGAGCTGCTTCAGGACCGATGTATGTCGTGACAGACCTGCTCGGTATGCCGTGCGTGGCTACTGGTGTTGGATACTACGGCTCATCCGTCCACGGCCCCGACGAACACATAAGGATAGCTGACTTCCTGGCGGGCATAAAACACATCGCGCTCATCATGCTTAACTTCCACCGCTACCTGCATGGCGTCGGCTAGCACATCATTTTAGAAGGTTTTCAGCCAATCTTCGGTAAACCTCCGCTGCTTTAACAAGCTCTGAAACAGCAACCTTTTCACGGAAGCTGTGAGCTAGGGAGAGGCTGCCGGGCCCCAGTATCACGCCTTCAACCCGCCTCTGTCTCACAACTCTATTCAAGTCTGTGGCAGCCCTAAAACCGGTTAAGACAGGTTTCAAGCCAGCCTCCGCAAGCGCCTTCTTAGACGCCTTGACCAAGCTGCTGTCGACGTCCGTCTTGAAGCAGGGTATAACCGAGGTCACAGCGGCTTTGAAAGAGGCTTTGGGTGTTAAAACCTTCTTAACATGTGTGCTCACGGTTTTGAGAATCTGTTCAGGGCTTTCCCCGACTGTTCTGAAGTCCACTCTCAGACGGGCCCTGTCAGGTATGACATTGGGTTTCAACCCCCCCTCAAACATTGTGACAGCTGCTGAAGACCTGCCTAGGAAAACATCTCTTCTGCCGAAACCCTTCTCCATCCTCGCCAGCCTTACCGCTGCCTTGGCCGCTGCAACTACAGCGTTGACCCCTTCCTCAGGGGTCGAGGCGTGGGCAGGTTTTCCTAAAAACTCGACGGAGACCTCAACCCTTCCCCTGCTTGCTACGCAAAGCCTTAGCGATGTCGGCTCACCCACAACCATATAATCCATTCTGTTCATCTCTTTGGCCAGCGACAAAGTTCCCAACCCGCCGACTTCTTCGTCGGCAACAGCCATCAAAACAACCCTTCCCGAAAGTTTCTCCAGCCTGCTCAGAGCAGCCACTGCAGCAAGCATAGACGCCAAACAGCCTTTAGCGTCGACCGAACCCCTCCCACATAGATAGCCATCCTTCACACCCGTCTGGAAAGGGTGGTAAGGCCATCTATCCACAGGCTTGGCTGGAACGGTGTCGAGATGTGAGTTGAAGACAACCGTGGGACCCTCGCCCCAGACAAGCTCAACAAAAGCAGAGCCTCTACCGCCTCCGTGGTTCACCAGCCTAGCCCTAAGCCCATGCTCGGCGGCTTTCTCCGCCAGGAAGCTGGCTGCCCCTCTCTCCCTGCCCGGCGGGTTCTCGGTGTTTATGGCTACAAGCTTAGCTGCAACATCCTCGATAAAAGTCCTAAACCATGCCTCGGCCACAGACACTAGCTCAAACGCTGCGCTTAAAGCTCTATCCTCACATACTTGCTGGTTGCTGAGGGCTTTTTCTTCCTGGGGCTGTTCCTCAGCAGGATTCCGCAGTAGGGGCAGCGGACGCCGTCCGTCAAATGGTAAACTCTGCAGCGCGAGCAGTATTTGTAGCCGTTGGCATAGCTCCGTCGGGCTGACATCTTCTGCACGAGGAGTGTTTTCTGCACCATTTTCACCACTATCACCACTTCTGTTCTGCATATATGGATTTCGTAATTTATGTATATAGTTTATGTTTGCACAGCCAAATCATATATAAATTTTAGATAATAATAGATAACCCATGCCCTACGCGAGAAGAGTCCAGCGAGTGGGCTCGGGTACGCTGACAGTTTCGCTTCCGCGGAAATGGGTGGAGAAAACAGGCCTCAAGCCCGGGGACGTCGTTTCGATAGTGGAGCTCTCCGACTCTGTGTTGAAGCTTGAGGTAAGGCCGACGAGGCAGCCTCAGCACACTGTCTTCACTCTCGATGTAACCAGGGTAAAGGACAGCAAACTGCTCAGCAGGCTTTTGATAGGGGCGTATCTCCAAGGCTTCGAAGAGATAAACATAATCGGCGGCGAAGGAATTCCTGAAGAAATGCAGACAGCCATAACAACTACCGTCGACATTCTCCCCGGCGTCGAGATCGTTGAACACTCGTTCAGAAAGATAGTTGTCCAGTCATTCCTCGACCCCAGCAGGTTTCCAGTACCCAGCATAATCAAACGTATACAGGTCATGCTGACGATAGGGATAAACAACCTTGCGGAAGCTTTGAGAGAGGGGAGAATCGAGTCGTTGCATGAGGTTAGCAGGATGGAGACAAAAATCGACGAACTATACTTCCTGTGTATACGGCAGATATTCTTCAGCGTGAAGAGAGAGGTTTGGGGGGAGGAGGCGGCACACCCATACATAGGAGCCATAGGAGATAGGCTTGTCGTCCGAGCCTTAGAAGAGATCGCAGACTCCATCAAGCTCGCTTCCGACGAGACGTTTAAACTTATTGAAAAAGAGCTTCCCAAACCCGTGGTGAACAAGCTCGTCAAACTCCTTGAATCAATTCAAGTGGTTTTCGGCAAAACCATGAAAGCTTTCCTATCCTTAGACATCCAGCTCGCCAACGAGATAATCGACATAACAACCCAAGAATACGGTGAGGAGATGGCTTTTAACGACGTCTTCCCACAAAACCTACACGACGTCACCCTCACAATCAGCCTCAGAAACTTCGTCTACAACATCGTGAACATCGCTAGAAACTGCAAGATGATCGCAGAAGTTACGATCAACAGGTTTGTAAGACTGCCGTCAAAAATGATAACGGTTGAAAAAGTCTAGGGTTTTATCCTAAGGTTGACCAGCCCAGCTGCAATGGAAGCAGCAGCGAAAGCCTGCAACAAAGACGGCAGTCCGTAAACATCCGTCAAAAAACCGGCGACAGGAGGGCCTGCGAGGAAAGTGAGGCCTATGAGGGTTTCAAACAAGCCTATGTAGAAGACGTCCTGCGTCTTTGTTTTTGTAGAGACAAGATAAAGCGTGGTGACGTAGGCCATCGAGACCACACTACCTATGAGCACTAGCAACATCAGGTATGCTGGAAAACTTGATGTGTAAAAGGAAGAGATGATGAAAGAAAATCCAAGCATGAAGCTTGACGCTGGAAGAAGCATCTCAACCAACTCTAACTTTATCTTTGACAGGAGATAGGAGACGGTTACACGCGACAGCATCAAACTGAAGAATAAGATGCCGACGTCCAGCTCTGTCATACCGTTTAAGACCAAGAACCCTGGAAGAACAGAGTATGAGGAGGCTAGCATCAGGAAGTATGGCGTGGAGAAAAGCAGTGGTCGCGCTATTGTTCTAAGGTTTGAGCCCCCCAGCCGTGTTTCCATGTTGTTCACAACCCTAACTTTAGAAAGAAACACGGCCCCAACTAAGGCGATGAATGCTGCGGAAGCAAACAGTACCTTTAAGCCAGCTAAGTATGCTATAACGCCTGCCAGAAGGCTTCCTAGAAGAAAACCGCCGCTGACCGCTGACAGAAGGATGCTGAACGCTCTAAACCTATCTGCTCCAGTAAAAGAGTTTGAGATTATTGATTCACCGCATGGGAAGAAGTAAAACATCGAAACCCCCATGACCAGTTGCGCGGCTAAAACAGCCACTAGGTCGCCGGCGCTCCACATGACCAAAAGAGAGACAGACATTAAAACGGCTGATAAAGGGAGTGGGATGTTCCAGTTTATCCTTGAAAGAATTACGGCGGTCAATGGCGAGAGAATCACGTAAAGCAGGTTTCTGGCAAAACCCATCAGCAGCCCAACCTCGGTGTAAGATGCTTTGAGCAAAACCGCCTGCAGAGGAGCCATCTGCATCATAACAGCCATCGACGCCCCGACCAGCAGTGCTCCGGGCCAGAGCGGATTAGTGTCTCGTCTCAATCACTCCACCAGCTGCAGATGCTGCGTCGTTTTGCATCCGAAGCCTGTCACAAGCACCATCACTTTCTCATCCATCGACACTATCTTGTCCAGGTCGCGTCTGACAGCGGCGTAGGCGACGGCTGACGAGGGCTCGGCGTACACCCCCGCAAGCCCCATCTGCTTCAGAGCTCTCAGTATCTCCTCGTCTGAGACGACTTCGACATCGCCTCCAACAAGCCTTAGAGCTTCAACCATCTGCCTAAGCCTGGGAGGATTTGTGAGGGTAAGCGCATCAGCTATGGAGGGTTTCGTCTCCCTCGCCAGCTTGACGTTTTTGAAGGCTTCATAAAGAGGTGGGCAATGTATTGTTTGAACGGCGATGATTTTTGGTATTTTCTCGATGTACCCGGCTTCAAGCAATTCTTTGAAGCCTTGGATGATGCCGATGAGGAGGGTGCCCGCTGAAACGGGTGTGTATATTCTTTCGGGCGGGTTCCACGATGTCTGCTCAGCTATCTCGTAGGCCACGGTCTTCAGTCCCTCTATGAAGTAAGGGTTCCACGCATGGCCTACGTAGACAAACCCTTGTTCTAAGGCCTGCCGCTGGGCTTCTGCGGCCACGTCATCCCGAGAGCCTTTAACAACCCTAAGGTCTGCGCCGTAAGCCCTTATCTGCAAGGCTTTTTCAGCAAGCATGCTCTCCCCTCCGAAGACACGGCATTCAAGCCCTAGGGCTGCGGCGTAAGCAGCTATGGAGGCCCCAGCGTTGCCTGAAGAGTCTTCGCACACGCCTTTAACGTCTTTAACTATGTTCCTCAGGCTTGTGAAAAGGGCTACGGAGCCTCTGTCTTTGAACGAGCCTGTTGGAGCTACGTATTCGAGCTTCATTGTGATGTTTGGCGTCACCGCTGGACAGACCGGTGTCATGCCTTCACCAAGCGTTACAGGGTTGGTCTGCATGCTCGGGGGAAGCATTAGCCTGTACCGCCACATGCTGTTGACGCTTTTCTTTATGTAGGATGTGTTGAATTCATGCGGGTATGTTAAAACTCCAGGGCCGCCGCAGCTTGAGCACCGCCACTGTATGAAGGGCTGCATGGGGTTTCCGCAAAAGTAGCATACCACCTCCTCTCTCAACCGTGTTTCAAATCTACGGGCGATGGCTACTATTTTCCCTTTCCTCGAGCAGTTGGAGAAACGGCGTAACAACAACCAGCAACCATTATTCCATTATAGTTACGGGGCTAAGTTCACTGCTGGGTTAATGGTGCTAAACAGGTGGAAATATGGCTGTAGTGTTGGTGTTTGGTGATAAAAACGTTTGTGTGTTCGGTTTAATAGCTTGCGGACAGGCTCCATTTCTGTGAAAAAGCCCTACATGCTTAGGCTGGCGGTGGTGGCTGCTGTTTTGTCATGGTTTTTAAGCTTTTACATCCACCATCCCAGAGTCGAAGGCAACGTTTACAGCGATGTGGCATCGTTCTGGTGGAGGGAGGAACATCTCCAAAATGGAAAGATTCCTTGCTTACAGTATTTCTTCGAGTATCCGCCTGCCTCCTGCCTCATCGTTTACGCCGCAAGGCTGATGGGTGGCCAATCCCTCGAGGGGTACTATGTTGCTTTTTCGATGCTGAGCCTGCCTGCTTACCTTGCTCTCGCATGGGCTCTGAACCGTTTAGCAGGTTTTCCAACCAGCCTTTTCTTCATCATGATGCCCAGCCTCATCGTTTATGGGATATACAACTTCGACCACTTCTTCACAGCATTGGCCGCGTCCTCGCTGGTCTTTTTCATGGAAGGACGGAGATGGGTCTCTTATTTTCTGCTGGGGGCGGCGTTCTCTGTCAAGCTTTTCACGCTTCTCCTACTTCCTGTCTATCTTTTTGACAGCGCTCGGAGACGGCGGGATGTTTACGAGGCGGTTGTGTTTTTTTCAGCGGGAGCCTTGCCAGCCTTAGCTCCTGTTCTGCTGTCGAACCCGTCATGGGTTTCTAAATTCGTAGAATACCACTTGGGCTGGGGGCTTGAAAACTCCTGGACTGTCTGGCTGTCCTCAGACCCATTCTCCCAGTCAGCCAAAGTAGTTGGATACCTGACGGCGTTCATACTTCTGCTAAGGTCTTACTTTTCTCAAGCTTCGTTGGCTGTAAAGGGGTTCATGGTGTTTTCGGGATGGCTTCTCGGCAGCCCAACCTTCACGCCTCAGATGGCTGTCTGGCTGATACCCTTCACTGCTGCTGTGTCTAAACTCTGGTTTTGGATACCGTTGTTCGAGGCCTCAAACGCGGCAATAATCTTCACATGGTTCATGACCAGCATGCCGACATATCCTTGGACGCCTCCGCAAACCATGGCGCTGATTAGGGCGGCTGCGTTAGCAGCCATGTGGGTGAATGCGTATAAATCCGCGCCGCAGACACGGCTTGAAACATTGTTAAAAGTCGATGAAAAATGAGCTTGAAAGAGAGAGTCTTCGTCTATGTATCCATTCTGTCGGCCTTTTTATCGGTTCACATGGTTGTTCCCGTTATAGGTCTTTACACGTCTGTTGTTTTGGGAGCTGGGCCGTTGACGGTGGGTCTTGTCTACGGCGTTGGGACGTTTACGTCCTTTGTTCTCAGGGTTCCCACCGCATGGGTCAGCCGTAGGCTCGGCCTCAGAAACACGATGGCTGCAGGCCTTATCGCCAGCACCGCAGGAAGCACGGTATTCGGGTTTGCAACCACGCCAGAGCACATGGTTGCAGGCAGCCTTCTTAGAGGGTTCGGCTCCGCTTTCTTCTTCCCATCGGCTCTTTCGACGGTTTATGAGGAGGCGGGCGGCGGGAAAGGGGATGCAAGAAGCCTCGGCTACATGCTTACCGCTCCAGCTTTGGGGATGACGCTTGGCCCGGTTATGGGGGCAGGGGTTCTATCCCTCATGGGCTACCAGCCCACTTTTTTCTCAGCGGCAGCAATCTCCTCGATAGGGTTGTTAAGTATACTTTCGGCAAGAAACCATGTCAAAAATAACTTAGAGGGTTCAGCTGCTTCACTCAAGGATAAAAGGTTTCTAAGCCTTTTGATTTCAAGGTTTTTCATAAACTACATCACCGGCACAGTCTCAGCCTTTCTCCCCCTGATGGCTAAGATCGTCCTGAAATACGATGAGCCTGTCATACTGCTCCTGTTTTCTGCAGGCGCTTTGGCGAACCTTTCATCGCGTGCGGTTATGGGGGCTGTTGCTGGAAAGCTGGGGGCTCACAACTACATACTCGCAGGCTCTGTTACGTTGTCTGCTTCGGCGACGTTGTTTAGTCTAGGCAGCGAGACGTTGACGTGGGCGAGCATGCTGCTCTACGGTTTTGGGATGGGTGTTTTCGTCCTCGGAAGCGTTTACCTTACAGGGCTTATACTGCCTCTAGAGTCTAGGACAATGGGTTTCGCCTTACTAACACTTATGATCGACGTGGGAAGCTCGGTGGGAAACTTCTTCTCAGGCGTTGTTCTCACAGTTGCTGGTTTTGCGGAGGTTTTCACGGTGGCGGCTTTAGCTGGGTCTGTGGGGGCTGCCGTCGACGTCTTCAGCCGACGATGGCCCTTGCCTTCAGAAAGACAGCGTCGAGCATCCGCTTAGTAAGCCTTCCAGTGTTTGTGTTCTGCCGGGATGGATGGTAGGATGCTATCAGGGCTGGCAGAGGCCGTCCGTAAAGCTGTCCATCAAGCCTGTAAACCGCGCCATGGTGGAAGACAAGCCTCCTGCTCTGGAGAAAGCCTTCGCGCCTCAGCAGCCGTATATAGGTGGAGAAGGCCAGCCTGCCCAGCGTCACACAAACCTTCACCTTATTAAGAAGCCTAAGCTCTTCAGCAAGGTATTGAACGCAGTTGTTTACCTCGCTGCTGGTTGGCTTGTTGCCAGGCGGGGCACATCTTACGACCGCTGTCAGATACGCATCTCTAAGGATGAGGCCGTCATCACGGTTTTCGCTTCTGTCGATGTTCGCGAACCCAGCCCTATAAAGTGACTTCATTAAAGTGTTGCCGCTCGAGTCGCCGGTAAACATCCTGCCCGTCCGGTTGCCGCCGTGCGCCGCTGGAGCAAGCCCTATCACGAGCAGCCTTGCGTTAAAGTCACCAAACCCTGGCAACGGCTTCGCCCAATACTTCTCAAAACAGTAGCGTGGCGGCGGGTTTTCAGCCGCTTTCTCACGATGTCTGACAAGCCTCGGACAAAGCCTGCATGAGATTATCCTCGCGTTGAGGTCGTCAAAATTCATAGCCTTCTACGCAGCATCCCATCCTCTCCGACGAAAGGGTTGTTCCTCTTCTCCCAGCCCAGCGTAGTTAAAGGCCCGTGGCCCGGCAGGACCTCAACGTCGTCGGGAAGCTTGAAGAGTTTGTTGACAATCGAGTCGACGATCTGTTGGGTGTTGCCGCCGGGAGTGTCGGTCCTACCTATCGAGCCTTGGAAAAGTGTGTCGCCGCTGAAGAGGAGGCTGCCGGCGTGGTAGCATACGCTGCCAGGCGAGTGGCCTGGTGTGTGGATGACTGTTAGCTTCTCCTCCCCAACCTGTATGACGTGACCCTCGTCGACGTAGCCGTCGGACGCAGGCGGGTCGGCTATCTCTATTCCAAGAAAGTTTCGCGCCATCTCCCTGCTCATCAAAAGTATCTCCCTGTCCTGCTGGTGGATGTAGAAGGGTATGTTGAGCGCGTTTTTCAGGTCGTCGACGGCCATGACGTGGTCGAAGTGGCAGTGGGTTGCGTATATTGCAAGGGGTTTGAGCTTGTTTCTCTGTATTGTTTCGAGGATTTTCCACGCATCGTCTCCAGCGTCTATAATGATGGCTTCACGTGAGACGCTGTCATAGGCTATGTATGAGTTGCTCTGAAGCAGACCAACCGTGTTAACGAAATACTTGAGCGTCAACCAAACAACCCGGCTTCAAGCCACTATATAACAACATCTTTGACGGCGTCGGGTTTGACGGCTCCTTTCTCCGTCAGATACATGTAAACGTATTCTTTGCCTACTTTTTCGAAAACAGGGTTGAGCACCGATAAACCATTCTCTGCCGAGACTTCTTCAGCAGGCCCGTGTTCGTTCTCAAACCTCTCTGCATATTTCCAAGTGTCGCAGGCTACGTAGAAAGGTTTAGCGGCTTCTTTCGCGAGCAGAGCTAGGGGTCTTACGCCGACCTTGCCTGCGAAAGAGCTGTCTGGAAACAAAGCGTCAGCACCTACTACAGCTGCTTCCGAGGCGTCGACAGCATAGCCTGCTGCAGCGTCAACACAGACGGTAACCCTCTTCAAACGTTTTAGCTCCGACGCCATGATTAAACCCTCGCGCAGAGGCCTCGACTCAAGGACAAAAACTTCCCTTACCGTGTCGACCTTCTTCAGGATGTTCAGAACGATTCCGCTGTGGCTGATTGTAGTCACGGCTTTGCATTTGTTTAGTTGTTTCTCAGCGTTTTCCACGAGCTTTTCCACCATCATACGGTAGGCTGTCTCAACCTGTCTGCATGCTTCGACAATCTCGTCCGGGTCGAAGCGTTTAACCCTCTTCAAAACCTCGTCGTTGAAACGCTTCACCAAAGGCATCGCAGGCCTGGCCTTCCCTATCCTCCCCGAAAGCAGCGCAACATCATGTTCAAGGTTCTTGCTCTCCTCAGCTATTTTTCGGTAGGCCTCTAAAACCATCCAGGCCAGAGCCGTTGACCCGCGTCTCCTCTCCCTTACAATTTCCTCAACTATTTCAAACGCCATCAAGGTATTAGCACGAGCTTGCCGAAGAAGGCGTCCGACTCCATCAGCTTATGGGCTTCCGCAGCGTTCTTGAGTGGGAATGTTCTGTCAACCAGGGGCTTGAGAAGCTTTTTCTCGAAGAGCTGGAGAACAGACGGTATCTCCTGCTTGTTCCAGCTGTAGCTTCCCAGCAAGCTCAACTGTCGTCTGTATGTGTACCGGATGTTGACCGATGCGTTCTCGCCTGACGTGGCTCCGAAGTAGACAAGTTTTCCTCCGGGGCTGAGGCTTTTCACCGCTTCATCCCATATCGCCTGCCCGGCGTGCTCTATCACCATGTCAACTCCCTGGCCCTTCGTTATCTCGTTGACAGCCTCGCTCACCTTTCTCTTCTTCCTGTTGACGACGTGGTCGGCTCCGAGAGCGTAGGCCTTTTCAGCCTTCCAATCCTCGCCCACCGTGGTGATGACCGTTGCTCCGAAAAGCTTGCACAGCTGTATAGCAGCGACACCGACGCCGCTGCCTGCGCCGACAACGAGCACTGTGGAGCCTGGAGTTATGTTGGCTCGCGTTACAGCAGCATGCCATACAGTCATATATGTCACCATTATGGAGGCGGCTTCATGCATCTGCAAGCCGTTGGGTATGGGGTAGAGATTGATAGCTGGGACTGTTATCTTCTCTGCGTATGTTCCGTCTGCTCCATGTCCTAGCAGCTTATGGTTTTCGCACAGCGAGTCGAAACCCTTTAAGCAGAACCTGCATCTTCCACAGGTGATGGCGGGGTTGACGACAACCCTGTCCCTTTTTGACACGTTGGCCACATCCTCACCCACCTCCTCCACGACACCAGCAGCTTCAGCTCCTATGATCCGAGGCAGAGGGACCTTGTAAACACCGCTCCGAATCCAGATGTCTATCCTGTTCATCCCAGCCGCTTGAACCCTGACTACAGCTTCACCCTCGCCAGGACGTTTTTCAGCAACGTCGACGTATTTTAAGACTTCAGGCGGCCCAGGCTGCTCTAAAACCACCGCTTTCATACAAAACCTCTCCAAACGCAGGGTTATATTGATTAGCTTGATGATACTTTGACAGTCGCTGGACATGTCTGTTGACTCCCCCGCCTCCCGTCCGCTGGTGTCGCTGGAGGATGTTCAGGCTTTTTACCGTGTGAGGAAGGGTTTTCTCGGCTCACGTGTTGTCAAAGCTGTTGACGGGGTAAGCCTCTCAATCCATGAAGGCGAGGCCCTGGCCTTGGTGGGGGAGTCGGGATGTGGAAAGACAACGGTTGGAAAGCTGAGCATAAGGCTTCTCAAACCCTCTTCAGGCCGGATACTATACGACGGCGTTGACATCACAAGCCTTCCCGAGAAAAGTCTTCAAAAGCTGAGAAGGGAGACGCGGATGATCTTTCAAGACCCCTACTCAAGCATCAACCCCTACATAACCGTAGGCGAGACGGTTGAGGAGCCGCTGATAGCTCATAAAGCCGGAGACAAGGAAGAAAGAACCGAGACGGTCTACAAAGCTCTCGAAGAAGTAAGGCTCACTCCGCCGCAGGATTTTGCGGTGAAATATCCTCATCTTCTTTCGGGAGGGCAGAGACAGCGAGTAGCCATAGCTAGAGCGATCGTCCTCAAACCCCGCTACATAGTGGCTGACGAGCCTGTCTCGATGATAGATGCTTCAAGCAGGGCCGAGGTGTTGGAGGTTCTCAAAAGGCTTCAAACATCTCAGGGCATAGCTTTTCTTTACATTTCGCACGACCTTGCGACGACCCGCTACTTTTCCGACAAAATCGCCGTCATGTATCTGGGCAGGGTTGTGGAGATTGGTGATGTTGATGAGGTGTTGTCGGAGCCGCTGCATCCATACACGCAAGGGTTGATAGCGTCTATACCCGAGCCAGACCCGGCCAACAGGTTTGTTGAGAGGCCAGCGATAAAAGGGGAGCCTCCGTCGCCTTTCAACATACCGAAGGGATGTCGCTTCCATCCCCGATGCCCGAAAGCGTTCGACAGATGCATGGTTGAAGACCCAGCTCTACGTGAGGTGGGGAAAAACAGGTATGTGGCTTGCCATCTATACTAGGTTGGCTGCTCCTGTTGCTCTTGCTGTTGGGTCTGCTGCGGCATGAGAGGCTTTTCCTCGGCTTTAGGCTCTGGACCACGTTTCGCCATTGTCTTCAAAGCATCCGAGGCTGCATACCCTGTGTAGAGAAGAGCGCCCGCCAACACCGCAAGCCCGAGAGCCGTCCACGGAATCCTTTCAACATCGACGGACCTGGTTTCAACAACTGTTGCAACCCTCTCCGAAACAATGGTGTTCGTCACGAAGGACAGCAGGGTTGCTGTTTCGGTTATCCTCTGCGTTACCGTGGCTGTCACCGTCTGCGTTACGGTTTTCGGTTTCTGGACGGATATCGTCAGTGAATAAGTGCCTGTGGAGCCTCCGAAGCCAGCCACCACTATGTAGTGTGGTCCACGCTCGGCTGCTATGTATTCGACGGCGTCTGTAACCCCTGCCGCACGGACGCTCTGGCCTACAAGCTCCCTCATCGGGTTCAGCAGATACAGGTCGAAGTCTTGGTTAGAGGCCATTCTCACCATCGCAACCATTATGTCTCCAGGCTCGAGCACAACCTTGAAGAAATGAACTTCGCCAGCGGCTAGGTAGAAGGAGTAGGTGCCTGGCCTTATCTCCAGCGCCGAGTTAAACCCAACTCCGGGGACGACCTCCTGGGCAGAAGAAAACAGTAACGATGCCGTAGCAAAGATTAGCAGCAAAGCCTTGACCGTTTTCATCCATCGCACATCGTTCGAACAGCTTATAAACGTTTAACCAGCGAAACAACAATTAGGAAAAACTTATTTTAGCGGTCCGACGACGTATTGAACATGAAGCCTTTCTCGGCTTTGATGACGGTCTTACTACTGCTGAGCATGGTTGCTGTTTACGCGGCGGAAAGGGGAGGAGAAGAGGCAAAGCTTGACGCTAAGGTTTTCGCGGTCGGCGAGATTTTAGGCAACCGCATGTCTGGCGGGGTGCTGGCTAGGATGGGTGTTTTGGTTGATGGTCGTGAGTTTGAAGGCTTTTCGCTGGAGACGGCCACGGCGGTCAGGCCTCAAGGGCCTTTGGTGACAATCCCATACCGTTCGCCGACAGCCAAGTTCAGCCGGAACGTCATAGTGACCTACGACATAGGCAACCGGCCATACCAGAACGAGCCCCACATAGCTGTCAACCCCAACAACCCGGACCATGTCGTCATCGTCTCGCACGACTTTGACGTGTCCTGTGCAGTTTCTTACGTTAGCTTTGACGGGGGCGAGACATGGCGTGGGCCTAGCATGACGTCACCAGCGGTTGAAGACAGTTTCTGCAGCGACCCCGTAGTAGCCTTCGGAAGAGACGGCACAGTCTACTACACGCTCCTGTCTATCGGAGCCCGACCCCTCAGAGTAGGGAGGCTGCTTTTCGAAGCGGATGTCGCAAGTGCTACTGTCTCAGTCTCAAAGGATGGAGGTGTGACTTGGAGCAGGCCCTTCGTGGCTTCACGGGGACATGTAGTTCCCTCAGCCGACAGGGCTGCAATAGTTTTCATCGACAAGCCTTGGATGGCCGTCGGACCCGACCGACAGAACCCTGAGAAAGACGCCATCTACGTCACCTACACAGAGTTCAGAACGATTTACCCGTTCCTCGACTACTACCCGTTTGTGGCCGAGCCGACTATTGAGGTGTCGATAAAACTCGTTAAATCGGCAGACGGTGGGGTGACGTGGACTAGCCCTGTAGCGGTTAGCCCAATCTTCAGCGGGCTTGCGGGAGACGAGGATGCACGGCTTGTCCAAGGCAGCTATGTGCATGTAGCGCGTGACGGAACGGTCTACGTAGCTTATTACGACTCGCTTGACGACGGACCGTTCAAAGGCTTGTTCACGCCGATGGTAACGGTGTCGAGAGACGGGGGGAGAACATGGTCTAAACCCTCTATGGTTGTTCCAGGCGGGACGTGGGAGCAGCCTTTCTTCCTCAGCCCGACATACTTCAGGTCCTGGTCTTCGATGTTCCCCGTGCTAGGCACAAACCCTGAAAACAGCAACGAGGTTTACATAGTCTTCGGAGCCGTTGGCAGAGAGCCGGGCGACTTATCCGACGTATATTTCGCAAAATCTACTGACGGAGGCCTTACATGGTCTCGTCCCAAGAGGGTTAACGACGACCTGACGATAAGGAACCAGTTCTTCCCGACTATGGCGGTCTCGTCTAACGGGACGATACATGTTATATGGGGGGACATGCGTGACGACCCCGACAACTACCGCTACCACATCTACTACACCCGCTCAGGCGACCGAGGCAATACGTTTATGGAGAACGCGAGAGTTACAGACTATCCTTCCAACCCTGCCTACGGAATCGCTAGCTTCGTCGGCGACTACTGGGGAATCGCTGCAACTGACGGCGATGTCTACATGGTTTGGACGGACTCGAGAGCCGGGTTTAGAGGCGCCCCCAACCAAGACATAGGGTTTGCAAGACTCAGGCCGGTCAGAGCGCCAACGATCTTCGTAAGCCCGCCCCAAGGCCCAGCCGGCCAGGTAATCTCGATAGTTGGCGACGGGTTTGCTGCGAGGCAGAGGGAGGTGTTCATCGAGGTGGATGGGGTTGTTATCTCATCGTTTCCGACAGACGGCGCAGGCAGGTTTACAGCAACCATCTTCGTCCCCGTCTCAGGCGAGGGTGCTCATCTGGTAAGGGCTATAGACGTTCTCGGCAACGTGGCTGAAGCAACCTACTACACAAGCTTCGGCTTCAACAACATCAACGAACAGCTAAGACGCTCAGGCGAGGAAACGGCTAAGAAGCTCGAGGAAATCCTCAAAGCCATTCCTGAAGGTGTTGACGTTGAAAAGCTGGTTGACAGGATAGCTGCACGGTTAAAACCCGAGCTTGCAAAGAATAACTCGAGCCAGATGGCTGAGATAGCCTTGGGCGTTGCAGTGGTGGCGGTGGCAGCGGCCGTAGGCGGCATCATCCTCTCTAACAGAAGGAGGGGGAAGGCTTGACGGCCCGGAACCATAGCTTCCTGGCTTTTCTTTTCATACTGTTTCTCCTACTTCCCGCTTACGCACAACAGTACAGGCCTCCGCATGACAAGCCAGGTCCGGCTGCAGAGACTATAAGGGTTAGGGCTTACGCTGAGGAGGTTGCTCCTCAAGCTCTCGAACGCGGCGACATCGACCTCTACCTCTACAACATGAGGGTTTCACGAATACTGCAGCTTGAGAGAGACCCGAACGTTAAAATGGTTAGGGCGCCGTCGCTTCTGCTGTCGCTAATCCTCAACCCCGCACCCGACCCGCGTGGTCTCAACCCGTTCAGCATCAAGGAGGTCAGGCAGGCCTTCCAGTATCTCGTCAACAGAGACTATGTTGTGAGAGAGCTCTACCGAGGGCTAGCAGCATCCATGACATCGCATCTAACACCCTACGACTACGACTACGCCGTCTTCTTCCAGCAGATACTCGAGGCGGGGATAAGATACGACCCCGAATACGCCAACAGAATAATCTCCAACGCCCTCACGTCGGCTGGAGCAGCTAAACGCGACGGAAAATGGTACTACGCCGACAGGCCTTTAACGCTCAGGTTTGTCATCAGAACTGAGGATGAGAGAAGGGAGCTGGGAGACCTCATCGCTTCAGAGCTTGAGAAAACAGGCTTCACGGTGGAGAGAATCTACCTGCCCTTCGCCCAAGCCATAGCAAGGGTTTACACGACAGACCCGCAGGAGTTCCAGTGGCATCTGTACACCGAGGGCTGGGGGCGTGGAGCCTTGGAGAAGTTTGACACGGGCTCGGTCAACCAGTTCTGCGCACCATGGCTGGGAAACATGCCGGGATGGCAGGAGTTCGGCTTCTGGCAGTACTCAAACAAGCTCCTCGACGAAACAGGCCAGAAAATCTTCAAAGGACAGTACACAAGCCGTGAGGAAAGAGACAGGCTGTACCTCCAAGCCTTGAAAGAATGTATGTCGGAGTCGGTCAGGGTTTGGGTTGCAGTCGTTCTCCAGAGTACGCCGCTGTCGAAAAAAGTTGAAGGACTGACGGAAGACCTTGCAGCAGGAGCCCGAGGCCTCTGGACGCTGAGAGAAGTTTTCATCCCTGGCAAGGAGGTTCTTAACATCGGCCATCTATGGGTCTGGACGCCTAGAACAGTCTGGAACCCTGTAGGAGGTTTCGGCGACGTTTACAGCGCAGACCTGTGGAGAGCTGTTTCAGACCCGGCCATAGCCCGCCACCCGTTCACAGGCCTCCCCATCCCCTTCAGAGCCAGCTACAGAGTTGAGACAGCCGGCCCCACGGGCACGATGCAGGTTCCCGCCGACGCGTTCACGTGGGATGCTCAGACAAAGTCTTGGAAAAACGTAGCCCCTGGAACACGCGCAGTCAGCAAAGTCGTGTTCGACTACTCGCAGTACACCTCTTCGAAATGGCATCACGGCATTCCGATAACCATGGCAGACATACTCTACCGAATATACCAGACCTACGACCTCGCCTACGACGACATAAAGTCCCGGATAGAGTTCGCCATAGCCTACACATCCCGGCCGGTTCTCGAAACCTTCAAAGGCTTCAGAATCCTCGACAGCAGCAGGATCGAAGTCTACGTCGACTACTGGAACTTCGAGCCCGACTACATAGCTGAGTATGCGGAGGTTTTCGGAGGCGGAATGCCGTGGGAGCTTCTCGCAGCATCCGACGACCTGGTGTTCACGCGGAGGCTGGTAACCTACAGCGACACGGCTGCGGCAAGGTTTAGGGTCGACCAGCTGAACCTAGTGCTGCGGGAGCATGTCAGCTTGGTCAGGCTTGCTTTGAACGACTTTGTCTCAAAATCATTCTTCCCATCCAACATCTTCACCGTCGCAGGAAAAACCTATGAAACAGCGGCCAACGCACAGGCGAGATACCGCGCCCTGCTAAACTGGATAAACACCTACAACCTCGCCGTAGTGAGCAACGGCCCTTACATCCTAGCGGTCTTCGACCCCGCGTCACAGTTTGCTGAGCTGAGGGCTTTCAGAGACCCTTCCTACCCGTTCAAGCCGGGAAAATGGTTTTTCGGAACCGTTGACAGGCCAAGGGTGCAGCGTGTGGAAGGCTCGGTGACGGTAGGCAGCGATTCGAAGATAGTTTTGACGACGGCTGGGAAGGGTGTTGTGAAGGTTGCATACGTTTTCAAGGACCCGGCGACGGGCGCTGTCCTCGGGTCGGGAGCCGGTCAGGCTCCTGGAGGCGCTTTCGAGATAACGCTGCCCGCCTCGAAGACATCCCAGCTGGCCCCAGGCTTCATAGAGCTTACGGCCGTCGTGTACAGCGAGGATGTGGCGCAGACTTTCACCGTAATGGAGCGTATAGAGGTCAGGCGGGCGGCTGTCACCGAGACCAGGACCCCCACAGTCCAAACTACTGTGACGCAGACGCCTGCTGTGGAGCAGCCTCAGCTTCCTCTTGGGTTGTTGATAGCTGTCGCTGGCGTCATAGCAGTCGCCGCAGCAATCTTCATCCTACGCAGACGCTAGCTCTCCAAAGCCTTGGACAACGAGTCTATGTGGCCGATGACTACGAGGAAAACCTCCTGCCTAAACTGGTTTATGGCGTTGCTGTACTCTTCTACCCCCGGCGGAGCGTTGAGAAGCCAGTCTATGTAAAGAGGGCACCATGCTACAATCTCCTGCCTCGAAGTCCCTCTCAGCGGCGGAAATTTGTCAACCCAGTCGAAGTAAAGGTCCAGGCTGGCCAGTATCTTGTCAACTGTGAGGGCGAGGTTGGGGTCGCTTTTCAAAGCCAGCGCACGGGTCTCGTTCCAGTACTGGCGGGCGGGCTCCCTCTCCCCCGGCGGGTCTGTCCTAATCCAGCTGACGAGGACGCGGTCGTTCTCGAGAAGCGGTAGAATTTCGTTGACACGGGTTATTTTGGAGCGTAGGTTGTTGAGGTCTTGGGTTGCCGAGCTGAGCTGCGAGGATAGCTGGTCCAGCCGTCTTTCCAAAGATTCCGCGTTTTCCCTCAGCCTCCTAGCGTTCTGCTCAGCGTTTTCAACAGCTGTCTGAAGGCTTCTAACGTCAGCCTGCAGTCTGTTGACCTGATTCGTTGCTTCTGTTAAGAGGTTTTGTAGACGCAGGTTTTCAGCCCTCAGACCGTCAACAATTCTTTGATACCTCGCCTCACTATCGCCCAGGACGTACGTATAGTATGCAGCTCCAGCGACAACGCCCACAAACAATGCGACAGCAACTGCGGCCACGAAAACTACCTTCATGCGTGGGATAAGCTGCTGAACCTTGCTTATAACGGTTTGTGTTCTAAAGCTCGGCACCGTCAACTTAAGCTTTTTCCATTAAGCCTATGGCCCTGACACACAACCCACTAAAAACCAGGACGGAAGGAGGCGTAACACGGTTGACAGTACCCTAAAGCCTCACCCTCGGGTCGAGAGCTACGATCAAAACCTCCACCACAAACCGTGCCGCTATGTAGATGAGCGTGTACATGAAGGTTAAAGCAACTACGAGGCCTTCGTCGAAGGCAGATATGGCTTCGTAGTAGAGCCGGCCCATCCCAGGCCAGTTGAAAACAGTCTCCGTCAGTATCGCGCCGCCTATCGACCCGGCTATGGCGAAGACCACGTTCGTAGCTATGGGCGGTGCTGCGGGCCTCATGATGTAGCGGCGTCTTATCAGGCTGTCGGGAAGGCCCTTAGCCTTCGCGACCTGGACAAAGTCTTCCTGAGCTATGTTGAGCACTATTGTCCTCGAGATGTACGCCCATCCGCCGACGACGACAACAACAAGCGTCAACACAGGCAGGAAAGCATGCCAAAGCAGGTCCAACACCCTCCCAAACACATCGGCGGGAGGAGGCGCGCTGAACAACCCTCCAGCCGGAAAAGCCCGCAGATAATAGTAGAAGATGAGGATCATCATCAACCCTGTCCACCATGATGGTAAAGCGTAAGATGCTGCAGCTAGGTAGGCTATGGCTCTGTCGAACAAGCTGCCGCGCCTGTAGGCCGCCCTCATCCCTAGGTTAATCCCAGCGGCTGCGCTTATCGCCACAGCTGTAGTGACAAGTAGAACCGTGTAAGGAACACGTTCAGCTATGATGTCAGCCACCTTCCTGCTGCCTGCGAAAGACGTTATAGTCCTCGAGTATCCCAGGTCTAGGGTTAGGACGCGGGCAACCATGGCTGGGATACGTTCGTACCACGGCCTGTTCAGCCCGTAAGATTCTTCAAGCTCCCTTCTGTACTGCTCTAGTGCTTTCTCCAGCTCCGCAGGGTCTCTTATCCTCTGTGAAAGAGCTTGCCTGACGGTTCTCAGCTCCTCGTTAACGTATGCTGATAATATCCTGTCTGAGACGCCTGTGAGCCCCAGCACGACAACAACCATCACCAACACGCTGAGCAGCACGACAGCTAACGTTACTCCCTTCACGGCCAGCGTTCTCCACAGCCCCATACCCTAATAATGCACCGTGGGCCGCCTTTTATGTAGTTAGCTGCTTGTGTACGTAGAGTTTCCGCAGCTTTGCAAGGTCTGTCGCATAGTTTCCACGCTTGTCTTCAGGCGTTTCTATCACCATAGGCTTATCCCGTACCGCTGGATGGTTGATGAAGGCTTTGAAACCTCTTTCGCCCACGTAGCCCATACCGATGTGCTCGTGTCTGTCAAGCCCGCTTCCCAACCCGCCTTTCGAGTCGTTGAGATGAACCGCCTTCAGCTTATCAAGCCCGACTGTTCTGTCGAACTCCGACAACGTTTTCTCTACAGCTTCCTCGCTTTTTATGTCGTATCCCGCCGCCAGCAGATGGCATGTGTCGAGACATACGCCGACTCTGTCAGGCTGTTCAACCTTAGCCAAAATGTTTGCGATGTCCTCGAAACGCGAGCCGCATGAGTTTTTCTGCCCAGCCATATTCTCCAGAAGCAGCAGCACGTTGTTTTCAACGGTTTTCAGGGAGCGGTTGACGGCTTGGGCGACTGCTTCAACGCCCTTATCTATTCCAGCTCCTAGATGGCTTCCGACATGCGTGACGAGAAGCTCCACCCCCAACAGGCCGCATCTCTCCAGCTCAGCCGTAAGAGACTTGACCGACCTTTCGTAGACAATTTTCTTAGGAGAAGCGATGTTGGGGAGATACGGCATGTGGGCCATCGCAACCTTAAAACCCGAAGCACTGAACTTCCTCCTAAACTCTTCAGCATCCTGTTGCTTCAGCTTGGTGTAAGTCCAGCCGCGTGGGTTGCGTGTGAATATCTGGAAAGTCGTGCATCCAAGCTCCACAGCCCTGTCCACAGCCATGTGTATGGAGCCGGAGATGGAGACATGCGCGCCCAGAAGGAGCATACAGCACTATTTGATAGCATGCATTTAAATCTCTTACATACAACCCGCAACACTTAGCAAACAGCACGTTTATATCAACGGCGGACGGCTGACGGAAAGGTTGGACAACCGGACAGAATGCCCGCTCTGCGGCCAGCCTGTCAGCTGGGCGGAGAGACAGGCCGGGCTGTACGCGTGTCTGACGGTCTGCGTTCCTTTGGTCCCGTTTCCAAAGCATCTTGTTGAGAAACATTCGGATTACTTGACTGAGGCTAAGAAGGTGGCGAGGCCTGTGTTTTACACGGCTGTGGTTTCTGCGGCTGTGGCGGCTGGCCTGTTTTTGACCGGGTTTTTGGCGGCGGCTGGGTTTGCGGCAGCTTCGGCGACGGCTGCTTTTCTGCTGGGATTTCGCAGGAGAAAAAACCTCTTACGCCGGTTTGGCCAGCCTTTTCTTGACGTTTAAGAGGCTTTGCAGGCCGGTTAGGCTGGATGGCTCATGACACGGGAGAAGAATCATTTTCTTCAGCTTTACGCGACCTGCTTCTAACAGCATCCCTTACTAGTAGGAAAACGTTGGCCAGTATGAGAACCAGCACGATTATCGGGCCTGCTGGGTAGAAAACCTCACCTCTTAGGAAGAGGCTTAGGAAACCTATGCCGGTCCATGACGGTATGCTTAAACCTGTCCACCTTCCGATGACGTGGTCAAACGGCACCGCACCCCAGTAGTCGGCGACCGCGTTGGCATCCCCTTTGGTGATTACACCTCCGGAAACCACGGCGATAGCCCTATGGACTATTATGGAGCCTGGAGAGCCCTTTTCACCCGGCCTGTAGAAAACTATCACGTCGCCGTTTACTGGGTCTGCTTTTATCTCTCTGGGGTTTACCGGCGTGACGATGATGATGTCGCCGACCTGTATGACTGGCCGCATGCTTCCGCTTTTCACAACCAGCAGGGGGAAGGTTATGCCGAGGGCCGTGTGGACCATCGACAGGACGACGAGCGATGCGGCCGCTGCTAAAACAACACCATAGGCTATGTTCTTCTTCGATGACGCCATTTTCCTCAAACACGTGGCGGACGGGTTCTCTTAAGTGTTGCAGGCCTTCTCTCAGGCTCTGCGGTCTGTCTTCTCGACCTCTGTCTTCCAGCGGGCCTTGTCCTACCCCAGCGGATGAGTCCGGCGACCGATGAGAACGAGACAGCAGCCGTAGCCGCCAGAACAACCCCCTGCCACTGTGGCTTCTCTTCAACATGGACTATGGCTAACTCTTTATCCAGCCTCGAGGAATAGGATGAGGTGTAGGTATAGCCTCCTATCCTCATCGTCCATGAGTAGTCGCCCTCAGCTATGTAAAGCCGTGCCCTCCCCTCGTCGTCTGTGACGCCTTTCTCCACAAGCTTGTTTCCCCTGCTCACCGAGACCTCAGCTCCTTGGACGGGTAATCCGTCAGGAGTGATAATCCGTACGTCAACCCTGTAAACCTTGGCCTTTATGTTGAGAATCGTCGACTGCGTGACAGAGAGGGTTTGAGAATGGACAGCGGCGTCTTGGTAGAGGACGTCGATCGAGAAGTCTCCCCGGGGTAGTTTGAGCTCAGCCCTCCCAGACTGGTCTGTGAAGACGCTGGCGACAGTTTTGGCTGAGGAGACAGCGGCTACAGAGGCTGCTGCAAGAGGTGTTCCGTCGGATTTTACCACCGTCAGCCTAAGATAGTAGACCGCTGCAGGGATTCTTACGCTGTCCTCGTCTGTTGAAAACGATGCTTGACGGTCGTAGACTGTGAAGCCCTTGTATTGGACGGAGAGCCTGTATGTTCCTGCCGGAATGTTCGCGAACCTTATCTTCCCCCCAGATATGTCGCCTGAGAACTTTGCAGCACCCAACGTTATCATGACGCTTCCAGCCTCCAGCGGGACAGAATCGTCGTCGACAACCTCAACCCCGACATCTATTATTCCACGAGCCCTCAAAGCCAGCTCTCTGCTCGCCTCAACCCTAACTGTTTCCTCGTGGACTGGGATGTTTAGGTAGCTGGCTCTGACCGTGTAGCTTCCGACGGGCAGGTTTTTGACGGCAGCTTTTCCAGTAGAGTTTGTTGTGGCGGACTCCGTTATCCCTTCAGCGGTTACAGACAGCTCGGCGTTGGCGACAGCAACCTCGCCGTCAAAGTCCATCAGCCTGAAGACAACGTTGTAAACCTTTGTCTGAACAACCACCTCCTTATTGTTTTGGTCCATCAGAAACTCGAACCCATCGTGAACCCTGACGTTACGGTAGGTTACGACACCTCTGTACAGGATGGGTATAAGCCCGCTCACAGTGGCTTCGCCGTTTTCTCCCGCTTGGAAAACCCCCAACACAACGTCGTCGTAAGTTCTTAGCTGGGCTGAGGCGGCGATTCCCTCTCCTACGTCGTTTGTTAGCTTCAGCTTGAGCGTGTAGAGGGTCGGCCTTATTGTTGGCCTCGCCTCATCCATGTTGACCTCTATGTTTCCTGTTCCGATAATGTATGTCCCACGAGTTATCTCGTAGCTGTATCTTCCGACAGGCAGGTTGTCGAACCTGGCAACGCCGTTTGAGGTTGTCTTCTCGACGTTGTAATTCGATATGCTAAGCTTGACCGTGACCGTGGATACAAGTCTTTCGCTGGGCGTTCCAGACGCGTCAACTCTTACGACCGCGTCGTAAAACTTCCCTCTCACGCTCGCATCCAACGGTGCGTTAACCTCTCCTCTAAACACCTCCACATCCCCCATCCTAACCACTAGAATGTACGGCCTTGACCTCACTAGGCCGAAGGAAAGCTCTCCCGACGAGGTGGTGGCGGGGTCGCCATACTGTGTGTTGTCTCTGTAAAGCCTTCCCTCCAGGCTTATCCCCGTGATCAAGTCGACGCCGTCAGCGTCTAAGACCCTCACCCTGTATCTGACAAGATCGGTTCTCGCAACATGGTTGATGCTACCGCTGGACACAGCTATCGCTGCAGGTGATTGGTAGACCGTCTCGCCGCGGTACTCTACGTTCAGTGGATAGTTTCCAGAGGGAAGCCTGTCCACGACCGCTACTCCAGAACCGTCTGTTTCCGCCGACGCAAAACCCGTTGTGTTGCCGGACTGTCGCACGCCGTACCAGACCCTTACTGCAGCCGAGGGGACTGGGTTGCCCTCCATGTCTTGAACCGTTACATGTATGCTGAACAGGTTTAACGTGAGGGTTAGGGGTGAGCCTCCGTACGGTGCTGTGAAAACGCCGACATCATAGCCTCGATAGGAGGCGGATACTGTGTAGGTTGTGTTGGGCATTAACGGTATTGACGCTGACCCGTCACCGCCCGTGGTGGTGGCGTTCGTGTAAGCCCCGTAGGATAAGCTGAGCCTGACGTTGGACACGGGGTTGCCCAACGCAGTTCGTGCGTTTATCCGCATAGTGGTGACGTTGACCCTCAGGGTTACTTGGTATGGAGACGTTGAGTCATAGTCTTTGACTTTAAAACCCGGTATGTTGGCAACTGTAACTCCTCTGAAGACGACTTGGAGTGAGGTCTGGATTGCTTCAGGGTTGATGTTGCTGATAGTTACCTGGCCTGTGGCGTTGGTGGGAGGGTCTAAGTTCGTTCCATTAATCCTTACAATAGCCCATCTTATGGGCTGTGTTCCATCAGATGTCATGATGGTGAATGTGACGTTTGCTGTCTGGGCCCCTGCTTGAGGGATGTTGGCTAAAATGGTGAGAAACGATGCTAAAATGGCGATGGTGAGCAGGGCGGCCTTTGCTTTAGAGCAGAAGCCCATGGTTTGAACCTTTCAATACCCAAATATATGCTGTAATGTTTCGAGTGTTCTCAAGCTTTTCCAAGTCTTACTTGTAGGATGATGCGATGGTGTCCAGCGTCCATTTAACCGAGTTAACTATTTCTCTAAGCCTCTGCTCTTCTCTGTAGTTTTTAACTATGAGCTCGCGGGCGGTGTCGCCGTCGTAAACCACCTCGTAGCTCAGGACATCTGACTGGCCGAGCTTCCCCTCACTAACTCTTTGAAGGTCGGCTTCACGCATCGAGTCCAGAACCTTGCGCAGCAAGAAGGAAGAGAAGGGCCTCATGTCCTGCGTCACACGTATCTCGGGGTTGAAGACTATCCGCGCTTCCTTCTCCTTCAAAGCCATTGTTGCGAGAAGGCTGCCCGACCTGCTCCTTATCATGCGTAAAGCCGCAACCTCCTTCTCAGCTGCCTCGGGGGGCTGGGCTTTCTTGAAGCTCTTCGCCGCAAGCTCCCTGTCGACAATCTCCAGCAACGTCCTCAAACTGTCCAGCTCATGCTCGAGGTCTGCCATCCGCTGTTCCAGAAACGTCTTAAGCTCAGCCAACCTCCTGACCTCGGCGTCCTCCGACTGCAACCCGGCCATCATTGGACGAAGCTGTAAATAAGCCTTCGCAGACATACTTTGGCGTTTTTCGATGCCCGAGAACGAAAGGTTTCTTCTTCCTAGGATTGATAATTTAACTGATGTAGGAGCATAGGGTTGGCGTGCTAGTTGTTGGAAGCGAGGCAGCTGGCCTAGCCTGCGCCCTAGCCGTCAAGCAAGCCAGCTTCCAGCCCTTGGTTGTTGAGAAACAGATTTGGTCGGCGGCTCGAGCGCCATGTCGGGGGAATGCCTGCGGATTCCTAACCAGTCTCAAAGCAGGCAGGTTCGAACACAATCAAGAAATGCATGAAAAGTTTCTGCCAAACCCCACGAGCGGGGAATGGGCTCAAGGCTCTCCGGGCAACACCGGCGACACAATCCAAGCAGCCGTCAACATAGGTGCGAAGCTGGCTTTGATGAGCAAGGCTTGAGGAGGCCCGATAGCAATAACACCTGACGGAAAGCCAGTTTTCATCTTAGCGGAGCGTTCACTTCCCTTCGGCATCATAGTTGACTCGAACGGGGAAATTGACCGTCTCAACAAAGCCTTTCTTCGTAAGAGAATTCAGCACCCTGCATGACTGGCTCCTGCTTGGGTTCAGCTGTAACGCCATCTGCTCTACATTAGCCGAAGATGTAGTAAGGACCTTCAGAGCCTCTATCTCTGTGCCCCTCAAGTAAGTTCATCAAAAATACGTCATTCCTTTATATATTTATGTCATCGGTGTTTGGAATTTTGGGCACAGACGGAACCCTCCATTCGTTGAGCCGCTTCAAAAGCGCCTAACTGGACGGGGTCTCAAACAGTCAGCCAAACACGCCCAGTCTACATGTTCTTGCAGAAAGTGTGTGCGGGGGGTGGGATTCGAACCCACCAACCCTCTCTTCACGAAGGTCCTCGCTTTTGACAAACCTAGCTCTGCTGGTCGTAAGATAGGCGACGTTCATCACAACTAAATTCTTATATTGAAAGGAGATTAGTGGCTACAGGAATGACAAGGTTGCGCTATAGTAATGGCGATGAAAAACAAGAAAGATTAATTGATGTCAAGTTGTCCGAGGGCCTTGAAGATTGGGATTTTGAGGGGGCAGATACTCAATATTTGACCCACGGCATACACCCATATCCTGCAAGGATGATTCCTCAAATAGCCCACAGGCTAATTAGCAGGTATTCGCATGACCCCCAACCTGACCCCGTGCGGCCCGCCCTCCGATTGGGTGCTCTACACCGTGCAACCC
>JAWACZ010000012.1:0-43413 GCA_038896555.1 Candidatus Caldarchaeum sp. | reverse complement strand
ACGGTCTGTGAAGAGGCGCTGTGCCCCAACATCGGTGAATGCTGGGGCGGTGGGACAGCCACCATAATGATTCTGGGGGACATCTGCACAAGAGGCTGCAGGTTTTGCGCAGTCAAGTCAGGCAACCCCATGGGCCTGATCGACCAAAGCGAGCCGGAAAACGTTGCCCACGCCGTGAAGGAGCTGAACCTAACCTACGTTGTGTTGACGTCGGTCTGCCGCGACGACCTACCCGACGGCGGAGCAACAGTTTACGCAGAAACCGTAAGAGCCATAAAAGAATTAAACAGCGATGTACTTGTAGAGGTGTTGATACCAGATTTCAACGGAAGAAAAGAACATGTGAAGAAAGTTGTGGATTCGCATCCCGACGTCATAGCCCACAACGTCGAAACAGTAAGACGGCTGACACCCTTGGTCAGGGATAGAAGAGCTTCCTTCGACCAGTCGCTAACAGTGCTAAAGACTGTTAAAGAACTCGACAGCAGCATCTACACAAAGTCTTCAATAATGGTAGGTCTCGGCGAGACGAGGGAAGAGGTTGTAGAGGCTATGCGCGAGCTGAGGGCGGCTGACGTAGACTTCATCACAATCGGACAGTATCTAAGGCCTACTTTAACCCACATACCGGTTGTCGAATATGTCCACCCCTCTGTCTTCGATTTCTACAGGCAGGAGGCTTTGAAACTTGGGTTCAAGTACGCTGCCTGCGGCCCGCTCGTAAGAAGCTCCTACAGAGCGGGTGAGTTTTACGTCAAAACGGTTTTGGGGAGGTGATTCCATGCCGTTGCTTAACATGGCTCAGGCTCTCAACATAGCGTTGAAGGAGGAGATGCAGCGGGATGAAAGGGTTGTTGTGCTGGGTGAAGACGTTGGAAAACGGGGTGGGGTCTTCCTGATAACAGAGGGTCTTTACGAGATGTTCGGCCCCGACAGGGTGATAGACACGCCTTTGTCCGAGGCTGCGATAATAGGTGTTGCGGCTGGAATGGCCATGAACGGTTTGCGACCCGTGGCCGAGATACAGTTTGCCGACTTCATTTTAGGCGGGTTTGACCAAATAGTTTCTAATGTGGCTAAAATCAGGTACAGGACGGGGGGCCAGTTTTCGGTGCCGTTGGTGATCAGGGCTCCTGTTGGAGGAGGGGTTAAAGGAGGCATGTTCCACAGCCAAAGCCCAGAAGCCTACTTCATCCACACACCTGGACTCAAAGTTGTCACACCGTCAACACCCTACGACGCCAAAGGCCTCCTCATATCATCCATTAGAGACGAAGACCCGGTGATATTCTTCGAGCCAAAAAGAGTATACAGAACAATCAAGGAGGAAGTTCCCGAAGGGGAGTACACGGTTCCTCTTGGAAAGGCGAGGATAGCGAGAGAGGGGGCGGACGTGTCCCTCATAACCTACGCAGCAACAGTTCACGACTGCCTCAACGCCGCCGAGAAAGCCAAGAAAGAGGACATAGACTGCGAAGTGGTGGACCTAAGGACTCTTCTCCCCTTCGACAAAGATGCTGTCGAAAAGACGGTAATGAAGACGGGAAGACCTATCATTGTTCACGAGGCTCCAAAGATAGGTGGGTTTGGAGCGGAGATAGCGGCGTTCATAGCTGAAAGGCTTCTGCTAAATCTTGAAGCCCCAGTTCTACGTGTGACGGGGTTCGACACACCTTTCCCCTTCGCTCACGAGAACCTGTACCTACCAAACGAGTCAAGAATACTTAAAGCAATTAGAAAGTCCGCCTCATTCTGAGGTGACTCAATGGATAGTTATGATGCGGTCGTCATAGGAGGTGGCCCTGGAGGATACGTCTCAGCAATAAGGCTGTCGCAGCTAGGATTCAGGACAGCGCTCGTCGAGAAAGATATGCTTGGAGGCGAGTGCACCAACTTCGGATGCATCCCCAGCAAACACATCATAACACAGGCAAACAAAATATGGGATATTAGGGAGCTGGATTCAAAAAAAGTTGTCTCGTCCTCCCTGCAAGTTAACATCGCGTCGCTGACCTCGGAGACAAAAGCCGTCGTTGAAAGAATCAGACAGGGCATAGCATTCTTGTTGAAAGAATACAAGGTTAATGTTGTCAAAGGCATGGCCGAGGTCTTAGACCAGAACACGGTTGAAGTCAACGCCATGGAAGGGAAGACGAGGCTTAAGGCATCTTACATAGTTGTAGCTACGGGGACAGAGCCCTCGGTTCTCCCCTCGATACCGACGGACCAAGACAGGGTCATAGATTACAGGAAAGCCTTGTTTTTGGAACAGCTGCCTAGGAGAATGCTGGTAGTGGGAGGAGGTGCTGTGGGGGTTGAGCTGGGAATGGCTTTCGCACGGCTGGGAAGCAGCGTTACGGTTGTGGAGGTTATGGACCAGCTATTGCCAGGCATGGATTCTGATGCAGCAAGAGCTGTAAGAAGAAGCTTGGAGAAAATAGGCGTAAAGGTTTTCCTCAAAACAACGGTCGACTCCTACGAATACTCCGACCATGGGGTTAGAGTTGTGTTGACGAACGGTGAGTCAGACGAATACGACTACGTGCTTGTTTCGGTCGGTAAACGGCCATCAGAATGGGTTAAGAGGTTAAGGGATGTTGGCGTCGAGCTAGACGGCAAAGGCTTCATAAAAACCGATGAGAGGATGAGGACTTCGATGGAAAATGTTTACGCAGTAGGCGACGTTACAGGGCCTCCGTTTCTAGCCCACAAAGCCCACAGGCAGGGAGAGGTGGCTGCTGAAGCAATCGCAGGCATGGATGTCAATTTTGTAAACATAGTTCCCTTCGGCGTCTTCACCTCACCCGAGGTTGCTGCAGTAGGGATGAGCCTGGATGAAGCAGCTGCGAAAGGACATGCAGTGCGCTCCGTCCGTTTCCCCTACAGCGCGTTGGGGAGAGCTGTAGCCGACGGGACTGAGGGCTTCGTCAAACTCGTTGCGGAAGAGGGGACGGGGTGTCTGCTGGGCGCCGTCGTTGTTGGCCCGCATGCGACAGAAGTCGTCTCATCCATAACACCCTACATCATCCTCAGGGAAAATGCTGAGAAAGCTCTCAACACAATATCTATACATCCAACATACTCCGAGGCCTTCGGGGAAGCAGTTCACATGCTTCTAAAGAAGGCGATACACTATGTCGTCAGATAAGATTGTATTCGTTGACGTAGGCTTGGTCGAGTATCTAGAAGCTTTGAAGCTTCAGCACGAGCTTGTGGAGAAAAGGGCTGCAGGCAAAATATCTGACACAGTTCTACTACTGGAACACTACGACGTATACACCCTTGGGAGAAGAGGGTTAGAGGAGAACATTCTCGACAGATCCATCCCGGTATACCGGGTTGAGAGGGGTGGGGACGCTACCTACCACGGGCCCGGACAGCTTGTCGTCTACCCAATAGTCAGCCTCAACGAGAACGGGTTGGGTGTCGCCGAGTTCGTCAAGCTGCTTGAAGAGACATGCATACTACTGCTGGCGGATTTCGGCGTGGATGCCCAGAGGGTTGAGGGTAAGCCAGGAGTCTGGGTCGCCGGCCGCAAGATAGCGTCCATAGGGATGGCTGTTAAAAACTGGGTAACATACCACGGTCTAGCCTTGAACGTAAACTCAGACCTCGCGAAATTCCGTGGGATAAGGCCTTGCGGGATGGACCCAGACCTCATGACATCCATGCAGCAGCTACTCGGCCGAAAAATGGAGATGGATGAGGTGAAGAGAATTTTTACAAGGCATTTCTCGAGTTTGATGGGGCGGAAAAGGCCGTTGCAGCCGTTGGTGTACGTGGGGTTGCCGCAGGATGAGGATATTTAAATCCTTATAAAGTATTTAAATAGTTAAAATGGCGTGGCGAAAGGCCCTTCACCCAAGGTTGAGATACAGAACGTAGTCTCCAGCGTGACGCTTTTCCAAAGGCTGGAGCTGGCTCAGATACAGCGTACTTTCCCAGACGTCGAGTACAAGCCAGCTCAGTTTCCAGGCCTTGTCTTCAGGCTCGCCAAGCCCAAGACGGCAACCCTTATCTTCAGCAGCGGGAAGATGGTTTGCACGGGGGCTAAAAGTGAGGAGGAATCTATCCGAGCTGTCAAAACAGTCGTCAAAGCCCTGAAGAAGGAGGGCTTTCTGATAAAGGAGGAGCCGCAGATAGAGATACAGAACATAGTGGCGTCCATCGACTTGCATGGGAGAATAGACTTGGAGAAGGCAGCGGTAACTTTGGAGAATGTGATGTACGAGCCTGAGCAGTTTCCAGGCCTGATTTACAGGATGACGAGTCCGAAGGTTGTGATTCTGATGTTCGCCAGCGGCAAGCTTGTCTGCACTGGCGCCAAGTACGAAAAGGATGTTTACGACGCGGTCAGCAAGCTGCAGGAGCTGCTTGAAGAAAAACAGTTGATAGCCTACGGTTAGACTGGGAAGTATTTTCCTAAGAAGGGATATAGCCTCACCGGCTCAAGCCCAAATATCTTTACAGCCAAGGCTGCCGCGAAAAAGCAGGCTGAAGCCGTAAGAAACAACGCGTCTTTCCTCCCAACTGCGAGCACGCGCAGGCTTGTCCTCTTCTTGCTGGCTCCAAAACATTTAACCTCCATGGCCTCAGCCAGCTCGTAGGCCCTTCTCAACACGTTGACCAGCAAAGGGACTAGTATGGGAATCATGTTTTTGAGCCTTTTCGTGAAAGGGCCTCTGTCCAGCTCAAGCCCCCTCGCTCTCTGCGCGTCCATCACAGCCCTTAACTCCTCAGCCATGACCGGGGTAAACCTTACCGCTGATACAAAAGCGAAAGTGTACTCGTAGGGCATCCTCAGCTTCTGAAGGGTGAGAGCTATCTCGTCGGGTGTCGTGGTCAGGAAGAAGAGGGAGAAAGAGGAGAGGAAGACAACAAGCCTGAAGGAATAAGCGAAAGAATAGCCTAACGCTGTTGACAGTATAGGCTCGCGTGTATACTGGCTTATGAAGGTTATCAGAAAGACTAGGGAGGCTAGCGGGACAGAGCCTCTAAGGGTCTTAGACCACAGCCCATGAACCTTAGCCATGAATATCAAACATGCCTCCGCCAGGAGAAGCATACCTGTTACTACGATGTCTAAGTAAATGACTGCGGTTACCAGTATCATGATGGATGTGAGCAGCTTTATTCTAGGGTCAAGCCTGTGGATGAAGGTGTTTCCAGGCCTAAACCTTAGGCCCTCAAAGATGCTCACGCCGTCAACACCCTTGCGATGTTTTTTGCAGCCTCTTCGACGTTGAGAACCCTATGGTCTACGCCTAAGTCTTCAAGCCTCTTCAACACCATGACAACCTGGGGCGGGATTAGAGAGGCTCTTTCCAATCTAGGCAGATCGGTTAAGACTTCTTCGCATCTGCCGTCGGCGATTACCCTCCCTTTTGACAATAGTATCACACGCGGCTTCAACTCGGCTACGAATTCGACGTCGTGGCTTGCGAGTATGATGGTTTTCCCCTGCAAATTCAGCATTTTTATCATGTGCATCATCCGCTCCTTCTGCAGGCTGTCCTGCCCTATGGTCGGCTCGTCGAGACATATTATGGATGGGCTCCAAGCTAGGATTATGGCCATGGCTAGCCTCTTCTTCTCGCCGCCGCTGAGCAGGAAAGGAGAGTGGTTGATGTAGGCGTCTAGGTCGAAGAATTTTAAAGCCCATTCAACCCGTCGTCTTATCTTCTCCTCGCTGAAGCCGAAGTTTTTCAGAGCGAATGCAACCTCATCATGGACTGTTGACTCGAAAAACATGTCTTCAGCGTTTTGGAAAACTAGCCCGACTTTCTGGGACAGCTGGGCCACGGATGCTTTAGACGTGTCAACCCTCTCCACAACAACTCTTCCTTTAGTCGGCTTGAGAAGGCCGTTCATATGTTTGAGGAGTGTTGTCTTTCCTGAGCCGTTCTCACCCATCAGAGCAACCACCTCACCGTTGCCGAACTCCAAGCTCACACCTTTGAGGGCCTCAACCTTAGAGGGGTAGGTGTAGTGAACATCTTCAAAAACGACCGACATGCTTTTTCACCTCATCTTCAAACTCTTCAGGGCTTAGGCTAACGCCGTTCCAGTCGTGGTGCATCCTCTGCATCAGAAGACTTAGCCTAGCTACCCGTGGGAAAGCCACCCCGTACGCATGAGGGTCATAATTCTCGAAGAATTTTTTAGGTGCGCCCGCGTAAACTATTTTTCCGTCAGAAACAACAACCAGCTTGCTTGCTCTCGCAGCAGCCAAGTCAACCCTGTGCTCCACGAGGACTACGGTCAACCCCAGCCTCCGCCGAATTTCGTCGATTGCGTTGAACAGGTTTACGGCGGACAATGGGTCGAGGAAGGATGTGGGTTCGTCCATGACAACAATACGAGGCCTCATGGCGAGGACAGAGGCTATAGCAACCCTCTGCTGTTGACCGCCTGAAAGCTCGAAAGGGGACCTATCCCTCAAATGCTCGATCTTCATGATTGATAGAACTTCTTCAACCCTTTGCCTTATCTCCTCCCGTGGAAGCCCGAGGTTTTCAAGCGGGAAAGCGATGTCAGACTCGACCGAGAGTGAGAAGAGCTGGTTTTGAGGGTTTTGGAAAACCATGCCCACATGCTGCGAAAGTATGTAGGTCGGTGTTTTATCAACCTCCAGCCCGTCGACCACAACTTTCCCGCTATATTCTCCCTCGTAGAAATGAGGTATTAACCCGTTGAGACACCTGCAGAGGGTTGACTTTCCCCCTCCACTTGGACCTACAACTAAGACAAACTCTCCCCGCTCAACCTCCAAGCTAACGTGTGAGAGCGCTGGTTTTGCGGCTCCGGCGTAGGTGAATGAAAGGTCTTTCACTCCGATTATTTTCATCCCTAAGACGTCAGCTCCACTGCGTTAGCGCCTAGAAGAAGAGCCAGGCCTCTGACTGCTTCGCTCAAGGCTGTACCCACGTCGCTCCTCAGCCGAACCCTTGCCGCGCCTGCGTGACCTCCTCCATCCCCTTCAAACTTCTTCAGCAAATGTTTCACAAGGTCCTCACCCAAGCTTATTCCAGCATATTTTTGAAACTCGGGCGAGGAACGCATCGAGATTACAGCCATGTCGTTCTGCAAGCCTCCGACGAGGGCTATGTGGGCTCCAGAGTTTACCAAACTCCTCGCTACGGCGGAGAGGTAGGCGTTTACCGTAGATACCGTGACATACCATTCACCTATCCTGTAGACCGTTATCCTCTTCAACGCCTTAAGCCGTGCAATCCTCTCAGCCTCCTCCATCTGCGGTTCAAGCATGCCAACCAGCTGTGAAGGATCTATATGGTTTAACAGCGCCGCAGCCTTTCTGGCAAGCTCGACATCGGCCACGGAAAGCCTGACCGTGTCGTAGTACATGCCTAGAAAGAGTGGTTCGGCGTACCGTTTATTAATCCTAAGCCCGAGAAATTCAAGCAGGTCGTAAACGATCTCCGACGTGGCCAGATACTTTGGCGACGACACGGTGATGACGTTTGGTGACTCGCTGTTCTGCAGATGATGGTCCACACATATGACCGCCTTGCCGGAGGCTGTAACAATGCTCCGTAGCTGGCCTAGCTGGCTGAGTGAGCCGACGTCAACAAGCAGGTAAACATCAGGGCTCTCAATGTATTTTTCCCCAAAACCTAGATGGCGCATTATAGCCTTTACGTGCGCGGACTTTTCCTCAGGTATTATGAAGCCTACCTCCTCGGCTTCATAGTTTTCCATAAGAGTTTGTGACAGAACTAATGCAGCGCCCACTGCGTCCGCGTCACCACCCCAGTGGGTCAGAATTTGCGTTCTCTTAAACCCACAGTTTTCAGAGATTGTTCTATGGAGTCTTTTGACAAGCTCAATGTTCCTCATAACCAAGTTAAGACTTTAAACCAGCAGCTTTAAACCCTATCTAACTTCACTCAGTCGACGGCTGTCCGCCAGCCAGCAGCTTCTGAACCTCCTTCTGGAGAGATTCTATCTGGCTTCTCGCCCTGGCCTCCTGCCTTTCCAAAACCTTCAACCGTGTGTCTGCAAGCTCCTTCTTCTCGGTCAGCTCCGCTACCATTTTCTCCTTCGATGTCTGGATCAGCACTGGGCCCACGGCTTTGTATAGGATGGCTCCGTCATCCATCTTTCCAATCTCTTCAAGGGCTGAGGTGACTTCGGACAACTCTGCTTCAAGCCTCTGCTTCTCCGTCACGAGTACGGCGAGGCTTTGCTGCAGCTGCTGGAGCCTGAGTATTTGTTGCTGGACGTTGGGGGGAATTTCTCTAGCCGACGTATCCAACCACCTCCATGGTTTTGTAGGATGTGTCAAGCAAACGTATTAGAGTGTTGGCCGCAGCCCTAGCCGCCACGATGTCTTCGGAAAAAATCCGTCCAATCAACCCGTCTTCACCTACCTTCAAATCCATTTTTGAACGCCCCTCTTTCATCGTCAAAACCTCGGACATGACGCTTTTAACCATTACTAAAGCCAGGCTTTCAGGCAGGTATATTTTAAACTCAATCGACACTTTCGCCAATTTCACCTTTCCGCCTTCGGCGTGTAAGCCTGTCCGGCGAACTTGAAGCCGCATCTCCTGCACTGCCAGACGCCTACAGAAACCCTGCGAACTTTCTTGGCTCCGCATCGGTCGCAAACATGGGTCTCTCTCGCAGAGCTAACTACCTCGGCCCATTTCTTTCTGAGAGTTGATCCGTAACGTGGTCCAAGACCTTTCGCGACGCTGTGTTTTTCACCGACCATTGCCAACAGCCTCCAGCAGTTCGCTACGGATCTCCTGCGATTTAACCAAGCTCAATTTTATCATCTCCCTGAGCATCGGGACAGGTAATAAACCTGGCGAGCTCTTTTGAATTGCTGCAACCACGTTATCCGAATCGACGCCGATCGTGACCATTGTATCGGCTATCTCCTCCTCGGTGGGCAGCGGGTCGACAACCACCCTGTCCCGTATCAACCCCATGGTTACGCTCACGGGTATCGTCCTGAGCGGTATCTTTATCCGCTCGTTTGGAACCAGCTCGACACGTCCGTCCAAAACCCTGCAGACGGGGAGGCTGCCGCTAATGAGCGCAGCCACCGACGAAAGGACGGCGGCGTCGAAATAGTTTCCGTCATAGTCGAGGACGTAACAGTCTATGTAGAGGATGTAGACTTTCTGCCCCTCTATTAGCACTAGCCTTTCAAGTTCTATGGCACGGCTTTCTCTAATACATCTGTCCACCATCCTGGCCAGCTCTATGGCTCTCTCGTCAGGAGGTCCTGGCTCGAAGCTTTTTGACGCAAGAGGAAGAAGCTCCGCGTTTACTGTGAAAACGCCTTCGTCAGGCCTGTCGGGGTAGGGGCTTCCTACCTCGACCTTGATTCCTGTAAGTATCTTTGTTCTACCCAGTGATACAAGAGCCGAGCCGTCAGCCTTGTCCACAACGTTAGTCACTACCTTTATCTCCCTCACTTGGTCAACAGACCTCTCATCTATCCTCTTACCTATCTTCAACAGGTCGTAGACTTTATTCTTCATTATTTTTATGGCGTACCCCCTTTTCTCCAGCCCAACACTCATGTCTCCAACCCCTCGGGTTCAACCCTGTATCTATGCTTCAGCGCGTCAACCTGCATTGCCTGAATTTTTTTGATCGCGTTCTGAGCCATCTGAAGCCCTTTCTCTATCTCCTCAGACGTCATCCTTCCGTTGAGCTGGAGCAGCACGATCGAGTCTAGCTGCGGGGCCATGGCTACAGGCATGTCTGCCTCTCCATACTTGTCCTCCAGCTCGTTGATGTCCAGGACAAGCGTGCCTTCAACCTTGCCGACAGCCGTGGCTGCTATCATGTCAGCCATGGGTATTCCAGCGTCGGCCAAGGCCAGCGAGGCTGCGGTTATCCCAGCGGTCCTCGTTCCGCCGTCGGCCTGAATAACTTCGATGAAGATGTCCACCATCATCCTGGGAAACTCCTCCAAGAACACTACCGTCTCCAACGCCTCGCGCAAAACCTTCGAAAGCTCGATTTCTCTACGGGTCATTCCTAGAGGTTTTCTCTCATCCACGCTGAAGGAAGCCATGTGATATCTGCAGTTGAGGATGCCACGGTCTGGAAGCTCGAGATGTTTTGGATGAACCTCCTTGGGCCCCAGTACTCCGGCGTAGATCCTTGTCCCCCCAACCTCGATGTATGCGGAGCCGTCTGTTTTTTCCAGAACACCGACCTCCATCCTTATTTTACGCAGCTCGTCGGGCCTTCTACCGTCAACCCTTAAACCGTTTTCGTCGATGAGCTTAGGCTTGGCCACTTCCGCCACCTTTAAGCTTCCGGAGAAGCTGGACCACCCTTTCAGTCAACCCAGGTATGTGGGCCTCCCTCTCTATCAAGTTTATCGCGGACACCGCTGCAAACTCGCTGGTGGGGTCTGGGCCGCTGACTACGATCAATCCGTTCCTTCCGACCCAGAAGTCGCATCCTGATTCCTTTTTCAGGATCTGAACCATCGAGCCTTTTCTCCCTATCAGTCTCGGAACCTTAGCCGGGTTTATTGATACAAGCAGGCCTGAGGGTATTTTTTGAACACCTTCGTTGGACAAGACCGTACCCCTTATCCCCGTTGTTTTGACCTCAGCATAAACGCAGTCGCCGATGTCTATCTTCAAAGGCGTTGATTCTCTCTCCGAAGGTTTTATGACGGCCGTTAGCTCTCCGCTTATGTCAACTTCAACAGCGTTGGGTTTTATGTCTGCAACGATTCCTACTATTTTGTCGCCCCGCTGAGGTTTGTATCTTCCGCTTACGGGAATTATTTTGATGACGCCGTTTACTATCCGTGGCAATCCTGTTGTCGACGCATATATCTTCCCATCTCTCACGTATGTCCCAAACCCTCCTTTACGGCCGTTGTCTGCCAGCAGCTGGCCTGGAATAACCAGCTCGTTCTCAGTGAAGTAAATCATCTAGCTCACCGGCTTGATCTCGACTCTTCCTCCGCATATCTTGTTCAACCTGTCCACTAGGTCGGCGTGTAGACCGGTGGGGACTTCGGCCAAACATCTCCAGCTCCCGTCACCCAGCCAGCTCTCCTCCAACATGCTTCCCATATTCCTGATCAGGCCGTATACCTTGCCCACAAACTCGCCTGAAACCTTTATCTCAACCCTCACGCTGCCTATCTTGAGGGGTAGAATCTTCCTCAGCTTTTCCACGGCCTTCATCGCCTCTTGCTTGGCGTCGGCGAAAGGCTCGATGGATAACCCCACCTGTTCAAGGGCCAGCTCAATCCTCTGAGGTGGATGAGGTGTGTTTGTCCGAGGGTCTATCGCATTCCGGGCTATGAAGTCAATTATTTGCCTCTTCTTCTCCTCTATAAGCTTCCGTCTTTGCTCGGCGGTGATCAACACCTCGCCTTCAGAGATTATTTTCTCAGCTATTGTTTTAATATCTGAGACTCCGAAAGCCTTCTTCAGATCGGCTTCCGATGCCCTCACCCCTTTCTTCCAGTCCTTGAAAACCTCCTCGTAGACCAGCATTTTTGACACAGGGACTTTTTCGCCGAGCTTGTATTTGAGAGCCATATCCGGGTCCACGAGGATTTCGTATGTTGTGTCTCCTCTTCCTAGCCGGGCTATTGTGTAGGTTTCCTTCGGCTTCGGCATCGTCCAGCTCAACTACTGTTTTTTAGATTTCAGAAGCTCCGTAAGCAGTGGCTGAAGCTCTGTTTGAGGGGTAGTTGTGTACTTTTTCGTGGTGGTCGGTATTGTCGCAACCCTGACCGTCCACCCCTCCTCGATTTTATCAACAGAGTCTACCAACGACTTCAACGCCATTTCAACGCCCTGCCTAAGGCTAAGCTTCTTGCTGTAGTTGTTCTCGAAGATTTCACGAACTTTCTCAGCGCCTCTGCCTATTGCCCAGGCGTTGTACTCCAACACAAGTCCGCTGGGTTCCACGTAGAAGAGCCTTGGGCCGGTTTTGTCTACGCCGCCTATGAGCAACGCTGTCCCGAAAGGCCTTACGCCGGCGTGCTGGGTGTATATCTGCATTATGTCTCCCACCCTTCTTGCAACAGCTTCAATCAAAGGTTCCTCTTCGTAAGACAGCCTGAGCGTCTGCGAGTAGATCCGAGCGTTGTCAACCAGCACTCGTGCATCCGAGTTAAGACCGGCTGTCGCCGCGCCAATATGCTCGTCGATTTGGAAGATTTTCCATGAAAAATCTGGGCTCTGAAGCTTTGTGTGCATCCTCTCCTCGACAGCCAGCAAAACCCCCTCCTCAACCGTTAAAGAAAGGGCGGTTGAACCCGACCTGACAGTCTCTAACGCATACTCAACTTGGTACAGCCTTCCCTGCGGCGAGAAAACAGTTATCGCCCTGTCATACGCCCCTGTTATGCCCAAAGCCATTACTCAACACACCCGCAGATTGACAGCTAGCGGGCATTAAATAAAGTTAGCGGATTAGTCCGAATCCTGTTCAAACATATATATGACGGGAAGGGCAAGCACTTGGAAAAAGATGACGTACTGCCTCGAATGCGGCAACAGGCTTGTTTACGACAGGGAGACGAGGACATATGTCTGTTCAGGGTGTGGGTTCACGTACACTTCCCAAGATCTTTTGGTCGAGAAGGAAAAAAGGTTCAACAGCAAGTTTGATGAGGATAGAAAGAAAAGAAGGAAAGAGGAGTATCTAGAGTGGTGGCTGAGCTCTAAGAGCTGAGAAGTCTCTCGAAAGCATACGTTATTCTCAGTAGTTTGATGTCTTCGAAAATGTCGCCTATTAGCTGCAGTCCCGTGGGCAGGCCGTTTTTCGTAAACCCGTTGGGTATGCTTACAGCAGGCACGCCGTAAACGTTGAACAACTCCGTGTTTCTCAGCGTAGCCGTTCTAACGTCGAAAAGCTTTCCGCCAACATCGACATGTTCTTCTTCGAGCCTGTGGGCTGGGATTATTGTCGTGGGGACAGCCAGCACATCGCATTGCTTAAAGATCTTCCTAAACCTATCCCTCAAAATTTTACGCGCCCTCAAAGCGTTCAAATAAACAGAGGCGGGGATTGCAAGACCGCTGGCTATACGCTGTCTCACCTCGTCACCATACAAGTCCATTTTACCACTACAGAGTTTGAGATGGTGGGCAGCCGCCTCTGAGTGGACTATTATAAAACGGCATCTGGCAGCCGTCTCAGGCTTCTCTACAACCACTTTCACGACATCGCAGCCGCCGCTTCCAGCCTTGTCAATAGATTTTTCAAAGTTTCTCCTCACGTCGTCGTCGAGGTAGTCTAGGAAGAAGTTTGCTGGAACGCCTATCTTCAAACCTTCCAGCGCAGCAGGCTTTATGGACAATGGTTTTTTGAAGCTGTCCGACAAAACTGATGTGAGGAATGCTGCATCCCATACTGTTCGGCATATTACTCCGACGTGGTCGAGAGACCAGCTTAACGGTATCGTCCCCTCTGTGCTGACTAGGTCTTGAGAAGGTTTGAAGCCTACGAGGCCGCAAAAGGAAGCGGGAATCCTTACGGAGCCAGCCGTGTCCGTTCCAAGCGCGGCGTCGCACATGCCCAAAGCCACAGCCACAGCAGAGCCTCCGCTAGAGCCTCCGGAAACACGGCCTGCGTCAAAAGGGTTTAGACAGTCACCGTAGTGAGGGTTCCTGTTTGACACTCCGAAGGCGAACTCATGAAGGTTCGTCTTGCCGTTCACAACACCGCCACTTTGTAAAATTCTTTTGACAGCGTAGGCGGTTGTTTTGGAGATTTTTCCATTAAACAGCTTCGAGCCCGCCGTCGTCGGATAACCTTCTATGTGAAAAATATCTTTGACAGCTATGATTGCTCCTTTCAATGTTTTGCGGAGAAAGCCCTTTACGGCTAAAGGTTTTTCAAACACCGTTATGTAGGCGTGATACTTATCGTTATATAGCTTGATCCTGCTATTCTGATCGTTCCACCGCTCGCTGAAACTCAACTTGACACGGTCGTACGTCAGGTCTCGCAGCGTGTAGCTGTAACCCATGTTAGAAGGGAGTTGTTTCATCTTCCACCAGCTCCAAAAATTCTTTTACCGCTTCAACAGATTTAGTTGCCATCTGCTCCAGCATGGTTAAAACCCTGTCATCGAGCCCCGTATGTTCAAGAAGCTTTCTAAGATACCCCTCCATAGAGAGATAGACATCATCGCCTGTATATTTGCGCTATTCTGCGGCAAAGTCTAAATACCGTCTTGAATGAAGAGTTTGAGGAGTTCGGTACTGAGTGAAACTAACTATGAACGTGGTCTACGTTGTTGGGACAGCTGGTTCGGGAAAGTCCTCCCTCACCGGAGTGTTCAGCGAGTGGTTGAGAGACCATGAACAGTTGACTGCTACAGTAAACCTTGACCCAGCAGCCATTTCCCTACCGTACGAGCCCGATGTCGACGTAAGGGAGATAGTTGACTACGAAAGGATTATGGCGTCACGTAACCTAGGCCCCAACGGCGCCCTCATAGCTTCGGTAAGAGAAGCCGCTAGAAACATAGAGGAGCTTGCAGCCGCGGTCGATGATACTAAGGCCGACTGGCTCATAGTTGACACACCCGGCCAGCTTGAATTGTTTGCATTCAGAAAGGAGGGGAGGGTAATTTCCAGAAAGCTGTGTGAAGGCAAAAAGCTTCTGCTCTTTCTCATGGATGCCGTCATATGTTCCCATCCCAGAAACTACGCCGCCTCGCTTTTCTTGTCAGCTTCCACGGTCGTGTCACTTGCCCTTCCAGCAGTTAACGTGCTAAGCAAAAGTGACGCAGTTCCCGCGAGATATCTGACTAGAATTTTGAGCTGGCATGAATCTAGCGGGGCTTTTGAGGTAACAGCCGTGAGCTCCATGAACGAGCTGCAGAAGATGCTTTCACGTGAAATCGTACAAAGTGTGTGGGATATATCCAACATCATTCCTTTGATACCTGTTTCCTCTAAGACCCTTGAGGGCTTCACAGAGCTATACGGTAACCTAACACGTATTCACGGTGAGGGGGAGATGGAGCTGAGATGACAGAGAACAACGTTTCATTCGTCGAGGAAGAGATTTTCCAAATAAGGTCTAGGCTAGCGGAGCTGAGGAAAAAGAAGGCAGAATACGAGGAGGAGGCTGCTAAACATTTAGAAAAGAGGGATAAAGTGCATGAAAGAATAAAGGAGATCAAAGAGAAAAACGCATCCTATCTTGAAAAAATTTCAAACTCAAGGAACGAAATAGCGGTGCTTAGAGCGAAGCTAGATGAGGTGGTGAATAAGATAAAGGAGTTAAGGAACGAGAAGGATAGGCTGCTGTCCCAGCATGTAGCCGACAACGTGAAAGGATACACGGCACAAGAGATAATAAGACGGATGAGAGATCTTGAAGACAGGATTCAGACGGATATACTGCGGCCCGAGGAGGAAAGAAGGATATACGAAGAACTTAGAAACCTTTCAAGCCTTCTCGCTGAAGTGCAGAAACGGGAAGGTGTTGCAGAAAAGCTCAGAGAGTTGAACAACCAGATAACACCTTTGGCTGATGAGGCGAAAAAACTCAGAGACGCAATCCGTATGAAAAGGGAGGAGCTTGATATAGCGCGCGAGACATACCAATCGGTTAGAGACCTAATACAGCAGCTGAAGCCCGAGGCAGACTCGCATCACCAAGCATACATCGAAGCCAAGAAGAAAGCTCAGATGGCTGAGGCTGAGGAAATTTTACTGGTTTCAAGGATTGTAGAGCTCCAGGAGTATGTTAAGAAACACAGGGAGATTGAGGTTAGGACAAGGGAGTTTGCCATGAAGGAGAAGGTCAAATCCCGAGCTCTTGAAAAGCTTTCTATTGGGGAGAAGTTGTCGTTTGACGAGATGAAAGTTTTGATGGAGGATGAGGACGCTTGGGAAGTTTTGATGAAAAAGTCTAACACTGTGTCAAAGCGCTGAATTCTCTACTCCTCTTCCACGAACTGTGATATTGTCGGGATCTCGGGAGGCAGCCCTTTCCTTTTTCTGATTTCCTGAATAACTTTATCCCTAAGCGAGGCGGGAACCGGCTTCCACTGGCTGAACTCGGTGGCCCAGAAAGCCTTGCCCATGGTCGCGCTGCGCATGGCTTCGCTTAGGTCGAACGTCTCTGAAGCAGGGATTTCACCAACCACGACCGTCACGTACTCCGCCTGCCTAACATCCAACACTCTCCCTCTCTTGCTTGTTATGGTTGAAGTTACCGCTCCCATAAACTCTGGCGCAACCTTCGCCTCTATCTTCAATACAGGCTCCAGCAAAACCGGTGAAGCCGAAAGTATGCTGGCGTAGAGACTTCGCCACGTGGCGGGTGCGATCTGAGCATATCCTCTATGGACGGGGTCTTCATGTAGCTCAACCTGCGTCAAGACAGCCTTCACTCCACGCATGTTTTCAGAGGCCAGAGGCCCTTCCTGAACAACCCTCTGAAACCCTCCTACAATCATCATCTTCGACTCCTGAAGATATTGGGCGCCTTTTGTGGCGTCGACCAGTATGTTGCCTCTGCCGTCTATGACCCAAACGTTTCTGGCTTCCTCAGCATCCCATCCATGGTCTCTAAGTATCTTAGCAACCTGCTTCCTGTCCATTTCATCGAACAGCTCGCCTTTACGTATCAGCTCAATCACCTCCGGCTCCAAGGGCTCCACCTTCGTATAGATGCGGTTGTGTCTGTTGGGCGACTTTCCCTCGAACTCTCTGCCCTGACCCTGAATGGACTCCCTGTACAGGATGATGGGCTTACCTGAAACTATCTCAAGCCCTGCCTTCTGAATCCATGTGAGAGCTATCTCGAGATGAAGAGTTCCCATCCCGCTGATCAAGTATTCTCCAGTCTCCGGCCTTACCACCGTCACGAGAGTCGGGTCTTCTATCGTAAGCTTGTTTAAGAACTCGACAAGCTTAGGCAGGTCTCTGCTGTATTTAGGCTCGACGGAGATGGTGACAACAGGCTCAGAGACATATTTTAGGGATTCAAACGGTATAGTTTCGACGGAGCCTATCGTGTCTCCCGCTCTGACGTCGCTCAATCCCAGAACCGCTGGAATGTTTCCCGCAGGGATGCTTCCAACAAGCTCTCTTGACGGACCCATGTAAACACCAACTTGCTGAATTCTTCCCGAAATGTTACGTCCGACTATTACTACGGAATCCCCCTCGTTTATCGTTCCGCTGAAGAGCCTGCCCGTCGCCACCACACCTGCCTGAGGGTCTACCCTCACGTCCGTGACAGCCATGACCGTCGGCCCGTTCTCGTCACAGTTCAGCATAGCCTGCCCAACCTCGCTCTCCAACTCTCCCTTCCAGATCTTCGATATCCTATACTTCTGAGCTACGTGGGGCGGTGGATGTTTTGAGATGACCATTTCGAGAAGGGCTTCGTGAAGGGGTGTCTTCTGCCTTAGCCATTCCACATCATCTCTTGAAAAAGCCTCGATGACGTCGCTGAACTTAATCCCTTTCTCCTGCGCTTGCCTTACGGTGAAACCCCAACGGTCTTTGGAGCTCCCCAGCGCGACAGTATTGTCTGCGAAGCTCAGCTTCCATTTCTCCCTCTGCTCAGGTTCGCCATACATTTCTATCAGATTGTTTACGTCCCTAACTATTCTCGCCAAAGTCTCCTGGATTCTCTCGGGGGGAAGACGCAGCTCTTTGACGAGCCTGTCGATCTTGTTTATGTAAAGCACTGGCCTAACTCTCTCGCTCAGAGCCTGTCTGATCACAGTCTCGGTCTGGGTCATAACACCCTCAACTGCGTCTACCACGACTATCGCCCCGTCTATCGCCCTCAACGCTCTCGTGACCCTGCCTGAAAAGTCAACATGTCCGGGCGTGTCTATCAGGTTGACGATGTAGGGTTTGCCGTTTGTCTCATAGTAGAGCGAGATGTTGGCGGCCTTTATTGTCATCTGCCTTTGCTGCTCTTCCTCAAGGTAGTCTAGCGCTAGGGCTTTGCCCGCAAGCGCTGGCGAAAGCAGGCCCGCCGCAGCCAGTAGAGAGTCAGATGTAGTCGTCTTGCCGTGGTCAACATGCGCTATTATCCCAATGTTTCTTATGCTATCCTTGTTCCTCAGAATGTCTACAACTTCTGAAATCCTCTTAATCCTCGGCATTCAGCATCTGCGTCTACTTGAAAAACCTCGGTTTTAAAGGTATGCTGAAAAAAGGTTTATTTCTTCTTTTTACTAACACCCTCAAGCTCTCTCTTTAACCCTTCAACAATATCTCTCACTTTAGTTTTCGTGGTGGACTCCATCAGACGGCTTCCTACGCTGGCTACCAAACCACCGACAAGGATGTCTGCAGACCAGCTTATCTCAGTTCCTCTGTCGCTGGGGTTGAGCTGAAGCATGAGGGTCAAGTCGGCTGTGGACTGCATTCCAGAACCTCTGCCAACAATCTTAAGGTTGGAAGGTGGGTTGAGATCCTCGTACCTGAAGTCCATGCTTATGTTTCCTTTTATCATTCCAAGGCCTATTTTGAAAACGGTTTTAAAGTTTCGTTCATCGACTTTTTCATATTTCTGGAGGTCTGGGATGAGTTTAATGAATTTGTCTGGGTCTGTCACAAACTTCCACACATTCTCCCTTTCCGCAGCGACCGTAAACTTATCCGATATCTTCATCTTCCTAAGCCTCTATGACGGGTTTTCCGGAAACTCTTATCTCCTCAGCCGCGGCCAGAATAGCTTTGACGATGTTGACGTACCCCGTGCATCTGCATAGGTTACCTGAAATTCCATGCCTTACCTCCTGTTCCGTCGGATTGGGGTTTATCATCAGGAAACCAGCCGCTGCCATAATCATGCCAGGAGTGCAGTAACCGCATTGGAGAGCATGATGCTCCCAGAAGGCTTTCTGCAACGGATGAAGCTGGTCTCCTTTAGCCATCCCTTCGACCGTGAGAATCCTCTTTCCGTCGGCTTGAACGGCGAAGTAGGTGCACGACTTAATCGCCTTCCATTTGCCGTTAAAGTCCATCAAAACAGTGCACGCCCCACAGTTTGTGGTGTCACAGCCTATGTGGGTGCCTGTTAACCCGGCATACTCCCGTATGAAATGGACGAGCAGGAGACGTGGCTCGACGTCGTAAGAGTATTTGACGCCGTTTATCTCTATGGTTACGTTTCTTTTCTCAGGTTCAGCCTGTTTTAAAGCCTTTTTGGCCGCCATGCATAATCACCTAAACCTCTACCCCGGCTCTCCCTAAGGCTTTATTTAAGGACCTTCTCGTGAAAACCCTCGCCATCTCCCTCTTGTACTCGGCTGAACCCCTCAGGTCTGAGGATGGGTCGGACATCGCCGCAGCAGCTTTCGCAGCCTCCTCAATCAGCTCTTTAGAAGGCTTTTGCCCCAGAAGGATTTTCTCGGCGTCCGTTGCTCTGAACGGCGCTGGAGCCACAGCCGTCAACCCTATCCCAACTTTTTCAAACTCGTTTTTCGCGTTCAACACGACAGATGTCGCTACACCGACGGTGGCGAAATCACCGGCCTTTCTCTCAAACTTCAGATAGGCCTGGCCGACCTTAGGCCCTTGAGGCACGGGGATTATCGCCTCGACCAGAATCTCCGTAGGCTTTAAAGCTGTTTCAAACGGGCCCTTGAAGAACTTGACCGCCTTTATCCTTCTCTTCGTCGTACCCTGAGCAACAAGCTCAGCGTCGAGGGCTAGGACGGAGGCGGGCCAGTCTGCCGCAGGGTCTGCATGCGCCAACGAGCCGAGAAAAGTTCCAAGGTTTCTCACCTGCATGTCAGCTATTTGCGGCGCAGCCTCGGCCAGAATCGGAAGCTTTTTCTTGATTATCGGGGAGTGTTCTATGTCTGCGTGTCTCACGAGAGCACCTATCCTGACAACTTTCCCCCCATCTTTTATGTAGTCCAAACCTCTAACGTTGTTAATGTCTATGACATACTGTGGCGAAACAAGCCTCAGCTTCATCATCGGAATAAGACTCATACCCCCGCTCAAGATTTTTGCATCCCGGTACTTACGCAGATATGAAACGGCCTGTGCAACGGTTGTTGGAGCCAAATATTCGAACTTACGTGGAATCATCGGAAAACTACTCTGAATTACCTCCTTAAAAATATTTTTGGACATTTTCCGACAACACGGCATGCAAAACATAAATTAACAGCAGTGTAGGATGACTTTGGGTTGTTGGAAGAACTCACGCCAGAAGGCTTGGTCAAAGCCATGGAGAGAGAGTTGTACGTGGCTGACGAGCCGCTGGCCCTGGCTGTCTATCTTGCCCTCAAGCTTGAAAAGCCATTGCTGATTGAGGGGGAGCCGGGCTGCGGGAAGACAGAGGTCGCTAAAGTTTTGGCGAAACTTCTGGGCACAAAGCTCATCAGGCTTCAGTGCTACGAGGGCATAACAGCTTCACAAGCCCTTTATGAATGGGACTATCCAAGGCAGCTGATTAACATCAGGCTTTTGGAGGACAAGAAGTCGCCGGAAGAGATCTCTGAAGAGATCTTCAGCGAAAAATATTTGCTGAAACGTCCTTTGCTGGCTGCCCTGTTGCATGAGGGGCCGGAGCCGCCTGTCCTCCTCATAGACGAGATTGACAGAAGCGATGAGGAGTTTGAAGGTTTTCTCCTCGAGTTCTTGGCTGAGTTTCAGGTTACGATCCCAGAGCTTGGGACAATAAACGCGAAGAAGAAGCCCGTAGTCATAATCACATCAAACAGAACCAGGGAGGTTGGGGACGGGCTTAGAAGAAGATGTCTCTACATCTACGTAACCTATCCATCATCCGAGAAAGAGAGAAGAATTTTGTCGCTGAAGGTCCCTCAGCTTTCCCCCAAGCTGGCTGACGAGGTTGTAGCGTTCGTCCAAAGGCTTCGGCAGGTGAGCGAGCTTAGCAAGAAACCTGGGATATCCGAGACCCTAGACTGGGCTAACGCTTTAAGCGTTCTAGGCGCAGCTGAGATAACGCCAGCTGTTATCAGCTCTACGTTGAGCTGTCTTGTAAAGAACGAGGATGACATACGGATCGTCAGAGAACTTGGGATAGTTTAGCGATGATCTTCTCCGACCTTACGTTTTTTGTGACAGAGGTTGCCGACAGGCTTAGAATGTATGGGGTTAAGTGTGGGACAGCGGAAAGTATAGACGCATACACCGCATTAGGCCATGTTACAATCAAAAACGTTGACGACCTAAAGAAGGTCATGAAACTTTGTATGGTGAAGAGGTTGGAAGACTACGAAATTTTCGACCGTGTTTTCGAAGAGCTGCTTTCGATGAAAAGGCATAGGGACGAGAAGTTGAGTAGGAGTTCTGGCGGCGGAGAAGGTGGGAGGGAAAAGTCCCTGGAAAAAGGGCGGCATGGGGGTGAAGAACAGCGCAAGGCTATGATGGCGTACTACAGTCCCGTCGAAGTCTTGTTGAAGAAGGAGATCCCAGCTCCAACTCTTGATTTTCTAAGGGAGAGCAGGAGGGTTTTGAAGAGGTTGAGAAGAAGGCTGGCCCTCCTACCGGGCCGAAGGTATGAAAGGAGCAGCTCAGGGGTGATGGATTTCGGTGAAACGTTGCGTCAAAGCCTCAGGACATACGGTGAGATGCTTAACATTTTAAAGATGAGGAGGAAGGTTACAAGATGTAAGCTCGTGACTGTTTTTGACGTTAGCGGGTCTATGGAAACTTACACAGAGTTCCTGATGCAGTCTATGTACGCGTTGGCTAGGCAGAGCGTAGCAGTGGAAGTGTTTGTCTTTAGTACGAAGCTCATGAGAGTGAGCAGTCTGCTGAAGTATTTCGGCCCAAAAAAGGCGGCTGAGCTGATCTCACGCGATGTTAACATTTGGGGGAGTGGGACAAGGATTGGAAGCTGTTTGACGAGCTTCATCGAGAAGTATAGGGGGCTTGTCAGCAGGGGGACCGTTTTAATAATAGTGAGCGACGGCTGGGATACGGGAGAGCCTGAACTACTTGACAGGGCTATGAGAAGTTTAAAAAGTATGGTTGGCAGGGTCATCTGGGTCAACCCTCACGCAGACAAGCCTGGGTTTAAGCCGCGGACTATTGGGATGGAGACCGCCATACCCTATATAGACGTGCTAGCCGGTATGAACGCCCTGAAAAGCCTAAAAGGTTTTACAAAGTATTTCGGACCGTCATTCCAACCCATTCGCAGAAGAGGTCGGCCTATCAGCAGACTGGGCCCACTCTCTCACCACTAGCTTCCGAAACAATGTCCCTAATCTCAGGCTCTACAGATTTAACTTCTCTCAACAGCCTTCCCGTCCCACCTCTGTCCAAGAGGACTATCTCGGAGATTATGCTCAACGCTATCTCCTCAGGTTTTTCGGCTCCGATATCGATGCCAGCCGGCGAGGATATCTTTTTCAGCATAGCTTCGTCCACTCCCATGCGGACAAGCGTCTCGAAGACTATCCCCGCCCTCTTCTTGCTGGCTATGAGCCCTATGTACCATGCCCCGCCATCCAAACCCGCCTTGATGTACTTGTGGTCGAGCTTGTGCATCGTCGAGACAACCATAGCCGTGTTGCTGTCTATGTTGACGTTCTTTAAATCGGGGTCGGTGCTGTACTGGTCGACCAGGTCAGGGTTCTTGAACATTCCTTCAGGGTCTGCTACAACAACCCTGTAGTCCAGCATTTTCCCGAGCTTGGCGAGGCTCTCCACTATGGCACCGTGCCCCACCAGCAGAAGCTGTTTTCTGGGAAGAACAGGCTCTAGGTAGACCTCCATCGAGCCGCCGCACGGAACTCCAGTCCCCCTCAGCTCATCCTCCATCTCGAGATATATCGTCCGGCTTCTTCCTTCTTTGATGGTTTTTAAAGCTTCGTGAAGAACCGTTGTCTCGACGCATCCTCCGCCAACCCAGCCGAACAAGCCTTTCCCGTCCTCCAGTATGATGGCTTTGGAGCCGACCTTTCCCGACGTGTGTCCAACGGTTTTAACAACCGTGGCTATGCAGAATTTTTTCTGCTCGGCAACAAGCTGGCCTACTTTTGCGTAGAAGGTCAGGTTGTCCAACGTGTGGTTTAATCGTTTCGCTAAAATATAAGCTAATCGATTAACCGTACTGGATTGTACAGGCGGGTTGAAAAATTTACCGACGTCTGGGAGGCTCAGAAAGCCTTACTCTCCCATGTGAAGCCTATAGAAGAGTCTGAAACGGTTCCGGTGTTTGGCGCTGTCGACAGGGTTGTGGCAAGCCAAATCATCTCGCCTAAAAACCTGCCGGCTTTCCACGCTTCGCACATGGATGGGTTCGCCGTCAACAGCAAGGACCTTGAAGAAGCCTCCTTTGAAAGGCCCGTGAGGCTTCGTATAGCAGCCGAGTGTATACCTGGGAGACGTCCCACCCACGTTCTGCGTAAAGGTGAGACAGCACGTATTCTGACGGGTGCCTACCTGCCTGAGGGTGCTGACGCAGTAGTTCCACAAGAGCTCGTACACCGGGAGGGGGATAGTGTTGTGTTCATGCAACGTGCTGAACCATGGCAGTATGTAGACCTTCAAGGGTTCGACATCAGGGCGGGACAGCTTCTCTTCCAAAGGGGACATAGGTTGAAGGCGGCTGACGTGGCTTTGCTCGCAGCCCTTGGAATACCTTTAGTCACCGTCCTCAGAAAACCGAGAGTTGGTATAATGGCTGTCGGCGACGAGCTGACCGACAGCTTCGAAGAGCTGGAAGCCGGCAAAGTCTTAAACACCCACACGCTGGTCGTCCGGAGGCTTGTCGAAGGCTCTGGCGCCGAGGCTTTTTTCCTCGGAATCATTCCCGACAAACCATCCATCCTCTCAGAAACTATCAACAAGAGCATAGGGCTGGTCGACATGTTCATTACGATAGCCGGTTCCTCGATAAGCGAGAAAGATGTCTCATCAATTGTCGCAAGAAACGCTGGAGACGGTATGTATGTTCACGGGCTCGCCCTCCAGCCGGGTAGGGTGGGGGGCTTCGCCAGCATAGACGGAAAACCATTGATAATGCTTCCGGGACTCATTATGTCAACGCTCAACGTTTTCATGTTCTTAGCGTATCCCGTGTTGAGAGCCCTTCAACACCAGCAGCCAAGTTTCTACCATCGAAGAGTCATGGCACAGCTTACCGAGACTGTACGTTTCAGGAAATACCACAACTTTGTGAAGGTTGTCTGGGTTTCTGTGGAGGAGACGGAAGACACACTGCTCTGCCGTCCTAACTTAGGCGAGTCAAGCGGAATGAGCATACCTTCCCGATCCGACGGCTTCATAATAGGAATGCCCGGCATTAAAGAAATTCCAGAAGGCTCGCAGGTTTGGGTCCATTACCCGCCGGCCATGTAGACGGGTAAAGGTTTTAAAAAGGCTGCGGGTTGTGAGCTTATGCACCACTCGCTGCAGCTCTTCGTCGGAGGATGCCCGCTTTGCAGGCAGATGGCCAACATCGTTGAGGTGGGAAAATGCGCCGGCTGCAGGCTAGAGGTGTTTGACTTGTCTAAAGATTTTCAGAAAGTAGAGGACCTTGTTAAAAGATACAGGATAAGAGCTGTTCCTACCCTCATTATAGATGGGAAGATTAAGATCGAAGGTGTTCCAACATTCCGGCTCGTATGCGACGATTCTACTTACAAGTTTCTTGAGGAGAACTTCAGGATTTCTTAACAACACATCGCCGAAAAAGATTCGCACCTTTCCGGACGGCGTGCAAACCCCTTGTGTGAGAGGATTTTTAGGGGTCGGCTCGGCTCTTCCTGCATCATGTATCAGTCTGGGGCAGCGGCCTCATCCCCCGTACTGAACCATGTAATAATCGGCTAATATGTGTTGCACGGCCTTGAAAAAACTTAAAACAAACCTGTTAGGCATATTCGCCGCGTGGTGAGTATGAAAAGCGAATTTTTTGCAAGAATAGAGGAAGAGGAGGAGTTTGAAGAAGAGTGGGAGGAGGAAGACTTCGAGGAAGAAGAGTGGGAGGAAGAGGAGGAAGAATTTTAGTCACTCACCTGTCTCCTCCCCCTCCTTTTTGTGGGTGTAGAGAACTATCGAAGTTACAGCACTCTTGACACCCTGTATGGAGAGTATCTTGTCTTTGAGAAAGTCTCTGAAGCTGGATATGTCCTTCGCCATCACCAGCGCTATCAGGTCGAACTCTCCCGTCACCTCATAAACGTCCACAACTTCGGGCAGCTTGCTTATCTGCTTGGCAACACGGTCGATTGAGTTTGACTCGGCGAAAATATGTATGATGGCTCTTACACCCGGGACGGACATTTACTCACCCACCCTTTTCAGCGACACAACTCTACCAGGGTATCGGGTTATAAGGTTGTGTATGTTCTTTTCATGCCCTTTTTCGAAGACTGATTTTTCGGCCCTTCTCTGAATAAAGGCAGCCAGGTCGAAAACACCTCCGTCAAGCAACTTGGAAACAGATTCCTCAAAATCCCCAACCTCCACGACGCATTTCGCATTATATCCGTCGTGCTTAAGCCTCTTGCAGATGGATGTCATGTCCTCCAACACCTGCCTCTGCATCTGTCTGGAGTCGTCAGCCAGGTTTAGAGGTTTTTCGATAACGCTCACAAGCGTTAGGTCAAACCTTTTGTCGAAGGCGTGCAGTATCGATTTGTATGCTGTTTGCGGGTTTTCGTAGGGCCTGATAAGAATACCAACCTTAATCCTGTAGGAAAGAGGTTCGATGAGCTTAGCTTCCTCCCTGCTCAGAAACGGCGCCCTTATGTACCCTCTGTATGAAACATAGAACAACATTCCAGCCAACATCCAAAGCAAGCCAACAGCTCTACCGCCTGCATGGAACAGCAACATCAACGCGAAAACAATCGTTAACCCCACGGTTCCAGCGATGCCCAGCAGAGGCACGTCATGGCCTGCTATCCTGAGGTTAAACGGCTGTCTCCACGGAGTGAACACTTCTCTATCGATCTGCCTTAGTTTTAGGAACGTCGGTGCCAAGATAACGTAGCTTAACACAGCGGAAAAAGCGTAAACGCTTGCCAGCAACGGCACGTCTCCAAGGAAAGAAAGGGCCACTCCCACAGCTCCGAACAAGACAATGGTCCTCGCAGGCGTCCTGAAACGTGGGTGGATGACCCGCAGCCATCCTGGGAGAAGCCTGAACCTAGCCATGCTAGCCGTCAGCCGCGACACTCCCACGAGGCCCGTGTTCGAGCTGGAGTAGCAGAGAATGAAAGCCGCCAGCCCCACCAACGGTGTTAAATATTCTCCGACCGTCGGAAAAACTCTCACAAGCTCGTAGACTGGGCTATCGTATGCTGCTGCCACCTCTTCCCAGCTCATAGAGCCGACCGCCAGAACAGGGAAAAGCACGGCAGAAACAGCAACTACGAGCACGACCATCTTAGCCGCTCTGGGAATAGAGAAGTGGGGTCTACGTGTCTCCTCAGCGGCTTGGGCTATCGACTCGATTCCGACGAAAGAGGCCATTGCCAGAGTAACAGAGTATAGAAAGTTGTTTATGTTTGCAGGCAGGGCGGGTATGTAGGATACGTCCTTGTGCATGATGTGGCTGCCCACCAAAAATACTTGTTTGAGGAACAGCGACAAATCGAATTTAAGCAAGAAGCCTGTGCTGAGAATGAGCGCCTCTATGAAGAGGCCCAGGAACACGAGGGATGAAACAACTATTGCAGAATATTTTATGCCGATGATGTTCAACACTACTAGGAGCAGCGCTAAAAAACCCGCCAACATCCCCAACGAAGGTATTACAACCCCGTTCAACTCTAGGTCCGGGAAAACGAGAAACGGGACAAGCTGGCGGAGGTATCCGGCTGCAGCCACGGCGAAAAGGGATATACAAAGGATGTAGGCCAACAGCATCGCCCAGCCAGCCAAAAACCCCACCAAGCTGTTGAAAGCCTTCATCGAATAGACGTGAACGCCGCCCGCATAGGGATAGGTGGGAGCCAGCTCGGCGTAGATAAGCCCAACTATTGTGTACAGCAGTGCGGCGATAAGGAAGGATATTGGAGCCGCACCCCCCGCAAACATCGTTATAACTCCTAACGCTATGAATATGTTTGGTCCTACGTCTCCATAGCCTAGGGAGAAGGAGCCGAACCATCCCACCTCCCGCCTGTAACCCGCCTCCTGTTTTGAACGGCTCAACCCAATCCACTTGGCCCAGCCCCATCACAAGCGCCGCGTAAATATAAAGCAGTAAAGCGACTCGAAGAAAAGCCTTAATTCAACCTTTTCCGCCAAGCTGAAACCGCTCTGGGAAGCATGTTCTAACAGCCTTCTGAGGTCCGACAGGCTTGAGGCAACCACCACCACTTTACCTTCAGCCTCAATGGTTTCAACGGAATCTGTGAGGACTTGGATCGCCGTCTCCACGCCTGAGGGGCCACCGTGTATGGAGGGGTCGTAAAACTCGCTGTCGCCGGGAAGGTAGGGAGGGTTTGCGACCACCAGGTCGAGGGAGCTGGGACGGAAGGGCAGGCTGCTGGCATTCACAAGATGGACTGACCCGTAATGGTTTCGCAGGCTTTCCTTGGCTGCGGAGACAGCTTCTGCGTTTATGTCGGTGCCAACAACTTCAAAGCCTAGCTCAGCCAAGACCCGCAGGATGTAGCCTGTGGAGCACCCCACCTCAGCCGCCAAACCCCTTACATCGATTGACCTTAAAACGTCTTCGAGCAGGAAGGTGTCTTCCGAGGGCTTGTAAGGCTCTTTCATGGATAGATTCGCTTGGGCGTCCTTGGAAACATAGCCGCCGACCTTATGTTCTTGAGCCCTAGAAGCCACTGGACCAGCCTTTCAACCCCTAGGCCGAAACCGCAGTGGGGAACGGTGCCATACTTCCTTAAGTCAAGATACCATTTATAATCTTCTGGGTTCAGCCCCTCCTCCTCTATACGGTTGAGCAGCTCGTGGTAGTCGTGGATTCTCTGTCCGCCGCCAACTATCTCGCCGTATCCAGACGGGGCCAGCAGGTCGGCTGAGAGGGTCAAAGTGGGGTTGGAGGGGTCTGGCTTATGGTAGAATGCCTTGGCCTGCCTTGGGAAATGTGTGAGGAAGAAAGGCTTTTCAAACTCCATGGTCAAAACCCTTTCTTCGTCGGCTCCCAAGTCACTACCCCACGGCACAGACACCCCCTTTCTCTCCAAGATCTCCAAGGCTTCCGAGTAGCGTATCCTCGGGTAGGGATGTTCAAGCATCGTAAGGTCTACTTTACGGTCTAGGACTCTCAGCTCGCCTGCCGAAATCCGAACAGCCTCTGTCGAAGCTTCGCCCACCAACCTCTCCACCACCTTCAACAACTCCTCGAGCCCTGCGTGAGCCATTTCAGCCTCTACGTGCCAAAACTCGGTCAAATGCCTGCGGGTCTTGCTCCTCTCAGCCCTGAAGCTGGGCTGTATGCTGTAAACCTTTTCCAGTGCATAGATGGCAGCCTCCTGGTAGAACTGGACGCTCTGGGTCAGGTAGACTTTTTTATCGAAGTAATCCACAGGGAAGAGTGTGGCCCCGCCTTCGACGGCCGCCGTTATGAAGGTGGGGCAGTGAACCTCAACAAACCCCTCTTTCTCCAACCACTCCCTCAAGCATTTCACAAGCTTAGCCCTAAACCTTAGGATGGCGGCTGCCTTTGGGCTTCTTATCGCCAGATGTCTGTTAAGGCTTAGGAACATCGGCCCAACGCCCTTTTTGACAGGGAACTCCTCGATAGAAGGTGAAATAACTTCTATTTCTGTTCCGCTTACCTCTACGCCACCAGGAGCCCTTTCATCATGCCTGACAAGACCAACAATTTTGAGAGCCGACTCTCTCCCCGCAGACGCGGCCTTTGCAAACCCCTGCTCGGAAACGTTTGACGCCTTAACCGTAACCTGTACAACCCCCGTCGAATCCCTTAAGTCGAGGAACAGTAGCTTTCCATGAAGCCTTTTAGACCTCAGCCAGCCTACCAGCTCAACCATGGTGCCGTCCGGCAGGCCTCCGAGCTCTGCAGCGTTAACCCTCAACTCACTTAACCGTCATTAGACCCATATATAGAGGCTACATTATGGGTGTTCCGGCTCTAACTTCTTTTTCAGGTATTACTGGAACTATCTTGTCCTCGTCCTCGACGGCGGTTAATAGCATGGCTTCAGATATCTCGCCTCTGACCTTTTTTGCCTCAAGGTTTGTCACAAAGATGAAAGACCTTCCTTCAAAATGTTCAGGTGGGTAGAGATGGGCTAGACCTGTTATGACCTGCTTGCTAGCGTCTCCGAAGCCCACCTGCAGCCTCAGAAGCCTTTCCGAGCCTTTGACTCTTTCAGCCTTAAGGACTTTGCCAACCCTCAGCTCAACCCGTTTAAACTCAGACAACGTAATCATGGCCGAAAGACTTGGAAAACTCCTAAAAATAGTTATGCACAAGGATTTTCCATAATTTTTTCAGAAAATTTTTTATCCACCCGATAGCTACTATTTCCGAGAAACACATGGCGAAGAAGAAAGCTACGAAGAAGAAGGCAGCTAAGAAGGCTAAAAAAGCCAAAAAACCCGCCGCACCACCGGCGCCTGCGGAGGCTGGGGCTCAGCCATCAGCTTAAGTCTCCCAAAAACCCTTCTATATTTTATTCTTCTTCAACCCATTCCCAGAAACGGCGTTTTCTCGGCTGAACAGGCACGGGCTTGGCTGTGATTGATTCCACGAGCGATGCTGATAAAAGTGAGAATGACAATGGCAGGATGTATATGAAGGCAAAGTCGAGCGGGCCATCTAACAGGATGGCTTGAGCCACCCTCGACAGAAAAACCTCCCAGCTGACTGCTCCGGGAAGCCTGGGATGGACATACATGGACAACCCCAGAACAAGCAGGTAGACGATGGCTGGGGCGAGCAACGCAGGGGGTAGAGCGCTTTTGGCTTTGCGCGACAGCAAGCCTATGACGGCTCCCCCTAAACACCAGCCTACGAGGGGCCCCAACCCAAGTCTCAAACCCTCCCCCCATGGAGCAACTATAGTCTGTCCCCCGAGAGCCGAGGAAAAAGGCGTCAGGAAGGTGGACAGAGAGGAAAGTATTACGGCTAGAACCGACACTTGAAGGGTGGCTGGTGGAAGACTGCTATGTAAGGGGGTGGTCATAAACAGCCCTGCGAGAATGAGGGAGGAAACTCCGGCTAGGCACGCCAAGCCGTTCATAATTCTCCGGCACAATCCTTTGTCTAAAAAGGTTTGCAGGCTTGGGACAGGGCAAATTTCAAGGATAGTGTTTAGGATGTTAGCTTGTTAATACTTTCGATGTCTTAAAAAAGCCTCCTCCACCTTTGAGAGCGTATCAGCCTCGTTGGTTTCCTTGTCGTCTCTTATGCGTTTTACGCGGGCAAACCTAAGGGCGTATCCGCTGCTGTAGTGGGGGCTTTTCTGAACCTCGTTGTACTTTACTTCGAGGACTATCTTAGGCTCGACCATGACACCCCACTCCGTCTCCTCCGTCTTTATATTCAACAGCATGTCTGTCATTCTCCTGAACTCGTCGTCGGTAAGCCCTTTAAACGTCTTTCCGACGGGCACGAAACCGCCTGTCCGCTCGTCCCTTACAGCCAGGAGGTAGTTGCTGAGCCACTTGCTACGTCTTCCGTGACCCCATTCTGCAGCTATCACGACGACGTCTAGGGTGTCGGCTTCCTTGAGCTTTAGCCAGAGACGGCCTCTTCTTCCAGGTAGGTATAGGCTGTTGGGCGATTTGGCCATCAACCCTTCAAAACCTTCCGAAACCCATCTCCTAAAACAGTCCTCAACCTCCTTCGGCGTATTTACTTCCACAACTGGGTTTAAAAGGTGCTCGGGCAGACAGCGGTTTAAGGCTTCACGCCTTTCCCGCAGCGTTTTGCCATAGAGAACCTGTCCTTCGGCGTAAAGGATGTCGAAAAACTTGGCTTGAAGCCTGAGCTCAGCTAAAGCGGCTTCCACATTCTTTTCTCTCCCAACCCTTGTCATAGTAGTCTGGAAGGGGAGGGGTTTGCCGTTTTCGTCGACGCAGTAGGCTTCCCCGTCCAACACAGCTTCTTCGAAAGCCTTCTCGGCCGACAGCGTTTCCACCAAGTCAGGGAGAGAGCTGGTCAAGTCCTTCAAGCCTCTGGAGTAGATTTTGATGACTCCGCCTTTCTTGTGAGCCTGAACTCTTACGCCGTCTATTTTGGGTTCGCAAAGCACGGGCGTCCCTAAGTCTTTGATGACTTCCTCAGGTGTGTAGGACTGGCCTGCCAGCATGGGCTTTATGGGCTTGAAGATTTTTATGCCTACTGATTCAAGCCCCGTGGTCAGGCAGGCTTTGGTCAGCTCGCCTAAGTCGCCCAAAAACATGTCAGCCATCTTGACTTCGTCTAAAGGCTTTCCAGCAAGCTTTGCATAGGCTTCCACCAGCAGCCCTACGCTGAGCCCATGCCGTGTTTCGCCTGAAACCATGCGTATCAGCCATTTCCTCTCCAGCTCGTCGGCCCTGGAAAACAATCCAGCCAAAAGGTTTATCCGCGTTTTCTGCGAGCCCGCCCCCGAGAGCTTCTCCACTCTGCGTAATGTTTCGTACACATCGGAGATTGTCAGCTTCTCCGAGGCCGATAGAGAGCCTTGCCTGCCTCTCAAGGCTTTATAGAGGGTTGAGGGCCCTACGTTAAGACCTAGCCTTCTTACCCCCGATGAGAAACCGACAAGGAGATATGCTGCTGCAGCGGCCTCCTCCTGGCTGGTGTGTTTAAACCGTCGGAAGAACTCGGCCGTCAGCTGGACTTTATCGTTCTTTCCAGGGGTTTTCTCCAGTTTTTCACAAAGCTGGACGAGGTTGGCGAAGGCTTCGGGCATGTTATTCTATGGCTATCCTGACGCCTTTAGGCGAGGCTAGGGGCGCCCTTATCACCAGCAGACCCGCTTCGTACTTGGCTTCAACTTTTGATGTGTCTATAGGACGCGGCAGCTGTACAGTTTTTCTGAAACCCCTCCCGTACCTAAACGGGTAAAGCCTCAACAACTCGGGGTGTGGAGGTGTCATGTACTCGCCCGTCACCGTAATGCTTGACTCGTCTGCGTTTACCTCTATCTTCTGCTTGTCGCATCCCGGCATCTCTAAAAGAACGTAAACATATCCTCCATGAGTTAGCAGGTCTGTTCTTGGCCTTCTGTAGTCTCCGGTTAGAGGCTCAAAAACCGCCGAAGAATATTCCAGGGCCTCCCTCACTCTCTCCTCTATCTCACGGCCTAGCCTGTTGAAAAACTCGTCCCACCTAGGCCTGTCGCTCATGTATAGCTAACTGCTTCAGGAAGATATAAAAATGAACTGGAGCTCATTTGTTGGAATTGACCCGTTGCCTGGTCTGCGGCGTAGATGAGCTTCTCCCATTCAGATGCAGGTATTGTGGGGGAGATTACTGCGCTGAGCACAGACTTCCTGAGAAACATGGATGCAGCGGCGTTATGTTCGCGAGGAACCCGGATGAGATAAGGGTTAAGGAAACCAGGTTTTATGGTATGCAGCATGGGGTTGGCCGGGGTCGTTGGGGGTGGATGTCAGCCGAGCCTATACACCTGACTGTTGCAACGGCTGCTGTGTGTTTGGCTGGGTTGGGGTTTATGGGATGGCCTGTCAGCCAGGGCATCATGTCGTGGTTGGTGTTGGTTGGTTTTGCGGTATCCTTCGTCGGACACGAGCTGGCACACAAGCTGACAGCTGTCAGGAAAGGGCTTTGGGCTAGGTTCAGCTTATTCCCCGCAGGACTTCTGGCCACGGTTTTAACCGCTGTCCTGCCCATACCGTTTACGGTGATAATGCCGGGCGCCGTCTCAATCTACGGACGGCAGACGGTCAGAGACTATGGCGAGATAGCTTTGGCAGGCCCCCTGTTCAACATCGCTCTTGCCTTTACGTTGGCCTTAGCGGGAAGGTCTACGTTTTTCTGGGTTTTGAACGCAGTCGCATCGGTCAACGCTTTCCTAGCCTTCTTCAACCTACTGCCCATACCTCCGTTAGACGGTGAAAAAATATTTTCATGGAGTAGATTTGTATGGGCGCTTGTTTTCGCCGCATCGCTCGCTATGCTAATCGTGATAAGGCTTTAAAAACCGGGCGTTTAATGGGTTAGAAGGCTTATAGTCAACACTGTTGAAACAAAAGCCGTTATGAGAAGATACTTGATGTCATGTTTTACGGCGAAGTAGACAAGCGAGGTCACCACTCTCGCATAGGGTGTGAGCATTAGAAGAGACAGCCCTATGGCCATCAACCCTTTTGCACCCAGCCCATTCTCTGGCAGGTTTTTCAAATAATCTAGGAAGCTGGGAGCGCTCACCCTATACTGCTCGCTTAAAACTATCGTAGAGCCGGCTGAAAGCTGGTAACTGGCCAACCCTGCAACCAACACAATTAGGCTGAGGACTATGCCCACCATAAGGATGCTGCTTAGCAGGGTCTCTAGCTTCGACCTGTTCATTCCATGAACCCCTTCACAACCATCTGAGCCATGATGTACAGCACTACGGCGAGGAAGAGCAGCCGTGTAGACTTGTTGCTGAGCTTCCTCAAGACTCTTGAGCCTGCCATGGCGCCCAGAGTTGTTCCAACGGCCATAGGTGCTGCCAGAACTAGGAACAGCAGCCCGGAGTTGAAGTATACGCTCGCACCCGCTAATGCGGTCATTCCGATAATGAAGTTGCTGGTGGCTGAGGAGACTTTGGAAGGCATTTTGAGAACGAGCTCGTGAACCGCTACTTTGAAGGCTCCAGCTCCTATGCCCAGCATGCCGGCCGCTATCCCCGCGACAAACATTCCTGCCCCACCAAGCAAAGGCCTAGTCAGCTTGTAAGATACCTCCACCCCCAGCCTGTCGTCGTAGTAAGAGCCTGACATACCAAGCCATCGCGCTACCTTGTCCTGTACAACGTTTTGAGGGAGTTCTTGGCTGAGGCGACGTAGTCCGAGGAAAGATGTCAGAAGGAAAGCGGCGAAGAAGAAGTACAGAAGCCTTGGAATTATATACAGGGTTATAGTCGCTCCGATGATAGCTCCGACTATCGTGAAAATCTCGAGGAACATGGCTGCTTTAACGTCTGCCAAGCCACGACGGATGTATGCGGCCGAGGAACCGCTAGAAGTGGCTATAATTGATACTATCCCAGCCGCTATGGCGTTTTTGATAGGCACGCCCATCAAAGTCAGCAACGGTGTTGTTATGCTGGCTCCGCCCAACCCTGTGATAGAGCCTATAAACCCTGCGAAGAAGGAGATCACGACAACCTCTATGAGGCTGACCATGTCCAGACATGCCTTAAGCCCGTATATTGCTGTTTAACCAGGTGAGAGGCCAAACACAGCACAACCGTTGTCGAAAAACCTGAGCAGTCTTAAATTCTACTTCAACGAAAGGTTTACGGTAAAAATGACGTCGAAACATTCTCAGAAAACCCGCTCCGAGAGGACTCGAATTTACAAATACAGGGTGACCGTGTTGGAGGAGCCTCCTCAGACTCTGGATGGGTTCAAGATTTTTGGAATAGAGGTGAAGCTCGGTAAGGGAAGGCATGTGGATTTCCCCGCAGACGCCCGTGTGCTAGATGTCGAGACCACGCAGGAGCCTCTCCCCATGGATGTTGAAGTCAACGCAAAATACCAGAAACTTGAAAACAAGACGATGATAGTTAGGAGAAGGTCTCTTCTTTTTAAGATGGAGCGTTTGGAAACCGTCATCCAGAAGCCGTTTTGAGCTGCGCCACCCCTCCGTATTCCGCCATGACGGCCCTGCAGGCTTGTAAAGCCTGTGAAACGAGTTCAGAGGCTCTTTCCCTAGAAGATGCTTTAACATGCAGTGAGTAGACAGGAGCTCCTTTCGTCTTGATTTCAACATGTTCTCCGCCGGCTGCTACTTGCTCGGCTTTTTCAGCCGCCAGTCTTATTGCCTCCACACCTTTCGGCCCGTCGCAACGTAGAATGACGTCAACCTTAACCTCAAACTCTCTAACTTTTATTTCCTGCTCAACAGCTTTTTTCAAAGCATCGGCCTCGGCCTTACTCAAGCCTTGGAGAAAGCTTTCCACCTGCTCGCCGACCGCAATCTTTTCGAAGACCTCGTAAAGCTGTACGGGGTCTGGAAACTTCGCCAGCAGCGTCTCCACAGCCCTGAGTCCAGACGCATCCTCTAGAACCTTAAGCACTTTAGCAACCTTCGCCTTCTTCTTCACCTCCAGCAGCTTTTCTATCCTCTCTTTCTGCGATACACGGCGGATTGAAAGGTCGATTTGAAAGGTCTGCGGGTTGACGCGAATGATTTTAAGGACTGTCCTCTGCCCCTCCTTGAGATGTTCACGTATGTTTAGCACCCATTTTAAAGAAACCTCCGAAACGTGGACGAAGCCTTCGTAGCCGGGGTACTCCTCCACCTCCACGTAGGCTCCGTAGTCTCTAACGCTTGTAATCTTGCCTATGACCAGCTCCCCTAGCTCGGGAGCTTTACTCAAGGACCCTCTCCTTTTTAGCTAGGATTATGGATTTTCCGCCCGCAGGCTTGCAGAGGCCTGCTCCGCAGACGTTGCACCTGACTACGGTTTTAGCGGAGTCGAAGAGAATCTGTCTGTTACCGCATTCGTTGCACATCACTTGGATGAAACTTGAACGCGGCCTAGGTATCAGCCTTTCCCAAGGCTCAGACATGGCTTACCTCACCAGCTCAAGTTTTTTCAGCCTGATGCCCTCCCTCATCAGAGACCTTCCACAGGTATTGCATTTAAGGACTAGAGTTTTTTTGTCGGTTGTTTTTGCTTTCTTCCTCTGTATAGGGTATTTCTGGCCGCCGTATCCCTTTAGCTCCCGGGCGTGTCTCCTAGCGCCTAGCGCAAGGCTTCGTTCCTTCCCCTTCTTGTACAACGTGACCGAGTGCTCAGTGTGACTGTTGCATTTCGGACAGTAGGTCTGGACTTTGACGGGGACTTTCATCTCCTGCTGAGGGGTGTGGAAGCATGATTTAAACCGTTTGAAACATCTTTAAACGCGTTTTCCATCAATAAAGCCATGGAAAGAGTCAAGCTGGTTAAAGAGATAATGGCCGACAACGTCGTCACGGTTTCTGCTGACGACAGCGTTTATGCGGCGGCGCGTCTCATGGCGGAGAAGGGGGTTGGCTCCTGCGTAGTAGTCAAGGATGAAAAACCCGTCGGCATCGTGACTGAGAGGGATGTTGTTAGGAAGGTTGTGGCTGTCGGACTTTCGCCGAAGAGGACGAGGGTTGAAAGGATAATGTCCAGCCCGTTGATAGTTGTGGGCGAAAACACGTCGATCGCCGACGCGGCAGCCATCATGGCCGGACATCGTGTAAGGAGGCTTGTCGTCGTGAGAGACGACAGGCTGGCAGGAGTCGTCAGCGTGACAGACTTGGTTCGAGCCGTTGGCGAGGCTGGGATTAAAACCGTTATACCCGCCCTGCTCCGCGGCTAGTCGGCTACAAGCACCTTCAAGTCTTCTATTCCATCTGCGAACATTGTTCTAAACCTTTCCACGAAGTTGTCCTTTAACAGGCTCAGCCTGCCAACGACAACTACGTCTACGTCTCCGTAAACCTCGTCGACGCTCTCCACGTCATCCCAAGCCGCAAGCTCCCTAAGTATTTTGTCGACGTCGTATTGGGGGTCAAGCTTAGCCAGCAGATAAGCCCTCTCACGTTTCACAAACCTTTCAAACGTCTCGGGGGTCACGTCAACGCCCAGCTCTTTCTTCAAAACTTCCTTCAAATCCATGTAGTTGAGACCGTTTCTCCTCTCCCTAGCCTTTTTAGCCAGGACCTCTGTAGCTTTTTTAACCTGTGGGTCGCCAGGGTCCAGGCCCGCAAGCATGGCGACCAACCTGTGGCTTGTGTAAACGCCTATGTGGAAGACAGGGTTTCCGAAGTCTGTTTCCAGCTTTTTCTTAGGAATGTAGCCTTCGGGCTTCTCGACAGCCATGGCCTGGTGTACTCCAGCCCTCAGAGTCTTCGCTTCATCGGATAGGGGGTGACGCCAATGCAGCCTTATTCCCGCAACCTTGCCGAAAAAACCGTACAAGCTTTGAATCTTACTCCTGTCCATTCCAAGCTGGACGCCGTGAATGTCTTCGAGCGTGGCAACCACCTCGTAGAGGTCAGCTATGCCGTTCCTGTCGCCAACGCCCATGACGGTTACATGAGCCTCAGCAACGCCTTCGAGGATTGCTTCCACCGTGTTAGGCGACGCCATACCATAGTCGTTGTGGAAATGGGCTGCCAAAGGCGTGGAAACGGATTGGCGAAGCCTTCGAATGAACTCTGCGGAGGTGCGTGGCGAGAGAAGTCCTGCCGTGTCTGGTACGCTGACTAGGCTAACCCCAGCTTCGTCCAGCCTTTTGATTGCCGAGACAAGCTTTTCAAGCTCTCCCTCAACGTAGAACCTAGACGCATCCTCCAACGTTGCGCGAACGTAGCGGAAGCCGTGGCTTCTCGCCAAGGTTACGGCTTCAGCAAGCCTTCCCACAGCCTCTTCGTAGGTTATGCCGTGGAGCTTATGGACTCGGTGGATTTCAGTCGGAGAAATGTACACCGCCAGCCCGTGGGGATCATACTTCGCAGCCGCTTCAACGTCTTGCTTCAAAGCTCTTCCATGCAACACCGCCTCCAAGCCGCATTCGTTTACGGCTCTGACAACAGGCTCCACGTCATCCCTAGTTGTCCTCGGAGGATAGTCAACCGTGAGCTCGATGCGTTTTATCCCGACTTCAGCGAGCTTTCTAACAAGCTCGACCTTCGCATCCGTTTTGAGGACTCTGAAGAGCTCTCCTTCTCTGAGCGTCGAGTCGAGGAGGGTTGTTGCCTCCACCGCCTTTCCACCACCGCTCTAGCTATTGACATCGTATTTATTTTTATAATTCGGTATCTCTGGGTGGTTGTTCTTTTACTTTTTCGTAGTTTTTCAACGTTTTTCGTATAGAGCCAGCTTGCTCCTAATCCCCTCCTGAACCCTACGGCATAGCTCTTCATCCTCGTTGAAAACCTGCCCCAGCACCTCGAACATCTGCGTAGACTGTTCGCCGATGCTGTGCTCCATACGCTCGGCTTCTATCTCGGCCGTCATCTCATCCATCCCCAGTGTTTGGAGCAGTTTTGAAATGGTGTCGTGGCGGCGTTTAAGCCTCCGCACAGTGGACAGGCCTTCTTCGGTGAGCTCAAGCAGTTTGTAGGGCTCGTACCTGACGTAGCCTTTCTCCCTCAGCCTGAAGATCACCTTCTTCACGGTGCTGGGAGCTACGTTCAAGGCTCTAGCAACGTCAACAGGCCTAACCCTGCCACCCCTCTGTTCAAAAATCTCGTAAACAGCTTCAAGGTATTCTTCGGCAAGCTTTTTAGCTCCCTTCTCCCTTTTATGTGCTTTCATCAAAGCCTCCATCCGATGATAGCCTGGCGTCAACGGAAAACATTGGTTTAAGCTCATTTATTAAGCAGTCACTTCGAAAACGGTCTGCAGCGCTGTGCGCGCCGGGGGTGGGATTTGAACCCACGCGGCCCGGTTGGGCCACAGGCTCTCCAGGCCTGCCCTATACCTGGCTTAGGGACCCCGGCACCATTCCGTAAAAGTTCAATCTCAGGCTATATGCTTTCCTCTTTCTTGATGCGTTAGCTATGAGACGCGTTGAAGCCCTCCTTTCCAGACTGGTGGGTAGGTTGACCTTGGCATCACAACTCTTGTCACATCCACGGCAACTCCCTCGGATGCGTTGACCATCTCCTCGCTTTCCATCGCAGCCGTGCCGAACCCAACCAGCTCGCCTTTCAAGGTGAGCACGGCTACGAAATCACCCTTCGCCACGCCTGTCTCAAGCTTGCTAACCCCCGCAGCCATCAAGTCCGCTCCATGGCAAACCGCGTCGACAGCCGTGTCCAAAATGTAAACTTTTGGAAGAAGCCGGACACATTCCTCGACAGGTTGGATGAGGTTTTTCAAGGTTTCCTCACGGCCCGTCTCCCTGTAATCGGTCCAAGCCTCGTACAGCTCAAGCAAGGTATGCGACGTATCCTCGGTAAAGGGCCCTGCACGAGTTCTCCTGAGCTCCTCCATATGCGCGCCGACGCCGAGGTATTCGCCGATGTCGTGGCAAAGCTTCCTTATGTAAGTCCCGCCGGAACAGCCGACCTTAAACAAAACCATACGCCCCTCCCTCTCCAACAACTCAACATAGTAAACCGTCCTGACGCGGGGTTTTCTCGCTACGGCTGCTCTCACGGGAGGGACCTGGTATATCTCTCCTGTGAAAAAGCCAAATGCGTCAGCCAGGCCATCGTCGGAAACATCGCCGTGGAGCTCCATCAAACAAACATATTCTTTCCCGCTGTGCATCAAAGCCGCCGCCGCCTTCGTCCCTTCTCCAAGCATCAGCGGTAGGACGCCGGAGACAGCGGGATTTCCCCGAATGTTTCTAGGGTCCCGCCGTGTCCAGCATGGTTTATCCCCAGAATTTTTTTCACGATGTAGGCTACTTCATGGCTTGTCGGCCCCCTCTGCTTGTCCAAGTTAATCACGCCGAGCTGAAGCAGCTCTTCCACACTCCTTTGATGAGGTGGTTTGCCGTAGCCAGGGTCTGTTTCGGCCTCGCGTCTAACAAGCGTTCCCCGGCTAACGCTCCACGGAGGCTGGAATTTCATATCTCTCAACCATGTATCTCTCCAAACCAGCCTCCTTAATTGCTTTCAATACATCCTCGTCGGAGGCGTTTTCAGGTATTTCGACCTTCTTAGGCGTCGGCACCAAGTGTTTCATGTTCACACGCCTTCTTCTCAGCCCAGTCAACGATTTTGGACCTGTCAAAAGCACATAGCCGTCCTCAAACACAGCTACAACCACTCCCTTGGCTCCCGCGTCCCTTCCCAAAGTCTTGACGCAGACCCCGCCTACCAACTCTTTCGCAACCATTCCAGCAAGCATGAAACGTCGAACACCATTTATACATATATTTGGCTGGGGGCTAAGCATTCTATGGCTTCGAAGCCTGTCATCTGCCTCACTGGTTTCGCCGCCGTGGGCAAATCCACCGTCGGAAAAACTCTCGCCAAGAGAATGCGGCTCAAGTATGTTTCTGGAGGCGATGCCTTGAAGGCCGTTGCTAAGGATATGGGGTTTAAGCCCACAGGTCCTGGATGGTGGGAGTCTTCCAAAGGCCTTGAGTTTCTGAAGCTCAGAAGCCGTGACCCAACATTCGACAAAAAAGTTGACAGAAAGCTTCTTGAGTTTTGCAGGGCAGGCGGAGTTGTTGTGGATTCATGGGTTATGCCCTGGCTTTACAAAGGCAGGTCGTTCAACGTATGGCTCACCGCCGATAAAAAAAACCGTGCTAAAAGACTGTCCAAGCGGAGCGGCATACCGGTGTCAAAGGCCTTCCGGCTTTTGACCTTACGCGACAGCCAGAGCGCCGCGATATACAGAAGGCTTTACGGGATAAAGATGGGAGAAGACTTTCAGCCATTCCATCTTATAATAGACACTTCCAGTATGAGTCCTCTGCAGGTTGTGGAGATAGTTGAAAATGTTGCTAGACATTTTTTCAGGAGGAGCTCCACTCGGCGGCGGCTACGTTGATTATTCGTTTAGCAAGGCATGAAGCGCATACCACGCCTCCGAACATTCGGGAAACAGTTTTTGACGAAAAGCTTCCCCGTCCTGTTGACACAATGCCGTGGACTGTACGGCCGCAGTAGCGGCACGTAGGCTTGCCCGGGTTGCTTTCGCGGAAAATGAGTTTAACTCCGCCCCCAGGAGTTCTAACCGCTATCCTTTTCCTGCTTCTTGTCCTGAGGCTTCTTCTCAACGTCCGACACCCCCACACCGGTAAAGCTGATACCCATAAGCTTTGAGATTGGAGAGCCTACTCCGAAAAAAGATAGGATGAACCAGCCGTAAAACCTTATCTCACCGTTTTGGGAGATGAACGGTATCTCCAGCCCCGCCGGCATTAACCCTATTACATCGTTTCCAAAATATCCTGCCAGAACGGGGTAAACTGTGAAGAATACCATGAGGCTGGCGAACATGGTCATCAAGTTTTTCTTGCTTATCTCGGCGTTTAGCTTCTGAATGTAGTCCTTCTTTTTCTGAAGCTTTTGCAGGGTTTTCTGGTCTTTTTTACGTGTGGCAGTCATCAACTCCTTGTTGAAGGCCTGTATCTCAGCCATCTTGGCTAGGTCCTCCTTCTTGAATATTAGCCGTCTGATAGCCGTCGTAAAAGCGGATATTGCCGCAGCCAGCCCAGCGATTAACACCATCTCGGCAAACATGCTACTCCTCTCCAAGGAAGCGGCCTAGCATAGGATACATCTCAGAAAGCCTCTCCCTCACCAGTATTTGATAGTATTGGTGAAGAATCCCTATCATGAGCAGCAGCCCTATGCCGGAGCCGAAAACGTTCAGATAATCTGCTACGCTGGCTACGACTCCAATTATCAAGCCTCCTATGATGGTGACTGTGGAGATGTATTTTCCGATGACGCTTGCTATGATGGTTGGAGACCTTCGGAAGCCGGGCACCTGCATGCCTGCGCTTATAAGCTGCTCAGCCACCTTCTCAGGTCCGAGACCCCCTATTTGAACCCAGAACTTGGCGAACAGGACAGCGAAGGTTATCAGCAGTGCTGCGTGGACTACCGCTCTCACAGGGTCGTGCAGAACGTTTGTAAGCCCGCGCGGGCCTATGACGTAGTATGCCAGCCCGCCTGTTGGAATGAGAGAGCCTACGTTCTGGTCGTAGACGTATGTTCCTATAAGGTTGAGGAAGAAGTTCTCGTTGTTAGGGTTGAACCTGCTCCAGACAAGCGAGCCTAAGTAGAAGATGTTGCTGAAGATTGTTGTCGCGAAGATTATCGGGACGTTGGAGACGTAAAGCAGCTTGACGGGGTATTTGGCGCGATATCCCTGGAACTTTGCGTATGAGATGGGTATCTCAACCCTGACCGCTTCGATGTATATCAGGACGAGTGTGAGGAAGACTGTGGAGAGGAGGCCAATTATGTCTGGGTAGCCTCCCTGTCTGATGAGCGTATCGGACAGCCTTCCGGACAGCAGCGTCTGGACAATCGCCGGAATTATTCCCTGGTAGATTCCGTCCGCCAAAATTATGGGAGATATGAGTGAGACGAACACTTCCTCCGCAACGCCGGCTACTATGAACAGGCTTATACCGCTGCCCAGCCCCCATCCCTTCTGCACAAGCTCGTCGAGCAAGATTATGAGAATCGTTGCAATGACCAGCTGTACGAAGATTAGAGCGTTTTGGGTGGCGTTGGTGGCTCCGAAAAAGCCCGCATACACATATGCAGCTCCCTGAAACAAAGTTATGAGAATTGCGAGGAATTTACTGGCCGAAGTGAACAGAGCTCTGTCCTCGCTCTTCTTCAGGTCTAGCTTTATCAGCTCCGCGCCCACCAACAGCTGCAGTATCAGCCCCGCGGTAACTATGGGGCCTATGCCTAGGGTGATGAGGGTTCCCTGCTTCTGGGCGAAAACAACGTTGAGCAGCACAGGGCTTTGACCGACTTGCTGCGTCGCCGGAAGCCCGTACAGAAATGTGTGACCCATCCAAACGTATACGACAAGTGCTAAAGCGGTCCAGGCGAGCTTCTCGGACAGCCCCACCTTTCTGCCGGGCTTCTTTATCTCCGGCAGTAGGCGGGAGGTTTTTTCGAAGAACAACCTCACAGGCGACTGCTCGCTCATGCTGATTTGACCTCTTCAGGTTTGACGACTTTTCCGCCCACTCCCTCGATTTTTTCAGCGGCTTTTTTGCTCCACTCCTCCACCACTACGGTCAAAGGCTTGAGCAGTTTGCCGCCGCCAAGCAGCTTGCTGACGCCAAGTTGATGAAGGTTGACGATGTCTGACCCGGATTTCAGGGCGTATTCCGAAACTTGGAAGAGGTTGACGGTTTTCTTCGCGGCCACTCTGACGGGTGTGAAACCGTGCTCACCAAAGTAGTCGGTTTTCAAGAGCTTCGTCCACTTGTGTTTATGTCCTCCCGCCATACCTCTGCCTCCTTTGGCGCCTGTTTTCCTATGCTGGCCTATCTGCCCCCAGCCGTGTGTTCTGGAGCCACGTAGCCTGCGAACCTTTCTCAGCCTAGTCGGCATCCCATCCACCTTTTTATCGAGCTGTTGATTTAAACAGCGGGTTTGTTAATAAGTGTTTCAGCTAGAGCATCCTCTTAAGCAGCTCGTTGATCGTCTCCCCTCGGTCGCCGTATTCGCCGCCGGACTTGAAGGCTTTTTTCACGGATTTTCCGAAGCCCTTCCGCGGCGGCCTCAACCTAACCAACAGAGGTGCTGGAAGCTCGGCGTCACCGTTCTCAAGCTGTTCTGAAAGCTTCTCAGCGTCTTTGGAAACATACCCTGCCCTCTTAAGGATCGTGAAGATCGTTTGTTTGTTGGGCTTCCCCCATGTAAGGTATCTCT